>JBQEFB010000022.1:0-46794 GCA_052107635.1 Marinomonas sp. | reverse complement strand
TCAGGCCTTGGTAGCCGCTTAGAAATGAGTCCAACTTTATGGGGTCACTTCATAAAGCATTCTGGTTTTTTTATGTCTGTCTGATTGTTAAGTACTAACTGGGTTGTGTTCTGTTGCTGAGTGATCGGATGATTAGGAGACCATTCGAAGCGCTTTGGCTTTTTGATGGTTATTGTCAGTCCAGTCCGTTAATGGCGAGGGTTTGGCAAAATAGTACCCTTGTAGCGTATCGCAACCTAAATCAATCAGCAGCTTAGCTTGTGCTTTGGTTTCTATGCCTTCTGCAATGATTTTCATATTGAGTGATTTGGCTAATTGTATTGTTGATTTCACAATATCAAGGTGGCGTTGATCATTAGGTAAAGGGTCCACAAAACGGCGATCAATTTTCAATACAGTCGCAGGCACATCAATCAGTTGTCCCATCGTCGCTTGTCCGGTACCAAAATCATCAATGGCAATGGTAAAGCCATATTGATGCAGTGTTTTTAAGCGCTTATGGATGAGCTGATGCGTCATTACTGGGCTTGTTTCAGTTATCTCAATTTCAAGCATGTCACTCAACCAAGGGTGGTTTGCAGCTAATGAAACGAGTAACCCGAAAAAACCATCATTCATTAATTCCTGACCAGCTAAGTTAAAGGCAATCGAAGTGTGAATATGCTCTTTATGCCATGCTGTCAGGGTAGGCATTAAAGAAAGTAACAGGTTTTCAGCTAATGCAGGCAACAGACCTAATTTTTCAGCCAAGTGAATAAAAACAAACGGTGAAACAAAGTTACCGTCGTCTTTTTTCCAGCGGGCAAGGGCTTCAAATGAGCAAATTTGGCCATTCGGTAACACCTGAGGCTGTAACCATAAAACGATTTGGTTTTGCTTGATCGCCGTACTCAGTAGTAGGCCTAACTGGTGTTCTTCAACCAGTTTTTTCTCAAGTTGATTGTCGTAATAAGAGAAACGATTGGCGCTAGTGGAATATTCTAGCGACATCTCACATTGTTCTAATAGAGATTCTGCTGTGTTGCCATCGTTATGGTAATAGGCTATGCCAATTTTATAATCAATATTGAGTAAATTTCCGTCCAATTTTATTTGCTCAGGAAGCACGGATTTAATTAAGGTGGATAAATTGCGTTTAATTAAATAGGACTGACTAAGGGGTAAAAAACAGGCGAATTTCACCCCTCTTAACCGGCCAACCAGAGTTTGATCGGAGAGTTTACTTTGTAGCATTTTTGAGAAATTAAGAATAATACGGTTAGCGTTGTCTTTGCCGTATTTTTTATTCAGTAGTTTAAACTCACTGATCCGAATAATAACCATGGCACCAGTTAAGTGATTGGTTTCTTGTTTGATTCTTTTATTTATTTGGCCGCAAAAATTAGCGTGATTTGGCAGGCGAGTTAACACATCAAAATGCGCCAAGCGACAATTCGTTTCTTGGGTGTTTTCGAGTGCTTGTTGAAGTTCTTTTAGCTGCGTAATGTTTTTTAGGTGCAGCATATAGTGACCATGGTTCGTCAAGGTTGCTCGATGAACTTCAATGTGGACATTGCTATCACTTTTCAATGTGCATTCAGCAGTATCGGATTGCCAAAAAGGGCTTTCTGCTGATTTATTTAGTGGGATCAGCCAAGATTGTATTTTACTGTCTTCAACTTGATGTTGGTTGATCGTAGACAATAAAGAGCGGGCTTGATGGTTGGCTTTTAGTACGGTGCCATATTGGTTACAAAGAACGGTGGGGGTTCCTGTGTGTTCAAATATTTCTTCCGATAAGGTGTAGTTACGATTTAAGCGACGATATAAGGTTTCAAGATGCGCTGTATTTTGCTCAAGGGTATACATTATTCTAGAAACGGCCAGTGGTAGGCCTAGGTTTAAGGTAACAAAAGTCAGTGCTTGAAAGTAAAACGCCGTAAAAACAGGTGGAAGACCATTTTCTTGTATATGCAAGCTATGTGAATTCACCACAATCAGATAAAACGAACCGATATTGGCAAAGCTAAGCAGTAATGAAAAACGAAAGCTGAAAAGCAGTCGAGCCATCAAAGGCAGTGAGTATAAGAAGATCAAGCCGTATTTAATGGCGTGAGTATCTTGGGATAAGGTGACGAGCAATAAGCCTATGGTGGCAAGTGTGGTAATAAAAAGCGCAGACGTTATTTTAGTATGCTTTTTACAAAATAATAAGAGACCGACTAAGACACCAAAACACACACTATTAATAACTAAAAACAGGCTGCTGTTATTGGAATTAAGCATAAGGCTGCTCAGCTCTACGACCGCGAAAACGAGTAAAGTAAGCGTGATTAAGATCCGCAAGGCACTGAGTTGAAAAGTGCTCTTGTTGTACCGCTCAAGCTGAGTGCTATCTATTAAGAAAAAAGCTTTTAAAAAGTCAATTAGCATCGATTAACTTCAATTGGTGAAAAAGACCTTAAAAACTTAAGGGGAATACTAAAGGCTACCTAAAAATAAGGACAATGACTATCTTGTTTTTTGATATGAGGCACTATTTACAAAGATAGTTGAAAATAACGAGATGATAGAGGTTCTCAAAGAGGTTTTTGTCGAGAAAAGCGATGTTATGCATGTAAATATTCACTTTTCTCACAGGTTAAATAGCCGTTTTTACGATACTTAGTTCATTTGCTTCTATACATCTAAATGTCGATAAGTCAGTACGTTAAGAGCGTCGACATTGGTAATGAAAGTTATTAGTCATGGCGGTTTGTAAGTTATAGGCACACGCAGTTTCTCTTATTAAGTCATTACCTTCCCACGATACGCTCATCGTGAGTGGTGTTTTTTGTGTGTAGCTGGGAATAAATCGATAAGCGGCAATGACATCGATACTGCTATTAGGACCCAGTTGAATACTTTGCCCCACTAAGCGTTGACGTGTTTCTATATTATAGAGGGTGTAATCGGTAGTGTAGTTACGCGCGCCTGTTTTATGTTCAAAGTTGAGCCATATTTTACGATAAGACTGAGGTTGTGAAGTTGGGTTGCTTAATCGTAAGCGTGTATAAATAACCTGAGCATTAGTGAAACTTGGCGTGGAGGACTGAGACACTTTTACATAAGAGGGTGTTTGTTGCTGCCAGCGTGTCTTAGCACCAAAAGAAGCATCGATAATTTCAATATTTTGTTTTTGAAACAGACTTTCAATATAACGAACAGTATCTTTTATCGGTGCATACAGTGCGAGCGCAGCCAGTGCGCTAATAATGACCTTATTCATATTACGACTCTGTTTTTTTATACTTACACTAATCATATCCACAGCCTCTATCACAATGTTTACTGGTTATTTATACAGTACTGTATAAAAACTCAGTGTTTATGTATAGAGATTTTTGTAAATCGTCTGTTTTTTGTGTGGTATTTTCATGTATTGAGATAAATCAAGAGGGTAAATAAATCTTTAAATAATGTTTGATTTTGCCTAATGAATTGAAAAATAAGAAGTTATTGATGATTCCCACAGCCTTCTTAACGGTTTTTGTGGACAAATAAATTCAATCATATTTCCTCAGCATTTCAATCGGTTTTAGATTCGATAGCAATCTAAGATGCAATCTTTATAATGCAGCCAATTGAAAAAACAGAGGTTTAATGTGGATAAGGTTGATGTGGTAATTATTGGTGCAGGTGCATCGGGTTTGATGTGCGCTGCGACGGCCGCTTATCGTGGTCGACGCGTTGTAGTGCTGGATCATGCAAACAAAGCAGGTAAAAAAATTCTAATGTCAGGTGGTGGACGCTGTAATTTTACCAATATGGATGCCGCTCCTAAACACTTCTTATCTGATAACCCCTATTTTTGTATTTCTGCATTACGTCGCTATGCTTCCCAAGATTTTGTTGATCTGGTTGATCGTCACGGCTTGGATTATGTTGAGAAAACACCAGGCCAGTTGTTCTGTGAGCATTCTGCTAAAGACTTATTAGACATTTTACTGACAGAGCTTGAATGGTCAGGGGCAGAATTAAAACTGAATACCAATATTCATAGTGTTGACTATCAAGAAACTCAAACCGTGGTGAAAACCAATCAGGGCGATTTTTCCTGTGAGTCGATTGTGATTGCTACTGGAGGGCTGTCAATTCCGACCATGGGTGCCAGTGGTTTTGGTTATGACATTGCGAAGCAAGCAGGGCATGAAGTGTTACCAACACGAGCTAGCTTAGTGCCGATTACGGTACAGCCAGATCGTAAAGCGCAATTGGCTGAGTTGTCTGGTATTGCCTGCGAAATAGCTGCCACCGCGAACGGTACTACTTTCCAAGAGCCTATGTTGTTTACTCATCGTGGGGTGAGTGGTCCCTCTATTTTACAGATAACCAACTTCTGGCAACCGGGCGAAACGCTGACAATCAATATTGCCCCGGAATTGACCCTCGATAGCTTGATCGATGTACGTCAAAGTACGCCTAAGAAAAGTTTTGAAGGCTTTTTATCTCATCAGTTGCCAAAGCGTCTGGTTGAGTTGATAAAAGTGCAGTTCCCTTGGTTAAACGAACGCAGTGCACAAACCTCAAATGAGCAGATCGAAAGCTTGTCTCACTATTTATCTAATTTTGACATCGCGCCTAATGGCACAGAAGGCTATCGCACTGCCGAAGTCACTTTGGGTGGTGTGAATACTAATGAAATGTCTTCTAAAACCTTTGAGTCCAATAAACAAAAAGGTTTGTACTTTATCGGTGAAGTGTTGGATGTCACTGGTTGGTTGGGTGGGTACAATTTTCAATGGGCTTGGGCCAGTGGATTTTGTGCAGGACAGCATGTTTAGTGACAGATTAGCGTAAAGGTCTTTTACTTGTGTAAAGGTCTTTCACTCGTGCAAAGGCCATTTCGTTAATACCAAGCACGATTAATCTATATACCAGCATCAACGAGCTAGGAGGCGTTCCTTGGCGTTGATGCTGCCTCATAATATCCCTCGGTCTTTTAGTTACATATTTTCTGTCGTTCCTTTTTTGCACATTTACTTTGCATGCTTTTGCAGTGAATGGCTGTTGCTCTTACCAAAGTACAAATCAAGCCAATCAGGAGCCTGTTGTCGTCATTCAGAAATATGAAATATCTCAAATATGACATTTAGTTTTCAAAGCCCTATCACACAAACCCTTGAGGTTTGCATTAACATAGCACTTGATTATTACAACGATTTTTCTGTAAGGAATAGTTGATCGAGTGGTGTTGCAGCACAGAGTGAGATGTAATTTAGTGAAAATTCTACTCACGCTACCACGTTATGTTTAAGCATAGCTTAATGTTCATTCTTTGAAACTCATATGGATTGAAGACAGCTAGTTAACAATGAGGCAGAGAACGATGAAAACGAACAGTGAATCTAAGCAAAGATTAGCCGCCTCTTCATTGGTGTATAAATGGCTAACACAATATTTAAAACCTTTTGTTATAGAGTGGGTAAAAGAGCCAAGGGCGGTCGGAGCCTTATGCCCAAGCTCTCGTGGATTAGCAAACGCCATGGCCAATCAAGTCGATACCACAAAGGATGGTTATTATATTGAATTAGGCGCAGGCACGGGAGTGGTAACACAAGCATTATTGGACAGAGGTATTGATCCTAGTCGTTTGATTGTAATTGAGCGTTCTCCGCGTTTTGCTGACTTGCTGAAGGTTCGATTTCCCGATCTTAAGGTCATAAAAGGCGATGCCACCGAATTGAACTCTCTTTTAATGACTGAATTTGGCTCTAATGTTAAGGTGGCGAGTATTATTTCAAGCCTGCCTTTGCGTTCCTTAGCAAAAGAGACAAAAGCTTCTATTATCCATGAATGGGCGACATTGCTAGACAATGGAGGGCAAGTGATACAATTCAGTTATTTCTTATTGTCTTCTCCAGCACTTCACCCTGACCTTTTTCAAGAGACAAAAAGAAAATTGATTTTAAGAAATATTCCCCCCGCAAAAGCCTTTTGTTATACACGCTTAAAGAGCCCCATTTTGAGATCGTAAAAACCATCCCATTATTTAGCTTGAATCATCCTATTGAAGGTAGCAGCAGAAAAGCGATCTATGTTTATCTGAATTTAGAGGGATAAAGAAAGCCGGTTTGCCCTACCGTCAGAGAAACCGTTTGGTGTGTTTTCTTCCTAAGACACACTGATACTATGCTCTGCCACAATGTAAAGATCCGTCATTTTTCCGCTTTGTTTTTGTAAGTTGATTTTATTCTTACATTAGGTTTTGTATGCTGCTCCCCGTTAAGCATTTAAACAAACGAGTAAGCGATGAATCATTGGAAAGTGTTAGGTATCGATGCCACTAGAGATAAGCGAGTTATTAAACTCACTTACACTGAGCTGCTAAAACAATATCCTCCTGCAGAGTTCCCGGAAGAGTTTAAAAACATACGTAAAGCGTATGAGTTAGCGACGAAAGAAGCGAAAAAACCGCTCGTTGTTGAAAGTGACCCGACCGAAGACACAGACTCTGTTTCAGAGTTCGAGCAGCAGTTGTCAAATATCAATATCGCCGCCGACATTGAGCCAAAGGGGGTAGTTGATAAGGTCTTTTTTGATGAAGATGAACCAGCATCACCCGTGGTCGAGGAAGAAGAGGTTGCTCCTCAACCGATAGAACTGCATTCAGTCAGTTCTCTTTCCCAACTCAATATTGCGTTACATCAACTTTATACCAATGTGTCATTGCGCTTAGAGATTGATCAATGGAAAAAGCTATTTTCCGCCCCGATTTTTTGGGATGTGGATCAGAATAAGCAAGTGTCTTTGTTGTTGGTTAGCTTCTTATCAGAAAACCGACTTTTGTCCAGATCCGTTTATGATTTCTTAGACGAGAATGTAAAGATTTCCTCAGCGTTAGTTCTGAGTAAAGACCTGCAATGTCGTGAGTTGGCCATTGGCGTGAAACACTTCATAGACAGTCTACCGAAGCGTATTCATTATAAAGAAAATTATGATGACAGCATCGATTTTGACTTGTTGCAGGCGCATTTACAGCTGCGTTATATGATCGAAGAGCAATGCATCTATAACAATGTAACGGCTCAGCAATTGATGGCCTTGATGGCAAAAGTGGACCCTCATTTTTATGATGACGATTTACTGTATTTGTATGTCACGAGTAACTTATGGGCATTAGAAGCATATGAAGAAATAAAACAACTGCTTACCTGTTGTTCAATAAAAGATTCGCTGTCACAGGTGGGTGATTATCAAGCGCATGCAGAGTACATGTTAGGTAACTATGATACAGCGTTGGTGCTTTATACTACCCAGCGAGAACGTCAAAAAAACTTTTATGGTCACTGGATGTCCAGAGAAATTGGCTTGTGTCATTTGCATCTAAAACACTACCAACAAGCCCACGTTTATTTAACGGCGGCGACCTATATAAAAGAAGCAGATATTGATAGTAAAGCCGCGCTTATTACTGCACGTCGTGGTTATATCAACGTGTTAAAACAAGACGAAGCGACTAATGCGATTGAAATAGCCAGGTTACAGTTTGAAAATGGCCGCTATCAAGATGCCTTACTTATTACCCAAACCTACCGTCAAATTTTTGAAGAGGAATGTAATTATCTACAAGCATTGTGCTTAGTGAAACTGGGCCGCCTAGAAGAGGCGTTTGTAGAGTTCGAGAAGTTTCTGTCTTTGTATGAATCACAAAGCCAGTTGATGTGGCCGTTGCTGGTGGATTTAGTAACGTCTTGCCCTAATTCGATTACCTTTGATTTTTTAGTCAAAGTACTGGTGCCGAAGCTTCCATCTTCCCCCCAAGCCTTCTATAAAACGGCATTTTATCCAGGCTCAATCCATCCAAGAGTCTATTCGCCTTATGAACTTGAGACACTGGATTTACCGCCAGTTAACTATGATGGCGAACCTAATAAGCCAATGTCGAGTGTTGTCTGTACCGAGATTGATTATAAACAATATTATTGCTGGGGATTGATTCACGCGTTATTAGTGAAATTAGTGGAATTTGCACCCGAGATGAAAAAAAATCTGAAAGGTGTCGCACGACAAAGTATTAAGCACGTTATGACAAAAGTCCCTCATGATCCAAGTATGGGCTTAAAGTTTATTCAGCTTATGTTTGAAGATGACGATTTTACGACCTGCATCAAGCTGGCGGAATATGCGATCGGAGCTTTCCCTAATTCAGCCCGATTGTATTATTACAAAGGTCGCTCATTGGCTGCTTTAGAGCAGTATCAAGAGGCGATTTCGCCTCTGATGATAGCAGCAGATAAGTTTGGCCATGAAAAATTTGGCGTACGCTCATTGGAATACGCAATAGAATGCTGTGAAAAATTAGTCGCGCTTGGTGAGCCAGAGCATCCAAAATATCAGGCGTTATGCGTTCAATTACAAACAGCAAAGGAGGTTGTAGATGCACAGTCTAAATGAAAAAACAGCAATAGACTCAGGTGATCTTGCCTTAACGGTTGAGCAAAAAAGCTGGTTGATCAGCCTTTCTGGGCATCTGGCCATGCAAAATGGGGAAGGGTTGGAAAGCTTGAATATGGCGACAGAAGAAAAGCCCTATCTTGTAAATTCTTATACGAAAATGTTGGCAGGCAGTTATGGCGTCTCTTCTAAAGAAGAGTTAATTAGCACGCTAGATAGATTCTGTCATACCCAAACTAGCGCACTTTTTATGGCGTGTTTGAATGAATTTATTCGCCCAGATTTATTGGCGACTTATCTTTCTGAAGATCGATCTAATACCTATCAGAAAACCCCAATGGGGATAAAATCGGGCTGGGCAGAAATACATAGGATGGCGCTTTCTCGTTGTGGTATCAGAGCGTTTGATATTGGTCGCTATGCGTTTCTATGCCGTTGTGGTGTGACGGTGAATATTTTGACAGAAGCAGAAGCGTGGCAGTACTTGGTCAGGATAGGCAAGCTTGCTCAGACACTGTTTGATAGCTGGCATAATTTTGCAGCAAGTTATGTTGTCGGGCGCTGTGTATGGCAAGACATTGAAGTCAAAGAATATAATTATCAGCCTGGTCAGGACTTTGACTTTAGTTATGACCTTGATCAAAAAATTGAAAAAGCGACGGCTATTTTACAAACTATATTGGCGGATGATGATCATCCTTGGTGTCAGTTAGAGTGGAAAATGGCGTTCTAAAAAATCTAATACAGATGTTTTTTTGCGCTAAGTGAGTTGCTAAAAAAGCCGTAGAATCATGACGTATTGAGCGTCCGTGTTCTGCGGCTTTTTAGTCTCTTACCACATTGGGGTGGATTATTTTTGATTTGCTTCAATATCCGAAACCAGCATCTCAACTTTGTTATAGCCTTGTTGCATATGTTCGGTGATATGGTCGAGCATAGCAGTTAAATCATCACCAAGCGCGAGATCAACGTATTTATCATGCGCCGTAATCAATGGTCCGGCGCGATTATGGGCTTTTTGATGGAAGGTAAAATACAAATGCAGCCTGCCACGTAAGCGTTGCCATGTTTGTTGCAGTAGCTCATGGCCGCAATGTTTGTACACCACATCGTGTAATTCTAACTCTTCAAAAATCGTCGCATCACGGTCTTTGCTTTTTATGGCCTTGGTGAGCTTCTTCTGCTGACTTTTTAAATTATCTCGAAAGTCTTTATCACGCTTATCCCATACTAATTTAAACGCAAACTGCTCAAGTTCAGTACGGAATGAGTACAGCTCTTGTATCGTTTTCACTGAGATATTGGCGACATATGTGCCTGTATAGGGAATGCTTTCGATGAGATTCTGATCCACCAATTGGCGAATCGCTTCACGTAATGGGCCTCGGCTCACACCAAGTAGGGCAGACAGCTGAGATTCAACCAGCTTAGTGCCTGGCGGTAAATCACCATTAATAATGGCTTCTCTAAGTTGTTCGGCCACATTGGCTCTAAGTGTACGGTCTTTATGAATAGGTTTTAAATTAAGTGACGGCATACATTCCTGATAGTGCGAGTAATGCAGAGAGCTGCGATACAGCAAAGATACCAAAAATAATCCCTTGTAGACATACTCGAATGAATTAATTGTAGGATTGTCGACAATCTTACAGTTGACAAGATTTACTCATTCGTCTTATTCTCAAGACAACAAGCAAATTACGTGCACGTCACGTCAGTCTACTATTTTGATAATTGGAGTAAGTTATGTCGTCTCATTCTTTTAGCGCCCATGCGGCTGAAGAAGACAGTAGGAATGAACTGATCAAGGTATATGTCAATGGTGCATTGCTCCCAAAGCAAGAAGCCGTGGTTTCTGTTTATGACAGTGGTTTCATGCTGGGAGATGGTATTTGGGAAGGTCTGCGCATTTACGATGGCAAAATTGCCTTTTTAGATGATCACCTAGACCGCTTATACGCGTCTGCTAAAGTATTAGATTTTGAGTTAGACCTGACTAGAGAAGAGATCACTCAAGCGCTTTATAACACCTTAGCGGAAAACGGCATGACACATGATGCGCATTTACGCTTAATGGTGACGCGTGGCCGCAAAAAGCACCCATTCCAAGACCCTAAATTGAGTGTGTTTGGCACCACGACCGTTATTATCGCTGAGCACAGTAAGCCAAGTACCGTTGTGCTTGAAAATGGCATGAGTTTATTTACCGTGCATATCGTACGTGGTCAACCTAATGGCCAAGATCCAAAACTTAATTCGCATAGTAAGTTAAATTGCATTACTGCTCTGACACATGCGCAAAAAGCAGGCGCGGATGAGGCGCTGATGCTAGATCCACAAGGGTTTGTGGCCACATGTAATTCCACCAACTTCTTTTTTGTACGTAAAGGCGAAGTGTGGACCTCTACGAGCAAATATTGCATGAATGGCATTACCCGTCAGAAAGTCATCGACGTGTGTAAGCAAAACGGCATCCCAGTTCACGAAACAGATTTCTCATTGTTTGATGTGTACGCTGCAGATGAAGCGTTTGTCACCGGAACATTCGGTGGTCAAACACCTGTGGTGAAAATTGATGGGCGTCTAGTAGGAGATGGTAAACCCGGTCCTATGGTGGCTCGCATTCGTCAACTGTATAAAGACCTTATTAAGCAAACCAGCTAATCATGGGGCAATAAGAACGGGTCTAGTTTGAACGTTCGATAATTAAAACAGAAATTGCTTTCAAGCAATCAATTAGAGCCTAGCTCTATAAAACTCACAAAAGAAACGGGATTACTCAATGAAAATGATAAAAGAGACGTTAGTTAATCGCGCTGCCGCCGTCATGTTAACCTGCAGTTTAGGTGCATCCGCTAGTTTTGCGGCCGGCGTCGAGCATTTTTCTGTCGGTACCGCAGGACAGACTGGTGTGTATTACGTTGTTGGTCAGTCGATCTGTAAAATGGTGAACCGCACCTCAGCAGATCATAATCTACGTTGTTCTGCGCCTTCTACGGGAGGGTCTATTGCCAACCTTAACTCGATGCGATCTGGTGGGTTAAACTTTGGGATTGTACAATCCGATTGGCAGTATCATGCCTACAACGGCACTTCAAATTTTAAAGACATAGGCGCTTATAAAGATCTTCGTGCTGTGTTCTCTTTGCATTCAGACATCTTTACCTTGGTAACACGAGCGGATGCGCACATTGAAAAATTCGCAGACCTAAAAGGTAAGCGCGTTAATATTGGTAACCCAGGCTCCGGTCAACGTGCCACTATGCTGACACTGATGAATGAAGCAGGCATTAAAACCTCAGACTTTAAATTAGCAGGTGAACTGAAATCCTCTGAGCAATCTCAAGCCTTGTGTGACAACAAAGTAGATGCCTTCGTAATGGTTGCAGGTCATCCTGTGGCGAATGTAAAGGAAGCCACCAGCACTTGTGATACACGAATTGTGGATGTGAGAGGCGATGCGGTTGATCGCTTAATTAAACAATACCCATACTACAGTTACGCCAGTATTCCTGGTGGCATGTACGATGGAACGCCAAACGATGTAAAAACCTATGGTTTAAAAGCGACCTTGGTATCCTCTACCGCAACGTCTGACAAAGTGGTTTATAACCTAGTGAAATCTGTGTTTGAAAACTTCGACCGCTTCAAACGTCTACATCCAGCGTTCGCTAACCTAGATCCGAAAGAAATGATTTCAGCTGGTCTATCTGCACCATTACATCCTGGTGCGGTGCAGTACTACAAAGAGCGTGGTTGGATTAAATAATAGTAATCTAGCCGTCATTCATTTTGTCGTGCCGCTGGTGGATGCATTCCCAGCGGCTAATAACAGCATTCTCCTGGAGTTAGTACATGAGTCTAGTTAAGGAGAGCAGTAGCTCGACGGATTTAGATGAGTTAGTGTCGTCAAACGACATGGGTGGCCGAAAGGCAGCGGGACTGCCGCTAAAAATCACCTTAGTAGTGGCATTTTTATGGGCTCTGTTTCAGCTTTGGATCGCGTCTCCCTTTCCCTACTTATTAGACACCGATTTGCTACGATGGAATAGTAACCAAGCGCGTTCTATTCATCTGTCATTTGCCATTTTCTTAGTCTTCTTGAATTTTCCATTTTGCAGCCGCTCATCGCTCAGCAAAATTCCGTTAGCAGATTGGCTACTGGCCATTGTTGCCAGCCTTTGTGCGTCTTATTACCTTATTGAGTACGACAGTATTGCCACCCGAGTGGGTGCGCCAATTTTACAGGATGTTATTGTCGCTTGTATTGGTATCCCATTATTGTTCGAGGCAGCGCGTAGAAGTCTCGGTATTACGCTGCCTTTGATTGCTTCTGTCTTTTTGATCTATAACTTTTATGGCAATTACATGCCTGAAATGATTGCTCACAAAGGGTTTAGCATTTATGAAGTGGTTAATCATCAGTGGATTACCACCGAAGGGGTATTTGGTATTGCCTTAGGGGTTGCCACCGATTTTGTCTTTTTGTTCGTATTATTTGGCTGTCTTCTTGATAAAGCCGGTGCTGGTAACTACTTTATCCAGCTCGCGTTTGCGTGTTTAGGTCATTTTAAAGGTGGGCCAGCGAAAGCCGCAGTGGTAGCGTCTGGGTTAACAGGGCTGATTTCAGGGTCTTCCATTGCCAATGTTGTGACGACAGGCACCTTTACTATTCCTATGATGAAAAAGGTGGGTTTCTCTGCGGAGAAAGCTGGTGCTGTCGAAGTGGCGTCATCGGTGAATGGTCAAATCATGCCGCCCGTCATGGGCGCCGCCGCATTCTTGATGGTGGAATACGTTGGTATTAGCTATTTAGAAGTCATCAAACATGCTTTTTTACCCGCGTTAATTTCCTATATTGGCTTGGTGTATATAGTGCATTTAGAAGCGTTAAAAGCCAATATGCAAGGCTTGCCGCGTAAGGCTGCCAAGGTCAGTTTGGTCCGAAAATTGTCGTCTTTCTTGTTTGGCTTCTTGGTTGTCTGTGTATTGTGCGCGCTGGTCTATTATGGATTAGGCTGGATCAAAGTACTCACGGGTGATAACTCTATTTATGTGGTCACGGCGTTGGTTTTGGGCAGCTACGTTGGCTTGCTCTATATTAGCTCTAAATATCCTAAACTAAGTGATTCCGCTGACCAAGATTTAAGTGATTTACCCCTGCCAGGGGCGATCTTTCGCTCTGGTATTTATTACTTATTGCCTGTCGTTGTGTTGGTTTGGTGTCTAATGGTGGAGCGACTTAGTCCAGGGTTAAGTGCTTTTTGGGCGGCGCTATTAACCATCTTTATGATACTCACTAAACCTTATTTAGAAGGTCTATTTCGTCATGAAGTGGGTGTTTCTTGGATGACTGGCGTGGTAGATCTGTTTGATGGCATGGTGACTGGCGCACGTAATATGGCCAGCATTTCCATCGCGACGGCCACAGCGGGCATTATTGTCGGCGTGGTATCACAAACCAGTGTGGGTGCTGTACTGGCAGACGTAGTGGAAGTCTTATCGTTTGGCAATATCACTCTCATGCTTATTTTGGTGGCGATACTTTGTATGGTGCTGGGCATGGGATTGCCTACCACCGCTAATTACATCGTGGTGTCGTCTTTAATGGCAGGAGTAATTGTTGAAGTGGGCGCGTCCAATGGATTGGTAGTACCACTGATAGCGGTACATTTGTTCGTATTTTATTTTGGCTTAATGGCCGATGTGACGCCTCCGGTTGGTTTGGCTTCCTTTGCGGCGGCAGCAGTCTCCGGCGGTAAGCCGATTGGCACAGGTATTATTGCCTTCAAATACGCCTTACGGACGGCGATCTTGCCATTCTTGTTTATCTTTAACCCAGATCTGTTGCTGATCGACGTAACGGCCACACAAGGTATCTTCATTTTCGTGATAGCGACCTTAGCGATGTTGATCTTTACTGCCGCGACGCAAGGGTATTTCTTGGTGAAAAGTAAGTGGTGGGAAACCGCTGCGTTACTATTGATTGCTTTTAGCATATTCCGTCCGGGTTTCTGGATCGATAAAGTGGTAGAGCCGCATCATTATATTGCGATGGGTGAATTTCTTGAGCAAGATAAGCCAGTCGAGAAGGGTACGCCGTTGCGATTGCATGTCTCTGACGATGGCTATTCTGGAGAAGTGCAAAATACCATACACATGCTGATCGCCCGAGATAACGCACCGCTTAATACTATTTTACAAGACGCCGGTCTGAATCTTTATATTCAAGGCGGTAAAGTCGAAGTAGACAGTGTTGACATCGGCAGTGACGCTTATCAAGCAGGTTTTGAAGCTTTTCAGGTAATCACCGGATTAGAAGTCGCCAATGAGCAACCTTCTAAGGCGTTTATCTATATTCCGAGTTTTGCTTTGTTTGGATTGATTTTTATCTTGCAAAGAAGACGGCGCGATAAGGCTGTATAGTTTAACCCTAGAGAGTAAGAGGCAACGATTTCGTTGCCTCTTTTTTTAGCACACAATTCGCCTCAATTTAGATACTGCGTTAGACGCTGCAAAGGATCACTAAGGGTTAGATGAAAATTCAAATTTTGCCATGTAAAAGCTGGCTGAAAACGTTGGATGCCAACACGATAAAGTCAGACATCGTAGCGGGCATTACTGGGGCTTTTCTGGTGATTCCGCAAGGTATTGCTTATGCGCTGATTGCAGGTTTACCTCCTGAGTTTGGTCTGTACGCAGCGATCGTGTCGGCCATATTGGCGTCGCTGTTTGGTTCTTCGTTGCACATGGTGTCAGGACCAACGGCGGCCTTGTCTATTGTGTCGGCGGTGGTGATCAGTAATGTGCTTGGCCCGTCTCATGGCAGCTATTTGAGCTTGATGTTCTTACTGACTTTTTTAGTGGGAATGTTTCAGCTTGGCTTTGCTTTTTTGCGATTAGGCAGTCTAGCAAATTTTATTTCCCATTCGGTGATTCAGGGGTTTACTTCAGGCGCGGCGGTGTTGATCGCGGCTAGCCAGTTAAGTCATCTATTCGGATTATCTGGCCAGACTGGCGGCGGTATGGTTAGCAAAATTGGCTATGTGGTCATGCATTGGCAAGAGAGTAATGGTTACGCTCTTCTAGTTGGCTTAGTGACCATCGGCAGCGCGATTTTGTTTAGGCGTTATCTTCGGGCTGTGCCGTTTCTGCTTAGCTCAATGATTTTTAGTTCGTTGTTTTGTCTGATTAGTTTCGATGTAGTAGCGAACAATATCACCATGATCAGCGCGTTACCGACCAATACTTCCTTTATGGCTTTGCCTCATTTTGATTGGAACCTAGTGACTCTGTTAGCATCGGGTGCATTAACCATTGCGATACTTGGCTCGATCGAAGCCATTTCCATCGCTCGTTCTATTGCGATGCGTTCTAAGCAGCGAATCGACACCAATCAAGAGCTGTTTGGTCAGGGTGTATCGAATGTGGTTGGGTCTTTTTTTCAGTGTTACCCAAGTTCTGGTTCTTTTACACGTTCTGGTGGTAATTACGATTCAGGGGCGAAAACCCCGTTAGCGATTGTCTTTTCTGCGGGCCTTGTTTTACTGGTATTGCTGTTTGCGCCCAATGTAACGCAATTTATCCCCGTGCCTGTGATGGCGGGCAGTATTATTGTGATTGCATGGAATCTTTTTGGATTAAAGAGTTTTCGTCAGATGATGGAAGCCCCTAAAGCAGAGTCTTTGCCTTTTATCGCGACCTTTATTAGTACGTTGGTCTTTCCATTGGAATACGCCATTTACATTGGTATGGGCGTATCGCTCGCGTTGTATTTGGCGCGAACCTCTCGCCCAAGATTAACCATAGTCGCGCCTTATCAAGATGAAACGGGGCTACGGCAAATCAAAAATATTGCGCGTTACCAATTGGCCGAATGCCCCGCAATAAAAATCGTTCGTCTTGATGGGTCGATTTTTTTTGGCGCATCAGAATACTTTCAGAAATCTTTGCAGAGTATTGTCTTTTCGCATTCTCAGAATCTTATCGTGGTGTGTAAAGGGGTTAACTTTGTGGATGCGTCTGGGCAATATGCCATGTACGAAGAAATAGAGAGAATCACCTCAAGCGGTGGGCGAGTGTTTTTTAGCTCGCTAAAGGGCAACACCTTGGATGAATTTACGGATCAAGCCTTACTAGAGCGTTTTTCAGAAGGGGTGTTAAAAGCCTCAACGCAAGAAGCCATCACAGAAATGGTTAAAAGTGTACCGAGTGCGACTTGCCGTGCTTGTCCTAAACATGTGTTTCTGGATTGTCCGAGTTTTACGCCGGATCAATAAGTGGCGACTATTGGTCGGAGATAAATTAAAGGTCGGAGATAAACTAAAGGTTGAAGAGAAACTACAGTACGGGTAGAAGAATAAAAAAACCTCATTCGATATCTCGAATGAGGTTTTTTTATATTGGTCTAATAAGACCAGATCAAACCACTATTAAAAAAGAGCTTTAATAGGTTTGACGAAATCATCGGCTTTGCGTGTCATTTTATGACCCGCTTCAACCGTCATAGTTGAGCCTTTTAGAGAGAAAACGTTTTTAGAATCTTTAAAGTCTGCTTTAGGAGCAACTTCGATCTTAGACACTTTCGCAAGTTCTTCTTTGTAGTCAGCGTCTGACTTACAGATTTTCGCCATAGCTTCTAGAGTCGCAACAGTACGTTGGCCTGAGTGAGATAGAACCCATTCACTTTTGTAGTTGTCTTTAGCCAGTTTGTCTGTGTTCGCAGAGATCATTTTTTCGTAAGCATCCCAGTTCACTTTTACGTCTAGAGAAGGGTTGCCACAAGCAGCCTTCACTTTGACTATTTCAGTAGTGATATGAGCATCGGCTGCTTTCATCGCTTTTTTATCTTTTACAGAGGCGTAAGCGGTTGTGCTAAGCAATGAAATAACAAGAGTCGATAATAATACTTTTTTCATTTTCGTTCCTTTGAATGGTTAAAGTGTGTCGTAAATTAGTTTGTAGCTTCTCTCTGGTAAATTCTCAACATTGTCACCAATTTCGATGTGCAAGGTTGAGTTAACGATTTTTGCTTGTTGCAAACTTGGTGTTTTTGATGGGGTTACATCAATGGTGTTAATGTCTTGTATCGCCGCTAGGTAATCTTCATCAATGGAGCAAACTGTTTCTAACGCTTGAAGGTAAGCCACTAATTTCGCAGGGCTTTTCTTATTGCCTTGAGCGGCGAATTTATCCCAATCAATGTCCGTATCAATAGTGCTTTCACAGGTCGCATTGAGTTTTTCTAATTCTTCTTGAATTTGTTTTTTCGCATCAATAACACTTAAAACATTCAATTGTCTTGTTTTATATTGTGCTTTTATTTTATTTACTTGCACGATATCAGCAGGACCAACATAGACAACTTTAGTCGCAGAATCATTGTCTAAATACACTGTAGAGTAGGGGTATACGGTGCCGTTAATGAGCGTTTGGTAACCTTCGTTACGAAAATTAATCGTCGGCATGCCAACCATTTTTAAATGGTAGCCTTTACCCACATCATTTGGGGCCTTTTTATAGAGTAAGGTGCTGCCATCAAGGTGGTTTTCAAAACCTTGGTAACTAACATAGTAAGTATCGTCACTGTCAGCAGGGACAACAGTAAGGGTGGCTTGATATTCTGCACCAAAACTTTTGTATACTTTAGAGGCTTCTTTCGCGTAAATCGGTAGGCTAAACAATAATGCAAGTAATAAAAACAATTTCATCATCTCTTTTCCTTTAATGATGCTGTTAGTATTTCTATATATTAATGCACAAGATTATATAAAATATATTTCTTGTTTATTAATACTAATAGGTAATGTTGTGGTCGGGAGTATACTGGTTAAAAAAAACAAGGTCAAAGCGAAATAAAAATCAGGTTTTTACTTTAAACTTATGATTTCCATCTGGAATTATATTATTTATCCTATGGTATTGTCAGAAAACTCAAGATACGTAAGTTTTTCGTATAGAAATAATATATTAACGGTAAGGGTTTTTGTATGGACGTTATGTTATTTATATTTAATTTTTTATAAATAATTAAATAATACATTTTTAATAATCTAGAGTCAGAGCTAAATTCAGATAATAAGCGCCTGATTGTCTCTTTTTTATTATCAAGGTTAACGATAGCACGCTATGGCAGCATGATTTACAGTCTTGTATTGAGAGTGGCTTTTCTGACGAATCAGCGACGTATGGCTAAGAAACCTTTGATATAGAAGGGTTGTAGCGAGTTAATCAGTAGGCTCGTGTTTAGGGTTTAGCCTGTAAAGTCAAATATTTGAATGTCAGTAGAGGTTTTTTGCACCAACGAATACAGCGTCTAGAGTAAGCTAACAGTATTTTTCGATTCTCATTGGATTTAAAAAATTAACGTTTTTTAGAATTCAACGGCGCATCTTTAAATGCCATTGATTGTTTTTATTCAAAATACGGATCTCCTTTGTTTTCTCGACTCGTCACCCAGCTTAGGTGTTTGATTGAATTAACGTGTTATTTTTATGGTCTCGGTGTCACACAAAGGCTTAAGTCATGACTCTGTCAGCTCTTTTCCATTGTTTATACTATTTTCACTTTTCCTCAAGCGGTATAGTACGCAAGCTGATAAGTAATAGGCGGTTTGATCGCTAAAGTATTTACGTAATATCTGTGTCTGGATAAGCTGTTATTTTTATTTAAATAGAATATCGATTGTTATTTTTCATATAGAGTAGATGAGTTCTTTTTGTTTCAGCGTTTGCCGTACGCTTTGTGTCGATACAAAGCTAAATTATATTTTGGTTTTTATGTTAGGCCTAGATTCAGGTGTAACTTATAATTCCTATAAATGTCGTTATTATGTTAGGAGAGTATAAATGAAGGTAGGGATAGATCTCGGTACAACCAACAGTGTGGTTGGTATTTGGCAAGATGATGCTGTCAAATTAATACCTGATATGGAAGGCAATATATTAGTACCTTCTATTGTTGGCTTGTCAGAAGATAATTATATCCTTGTTGGGCAAGCTGCTCGGGATCGATTAGCAACCCATCCTCATCAGACGATCTCTGAATTCAAACGTTTTATGGGAACCGATAAAACCTTTAGATTAGGCGAGGAAGAGTATAGCTCTATTGAGTTGTCGGCCATTGTATTAAAAAGCCTGAAAGAGCAAGCCGAGCAATATTTAGAAGAACCAGTAACGGAAGCGGTTATTTCGGTTCCGGCGTATTTTAATAATAAGCAGCGCCAAGCAACCCAACAAGCGGCGTCTCTTGCTGGTCTTGAAGTAGAGCGTTTGATAAACGAGCCAACCGCTGCGGCATTGGCGTATGGCTTAGACAATAAAGACTGCGAACAAACCTACCTCGTATTAGATCTTGGCGGCGGCACCTTTGACGTTTCTGTAATAGAAGTGTTTAACGATATTTTTGAAATACACGCGTCAGCCGGAGATAACCACTTAGGGGGGAACGACTTCACCACGGTGATCGAAGAAGACCTGTACCGTAAAACCAAACTGATGCGGGGGTATCTAGACGATAGTGCCGAGCGTAACCTTTGGTCATTGTGTGATCGTTTAAAATGCCAGCTGACCACAGCGCCAAGCGGCAGTTTCACCTTTGAGCACAAGGGAGAAAGTTACGAGTATGAATTGAGCCTAGAAGAATACCGAACTCTATGCAGTGACTTAATAGAACGTACTAAATTCCCTATTAACCGCGCTATGTCGGATGCAGACTTAAAACTGAATGAAATCGATGGTTTGATCTTTGTGGGTGGCGCAACGCGCATGCCCATTTTCCAGCAACAAATTAGCCGTGTTTTTTCGCGTATTCCGCAAACTCAATACAACCCTGATCATGCCATCGCCATCGGGGCCTCAATTCAAGCAGGAATGAGCGCACGAGACATTCAATTAAAAGATGTGATCATGACCGATGTTTGTCCTTATACCCTAGGGGTAGAGGTTAATAACAGTCATGGACAGGCAGAGTTTATGCCAATCATCGAGCGTAACGCCACCATTCCAGTAAGTGAAACTCGTTCTGTATACACAGGGCACCCTAAGCAAGAAAAAGTGCAGATTAAAGTCTACCAAGGTGAGCATTACCTACCGAAAGACAACGTGTATCTGGGCACTTTAGAGATCGAGCTAGAGCCGTTAAATGTCATTCAAGAATTGTACTTAACTTACACTTATGACCTAAATGGGGTACTAGAAGTAGAAGTAACCAAGGTCGCCAGTGGTGAAAAGTTCCGCACTTATTTGGGTGAAAGTGAAGAATCACTGTCAGCAGATGAGTTACGTGATCGTTTTACTCGACTCAATGCACTGAAAATCCTACCGAAAGACAAGCTGGTTAATACGGCGTTTAAAGCGAAATTAGAGCGTTTGTTCCAAGAGAACTTAGGCGATAAAAGGGCAGAAGTGGGTGAGATGCTAGGTCTGTTTATGGACGTACTAGAAACCCACGATAATCATAAAATTGAGCGCATGATCGAACGCATCAAAAACCAATTGAGTTATGGTTACTAGCTTTCCCTTTCTCCTAGTAGGTTAACCGCCAGCGTAAATAGGAAAGGGTTTTAGCGTACTGCTCGACACATAGCCCTCTGTGTATTCATGGCTATGTTTTGCGTACGGCGTTTATTGGTTATGTGTTGAGTAGTTATGTGTTGAGTAGTTATGTGTTTAGTAGTTAGACGTGTATTAGGTATTAAAAAGAGTAAATAATGAACCATTGGCAGCGACTAGGCATAGAAGCAACGCGAGATAAACGGGCGATCAAGCTCGCTTATACTGAGCTGCTTAAACAGTACCCTCCAGCAGAATTTCCTGACGAATTTAAAGCACTACGCAAAGCCTATGAGCTAGCCACAAAAGAGGCGAAACGTCCGGCCCCCGTTATTAACGAATGGGTGGAGGATGACGAAGATGATTTAGATCGCTATGACCTAGACCAAGACGGCCTAGATCAAGATGACATAGATCAAGATGACATAGATGAAGATGATCTAAACCAAGCAAGAAGAGAGCATCACGGCCTTGTTGATAGCGGCTTTTTCGATGAAGAAGAGCCAGCGCCGAAGCCAGAACCCGAGCCTATTGCTCCAGCTCCCATCGACTTAAAGACAGTTGCTTCTATCTCAGAGTTACAAACAGCGCTTAATCAATTGTACTTTGATAAGACCTTGCGTGATGATGCAAGCCAGTGGAAATTACTATTATCCGCGCCCTTATTCTGGGATATAGATCAGAGTCAGCAGGTTACATTTGCTTTAATGACCTTCTTCTCAGAGCATTTCCTTTTATCTCATGGGGTGCTTGCCGTTCTCGACGAAGGTATGAAGGTCACGAGCGAACTCATTGTTAGCAAGGACCTGCATTGTCGGGAATTGGCTGTTGCCTTTAGCCATTACATTGAGAGCTTGTCAACACGGATGCCATCACTGGTTGGTGTAAAAGACAGTGTGAGTTTTGCCACGCTCTACCAACACCTGCGATTGCGCAACTTAATCGAAGAGCAGTGCTTATACAATAAGCCTAGTAAAGAGCAGCTAATAACGCTGTTAAACAAGGTTGATCCTGCCTTTTATCATGACGAAGCTCTGTACTACTACACCATGAACTATTTGTGGATACTGGGCGCTTATGCAGAGATCTGCGATGCTTTTATCACCTTGCCTGCGCTGGCCAAGGTAGACTTTGCCAAATTGCGTGATTACCAAGCCCATGCTGCCCTTAAGTTAGGTTATTATCAGCAGGCATTATCGATTTATCTAGCGCAGCGAGTACGTCTCAAAGAGCAATTTGGCGAAAGCATGCTGAAGGAAATAGGGGCGTGTTATTTGCATCTTAAGGACTATGAAAAGGCCTACGTGTGCTTAACGCAAAGTATGATTGAGCAGCACAATGCCTTAGCCCGCATTGATGTACGCATTCAACTGACGATTGCGCGCCGTTGTTATATCAAGATGCTACGGGAAAATGAACAAGCCAATGCGCTCAAAATAGCCAGGTTACTATACGAGAACAGCCGCTATGATGACGCGCTTGCCATCACGCAAACCTATCATCAGGCGTTTGAAGACGAGTGTAATTATCTACAAGCCTTATGCCTAACCAAACTAGGGCGCACAAAAGAAGCGTATGTTGTTTATTTGGAGTATCTGGAGCATTGTTTTGCCAAGCAAGTAGACCCTTGGCCCATAACGGTGGATATGGTGATAGATTGCCCCGACTTAATTGATCGTCATGTGATACATGGCGTCATCGGCAAAAAAGTCGAGCCACATCCGAGCAAGTTTTATGAACGCGCACGCCAATTAGGCTCAGCCAACAGTGATGTGTTTTCTCCCTCAGAGCGGGCGATTTTGGATCTGCCAGAGCTTGGCTACGATGGTGAACCAAACCAACGGGCGGCTTACGAACTCTACACAGAAACAATGTATAAGCAGCGCTGTGCATGGTCATTGATCAATATATTATTTATCCAGCTGGTAAAAATAGACGATCCTAAAATGATTAAAATGCTCAAAGAAGGGGCGATCCACTCGATAAAACAAGCCATGGCCATACTTATGTATGAGCCTAAATTAAGTACCTGGTTTGTGAATATTGCTTATGACGTGGATGAGTTCGAAACCTGCCTGCAGATCATCGACATTGCCACTAAACTCTACCCAGATTCCCCTCGAAATTTCTATTACAAAGGTCGATCCTTGGCCGCACTAGGGCAACATAAGCAAGCTATCGAGATGTTGATTAAGGCTTCAGAGCGATATGGCTTCAAGCCGCTTGGTGTGTATGCGCTCGAATTCGCAGTAGACAGTTGCAATGCCTTAGTGGCACTCGGACAGCCGCCACATCCTATGCACGCGGAAATACTCCAGCACTTCCATAAAACCAAGGAGATTGTCGATGCCCAGTCAAAATGATCCATCGGCTGTTATGCCAACAAGGGTAGATCTGAGCCCAGCGCAACAGCAATGGCTACTTAGCCTTTCTGGGTATCTTTCAATGCAAAATGGTTTTTCGTTGGACGAACTGACCCACCACCATAAAAACTTTACCGACGAACAAATAGCAGAAGGTAATGTCAGCATACTTAAAGATGCCTATGGCGTAACCACCAAAGAGGAGCTTATAAACTCCTTGCAGTTTTTTTGTGATACGCCTCAGAATCAGGCCTTTATAAAATGCTTGGCGGACTTCACCACCATGGATTTTTATGGCATAGAGCGCAAATACGAAGAAAGCAAAGGCACTCCTTACGAGGCCATCACCGGATGGGCCAAAACCCACGCACGGTCACTGTCTATGTTTGGCATCAAAGCGTTTGATATAGGTCGTTACGCGTTTTTATGCCGTTGTGGTGTCACCGTTGGTTTATTAACAGAAGCAGAAGCGTGGGGTTATCTTGCTCATATTGGCAGTATCGCCCAGTCGCTTTTTAGCAGCTGGACAGACTTCGCCACTAGCTATCTTGTTGGTCGATCCATGTGGCAGAAGATGTTGCTACCAGAGTCGTTTGTAGACATCGATGTTGTGTTTGATTTCAGATATGGCTTTTATAAATCAATGGAGCAAACGACCACCGGATTACAGGGGATATTTGCCGACGAAGAACACCCTTGGTGTCAGCTTGATTGGAAAATGACCTTTTAACCCCAGCAAATCTGGATTAAAAGTTGACACTGTTAAGTTTAAAAAAAGTGCCTAATAACCATAACGCCGATGTCATCACGACTCGGCGTTATGGTTAAGCCAACGCTATTATTTAGCAGGCTCTATTACCGCCCCGGAAATAGGGTGACGGCGTTGTCTTAGTGCTTGCGGCTGACCCCGTGGCGAACCATGTCTTGTCCGGTTTCAAAGACTTCTTTCGTGATCCAGCGTGCTAACAGCAACTTCTGCTGATCATCAAACACCGCAACAAAGTGACGGCCATCGGCATTGTTGGTCGCCATGCCCACTCCAGCGACCCCTTCTAAAGGCAATGCGCCGGTTTCTATGCTAAACAAAAACTTTTTCAAGTCCGCTAGATTGTCTATCACATCTTGTTCGTTGTTCATTTTTTCTACCTTTTCGATCGTGTCATATACATCACGACGGGCTTGCCCTAGTGGGCTTGACGCATCGTGTTTAATAAAGTGTCGCCATTCTATAGGGCCTCAGAGAAAACACCAACCTCCGCTAGATTATTCAACCGCGTTTTTGTCACAAGATTGACGATTAGATTTGTAATTAGAAACGGAATAAGCGACTCTTTTTAACTGAACTCAGGAATAGCCACTAAGGAAGTGCCATGTTTAAGCCGTCGAAAATTCAACTGCAACCATTACCTCCTATCCTTAATGATGTGGACTTAACACAACAATTCATCAATAAAAAACAGTATAAAAAAGCCTTAGGTCGTCTACAGAAACGCATGCTCGCGGTACAACAAGCCTATTATCACCAAGGGTTAAGAGCCATTATCGTCATCGAAGGGTGGGACGCGAGTGGTAAAGGGGGCGCCATTAGACGTCTCACCGAAAAGCTCGATCCACGAGGATATTCCGTGTATCCCATCGCTGCCCCAACCGCACTGGAGCAAGGTAAGCACTATATGTATCGCTTTCAAAAACGCCTACCAGCAGCGGGAACCATCGCCATATTTGACCGCTCCTATTACGGCCGCGTGTTGGTCGAAAGAGTCGAAGCCTTTGCCAGCACACAAGAGTGGCAACGAGCCTACCAAGAGATAAACGAATTTGAGCGGACCCTCGCAGACGACGGCGTAAAGGTGATTAAACTGTTTATCCATATTGATAAAAATGAACAGCTCATTCGCTTTGCCGAACGTTTAAATAATCCTAAAAAACGCTGGAAGTTAACCGACGAAGACATTCGTAATAGAGAAAAATGGCCAGAATACGAACAAGCGATTAACGACATGTTTGCTCGCACCTCAGTGATCAATAGACCGTGGAACCTGATCGCAGGGAATCATAAATGGTTTGCGCGGGTGCAGTTCTTAAAAACCGTGGTAGAGCAATTAGAAGAGGGCGTGGATTTGACCTTGCCATCAATTGATAAGAAATTGATTAGGCTTATGAGCGAGGAGTTGAAGGATAAAAAATGTAAGGGTTAGGCTTTTCTGTAATGAGAGTCACGATTAGGGCTTTCATTGTTTTAAGTGATGTAGGATTAAGTAATGGAGAAAATCTATATCACACGGTATCATGAATACGAAATTAGATTGGAGGCGGGGAATGAGACAAAAATATATCATTATTATCTTGTTCGTCATGTTTGCTTTTCTTAGTCAAGCCTCTGCTTCTGTAGAAACAGTCAGTCCAATTAAGCATGTGGCTATGCAAAAATCCTCTTCAGCTATGTCTAATAGTGATATGTCTAATAGTGATATGTCTAATAGTGATATGTCTAGCGGTCAGATGTCATGCCAAAAAACGTCTCTTGTGATACCAGGTTGTTGTAAAAACACACATAACTGCTCGATGTTTTCGTGCTTAGCGACTATTTCGATGATTGAACATCAGGTGTTGTTACCTGAGCGAATAATGACTCACAATAACCCTACCTTGGTTATTCATGAGTTGCCGCAACATAACTCCTCTTTATACCGGCCTCCCATACTTGTCTAAATTTGGCTTAGTCTGTTTTTGAAGGCTGTCCAAATCCATAAAAATTCTTAGTTTTTAACACCGCTTTGATACGAAAGTGGCGATGCGTTCTGCTTTGAGCGTTTTATAGAATTATATTGGAGACAATTTATGTCTTTTACTCGATATGTAGGTGAGTTGCGTCCACACATTGTTGGGCTTCCGTTTGTTTATTTGACGGAGGGCGCGCAATGACACAGTTAACACCTTCACCTGAGCAAGCTAATTGTTCATCGCAACCAGTTTTTGCAAGCAAGGGCATTAGCCGTCGTCAGTTTGTGTTCGGCGCGTCAGCTGTTCTTGCGTTTACCGCTATTCCTTTTTCTAAAAGTGCTGTTGCCAGTGCGATAGCGCAGCCCTTGACTGAATTATCAGGCAAGGTATTTGATTTAACCATTGATTATAAAATAATCAACATTACGGGTGAGCCTGCTCGGGCAACGGTCATTAATCAGTTATTACCTGGCCCATTATTACGTTGGAAAGAGGGTGATATCGTCACTCTTAGGGTTAAAAACAACCTAGATCGTGATAGCTCATTGCATTGGCACGGTATGATTCTGCCAACCGGTATGGATGGTGTTCCTGGGTTAAGTTTTGGCGGTATAAAGCCTGGGGAAACCTTTGAATATCAATTCCCTGTGAAACAAAGTGGCACTTATTGGTACCATAGTCATTCTGGGTTCCAAGAACAGACTGGCGCATATGGCGCCATTGTTATTGACCCAAAAGAGCCTGATCCTGCGATGTTCGATCGAGAGTATGTGGTTATGCTTTCAGATTGGTCAAACGAGGCGCCAGAAAGCATCTATGCAAACTTAAAAAAACAATCAGATTATTATAATTATCATGAAAGAACCTTGTCGGACTTGTTTTCTGATATTAAAAAACAAGGGCTGGTGAACACATGGAAAGCACGCTCTATGTGGAATCAGCAGCGCATGAGTGATCGTGATATTTCGGATGTTACCGGTGCGACCTATACCTACCTAATTAATGGTAATTCTCCAGATCAACCATGGCAGGCTTTATTTAAAGCGGGTGAAAAAGTTCGTCTACGAGTGATTAATAGCTCTGCTATGACCATTTTTGACGTTCGAATCCCCGGATTAAAAGTGATGGTAGTTGCCAGTGACGGACAAAATATTCAACCTGTTACTGTCGATGAGTTTCGTATTGGTGTCGCTGAAACCTACGATCTTATTGTTGAGCCAGAAGCGGATAATGCCTATAGCCTGTTTGCGCAAAGTATTGATCGCTCAGGGTATGCCATTGGTAATCTAACCTCGGATTATGGCTTATCTGCAAAAGTCCCCTCTATGGATCCAATGCCGATTCTTACTCATGAAGATATGGGCATGGGTATGAAAAATATGGGGCATGATCATATGGCCATGAGTACTGGCTCCATGCAAAGTGACACTATGGGTCATAGTGATATGTCGATGGGAGAAATAGGGTTAGCTGGTTATGGCAGCAACAGTGAAATACGCCATTTGAAATCAGAGTATGGCCCGCAAGTCGATATGCGGGTAGAGACGCCTAAAAGTGGTGTGAATGACCCTGGTATTGGATTGAGAGAGCATCAAGAAAAATATCATCGTAAGGTGCTGACTTACGCAGATCTAAAAGGGCTGCATATCACAAAGGATAGGCGCCAGCCGAGTAGAGAAATTCAGTTGCACTTAACAGGCAATATGGATCGTTATATGTGGTCGATTAATGGGATTAAATTTGCCGACTCAGAGCCGCTAGAACTTGCATATGGGGAAAGGGTACGGATTACCTTAGTAAACGACACCATGATGACTCATCCGATGCATCTACATGGTATGTGGAGTGAGCTTGAAACAGGAGATCCTGATTACATTCCACGCAAGCACACCGTCATGGTTCAACCCGGTTCGAAGGTAAGTTATTTGGTGACTGCGGATGCATTAGGGCAATGGGCATATCACTGTCATTTGCTTTATCACATGCCTGGAATGTTTAGAAAAGTTGTCGTCAAATAAGGAGTGCTTCATGAAGAGTTTTAAATTCCCCGTTCTGATATTAATGCT
Organism: Marinomonas sp.; assembly: GCA_052107635.1. Lineage (GTDB taxonomy): Bacteria > Pseudomonadota > Gammaproteobacteria > Pseudomonadales > Marinomonadaceae > Marinomonas. Next base: position 18,675 of record JBQEFB010000022.1, on the reverse strand, counting down.
AGCAACTTCCTCTATTGGGAGTCCTTTAGTTTATGCAGACGCAGAAGATGATCCGTTCTTAACTAGTGCCATCATTGATCAACTGGAAACAGGGGTTAACTCTGGAGATGCGACGAATATTAGTGCGCAAGCGTGGTTTGGCTACGATTTAAATAAGCTATGGCTTAAAGTTGATGGTGAATACACAAACAGCAATGAGCGCGAGTTAGAAGTTCAAGTTCTTTATAGTCACGCAGTGGCACCGTATTGGAATGTACAAATGGGTGTAAGAAAAGATGTGCAACCAACCCCAAATCGCCATTGGGCAGTGCTTGGTATTCAAGGCTTAGCACCTTATTTTTATGATATTGATGCGGTATTATTTGTTGGCGAAGAGGGTCGTAATGCCCTGCGGTTAAGTGTCGAGCAAGATCTATTGATCACTCAAAAACTGATTTTAACGCCGGATTTTGAAGTGAATATTTATAGTAAAAAAGATGAAAAAGCCAACATCGGCTCTGGGCTATCTGACATCAGTGCCGGTCTTAGATTGAGGTATGAAGTAACTCGTAAGTTTGCGCCATATATCGGTCTAGATTGGAGCCAAAAGCTTGCTAATACAGCAGACCTTGCTCGTAGTGGCGGAGAAAGCACAGAGAGCGCTGGTTTTGTTATTGGAATTAAAGCTTGGTTTTGACTCATATTAATAACAAAAAAAAGGGCTAATTTATTGCTTAGTTAGTCAGTCAGTCAGGTTAGAAAATAGCCTGCTAGCTTATGTAGCGCTTGCCACTAAATAAAGGTGAATGCCTTTGTTTAGTGGTTATCTCTAGTGATCATCTCTTCTTAATACTCAAAATATCTCCACAATTGTAAACCTGTGTGACATAGTGTAAAAAGTCAATCAACCTTCAAAGAAAGTGATTTAAAACAATAACAAGGGTTTAGGCACAGCCTGATAAAAGTGCTTGCCTGATCCAACTTTACATAATCCAAGGAATGGTCAGTTTGAAGTCGAATGCTACCCTTAATTTCTACAATCACAACGCACAAGATTTTCATGACGCAACCATTGATGTTGATATGTCATCTCTTTACTGCGAATTCTTACCCTACATTAAAACGAACGGCCATATTTTAGACGCAGGCTGCGGCTCTGCTCGTGATGCCGCGTATTTTAAACAGCAAGGGTTTAGCGTTAGCGCCTTTGACGCCAGTGAAGAGCTTGCCAAATTAGCCAGCGAGTTCTTACAGCAGAGCGTCGAGGTAAATACCTTTCAGAAACTGAATAGCATCAACCAATATGATGGCATCTGGTGTTGCGCCAGCTTATTACACGTCCCGAAAGAAGGGCTCCCAGCGGTTTTTATTAATCTCCAAAATGCATTAAAGCCCAATGGGGTTTTATATGTGTCGTTTAAATACGGCACCACAGAGCGTGTCGATAATGGCCGCGAGTTTACCGATTTAAACGAGAATGCATTAAGTGATTTGATCGACGCTTGTCCTAAGCTCAGCTTAATCAAACATTGGAAAAGTGCTGATCAGCGACCTGACCGCGAACACGAAATCTGGCTAAACGCCTTGATTAAAGCGGCGTCAGAAAAATGATCAACGTCATGCAGCAGCAACTGGATTTTATCGCTTACATACAGCGCATGCTGGTGGAAGGGGACTTTAGCGCTACCTATAAATTTGCCCTGTTACACGCCATCGCTGATGTATGTGTGGAGCAGAGTCCTTTATCAGATAACAACACATTAGACATAAAGCTGCCTGCACTGGCGGACAAATTTCTAAGCTTGTATTGGCATCACGCCATGCCGTTTTCAGCGGAGCATACAGGGGAAGGCGCCTTACTTAAGCAGAACACAGGCGCCCAATCCAAGGTGATCAGTGTCTTGTTTGAATGCCAACAAAACAACATTCGCAACATGCGCCAACTCAAGCAAAGCTCGCTGTATAAACCTGCGTTTACTGCTGCGATGAACACACTAAAAACCGGCCCATTATGGCGTCTGCAAATACTCGCCAGACAAGAAGAGTGCTTTTTATATCCCCACCAGCTTTTTGGCTCAGGCAGAGAAATCAAATACATAAGGCTAAACCCGGGCATCGCCAGTTGTTTTAGACGCTTTTATGACCTAGTTGTCTACCTTGCAAGAAACGCATGGCTGCAAAAGATCCAAAGTATTAAACACAACCAAGCGTTAATTGGCCGACAAAGCCAGTTACAAGACTTTTTATTTGGCGTAGACCGTAACGCTCTGACGAAAGTCAAACCTGTGTTGATTGAGCTGCAGACCAACCAATGTTTTTACTGTCGTAAACCAATGAAAAGCGACGTAGAAGTGGATCACTTTATTCCGTTTTCTCGTTATGCCAACGATCTTGGTCATAACTTTGTCGCGGCCCATCGTACCTGCAATAACAACAAACGGGACTTTCTTGCCGCGCCAATACACCGAACCCGCTGGCAAGAGCAGAACCTAGTGACCCATAACCAAACCATCAGCAATGAACTTGGTGGTTACTTTCACTGCGATGCAGACACCTCACTTGCCGTCAGCGATTGGGCGTATCAAGTGGCAGAATCCAGCAACGCCAAACTTTGGCTTGGGGTAAATAAATTTGAAAAAGCAGGTGTAATGCTACAAGAGCGCGAGTCGATTGGATTAGTGGCAGAAGAGCCTGTAAATTACCTTATAAAATAAGGGGTTTGAAGAAGGTGAGCATAAAGTGAATTTAGCCAGACGTTTGGTGAGATGTGTCTTTATGCATGGTTTATAAGTTAAGTAATGCATACTTTTTATAGAAATTAATCACTTGGCACTCATTTTATTTTCTAATACCGAAACATAAGCGTTAAAATTAGCGCTATTCAAAATAGATCAAATCAAAAATCAGTGAGCGCTTCAGTATGAGCCTCTTTTTTAGCCACTGGTTCTATCAATTTATTAATTGGAAACATGATGACAACGGATACTCGCACACCTAACAATCTTGCCGCTTTTTGTTGGTCTATTGCAGACTTGCTGCGTGGTGACTTTAAGCAATCTCAATACGGTCGCATTATCTTACCCTTCACCTTATTGCGTCGCTTAGAAGGCGTATTAGAAGACAGCAAAGAGCAAGTGTTAGCAGAGTACGAACGAATTCAACCAATGAACTTGCCAGAAGAAGCACAAGAAAAATTACTATTGCGTGCGACCCAAAGAGACGGGCAAGGGTTAAGCTTTTTCAATATTTCAAAAATGGACCTTTCCAAACTAGGGCAAAACGGCATTCAAGCCAACCTAGAAAATTACCTTCAAAGCTTCTCTAAAGACGCTCGTCAAATTTTTGAATATTTTAATTTTTCAGAATTTATTGCACAACTTAACGATGCAGATTTACTGTGGAAAGTCGTGCAGAAAGTACGCACAACCGATTTAAGTCCTAAAGCCATTTCAAACCACGACATGGGGCTCACCTTTGAAGAGCTCATTCGCCGTTTTGCAGAAGGTTCCAATGAAACCGCTGGTGAACACTTTACGCCTCGTGACATAGTGCGCCTTACGACTTCACTGGTGTTTATGGAAGACGACGACGCTTTAACCAAGCCCGGTATTATCCGCACTATTTACGACCCTACCGCAGGAACGGGCGGTTTCTTATCATCTGGGATGGAATACGTACACGAGCTAAACCCTCAAGCCGTGATGCGTGCGTTTGGACAAGAACTGAACCCAGAAAGCTTTGCTATTTGTAAAGCCGATATGCTGATCAAAGGCCAAGAGGTGAACAATATAAAACTTGGCAACACCTTGTCGAATGATCAGTTATACGCCGAGAAGTTTGACTACATGCTGTCTAATCCGCCTTTTGGCGTGGATTGGAAAAAGATCGAGTCCAGCATCAAAGATGAACACACACTTAAAAGTTTTGATGGGCGTTTTGGTCCTGGCTTACCACGGGTCAGCGATGGTTCCTTGTTGTTCCTCATGCATCTCATTAGTAAGTTACGTGATGGTGCTCAAGGCGGCGGACGCATTGGCATTATTTTAAACGGTTCGCCTTTGTTTACCGGCGGCGCAGGCTCTGGCGAAAGTGAAATTCGTCGTCATATTTTAGAATCCGATTTATTAGAAGCCATTGTCGCCTTACCAACCGACATGTTTTACAACACGGGCATCGCCACGTACGTGTGGATTTTATCCAATAAAAAGAGAGCGGAACGAAAAGGCAAAGTACAGCTAATAAATGGCGTCAACCTATGCGGGAAAATGCGTAAATCCCTCGGCAGTAAACGCAACGAAATGAGCGCAGAAGACATTGCCACCATCACCCAAAGCTTCGGTGGATTTGAAACCACAGAGCAAGTGTTGAATAAACCCGCTGAGCAAAAATCCAACCGTGGCCGTCAATCAGCCAACCCAAAAACAGAAGCGCCTAAAACCTTCGCCAGTAAACTATTCGCCAGCCATGAATTTGGCTATCGTCGTATTACCATCGAGCGACCATTACGAGAAAGTTACCAATTCAGTGACGAACGCCTTGCCGAACTTCGTTTTGCCAACAAGCCATTAAGCGCACCAATGAAATGGCTCTACGAAGTGTATGGCGCAAAAATAACAGGTTCAGATGAGAATGCGTTGATAGAGCACGAAGCCGAGATTCGTAAACACGTTAAAGTACATTTTAGTGACCTAAAAGAAAAGCAGATAAAAGACCTGTTAAACCCAACAACATGGCATGAACAAGAGCAAGCATTACGTAAGGCGACTCAACTGCAAAGTGTGATTGGTGCGGAACAATGGGACGACATGAACACCTTTGACGAGGTAATAAAAGAAGCCTGCAAAGCATTGAACCTTGCTCTTGATGCCAAAGAGAAAAAAGCCATTACCAGTGCGGTGAGTTGGAAAAATTCAGACGCAGAAAAAGTCATTAAGAAAATACACAAAAACACCCAGCCAAATCCGTTTTACGGTTTGTTCGAAGCAGTATTGGGTGGCAAAACGCACACAGTTGAATACAAACCAGACGGAGATTTACGCGACAATGAAAACGTCGCCCTTGACCCAAGCCAAAGTGTGAACGCCTTAAACGAAGCCTACTTCCAAAAAGAAGTGCAACCACACGTGCCAGATGCATGGATAGACGCCAGCAAACGCGATGAAAAAGACCAAGAAATTGGCATCGTCGGCTATGAAATACCCTTTAACCGCCACTTCTATCAATACCAACCGCCAAGAGATTTAGTCGAGATAGACAAAGACTTAGACGAGGTGTCTGCTGAGATCATGGCTCTGCTGTCTGAGGTGCAGTCGTAATGGCGAATGACACAGCGTTAAAAAGTAAATACACAGCGTATCCTGAATATAAAGAATCGGGTGTTGAGTGGTTAGGAGATATTCCCAAAGAATGGACTGCTAGTAAAATTAAGTATCTAGCACCTTTTCAAGTGGGCTGGACACCACCTACAAAAGTAGATGCAAACTTTATAGGTGATAATTTATGGGCAAATATCTCTGATCTAAATGGGAAATATATAAATAAGACGGCTAAAAATATTTCAGATGATGCTGCCAAAGCAGCTTCTATGGACATTTCGCCAAAAGGTTCATTGTTGTATAGCTTTAAACTTTCTGTCGGAGCTGTCTCTTTTGCTAATCAAGATATGTACACAAATGAAGCTATAGCATCATTTCTAGACGGAGGATTGCTTCCACTTTCATACATGTATTATGTATTGCCAAAGTTTGTAATTCAAAATGCTTCAACTAATATCTATGGCGCACGAATTCTTAATCAAGAATTAATTAATAGTGCTTATATATTAGCTCCTCCATATTGTGAAGCTGAAAAAATTGCCAACTTCCTTGACCACGAAACCGCCAAAATAGACACCCTGATCGATAAGCAGCAACAACTCATCAAACTCTTAAAAGAAAAGCGCCAAGCCGTCGTTAGCCACGCCGTCACCAAAGGCCTTAATCCTGATGTTCCCATGCGCGACTCAGGTGTTGAATGGTTAGGGGAAGTGCCAGAGCATTGGGTGGCTTGCTCTCTACGACACTATGCCTATTTTATAGATGGTGACAGAGGTAGTGAATATCCTAATGATAAAGATTTTAAAGAGAATGGTGTGGTCTTTTTATCTTCAAAAAATATTAAGGAAGAAAAGTTAGATTTGACTGAAGTAAAATTTATATCTCAAGAGAAATTTAACTTATTAAATCGTGGAAAAGCTATAGACGGAGATTTGATTGTAAAAGTGAGAGGTAGTGTAGGCCGCATAGGTGAGTTAGCAAAATTTGAGACTGTTTCTCATGGTTATGACACTGCATTTATAAATGCTCAGATGATGATTATTCGAACTCGTAAAGGTTTAGTAACAAATTACCTACGGTTAGTATCACAAAGCTTATATTGGACTGAACAATTAGCTGTAGGGGCTTATGGTGCGGCTCAACAGCAACTATCAAACGATGTTTTTTCTAACCTTTCTATTGTTTTGCCTCCAGAAAGTGAGCAGTTGAAAATTAACGAAAAGATTGAATTTAAGTTATTAACTTTTAATAATCTAATTAGTAAATCTCAAGAAATAATTGAATTGATGCAAGAACGTCGCACGGCGTTAATCTCCGCTGCGGTCACTGGCAAGATCGATGTCAGGAATTGGGTTGCGCCAGAAACCTCATCAAGGCAAGGAGACATGAATGACTGATAATTTAATCCCCAACAATGTACCTCACGGTGATTTCTTTTTATTTAAAAGCGCCGACGGACACACGAAAGTTGAGTGCCGTTTTGAATCCGATAATGTCTGGCTGACTCAGGCGTTAATTGCCGAGTTATATCAAAAAAGTGTGTCTACTATTAATGAGCATTTAGCTAATATTTACACTGACGACGAAATTGATCAAAAGACAACCATTCGGAAATTCCGAATGGTTCGTCAAGAAGGTGCTAGGCAAGTAACAAGAGGCATTGATCATTACAACTTAGAAGCCATTCTTGCGGTAGGGTATCGAGTTAGATCGAAAGCAGGTGTTCAGTTTAGACAGTGGGCGACGAAGACGCTGAAAGCGTATTTAGTGAAAGGTTTTGTGATGGACGACGAGCGTCTAAAGCAACCTGAATCCAGCCTGTACTTTGAAGAATTACTGAATCGAATTCGTGATATTCGTTCATCAGAAAAACTCTTTTGGCGTAAAGTCTGCGATATATACGCAACGAGTATTGACTATGAAGGGAAATCGGAACAAAGCATTCAGTTTTTTGCTCAGGTGCAAAATAAAATGCATTGGGCTGCGCATGGGCATACGGCTGCCGAAGTGGTTTACCAGAGGATTGATGGCGACAAGCCACACTTAGGATTAACCAATTATTCAGGCAAAACAGAAGGTAAAGACCCAACGCGTAAAGACGTGGTAACAGGTAAAAACTACTTGTCCGAAGAAGAGCTGGAAACATTAAACCGTTTAGTCACGTCTTATCTTGAATTCGCAGAGTTACAAGCGCGTAGTGGCAAACTAATGAAAATGGCAGATTGGTCTAAGAAATTAAATGATTTTCTTGCGCTCAGTGATTTTGACGTATTAACGCACGCGGGGAAAATATCCACAGAACAGGCAAAAGAAAAAGCCAAGCAAGAATATGACAAGTTTCGACGAATAATTGATCTACAGCCAACGCAAGTAGATAAAGATCTAGCGGATGCGATTAAAACGCTTACTCATAAAAAATCGAAACATTAATGGTTAAAATAGACGCCAAGCGTCACTGTTATCAATACCGTAAAAAATTAATTCGTATTAGCTAAGAAATAGAGAATTTAGTTTAGGCATTGCAGCCATCGGATAATCGCTCGATGGTCAAAAAAATAAGGAAGTACAGGTTATGAGCAAGGCAAACGAGTTTACCTTTCAAAACGATATGATCAATCAGTTGGTTGCCAATGGTTGGTTGCTGGGTAAACCAGAAGGTTATAACCGTGAGTTGGCTTTGTATTCAGACGATGTACTTGGGTTTGTGAAAGACACTCAAGATGAGCAATGGCAGAAGTTCTGTGCTTTGTATCCAACTAATCCCGAAGGTAAATTCTTAGAGCGTGTCGCTTCTCAATTAAACAAAGCCGATCCGAATGCCGCCAATAAAGAAATGCGTACCTTTGGCACTTTGGGTGTATTAAGGCATGAGTTGCGAGACCGTGGGGCGCGCTTTAGTTTGTGTCAATTTAAGCCTGAACATGATTTGAACCCTGAGACACTTGCCCGCTACAAACAGAACCGTTTACGTGTTGTGCCAGAGTTGGTTTACAGCCCTTGGGCGAGCGAGGATGAGTTAGCGAGCACGGGAAAGAAGGCAAAAGCATGGCGCATTGATTTGGTGTTGTTCGTTAATGGTTTGCCTGTCGCCACGCTGGAACTGAAATCGGAATTTAAGCAATCTGTTCAAAATGCCATCAAACAGTATAAAACAACACGTTTTGCCATCGATCCAGTGACCAAAAAACCAGAACCCTTATTAAGCTTCAAGCGTGGTGCCTTGGTGCATTTCGCGGTCAGTCAATACGAAGTGTATATGGCGACTCGCTTAGAAGGTAACGACACGTATTTTTTACCTTTTAATAAAGGCACTAAGGATGGTGGAGCAGGGAATGATGCACCAGAAGATGTGAATCAGTATGCGACTGATTATTTATGGAATGAAGTATTACTCCCCGACAATTTACTCAATATTCTCGCGCGTTTTGTGCATTTACAGATTGAAGAGAAAGAGGATTGGGAAGGGCGTAAGTTCAAAAAAGAAACGTTAATTTTCCCTCGTTACCATCAATGGGATGTAGTCCGCAAGCTGGTAGATGCCGCGCGCACTGAAGGCCCCGGCCATAAATACTTAATACAACACAGTGCGGGTTCTGGTAAATCCAACTCTATTGCTTGGTCGGCCCATCAGTTATCCACTATCCATACTCATGAAGGCAATAAACTGTTTGATTCCGTTATTGTCGTGACTGACCGAACCGTGTTGGATGATCAATTACAAGAGACTATTTCGCAATTTACCTCTACAGAAGGCATTGTTGGGCGCATTAATCGAAATGAAGGTGATGGCTCCAAATCCGAAAAACTTGCCGCTGCCTTGGTGAGTTCTCAGCCAATTATCATAGTTACTATTCAAACCTTTCCTTATGTTTTGAAAGCGATAGAAAACAATGTGGCGTTAAAAGAAAGGCATTACGTGGTGATTGCCGATGAAGCGCATAGTTCGCAAACAGGCAGTACGGCGCGTCAGCTAAAAGAAGTGCTGATGATGGATAGTACCGCCAACGGTAAGAGTGAGGATGAAGAGCTAACCACGGACGATATATTGAGCACGGCGGTGGCTTCTCGGCGTGCTTCTAGTAATCTGAGTTATTTAGCGTTTACTGCCACCCCAAAAACCAAAACTTTAGAGTTATTTGGTCGTTTGCCTAAGCCTAATGAAGCACCGTCTAAAACCAATAAGCCAGAGGCTTACCATGTTTATAGTATGCGTCAGGCTATTGAGGAAGGATTTATTTTAGATGTGCTTAAAAATTATACCAACTATAAAGTGGCGTATAACTTGGCCTTAAAAATCGCTGGCAGTGATGAAGAAGTTGAAAGTAAAAAAGCGAAAGTGAAACTGAATCAGTGGGTGCGCTTGCACGATTACAATATCAGCCAAAAAGTGCAGGTCATCGTTGAGCACTTTAAAGACAATATCATGGGGTTGTTAGGTGGTCAGGCCAAAGCAATGGTAGTGACGAGCTCACGAAAAGAAGCAGTACGTTATAAAACAGCATTTGACCGTTACCTCAAAGGTCAGGATGCACGCGATGGAAGCTATGACAAAATACAGGCGATGGTGGCTTTTTCAGGTGAGGTTGAATTTACGGATAAAGACCCAGACAGTGCGGGCGTTTTAGGGGAAAAGTACACTGAGTTGAATATGAATCCTGGGCTGAAAGGTCGAGATATGCGTAAAGCATTCGACAGTGACGATTACCAAGTGATGATTGTGGCTAATAAATTCCAAACAGGGTTCGATCAGCCAAAGCTCTGCGCTATGTATGTTGATAAAAAGCTGGGTGGTGTTGAGTGTGTGCAAACCTTGTCGCGGTTGAATCGTACCTTTCCGGGTAAGGCAGAAAGTGGCACTTTTGTGTTGGATTTCTTTAATGACTCTGCGGATATTTTAGCGGCTTTTCAGCCGTACTACCAAACGGCTGAGTTAGCCGATGTGTCTGACCCTGATTTAATTTTTGATTTATCCGACAAGCTTCGAGCAGCGGGCATATTTAGCAGCAGTGAGATAGAGCAGTTTTGTCATGCGTTTTTCATGAAGTCCAAAAGTAATGCGGCCATAGCGAATATTTGTAAACCGGCGGTAGAGCGTTGGACGCTAAGATACAAGTCTGCCGTTATTGAATATAAAAAAGCCAAAGACATGTTTGAGCGAACTAAGCGAACGGGTGACCCAGTGCTGATCGCGAACGCTGAAAATAGCCTTAAAGATTGTAAGAAAGAAAAAGACGCTTTAGAAATATTCAAGAAAGATTTAGGCACCTTTGTGCGCTTCTATGAGTTTATGTCGCAGATTGTCGATTACGATGACAAAAACTTAGAAAAATTGAGTCTATACGCTCGCAACCTTCGTCCTATGTTGCGTGAAGCTGCGGTGGATGAAGAGGATATTGATTTAAACAGCGTGGTGCTGAGTCATTACCGCTTATCAAAAATTCGCCAGCAAAATATAGAGCTTAAAGAGGGTTTAGGGGAATACCAATTAGAGCCAGGTGATAGTTTAGGCAGCGCTAAAGCCAAAGACCCTAAAGAGGAATTTCTATCACAGATTATTTCACGCTTGAATGACTTGTTTATTACTGATGAATTGACCGATGCAGACATGGTGAGTTATGCCAATACGGTGAAAGATAAGGTTATGGAAAATCAGATAGTAATGCGTCAGATTATTGAAAATAGTCCAGAGCAAGCCCTGCTTGGCGATTTCCCAAGAGCCATTGACGACGCGATTATGAGCAGTGGTGCGGCACATCAGAATCAGATGATGCAGTTACTATCAGATCCGGTGAAAACAGCACGGTTTACCAAACTGGTGTTTGACATGATAGCTGGCGGGAAATAAGACATATTCAAAATGATATAAATTTAGAGCGTTTGGCTACCGTTAACATTGTATTTACTAATAAAGCTCCACTACGTAAGTAGATGGGGCTTTAATGTATATTGGCACTGATAATTCTTAATGTTTTTTTACTACCTGCTTTTAAGCTATCCATTTCCATCCAGCTAATCTGCTGGTGATTGTAAAGCAGTGACGCTATTCCTATTTATTCTGGGTTACAGCCTTTCTGGTATGAAGTATGCTTTAGGTTTTTTTACGTTAGGTTAGATTCCTTAAGTTAGACGATAGGCAGTGCAAAGAATGATGGGCAGAAGTGAGATAGAGCAAAATTTAGCCGCGAATTTAAAGTTACTTTGCAGTTACAGTGAAAGTATTTCGAAGAGTTGCCGTGAAATGGGCATTAATCGTCAGCAGTTTTCGAAATATCTAAATGGTTCTAGCGTGCCGTCGATGAAGAGTCTGCGCAAGATCTGCGATTATTTTGGGGTAGAAAGCGAAGAGATTACTTTGCCCGTTGAGCAGTTTACGCCGCTTGTTTCTACCCGTGAGCGTAACCCCAAGCCGAAGAGTATTTTAGACGATAGCCCACAAGGTAAGCGCCATACTCGTTTGTTAGACGAGATGATGGTTACGACGACGGACGATATCGAGAAGTATCTAGGGGATTATTACTATTATTATATGACGCCTTCTTACGAGGGGTATGTGAGTAAGGGCTTTGCGCGCTTATCCCTAAAAAACGGCATTGCTTATTCCCATTGTTATGAGCGAACGGAGCCGGGTCAGGCGATGTTAGATGGCTATGAGATCGGTAAGTTTGTCGGTTTGGTGTTTGTGTTGGGGGAGCGCATTCAAATTGTCGATTATGGTGTGCATTGTCGGCGGGCGATTTCTCAGACCATTCTTTATGGGGCGACTAAGGGCAGTTTTAGTATGCTTTCGGGTGTTTGCCTTGGTGTACAAGGGCGTAACTCGCGTATTCCTTTTGCGAGTCGGGTGGTGTTTGATCGTATTAGTAACAGAACGTCGCTGCGTGCCAAATTAAAAGCCGTTGGTTTGTTTGCCATCGACAGCGATGAAATTTCAACGGTGATTAAGACGCGGCTAGAAACGTCGAGCAGTATCGATAACCCGCATATTTTCACCGCGTCTGAAAACTAGAACGTATGGCTTAAAAAGCGCTGTAAACGCTCACTTTTAGGATGGTTGAACATCTCATCTGGCGTGCCGGACTCTTCTATTAGGCCGTCTGCTAAGAAGATCACTTGATCTGACACTTCTTTGGCGAAGGCCATTTCATGAGTCACCATGATCATGGTACGACCTTCATCAGCCAAGTTACGAATCACTTTTAGCACTTCATTGACCAGTTCTGGGTCGAGTGCTGAGGTGGGCTCATCAAACAAGAGTATGTCTGGTTCCATGGCGAGCGCACGGGCAATGGCGACACGCTGTTGCTGGCCGCCAGATAGAAACGCAGGATATTTGGTGGCTGAGTCTTTATCGAGTCCTACTTTTTCTAAATAGGCTAAGGCATTGTTGGTGGCCGTTTGTTTATCCATGCCCAGCACCTTGATAGGCGCCAAGGTGATGTTTTCCAATACGGTCAAATGACTCCACAAGTTAAAGTGCTGAAACACCATGGCCAATTTGGTCCGCAAGTATTGCAGCTCTTTTGGGTTGGCGAAGGTCATGCCGTCTTTATTGGTAGACATCTTGATGGTCTTGTTATTGATGGTGAAGATGCCATCGTTTGGCTGTTCTAAAAAATTGATACAGCGTAATAGGGTGCTTTTCCCTGAGCCTGAAGAGCCAATAAGGGTGATCACATCCCCCGCTTTGGCTTTTAAATTCACGCCTTTTAATACGTCATGGTCGCCGTAGCTTTTATGCAAGCCTTCTATGCAAAGTTTGTATTCGGTACTCATAAATTGTTCCAATCCTTCATTCTGCGAATAGTCTATTAAGGGGCTAGTAAATAGCCGCTGCGGATTGGTGTTTCGCCTGCAACATGAGCAACGAGCATGCCTGCGGTGGCTGAACGGCGCAGTGAGCAGGAAAATAACAAGCCCGGTTGTGACGCGCGTATCTGTTGTACTTTATCGGTAATAGGATTAATGACTTCGGCAATCAGCTGGTCTTTTTCTACCATGGTACCGACGACGGAACAAAGGACTAATACGCCCCCCATGTTACTTTTTAGCGGCTCGACGGCGGTTAAGTCGGTCGCTGGTAGTGTGTCTGTGACAAAAACGTCTGGGGCTTTATCCGTCACAACGCCTAAAGAGCGTAGGTAATTTACTAGGGCAGTGGCGTCTAGGTTACTTTTTCCGTGGTATACATCCGCTTGGCCGCACAGCTCTAAGGTAATGGCTTGGCATGCTTTCGGGATGATGTCGCCAAAGCGGTCTGCTAGGCGTTTCCATACCATGTCAAAAGCCGAATCAAATGGGTTGCCGCCTGTTTCATCCGCCAGCATGTTGGCTTTAGAGTCTAAAAATTGGGCGAGCGGTGCCATGGTGTCCCAAGAGTAGTAAGTGCAGTAAGTGTGCTGTACTGCTTCAAAGTCGCAGTGCATGTCCACAATAATATCCGCATCACAGCATAGGGTTTGCAGTGTTTTTTGTTGCGAGTGGATTTCGTTGTCCACGTGCCATTGTTGAATGGTATGGCGCAGGGCAGAGCGTATTATTTGTGTGTTTTTAACAGGGTCTTGCGTCAGTGTGTCTTGTACTAGGGCGGCTACTTGTTCGAAACAATCGTAATAGCCACGATTGAAATTTTGCCCGCTTTCTAGCTCGTAGCGGCCCAGTTGTATGTCCATTAAGTGTTGGTTTTGGCCAATTGGGTTTGCCACTGGTACTAGGACGACTTCGCCTTGGATCAAGCCTTGTTCTTCTAATGTGACAAGCTGTTGTTTTAGTTTCCATGCGGCTAACATGCCAGGCAACTCATCCGCATGAAGTGAGGCTTGGATGTAGATTTTTTTACCTGAATTTGGGGTTCCAAAATGGAAGCTATCGATGTGGCGTTGGGTGCCTAAAACAGGTGAAATTAACGGGTTCTGATTATGCTTCATTGTGTTCGCTTCTTATTCAGGAAAGAGAAATAGGTTGAAAGTCGGCTTTTGGTGACTGGCGGTCTTGGTAGGTGAGCGGTGTAGTAACGCTCAAATCGTCTAAATAAATAGAACAAAATAAAAGACAGCATTAAGTACAAAATGGCCGCGATCCCAAAAGACTGAAAGGTCATGTAGGTGGCTGAGTTGGCGTCTCGGGCGACTTTTAAGATGTCTGGTACCGTAGCGGTAAAGGCGATGGTAGTAGAGTGCAGCAGGATAATCACTTCGTTGCTGTATTACGGAATAGATTGCTTGAGCGCCGCTGGGAAGATGATATAGCGATAGGTTTTAAAACGGCTCATGCCAAAAGCTTTGGCGGCTTCTATTTCTCCCGCATTGACGTTTTTTAGTGCACCAGCAAACATCTCACACATGTAGGCGCAGGTATTAAGGGTAAAGGCCAGCAAGGTGCAGCTCATGCCGTTTCGAAAAAAACTATTGAGAAAAGGCTGGTCTTGCACAAAGGTTAAACTGTAAATGCCGGAATAGCAGATGAGCAATTGTAAGTAGAGCGGCGTACCACGAAATACCGTGGTAAACAGGCCAACACTCCAGCTGATGAGCTTGTATTTGGAATTACGCGCCACGGCCAGTGGGATCGACAAGGCAAAGCCAACAATCACCGAAAAAATAAGCAGCCATAAGGTAACCGCCACGCCTGAGTAACTGTAGCCGTCAAAATACAAAAAGGGTTTCCAATAGGTTTCTAGTAGTTCAAACATTAATTTGCTTCCTTAACGCCTATTTGAAAATGTTTTTTGAGCAGAGCAAACGCTACATTGCTTAACATCGAATAGATAAGAAAAATGCCAGCGGCAATGATCAAGAAGAAAAACACCTGGTTGGTGGATTTGCCTGCATTGACTACCGCACTGATCAGATCATCTAAGCCAATAATAGAAATTAAGGCGGTGGCTTTAATAATGACTTGCCACACATTGGATAAGCCAGGCAGAGAGAAACGCATCATTTGCGGAAACACCACATAACGGAAGCTCTGTCCTTTGGATAAGCCATAGGCGGTTGCGGCTTCTTTTTGACCTTCAGGAATAGACTGTAATGCTCCCCGAAAGGTTTCAGAAAAATACGCGCCATAGATAAAGGCAAGGGTGATCAAACCGGCGCTAAATGGGTCGATGTAAATGAATGGTAAACCAAGGGCAACGGTGAATTGTCCGACCCAGTTTTGTACGCCATAAAAAATAAGCAGCATTAAAACGAGGTCAGGAACACCACGAATAAGCGTGGTGTACAAGGTCGCGCATGCGTTGAGTGGCATGCTTCTAGAGGATTTCATGAGCGCAGTACCAACACCAATGATCATCGCAAGGGCGAATGACAGTAAAGAAAGTTTTACTGTCATCCAGGTGCCTTGCAGTATCAGGTGCCCATACCCACCGAGATTGACAAGTGAAAGGGCTTTAGAGAAAAGGTCTTGCATATAAGTCAATGTCCATGGGTAAAAGCGAGTGTTAACTGTGTTGTATTACTGAACAAATTATTATTTGTTGTACAGGTCTAGTTTGCCAAAGTATTTACGCTGAATGGCCAGATAGGTGCTGTCGGCATGAATGGCTTTAATACCGTCGTTAATGATGGTCGCCATTTCCGTGTCACCTTTACGAATAGCAATAGCAGAATCCGATGGTAGTAGTTTGTCGACCAATTTATGGTTGGTAAAGTCGGCGTGTTTGTCATCGCGGATAAAGTTGACTTCCGCTTGGGTCATATCTTGCAATGAGGCATCAATACGGCCGTTTAATAAGTCTGCATATACTTGATCTTGGTCTTGATACGATTGGACTCGTACCCCATGACGGGCGAGTTTGATTTTTGCGAAATCTTCTTGCATGGTGCCTTGCTGAACACCCACAGTTTTACCTTTCAGCGATTCTGCTGTCGGTTGAAGATTTTTGCTGGTCAGGCTCAACATGGAAGAAAATCCACTCCAGGTGCGGTCTGAAAAGTCGATGACTTTTTTGCGTTTTTCAGAGATGCCTAACGACGAGAAAATAGCGTCAATTTTACCTACACGTAGACTAGGGATCAGGCCATCAAAATTTGTTGGCACCCAGACGCACGTTTTTTGCATTTTTTCACAAATCGCGTTGCCTAGATCCACTTCAAAGCCAGCTACAGAGCCGTCTGGTAGTTTGTATTCAAAAGGAGGGTAAGTGGCATCAACGCCAAAACGAATGGTGTCGTTAGCGGCTAAAGCCGATGCTTGTGATCCAATTCCTAGTAGTACTAGAGCGGTATAGGCGAGTTTTTTCATGATGTGAGTTCCTTGGAATGTGCAGATTATTAGAATTTATAAACACTTTTTTTACTTTACATGAAGCTTAGAAAGCTTGTCTATACAGGCAGTTGTCGCTAGATTGCGCCTTTTGAAGTTAAGTCGCGTCAGTTAGCGTCAGGTGTTATCGTTATAGTGTATTATTATCCGTTTGTCTTTGTTTTTATTGATAAAAGTCAGTATAGGTGAGCTTTGTATTGGAGCGTGCGGTCGATTGTAAGTGTTTTTTAAGTTGCGTTATTTTGTTTCTGTCGTGCGGCACTGGGTGATAAGCCAAAATACTCTTTGAAACAGTTACTAAAGTGGCTGCTGCTGACAAAACCGCAGGCAAGTGACACATTAGTGATGTTTTCATTGCTTTGTAGTAATAAGCGGAAGCCGCCACACACAATTAGAGTATCTAACTTATAACGGTGTTGATGAACGTCTGGTTGTGGATTCAGGATGCTAGTTTAGAATATGGTCTGGTAATCAAAGCGTAATATTGGACCTAAGATATTTAACAAAGGCCAGCCTTCAATCATGCTGGCTTATTGTTTGGTGCCTTGACTGATGTTCGATAAGCTTATAAAAAATGTAAACAGGGCTTTCGGTGAAAGTTATTGCTTATTTTAGCTAGGGCAATTAGTTTTGATACGCGGTCTTTTGTGTTTCTTTTAATACTAATTATGAAGAAATAGGAAAGGCTTGTCAGATAAAAATAAGCGGGCCTGTTAATGTAGGCTGAAGCACACGATGTTAGAGACTCTAGGAATTTAAATAGGTAATTGTTATGACCATGAATAAATCAACACCTAACCAATTTATTTTTAATATTACGTGCGGCGCTAGCAGCGGAATAGTCTCTTCTGTTACGACGTTTTTAGCGGATCGCGGATGTTATATTAGTGAGTTATCGCAGTTCGATGACCCAGACACAAATCACTTTTTTATGCGGGCTGTTGGGAATATTGAGTCTGGTGATAAAACCTTAGAAGATCTTAATAAAGAATTCCCTGTTATCGCAGAAGAGTTTGCGATGAAATGGACCTTAGTACCTGCTTCTAGGCCTTGTAAAGCACTGATTATGGTAAGTAAATTTGACCATTGTCTAGATGATCTTTTGTATCGCCTGCGCAAAGGTGAGTTGAATATGGAGGTGACAGCGGTTGTCTCTAACCATTTGGATTTACGACCAATGGCTGAGCGCGAAGGTATTCGGTTTATTTATCTGCCAGTGAACAAAGAAAACAAGCGTGAGCAAGAGCAAGCTTTGTTAAGTATCGTAGAAGAAACCGGTACAGAGTTGGTTATTCTAGCTCGTTATATGCAGATCCTGTCTGATAACTTATGTACCGAATTAAAAGGCCGGGCTATTAATATTCATCACTCTTTCTTGCCAGGGTTTAAAGGGGCAAAACCGTATCATCAAGCCCATGCTCGTGGCGTTAAATTGATCGGTGCGACAGCCCATTATATTACCTGTGATCTAGACGAAGGCCCAATCATTGAACAGTCCGTGCAAGTGGTGAATCATACGTTTACTTCTGAAGGATTGGTCGCGGCAGGACGTGATACTGAGACAGTAGCGTTAGCGCGAGCAGTGAAGCTACACATAGAGCATCGTGTCTTTATGGATGATAATAAAACGGTTGTGTTTCGTTAAGGGATAATTATAGCGCCAAGGTGTGTTTATCCTGTTTTCTTTGTCCCTTTACTACGGTGGCTTTTAGTAAAGGGACTCTCTTTTCTTACGTAACTATTTCTATTCTACTCTCTTTATAAATAGTATTTATATCTCAGTAATATCTCTGTTTATTCCATCTTATGCTTTTTTTTTGAATATCTTTTAGTCCGAAGGGGGTTATTTGGCCTTCTTTTTTTTGAGAGTCAAAGATCAGGTATTTAATATGCAACTCGTTTAGTAAATTTTATGTATTTTTTTGTCGTTTATTTTTGCTTATTTATTGATTTGTAGTCGTTTTGTGTAGTTTAATAAATTTTCTTTACAAACAATAATGGAATAGTTGCTAAACAATGGCTCAGCCTTCCGCTCAAAAGCCGTCTTTTTATAAGCGCGTGCAAACCCCTGAATTCAAGTCCGAAGTGCGACACTTTTCACTTCAAGCAACTAAGCACA
>JBQEFB010000021.1:0-63251 GCA_052107635.1 Marinomonas sp. | reverse complement strand
ACAGATTTAGTGCAACCCTTTTTCGAGAAAAAGTGACATTTATCGCGATTCATTTGAAAGAAGTATAAAATCGATCAATTAACCAGCAGAAAAACCAAATTCTGTTCAAAAATTAAACCGTAAAGTTAAAATAACTGCGCACTGTCAAATATTCGAACGTTAAAGCGCTAATAAAAGAGCAACAAACGAACCTTTCATTAGTAGGCGTCCACAATAAGAGACACCCAACACAATTAAGTAAGAGTTATTTGACGATTATGAAAGAGATTAACCAAAAAGCGATAACAAGGAGGGTAACACTGAAGATATTATCTAGGCGCTTCTCTCAAAAGACATAAGACAAGCACCTAGATATAACATATGTAGACTAGAAGTAATGCGGCTAACTAAACCTTACGCTCTGGACGACCTTTTTCTTGCCAAAAAGTATGATATTTCTGACTAGGCTCATCATCTACTCGAGCATAAGTATGCGCCCCAAAATAATCTCGTTGCGCTTGCAGCAGATTAGCTGGCAATACTTCTGAGCGATAACCATCAAAATAAGCCAATGCAGAAAAGATAGAAGGTGCTGGAATACCTGACTGCGCAGCTAACACAACCGTCTTTCTCAACCCTGCTTGCTTTTCTGCCATTGCATCAGCGAAGTAATCGCTAAGTAGTAAATTCTCAAGCGCTGGATTTTCAATAAAAGCATCTGCAATTTTCTGTAAAAAAGAAGCTCGGATAATACAACCTCCTCGCCAAATTTTTGCAATATCTGAAAAATTAAACGTCCAATCATATTCCTGCTCAGCAGCACGCATTAGCTGAAAACCTTGCGCATACGCACAAATTTTCGCACAGTAAAGCGCCTCTTCAATTGCCGTTACTACATCACTCGCTTCAATATCACCACTTTCAACATCTGCTGTTAGTATTCCTGCAGCATGCTCTCGCTCGGCAGTTAATGTACTCAATGCACGAGCATAAACTGACTCACTAATGATACCAGCCGGAACACCCATCTGTGTTGCACTAATAGAAGTCCATCGTCCTGTGCCTTTTTGACCAGCACTATCTAGAATCATATCAACTAATGGCGCACCTGTTTTATGGTCATACTGCTGTAAAATATCAGCGGTTATTTCGACCAAATAACTATTCAGAACACCTTTGTTCCACTTCTCAAATAACTTTCCAATTTCTTCAGGTTCATAACCAAGCAATGAGCGCAATAAATGATACGCTTCACAAATAAGCTGCATATCAGCATATTCAATGCCGTTGTGTACCATTTTCACATAATGTCCTGCGCCATTTGGCCCTAGATAAACAGTACAAGGCTCCCCTTCAGTAACCGGTTTACCTGGCACATTACTGATTATTGGCTTGCCATTTTCATCTACTTTAGCAGCGACAGCTTCCCACATTGGTTGTAGGTACTTCCAAGAATCGGCATCTCCACCAGGCATTAAAGAAGGCCCAAATCGTGCCCCCACTTCGCCACCAGAAACAGCGGTACCAAAGAACTTAAAACTATCTTTATATTCAGCTTCTCGACGAATTGTGTCTGTCCATTGACTATTACCACAATCAACCACGATATCGTCTGCTTCAAGCCCTGCTTCAATCAACTTATCACACACACTATCAACCGCTTTTCCCGCAGGGACCAATACAACGATTACTCTAGGTTTAACTAGATTGCTCAGCAATTCTTTCATGTTAGAACAGCCGATAATACGGGCTTCACTATGAGTGTCTGGACGCTCACGCTCTTCAGTATCAAGAACATCTTTAATTTTAGCGGCGTCAAGATCAAAACCTGCAACACGGTACCCATGATCGGCGACATTAAGGGCCAGGTTTTTACCCATTACGCCCAGACCGACAAATCCAATATTGCAGTTCTGATTCGTTTTTAACATAAGTTCGATTAACCTTTAAAAAGAGGGGGAATTCGAGGGATAATCTTACCATGAAGATCAGTGTTTCTGGGGCTACTAAAACAAGAAAAATGCAATTAATTATGAATTTTATGACACCTTCTAAGTATGCTTAAATACACTAAGCACCGTTATTCCCATACTATCGATTAATATTCATTAACTAATCCCCCTGTTTTTACAAAAAATAAGGTTATTTTTAAAGAAACACCTACAAAATAGAAAGAAAATAACAAGAATATAGTCCTCTAATCATAAAACCTTGTAATTTGCGTAAAAAAAACCGTATCTATTTTATTTTTTTATTTAAAATCATATAGTTAATTGATATTAGTAACTTACATAAAAGTAATAAAATAACATATGGCTATAACAATATTTTTTTTTAGATTGTTTTGTTACTATCAAACAGAACCTTAAATATCATAAAAATAATAACAAAATCACACCCCTATTTTTTAGCTCAGAGGACTTTACGACATGCGCCCTGCATCAGAATCAACAGTAATTCATTCCAACTTAACTACGCCTCAACTAGTCGAAAAAGCACTAGCGAATGGTGAAGGCGTTTTAGCTGATAACGGCGCTCTCGTTGTAGAGACAGGTGCCCGCACCGGACGCTCGCCGATGGATCGTTTCATCGTAGAAGAAGCATCTAGCAAAGATAACATTCATTGGGGACCAGTTAATCGCCCCTTCCCTGAAGCTATGTTTGCACCGTTGTGGAGTCGAGTTGAGTCATATTTGAATGAAAGAGAATCTTTTGTATCTAACATTCACGTTGGTGCAGGTGATGAATATTATCTTCCTGTCATTATGCGCACTGAAACAGCATGGCATCATATTTTTGGCCGTAATCTATTTATCCGACCAAACACCTATAACCCAACATCAAAAGGTGAATGGAAGATATTAAATGCGCCTAACTTTGTTTGTGATCCTGAACGTGATGGAACACATGGTAATGGCTGCGTAATTCTAAATTTTGCAGAACGCAAAGTACTTATTGCCGGCATGCGATATGCTGGCGAAATGAAAAAGGCAATGTTTTCTGTACAAAACTACCTACTACCAGCTAATGATGTATTGCCAATGCACTGTGCTGCAAACGTTGGTCCTGAAGAAGATGTGACTCTTTTCTTTGGCTTATCAGGAACAGGGAAAACCACCTTATCTGCAGACCCTGAGCGTTTCTTAATCGGCGACGATGAGCACGGTTGGGGGAAAGATACTGTTTTTAATATTGAAGGTGGTTGTTACGCAAAAACCATCGACCTGTCTAAGAAAAATGAACCTATCATTTGGGATGCCATCAAGTTTGGAACTATTGTTGAAAACGTTGTAATAGACCCAGAAACGCGCATTGCTGACTATACAGATACCTCACTTTCACAAAATGGTCGTGCTGGTTATCCTCGTGAGCACATTGAAAAACGCGCAGCAGAAAACCGTGCGGGCGAGCCAAATGCTATTATCTTTTTGACATGTGATTTAACAGGTGTTCTTCCTCCTGTTTCTATCTTAACAAAAGAAGCAGCGGCCTATCATTTCCTAAGTGGTTACACTGCATTAGTAGGCTCTACTGAAGTCGGTGCAGGAACAGGCATTAAATCTACTTTCTCAACCTGTTTTGGTGCTCCTTTTTTCCCTCGCTCTGCAGATGTGTATGCAGACCTATTGATTAAACGTGTTGAAGAATTTGGTAGTAAAGTTTACCTAGTAAATACAGGCTGGACTGGTGGAGCTCACGGCCAAGGCGGTAAGCGCTTTAGCATCCCTACGACACGTGCAGTCATTTCTGCCATCCAATCAGGCGCACTTATTGACACTAAAACCGAACATTTGTCTGATGTAAATCTAGACGTACCAATGGCAGTTCCTGGTGTTGATAGCCTTCTATTGAATCCACGCAACACCTGGGCAGACCAAAGCGCTTATGAAGTCCAAGCGAAACAGCTAATCACTCAATTTGTTGATAATTTCAAGAAGTTTGAACACGTTTCTGAAGCGATAGTTAAAGCAGGTCCAGCACTTTAATATGCAAACTAACGTCGTATAAAAAACGACTCCATTCGTTACTTTTACATTAAAGCCAGTGTGATCATACACTGGCTTTTTTATTTAATTTTTCTATTATATTTCACCTTTTCAGTGCGCTTACCTCATAAAAAAGCCCTCTATTCTTTCAAATAAAGGGCTTTCATCGTGACCTTATAAGCTAAAGAATTAGCCTAACCACTTTCTCGCATTTTGGAATAAACGCAACCATGGAGCTTGCTCTTGCCACTCACTTGGGTGCCAACTATGTTGTACCGTACGATAAACACGTTCCGGATGAGGCATCATGATAGTCACTCGACCATCTTCTGATGTTAATCCAGTCACACCTTCAGCAGAACCATTTGGATTAAATGGGTAGCGTTCGGTCGCTTGACCATAGTTATCAACATAACGTAATGCAACTTGAGAAGAAGACACTAGTGCTGCCATATCTTGTTCATCACGGTATTCAGTTTGACCTTCACCATGAGCAACCGCGATTGGCATACGAGAGCCTTCCATACCTGCTAGCATAATAGAGTTCGACTTCTGAACTTCTACCTGTACAAGGCGCGCTTCAAACTGTGCTGATTGGTTACGAACAAACTTCGGCCAATGTCCTGCACCAGGAATAAGCTCATGCAGGTTAGACAACATTTGACAACCATTACACACACCAAGAGAAAAAGTGTCTGAACGTTTAAAGAAAGATTCAAACTGCTCGCGTGCTACTGGATTGAAAAGTATCGATTTCGCCCAACCTTCACCCGCACCTAATACGTCTCCGTAAGAGAAACCACCACAAGCAACTAAGCCACTAAACTCATCCAGTGTCGTACGACCAGATAAGATATCACTCATATGAACATCGATAGGCGTAAAACCTGCTTTATGGAAAGCCGCCGCCA
The DNA here is from genome assembly GCA_052107635.1 of Marinomonas sp. Taxonomy (GTDB): domain Bacteria; phylum Pseudomonadota; class Gammaproteobacteria; order Pseudomonadales; family Marinomonadaceae; genus Marinomonas. The sequence continues at coordinate 58,375 of JBQEFB010000021.1, read as the reverse complement.
TTTCAACTTGACCGTTAACACCTTGCTCTCGCAATACGGCGATCTTAGGCTTAATACCAGAAGCAACAAACGCAGCAACCACATCTTCATTATGATCAAAATGAACATCAGCAGACAAGCCTGGATCTTTTTCATCCAACAAGTTATCAAACTCTTGTTGCGCAGAGTCTGGATTATCACGCAGTGCTTGAATACGGTAGCTTGTTTCAGACCAAACACGCTGCCAGTTAATACGCGTTTCTTCCAACACGGTTTCGCCAGCAAAACGAACTCGGATAGTGTCATCACCAGACAAGGTCGCAATCGGAGCAGCATTAACGCCCGCTTTCGCATAAGCCGCAATAATATCCGCCACATCGACGTCATTAACTTGCACTACCGCACCCAGCTCTTCACTGAACAAAGCAGGGGCAATTTGAGCACGCTGAGTAATGGTGTCATCGAGGTCAATGTTCAGACCCAAATGGCTCGCGAATGACATTTCTGTCAAGGTCGCAAACACACCGCCGTCAGAGCGATCATGGTAAGCCAATAATTTACCTTCCGCGTTCAACGCTTGGGTCGTATCAAAGAACCCAGCCAACGCAGCGGCACTGTCAACGTCTGGCACTTGCTGGCCCAGCTTGTTGTAAACTTGAGCAATAACAGAACCACCAAGACGATTCTGTCCCGCACCCAAATCGATCAACAACAAGCGTGTATCAGCCTTGTTTTGCAATTCAGGGGTTAAGGTTTTACGCACATCCGCTACAGGCGCAAACGCCGTAATCACCAAAGACAATGGAGAAGTAACGGCTTTTTCTTCGCCATCTTCTTTCCAAACGGTCTTCATGGACATGGAATCTTTACCCACTGGAATCGCAATGTCCAACGCAGGACACAATTCCATACCCACCGCTTTTACGGTTTGGTAGAGTTTTTCGTCTTCGCCTTCGTGACCGGCGGCCGCCATCCAGTTCGCTGACAACTTAATATGGTTACGCTTAGTAATTTGCGCGGCCGCTAAGTTAGTCAATGCTTCACCAACGGCCATACGGCCTGACGCTGGTGCATTAAGCAATGCGATTGGAGTACGCTCACCCATGGTCATGGCTTCACCAGTGGTGCTGTCTAGTGACGAGGTAGTCACTGCCACATCTGCCACTGGAACCTGCCAAGGGCCAACCATTTGATCACGCGCAACCATGCCGGTAATCGAACGGTCACCAATGGTAATCAAGAAGTTTTTGCTGGCGACAGTTGGCAAACTTAAAACACGTTTCGCCGCTTCAATAAGATCCACATCTACGGCCGTGAAATCATCACCTTTAATAATCGCTTTGGTGGCTTCACGATGCATTTTTGGTGGCTTGCCAAACAACACAGACATTGGCAAATCAACTGGCTTATTACCGAAATGCTCATCCGCTACTTCTAAATGAAGCTCTTCTTTTGCATCGCCAACAATCGCAAATGGGCAACGTTCACGCTCACATATTGCAGTAAACTCTGCAACGCGCTCAGGCGATACCGCCATCACGTAACGTTCTTGAGATTCGTTACACCAGATTTCTAGTGGTGACATGCCTGGCTCATCGTTTAGCACTTTGCGTAAATCAAAGTTACCACCACGATCGCCATCTTTTACCAATTCAGGTAGCGCATTAGACAAACCACCAGCACCCACATCGTGGATAAAACTGATTGGGTTGTTGTCGCCCATCTGCCAGCAGCGGTCGATAACTTCCTGACAACGACGTTCCATTTCTGGGTTACCACGTTGCACAGAAGCAAAATCTAGATCTTCGTTACCGTCTGCTGAGGCCATAGAGGAAGCCGCGCCGCCGCCAAGACCAATCAACATCGCAGGACCGCCAAGCACAATCAGCTTAGCGCCTACTTTAATTTCTTTTTTCTCAACGTGCTCACGGCGAATATTCCCCAGACCACCTGCCAACATAATTGGCTTATGGTAACCGCGTACTTCTTCTTGTGTCGCACCTTGGATTTTTTGCTCGTAACTACGGAAATAGCCCAACAAGTTAGGACGACCAAACTCATTGTTAAATGCCGCACCACCAATAGGACCTTCGATCATAATGTCCAACGGTGTCACGATGCGAGACGGCTTGCCGTAATAGCTTTCCCATGGCTGTTCAAAGCCTGGGATTTTAAGATCGGATACGGTATAACCGCTCAAACCTGCTTTTGGTTTTGAACCAATACCGGTTGCGCCTTCGTCGCGAATTTCACCACCAGAACCAGTTGCCGCACCTGAAAAAGGAGAAATAGCGGTTGGGTGGTTATGAGTCTCAACCTTCATCAAAATATCAATATTTTCTTGGCTGAAGTCGTATTCACGCGTGCCTGGTGCTGGGAAGAAACGCCCAGCAAAGTTACCTTCCATCACCGCTGCATTGTCTTTATAAGCAGACAATGTACCTTCAGGATTATGCTCATGCGTGTTTTTAATCATTTTAAACAAAGAGCGTTCTTGCTCTTCGCCATCAATGCTCCAAGATGCATTAAAAATCTTGTGACGACAATGCTCAGAGTTCGCTTGTGCAAACATCATCAACTCAATGTCGATTGGGTTACGACCCAGTTCGATGAAAGATTCAACAAGGTAATCAACTTCATCATCGGCTAATGCTAGACCTAGCGTTTGGTTTGCCTCAACCAACGCAGCTCGTCCACCAGCTAATATATCAACTGCTGTCATCGGAGCAGGTTCTGCATGAGAGAACATATCAGATGCGTCGCTCAATGCCGGAAGCACACTTTCGGTCATGCGGTCATGCAACATTTCTGATAACAGATCTAGCTCATCCAGCGTTAATGGAGACGTACTGTGGATAAAGTATTCCACACCACGTTCAACCCGCGATACGCTTGCTAAACCACAGTTATGAAGGATATCGGTTGCTTTCGATGACCAAGGTGAAATGGTTCCTAAACGAGGAACCACTAATACACTTTGCTCAGATGAACTGACTTGGGAGGATTTAGGACCGTAGGCTAAAGCGCGCTCAAGGACGATGTTTTGTTCAGATGAAAGCGATTGACCATCATGCAATTCAACAAAATGGAGAAATTGCGCATCCACATCCATGACGGATGGAACAGATGCTTTCATATTGGCCAATAACTTTGCCTTGCGAAACGCCGATAGCGCCGCGGAACCATGCAGGGTTAGCATGTTGAGTATTGCCTCACTTGGTAGTTTTGGGGGAAATGGTGCGGGTATTTTAAATCAATGACCCAAATAGAGGCCAGCAGTGTCTGAATTTTCTGCACTAAATGGAGAAAATAAATAGCTATATCGCTATTTTTGCCTGTTGTTTAAGTTTCTTTTTCTGATCACGACGGTATTGAAAGAATTTTGTTAACTGTACAGAGGCTTTTTCAGCCAGCACTCCAGCACTCACATCAACTTTATGATTCAGAAAGGGAGCGTCAAAAAAGTGTCCTTGACTCTCGACCACACCACTTTTTGGCTCGGTGGCCGCATACACAACACGCGCAACTCGTGAGTGAACGATAGCTCCGGCACACATAGAGCAAGGTTCTAATGTGACATACAAGGTAGCACCGGTTAGGCGGTAATTATTAACGTTTTTACACGCATCTCTCAGAGCTTGTATTTCCGCATGTGCAGTAGGATCACAATTGGAAATAGGGGCGTTATAACCTGTTCCAATCACTTTGCCATCTAATACAACAATCGCACCAACAGGAATCTCACTTTCCGTGGCGGCTTGTTCTGCTAATAGAAGCGCTTGCATCATCCACTCTTCATCACTACTCATTTACTCATCTCACTGTTGATTTCACTCATGGCGCCGCAATTGCTTTTGAAGCCAGCTTACACCACACTTGTTTGTATAAAAATCAGGATAAAGGAAGTGTAGAATATGACAACCGTCGAAGATTTAATGGTGACAAACCTAACCACAGTCACAGAACACAGCTCTTTGGCAGAAGCAAAGACCTTAATGCATGATAAAAACATTAGAAACTTGCCTGTGGTAAACCAAGAAGGTGAATGCATTGGCATGCTAACGCAAAGAGAGTATTTACGTTACGCATTCTATTTAGTTAGCCAATTTGGAACTCAACAGCTTGCTAAAAAAGAAGAGCAAACACCCGTATCCAAAGTCATGAACAAAGATATTCTTACTATTGACCCAAGCGTTAGCTTAGAAACCGCTGCTGAATTCTTTATCGAAAACAAATACGGCTGCTTACCAATCGTAAAAGATAGCCAATTACTTGGTATTTTGACGCCGGTAGATTTTGTTAAATTCGCTCACAAAAAGCTACTAGAACAAAACCAATAATAAAACATTAAGCGTTTAGCATTCGACTCTCGTCTTCTTGTGTTATAGAAGACGATCTTTGCTCTAATCGCACATCTATCGCCTGACACCCAAACTCAGTTGTTGCGAGTTCAAACGTGACAGATTGGCCTTTCTTTAAGGTTTTATGCCCTGCTATAACAATAGACTTGTAGTGAACAAAGACATCGCTGTCCGTGACTCTCTTTATAAAACCTATTCCTTTAGCGTCGTTAAACCATTTTACTTTCCCAGTAATTCTTTCCATTCGTCATTGCCTCTTTTTTTATTTTTATAGAATGCAATAAATGCCAAGCACCTAACATGCTCGGCATTTCAGTTTACTTATAGTGATTCAATACTCGCCTTTTGTTCTTCTAGTTTACTAACCGTCAAGCGAAGATCATCACACTTAGCACGCTCTTTATCGACTACCGCCGCTGGCGCCCTAGCAACAAAACTTTCGTTCGCTAATTTACCTTCAATGCGCTCTAAGTCTTTAGTCGATTTATCAATTTCTTTTTGCAAACGTGCAAGTTCTGCGTCTTTATCAATCAATCCCGCCATTGGAACCAATACTTCCATATCACCCACCAAGGCTGTTGCAGACATTGGTGCAGCATCACCTGCCGTCAACCAAGTAACTGTTTCTAATTTGGCAAGTTTTTGTAAGAAAGCTAAGTTAGCGTCAAGGCGTGCTTTGTCTTGTTCCGTCCCATTGCGCAATAGTACATCTAGCGGTTTCGATGGTGCGATATTCATTTCGCCACGAATATTACGAATACCTTCGATGACGCCTTTCAGCCACTCGATATCGGCTTCGGCTTGTTCATCTTTTTTCGCTTCGTTGGCAACTGGGTATTCCATCACCATCACAGTATCGCCTTCGACACCTGCCAATGGCGCAATACGCTGCCAAATTTCTTCGGTTAGGAATGGCATCATCGGATGCGCTAAACGCAAAAACGTTTCTAGAACTCGAACCAAAGTACGGCGAGTTCCCGTTAACTGTGCCGCTGTCGCATTTTCATCCCACAAAACAGGTTTAGAAAGCTCCAAGTACCAATCGCAGTATTCATGCCACATAAACTCATACAATGCTTGTGAAGCAAGGTCATAACGATGAGTTTCAAAAGCACGATTGACCGTATCTTCAGCATGCTGCAAACGAGAGATAATCCATTTATCCGCAAGAGACAACTCAACATCAGCACCATTCTGACCACAGTCTTGATCATCGGTGTTCATTAGAACATAACGGGTAGCATTCCAAATTTTGTTACAAAAGTTGCGATAGCCTTCTAGTCTATTCAAGTCAAACTTGATGTCACGACCACCAGACGCTAGCGAACAAAGGGTAAAACGCAGTGCATCGGTACCATAAGCCTGAATACCTTCAGGATAAGTATCACGTGTATTCTTCTCAACTTTCTCAGCAAGACGCGGCTGCATCATGCCGTAAGTGCGCTTCTTAACTAATGAATCGATGTCGATACCGCCAATCAAATCCAATGGATCGATAACGTTGCCTTTGGATTTCGACATTTTATCGCCTCGTTCATCACGAATAAGGCCTGTAATGTATACCGTTTTGAAAGGAACTTTATTGGTAAACTTCAGCGTCATCATAATCATTCTGGCGACCCAGAAGAAAATGATATCGAAACCAGTAACCAACACATCAGACTCACTGAATTCTTTAAAATCTTGTGTTTCTTCTGGCCAACCTTGTGTGGCAAACGTCCACAACGCAGAAGAGAACCAAGTGTCTAGCACATCTTCATCTTGAGTCAGTACTACATCGTCAGCAAGGCTATATTTAGTACGCACTTCTGCTTCGTCTTTACCAACGTAAAATTTACCGTCGGCGTCATACCAAGCTGGAATTTGATGACCCCACCAAAGTTGACGAGAGATACACCAATCGTTCAGATCGCGCATCCAAGCAAAATAGGTGTTTTCCCATTGTTTAGGTACGAATTGAATATCACCGTTCTCAACCGCTTCAATTGCTGGTTTCGCCAAAGTCTCTACAGCAACATACCATTGCTGAGTAAGATAGGGTTCGATAACCGTATTACCACGTTCACCACGAGGAACTTTTAATTTGTGATCTGCAATTTTTTCCAGTAAACCCAACGCATCAAAATCAGCAACAACCGCTTTACGTGCTACAAAACGATCCATACCACGGTATTTTTCTGGCGCAGTATCATTGATCGACGCATCGTCCGTTAAAATATTGATTAACGGCATGTCATGGCGTTTGCCGACTTCGTAGTCATTAAAGTCATGAGCTGGCGTGATTTTCACACAACCCGTACCGAATTCTTTGTCTACATACTCATCGGCTACAATCGGAATACGACGACCAACAAGAGGCAATTCTACGAACTTACCAACCAAGTCAGTAAAGCGCTCATCATCGGGAGCAACCGCGACCGCAGCATCACCAAACATGGTTTCAGGACGAGTCGTGGCAACAACAATATGGTCTTTGCCATCTGCCGTTTTTTCGCCATCTGCTAGCGGGTAACGGAAATACCACATGAAGCCATTTTCTTCTTCAGAAATAACCTCAAGGTCAGAAATAGCGGTGTGTAAAACAGGATCCCAGTTAACCAAACGCTGACCACGATAAATAATACCTTCGTCATATAAACGGACAAACACCTCTTGTACCGCCGCAGACATTCCAGGGTCCATGGTGAAGCGCTCTTTCTGCCAATCAACAGAGTCACCGAGGACGCGCATTTGATCAGAAATAGTGCCTCCGGATTGACCTTTCCATTCCCAGACTTTTTCTAGAAATTTTTCACGGCCAAGATCATGCCGTGTTGTGTTTTGCGCAGCCAGCTGACGCTCTACGACCATTTGTGTTGCGATACCAGCATGATCACTACCTGGTTGCCATAAGGTACGTTTACCTTTCATACGTTCACGACGAATCATTGCGTCCATCAAGGTATGCTGGAATGCATGTCCCATGTGCAAGCTACCGGTGACGTTTGGTGGCGGGATCATGATAGAAAAAGGATCTCCGCTGCCTTGAGGGGAAAAATAACCGCCCTCTTCCCAACGTTTATAAATAGGTTTTTCAATGCTCTGAGGTTGGTAAGTCTTTTCCATTATGGTGTCTTAAAGCTCTTATAGAGAGGTAAATTGAATTTAGCGAATTATAGCGCGTCAGCACAAGATAAATGAAGCCTGTCGTGGCGTCAGATAATATTGATATAGTCTTGCGTTACTCCGACGCCGATGATTCACTCATTGTATTAAGTACTTCTTGCACAAGCTCAGGTAATCGCTTGGCAAGTACGATTGATACCGCCTTGGTAATTTGTGCACGCGTAAACTCATCACCTTCATCATTAATAGGATCAACACTTACTGGCTCTGATCTATGTTCGTCGTGTTTTGGCTCTTCAACTGTCACGGCAGGAGTAACGTCATCGACCTGCGCGCTATCTTCTGGTAAAGAAATAGCTGCCGCTGATCTTTGATGCTCTAACGCATCCGCCAATTGACTTTCTTGGCTCATTGAAGCGGTCAGTTTATCCAAAACAATATCCATCAGAATCGGGATATCATCCTGATTGCGCAGTGCCGCACTCAATGTATGCTCATCAGGTTCTAAAGCTTCCTCAATAATACCTCGATCTTTCAAGGAAATATCATCAGACACTTCACCTTCGAAAACACTTTCTTTAAATACGTGATCGACAAGTACGCTGCCTTCAGTTTGTGAGGCTAAATCAGACATAAGACGCTAACCCAAAGAAAAAGAAAAAAGAAGCGATAACAAGTAAACTACAAGGCTTAATTGATCGAATTGTATGCCATCAACTTTCTCATTCAAGACTAAAAATGTCCACCCCTCAAACACAACACTAATAAGACTAAAATCACGTTAATAAATAATCATTTTCTTCTATCTTGCTATTTTTTCTAATAAAAAAGCAGCAATGAAAACCATTACTGCTTTTTGATAAATCCATATCAATAGATCGAAAAATCTTACTTAGTTCGCTTTACCTAACAAGTAACGAGTCAATAGAGCAACCGGACGACCCGTTGCGCCTTTTGCGGCACCGCCACTCCATGCTACACCAGCAATATCCAAATGCGCCCAAGGATAAGAACCCGTAAAGCGAGAAAGGAAACAAGCAGCGGTTACAGAACCCGCTTCAGGACCACCAATATTACCAATGTCGGCGAAGTTACTATCAAGCTGCTGCTGATACTCTTCATTAAGCGGCATCTGCCAAATTTTATCGGCAGAAATTTGGCTCGCTTCTTTCAAAGCATCAGCAACATCATCATCATTAGCGTACATACCAGAGTTCACGCTGCCTAACGCAACAACACAAGCCCCTGTTAACGTAGCGATATCAACCACAGATTTCGGTTTAAAACGTTCAATATAAGTCAATGCATCACACAGTACTAAACGACCTTCCGCATCGGTATTCAATACCTCTACCGTTTGACCAGACATCGTTTTCACTATGTCTCCTGGTTTCGTTGCGCGAGCACTTGGCATATTCTCAGCAGCAGCCACAACCGCAGTGAAATTCAATTTAGGTTTCAACTCACAAATCGCCTTCATAGTCCCAAAAACACTCGCCGCACCACACATATCGTATTTCATTTCATCCATTTTTTGACCTGGTTTCAATGAAATACCACCGGTATCAAACGTAATGCCTTTGCCTAACAGAACATGCGGCGCTTCACTTTCATCACCACCACGGTAATGCATAACGATTAAATAACTAGGCTGATCACTACCACGACCGACAGAAAGCAAGCAATGCATGCCCAATTCATCCATCTTAGTTTCGTCTAGCAACTCCACCTCAATACCGTATTTCTCGCCAAAATGCTGAGCCTGTAGAGCAAGATAGTTAGGGGTACATACGTTGCCTGGTAAATTACCAAGCTGTCGTGCAAACGCTGACCCATTGGCTGTTGCAGTACCAATTGCCAAGGTCGCTTCGTCATCGCCTTCAATCAGTAACGTTTCTACCTTAGTGTTTTTTGTCGCATCGTCTTGTTTAAAACCAAGAAAATTGTAGAAACCTTCGTTTAGCCACTGTGCAACTAATGCCGTCACTTCACTGGCTGTGCGTTTTTTCAATAACAAAGCACGACTAGCAAGCGCCACGCTAGCATAAGGAAGAGATTTAACTTGTGCTGCCACTGCCGCAATAACTTTACGCGCCTGCATATCACTCAGTTCAGCGTCTTTACCTATGCCAACCAATAATACTGCTGAGGCGATCTTCTGAGACACTCTAGGCAATAGTAATGTTTGCCCTAAACCACCTTTAAAAACACCTGATTCACGCAGTTGCGACAACTGACCATCTGCATTGCCATCAACCCAAGCAGTAGACTCAGGAAACGCGCCTTCACTTGGCACAAAAGTAACAAGCAGGTCTGCCTTAACAGCAGAAACGCGATCAAATAATGTCGTATTCATGAGAGCTTCCTTAAAATAATAACTTTTTAAAAAAAACTGGATAATGTCCTTCTTACCACGAGATAATGGGGACTTTAGATTTGTAATCAACTCTCCGCACCGTTGCGGCATCCTATAGAGGTGACTTTGAGACTATTCAGATACTTGGCGAAAGAAGTGTTAGTGTCAACTTTCGGAGTGACACTAATTCTACTTCTCGTTATTTTAAGCAGCCGATTTGTATCCTACCTAGGATTAGCGACTGAAGGGAAAATGACATTTGGATTTTTATTCACAATCTTGGGTTACCACATACCATATTTTGTTCAAATCATTTTACCAATCGCATTTTTCCTTTCACTGCTACTGACGTTTGGCCGGCTGTACATTGAAAATGAAATGTCTGTGTTGTTTTCAAGCGGCATTAGTAAATTCAAACTAGCGGGTTACACTCTTGGCATTGCTGCCCTTGTCGTAGCAATGAGTACCGTATTAAACCTTTGGTTAACGCCTACAAGTGAATATCACGCGGAAAAAGCAGCCGATGAACAAGGCCAACTCTCTACTTTCTCTTTTTTAATACCCGGGCGCTTTCAAGGAAACGGCCAGCGGATTACTTATATCGATAGCTTTACACCGAAAGAAGGCTGGATGAATGATATTTTTCTGTCTGATTTTGTTCGAGAAAATGGGCAAGCGGTTCCGATTCAAATGTTTGCATCTTATGCCGAAGAAATAAAAATGGATTCTAAAGGTGGTCAAAACTACCTAGTATTTAAAAACGGCGTACGCTATGAAGGTATTCCTGGCACAGGCGCTTATCGTGTAACGACATTTGACACCTATGCCATGCGGATGAAAAGCGCCTCGAAAAAATCCATTACCGACCCAACCACGCGTAGCACTTTATATCTATTAAGTAGCACAGAATTACAGGACCAAGCAGAATTACAATGGCGCATCTCGCTCGTTATCATGATTCCTATTCTGTCCATCATTGGCTTGTCGCTTAGCCAAGTTAATCCACGGCAAGGGCGCTTCTTTAAAATGCTTCCTGCTATTCTCTTAATGATTCTCTATATGGCGCTCCTCATTTGGGGGAAAACAGCCATTGGTAAAGGTAAAATCCCAGACTACTTAGGGTTATGGTGGATTCATGGCATATTTTTTAGTATCGCATCAGGGCTCTTCATACAATACAACCAGATTTTTAGCCTGAAAAGCGCTCGATTACCCGCCTCTCATAATAGCGAGCCTAAGCAATGAATAAAATAGACAAATACGTAGCCAGTAGTGTGCTTTGGGCGTTTTTAATTGTGATGTTTGTGCTACTCGGATTAGACACGGCGATTGGCTTTATTGATCAGATTAAAAAGGTCAGCGACGATTATACCGTCCAATCCATCCTCCAAGTTCTTATGTTTCGACTACCAGGAAAGTTTGCCGAATACGTTCCCATTTCATCACTGATTGGCACACTGCTCGGCCTAGGATCACTGGCATCTACATCAGAACTCACCGTAATGCGCGCCGCCGGCATGCCTATTTGGCGCATTGGCTTATCCGCCTGTCAGCCAATTATATTGGTAGCATTGATCGGTATGGGAGTCTCTCAATTTGTTGCTCCGTATGCTGAGCAAAAAGCCAATCTAGTGGAAAAACTACAAGACCAGAAACAAGGTAATTTTGCTCTTACTGGTGGTGTATGGCTAAAAGCAGATAATAACTTTGTCTATATCGATGCTGCTGATAGAGATGGGAAATTGTACGGTGTGAAGATTTTTTCACCAAAAGAACAACACCTTAAAAGTATCATTGTGGCGGAAACAGCCGTGCATATTAATAATGATGACTGGCTTCTCGATAATGTACACGAAACCATTTTCCACCCCGACCATGTTGAAGTAAAAAAATTAGCAACAGAAAAATGGTCAGTTAGCATCAAACCTGAACACTTATATCTTGCGTCGCAAGATCCTGACTTTTTGTCACTAAGCGAGCTAAAAAGCTATCAACTGTACCTAGAAAGTCAAAAACAAGATGGATCACAATATTCGCTACAGTTTTGGAGTAAGGCATTGCGCCCATTTGCTTGCATTGCTCTCGTACTCGTTGCTCTTTCTAGTGTTTTTGGTCCGCTACGTTCATCTACTATGGGAGGACGCGTATTTTCTGGGGTTATGATTGGGCTGGCGTTTCAAAACGGATTGAATCTATTTGGTCGTATGAGTGTCGCAACAGGATTTCCGCCAGCAATCGGCGTTAGTATTCCTATTCTCATCTGTTTAATCTCTGCGATCCTCCTAATGAGGCGCAGAGGCTAAACAAACTCGACTGTCTAGGATTGAATAAAACGTTCGATTCTAGACAGTGCCTCACTCAAACGTGCTTCATCACAAGTATAAGCAAAGCGCACATATTTATGCGCATTTTTAACACCAAAATCCGCTCCTGGCGTCAACGCAACATTCTCTTCTTCTAATAAGCGCAAACACCAGGACATTGCATCGTCCGTAATACTAGAAACATCCACGTAAATATAAAAAGCCCCTTGTGCTGGAGAGACAACAGGCAAGCCAATACGCTCCAACCCCTCAAGTAATGCTAGGCGTCGACGATTCAATGTTTGTCGACGCATTTCACACTCTTCCAGTACTGATCCATCAAATGCCGCTATTGCGGCGTATTGGGCAACACTAGAGGCAGAAATAAAGAGGTTCTGCGCTAATTTTGTAGCGCCCTCAATTGCCCATTCAGGAACAACAATCCAACCTAAACGCCACCCTGTCATCGCAAAATATTTAGAAAAGCTATTAATGACAAAAATATCATCATCAATCGACAGCGCTGTAAAATCCTCACCTTCAAAAACCAATCCTTGATAAATTTCATCAACTAAAAGATGACCGCCCAATGCTTTAGTTTGCTGCCATGCTTGCTCTAAATAGGTTTTGCTCAACACAGAACCTGTCGGGTTAGATGGAGATGCTAGCCACAGACCGGAGGTTTGATCAGTCCAATAACTCGACAACTTTGCTAAGTCAATTTCAAACGCTTGTTCTGGCACTGTCTCAATAAGCTTTGCTTGTGCACCAGCTTGAATTAGAAAATGTCGGTTACACGGATAGCAAGGATCGGGCATTAATACCTCATTCCCCGCTTCAACCATCAAAGAAGCCATTAACAACAAGGCACCTGAAGCACCTGGCGTAACAATAATCCGCTCAGGTGCAACATTAACTTGATAGCGAGATTGATAGTGCCGGCTGATCGCCTGCTTCAATTCAGGCAATCCAGTGGCTGGGGTATAACCTGTTTTCCCTTCTTTAATTGAGTTAATACCTGCATTATTAATCGCTTGCGGAGCAACAAAATCAGGCTCGCCAACCTCAAGATGAATCACATCATGACCATCAGCTTGCAGCTGCTTCGCTCTTTCCATTACCGCCATTACCTGAAACGGCGCTATTTTTCCTACTCGCGAGGCTAACTTCTGCTTCCACATATTTATATCTCAACTTAAATCAATATTTTCATAAAAATCTTCATTAACGGTGGTCTAAAGTCTATTTATCTGATAAGTTTCCGGCCGAAAAATAAACCACCTAATATTTATAGTTTACAGGTTACCGCCAAGGAATACCTGCGAAATGAGGCAATACATATGCCAAGCACGAACCCGGAATCATTAATGAAGGACTTCACACCTTACGTCGCTAAGGATGGTGAAGAATACATGAACGAGAACCAGTTAGCGCATTTCAAAAACATCCTACTTAATTGGAAGCAGGGGTTGATGGAAGAGGTTGACCGTACCGTTAATAACCTTAAGGAAGAAGCCGTAAACTACGCGGACCCTAATGACCGAGCTAGCCAAGAAGAAGAGTTTAGCCTAGAACTGCGTGCTCGTGACCGTGAACGCAAGCTGGTTAAAAAGATTTCTCAAACGATCGAACATATCAACGAAGACGATTACGGCTTCTGTGAGGAGTGCGGTATTGAAATCGGTATTCGTCGATTAGAAGCACGCCCAACAGCGACTATGTGTATTGACTGCAAAACACTAGCTGAAATCAAAGAGAGACAAATAGGCGGTTAATTCGATGCCATCGAATTACCGAGGCCGTTTCGCACCTTCGCCAACCGGCCCACTCCATTTTGGCTCGCTAGTATCTGCACTGGCGAGCTATTTGGATGCAAAGTGTCACTCTGGCACTTGGATAGTACGCATCGAAGATGTGGATACTATTCGTTGCCGCCCTGAGTTTACTCAGCAAATTCTTACCACACTCAATAGCTACCAACTTGTTTCCGATGAGCCTATTCGCCTACAAAGCGAGCAAACACACCTATTTGAAACTTATCTAACAAAGCTAAAGCAAAATAAACACGTCTTTCCATGCAACTGCACCAGACAATCTTTGAAAGAATACTCTGGAATGCACCCTCACCTGTGCCAAAGTAACGAATCTATAGCGCATTCATGGCGTTTAAAAATCAACAATGAAAACTATCGATACCACGACCTTATTCAAGGCGAAATGCTTTTCACCGATGACTTAAGTGGTAACCACCCTATACTCAAACGTAAAGATGGTGATTTCTCTTATCAGCTTGCTGTCGTTATAGATGATCATCTACAAGGCATTACTCATTTAATACGTGGCGCGGATCTAATAGACACCACCGCCCAACAGTTACATCTATATTCTCTTTTTGGTTGGCAGCCTCCAGAAATAGGTCACATTCCTCTCGTCGTTAACCAAGAGCAAGAAAAAATCAGTAAACAGAACCATGCTAAAGCCATATTAAATGGCGACCTAACAACACTAAAACGAGCGTTACACTACCTTGCCATTGATGTTAATAAAGCAAATAGTATTGAAAGTGCGCTCAATCAGGCTATTTTAGCTTGGCAGCCTCACCGTTTATCAAATCAAATAAGTAAAAAAATCGAACCGGAAGATCTCTTCTTTATCCAGTAATCCCTCACCTCAAAACTGCATAGATCACGCCTGAGAAACAAATACAACGTCTGACAGAAAAAGTGTCAATGTGTATAATCGTTACACCAGTTACAAGAGGTGACATTACGATGCATCATATAATGATAATCTGCCCAGAAGACTCCCCACTTAAAGACGCAGATAGATGGCTTTCTCGCTATGGCTTTCAAGTCAACCTGAGCCACTCTTTTGAACAAGCCAACAAATACTATGAACTGGCTGAGTTTGATCTTCTATTAATCGATCAGAGTATTATAAACACCCTTCCATCAGACTCATCAACATTACACAACACCCCTTCGCGAATCGTCCTAGACACACGCCCTAGCCTAAGTACTGGCGTAAGCGCAATGGCAATGGGAGCAAAATATTACCTCCCGCTGCCAACCGATTCTGATAACTTATTGAAACGCGTTATTGATGTACTAGAAAACACGTCACCTAAAAAAGCCGGTGAACATGCCGAGAGCTCAACGAACCTCGCATCTCAGTCTTTTGCCAATATAGAGAAACAAGAAGAAGCAGAAAAACTGGGTGATTTAGACAGCGGCATTATCGGCAACTGCCCCCCTATGCAAGAGCTATACAGTGATATCAGAAAAGTAGCAGGTACGGATGTCACTGTATTAATTCGAGGAGAGTCAGGTACAGGAAAGGAGCTGGTCGCCAAAGCTCTACATAATTTCAGCCATAGATCTGAAAAATCACTGATCAGCGTAAACTGTGCAGCGATACCAGAAAACCTTATTGAATCAGAGCTTTTTGGACATGAAAGGGGGGCTTTTACCGGTGCCGTATCCGCTCGTGACGGTCTTATTTTTGCAGCAGATAATGGCACCCTATTTTTAGATGAAATAGGAGAGCTTCCACTCGAAGCACAAGCTAGATTATTACGAGTCTTACAAGAAGGTGAAATCCGTCGTGTCGGGGCGGTACAATCTACAAAAGTAAATGTTCGTTTAGTTACCGCTACACACAGAAACCTCATAGAGATGGTGCGTAAAGGTTACTTTCGAGAGGATTTATACTATCGATTATATGTCATGGAATTAATCATTCCGCCCTTGCGAGCACGCGGCGACGATATTTCTATTATCGCTAAATTTCTTCTCGAAAAAGCCTGTAAAAAACACGCCCGAGGCGCACTTCACTACAGCAAGGAGTTCGACAGAGTAATACGCTCGCACAAGTGGCCAGGTAATGTTCGCGAATTAGAAAATGCCATTGAACGCGCCGTCATACTAAGTCCTGCACATAAAATAGATGCAGCAAACCTAAAACTCGCGCCATACAACTCAAGCTCACCACAAGATGACATTAACACAAAAGAGACACTCTCAATCGAGCCACTAAGCGGCACAACACTCGATGATTACTTCAAGCATTTTGTATTAACGCACCAGCATAAGATGACAGAAACACAACTCGCACAATCCTTGGGCATATCCAGGAAAAGCGTATGGGAAAGACGTCAAAAACTTGGCATACCCAAAAAAGTAACAGAGAACAGGTAACACTTGTTACTAATCAACCCAAAAAAACAAACTAAAAACGCAAGAAAAAAGCACCTAATTATGATAAAAACCTTACAATTCAATTTGTTATATTTTTTGGCACAGGATATGCCTTATGTTAGATCACAACGATAAATAAGATTGACCAAGAATAAAAATAAGTTAGTCGTCGTATGTAAGTTCTTAAATAATAAAAATAAAACCTAAGAACACTATAGCCTCTCAAAATAAAAATAAAATTTGAGGCTATGGATAGAAAATCGCTTTGGATAATTGATTTTTTTAGATATGTAAGCCTTCGGGCTATGAAAACATTGCAATAATAAAAATAAAATTTGAGTAGAACTGCAGAAGCAGCACCCACTTTGTTTTCGGAACTAGTATCTTCATGTATCCAAAGCGATTATTTTGTTTAAAATAATCGCTCCTCTCTACAATATTCATAATAAATTCTTCTACTTTGAATGCTCTAATACCCGTGTAACTTCATCGACACACGTGTAGAATGGTGCTTTCGTTAACTTTAAAAAATTTGTTATCTAATGCTTACAGGATTTAAATCTCTGGTACGTAAAGCCACCTCAATCTTTGCCGCCCCTCAGGCTCAGACTTACCCTATTGTTATCCCGCGTAGCGATCACAGCTTATCTCGCCAAAATTTAAGCCCAAACGCTGTCAAAGTACTCTATCGCTTAAATAAAGCAGGCTATGATGCTTATTTAGTTGGCGGTTGTGTTCGCGATCACCTTATCGATGTAACACCAAAAGATTTTGACGTCGTGACTAACGCGACACCAGAAGAAGTAAATGCTTTATTCTCAAACTCTCGCCTTATTGGACGTCGCTTTCGCTTAGTGCACGTCACCTTCGGCCGAGAAATTATTGAAGTATCGACTTTCAGAGCCAGTGCAGCACAAGATAGTGGCGCCAGTCAGCCTCAAGAATCTTTGAAAGGTAAAGACTCAGCACGCTCTGCTCATGGCATCGTATTACGAGACAACGTCTATGGCACCATCGAAGACGATGCAGAACGCCGTGATTTTACGTTTAACGCCCTGTACTACAATGTCAGAGATTTTAGCATCCACGACTATTGTGGTGGCTTAGAAGATATTGCAAATAAAAAAATACGCATTATTGGCGACGCAAAACAACGCTATCAAGAAGACCCTGTGCGCATGCTGCGTGCGATACGTTTTGCTGGCAAACTTGGCTTTGACATTGATGAAGCGACCGCTGCCCCTATCAAGGAAATGGCCCACTTACTGGACCATATTCCACCGGCTCGATTGTTTGAAGAAGTTCTTAAATTACTGGGCAGTGGTAATGGAATAAAAACCTTCCACCTACTGCGTCAATACGGTTTATTTAAATACTTATTTCCTGATACCGAAGCACTATTAGTCAGTGGCTGGAAACGCGATGACATCGATCCAGAGGCCTTTATTCTACAAGGCTTAGAAAATACTGATAATAGACTTCAAGCGGGAAAAACCACAGCACCTTACTTCTTATATGCAGTAATGCTATGGCCTAGTGTGCTATTACGCCATGAAGAATTTCAATCTCAAGGTATGCCGACTACTCCTGCACTGCATCAAGCAGCCAGCATGGTATTAGACAATCAAGTGGCTTCCACAGCGATACCAAGACGTTTTTCAACACCAATGCGTGAAATATGGGATATGCAATTCCGTTTACCAAAACGCTATGGTAAGCGCGCTTTCGTATTACTTGATCACCCACGCTTTCGTGCCGCATTTGATTTCTTACTCATTCGCGAATTAAGCGGCTCTGAATTAGGTGGTCTTGGCGCTTGGTGGGAAGCATTTCAATTTGCCAATGAGCACGATCAACGAGAACTCATTAAAAATATTGATTCCCGCTTAGAAGAAAAAGAGACCGTCAAAAAACGTCGTCCTCGACGTCGTAAAAAAAGCAACGCTCCTAAAAGAGAAACACCTGACGAATAAGAGGGACTAGAGTGAACCTTGCTTATATTGGACTTGGCAGCAATTTAGAAAATCCTATGGCACAAATGCTCAGCGCCATTGAACAGCTGTCCTCACACCCAGATATTGTCGATTTTCGCGTCTCTGCGCTCTACTCAAGTAAACCGGTTGGCCCTCAGGACCAACCGGATTATGTAAACGCAGTCGCTTCCATACAAACGCAACTCCTCCCTATTGAGTTACTCGACTTACTGCAAAGCATTGAGCAATCTCACCATCGTATTAGAGAACGCCATTGGGGCCCTCGAACATTGGATCTTGATGTATTACTCTACGCTAATGAGACAATCAACTTACCTCGCCTCACAGTACCTCATCCTTATATGCTAGAAAGAGGCTTTGTTATCCGACCTCTTATGGATCTGGCACCAGAGATGCTCCTTAGCAACGGCAACACCGTTTCGGAGCATATACGCCAACTTGATACCAGCGACTTGGTTTCTATCAAAGAAGAATAATATATGTATTCAAACAACTCTGAAAAAAAGATTAGCCGTCCAATTTCTCTTTCTGACCTTCAAAAAATGAAGGACAATAATGAAAAATTCACCTGCTTAACCAGCTATGATGCGACCTTTACCCACATAATGAACGCAGCGGGTATTGAAACGATTTTGATTGGTGATTCTCTTGGTATGGTTATTCAGGGTAAAGACAGTACATTGCCCGTTACGATAGAAGACATGTGTTACCACACCGCTGCGGTTAAAAATGGCAACTCCAACGCATTTATTTTGGCTGACATGTCTTTTATGACATACAACTCAGTTGAACATGCTCTAGAAAATGCCAGCAAGCTAATGCAAGCCGGTGCTAATATGGTGAAAATCGAAGGCGCCGCTTGGCTAAAAGATATTATTCAAGCACTTAGCATGCGTGGTATTCCTGTCTGTGCACACCTTGGCTTAACACCACAATTTGTGAACAAACTCGGTGGCTATAAAGTACAAGGTAAAAGCCAAGCCGCTGCGGATTTACTACTAGCAGATTCACTAGCACTTGTTGAAGCCGGCGCTGACATTCTACTGTATGAATGCATTCCAACCGAACTTGGAAAATATTTAACAGACGCCGTCTCTGTACCGACAATTGGAATTGGTGCAGGCCCTCATACCGATGGCCAAGTGCTCGTTATGCACGACATGCTAGGGGTTAATCTAGGCAAGCGCCCACGTTTTGTTAAAAACTTCTTAACCAATGGCCGCAGTATTCAAGATGCCTTTGAAGCGTATGTAGACGAAGTAAAAAATCAAAAATTTCCAGCATCAGAACACGGATTCAAATCATGAAAACCTTTCACACCGTTGCCGAACTGCGTGCCGCATTAAAAAAAGAACGCCTGCAAGACAAGACTATTGCGTTCGTCCCAACGATGGGAAACCTACATGATGGTCATATGACTCTGATTCATCGAGCCGTTCAAGAAGGCGACGTCGTCGTATCCTCTATTTTTTTAAATCCAATGCAATTTTCTGCCAATGAAGATATAGAGCGCTACCCAAAAACATTAGAAGAAGATAAAAAAGTCCTCGAAGCGAACGGCTGCCAATATTTGTTCGCACCAAATGCATCAGAAATGTACCCTGATGGTAAACGCAGCCAAACACAAATTGAAGTTGTGGGTCTGTCTGACATATTATGCGGTGCAACGCGCCCAGGACATTTTGTTGGTGTTTCTACCGTTGTGACAAAATTGTTTAACATTGTTCAGCCAGACTGTGCAATATTCGGTAACAAAGACTTCCAACAATTAAAAGTCATTGAAGACATGGTGCGCGATCTAAGCTCAAACGTACGCATCATTGGTGTCGATATTGCGCGCAGCGATGATGGCCTAGCCCTAAGCTCACGCAATGGTTACTTAACCGAAGAAGAAAGACGCATCGCCCCTGCTATGCAAAAAACACTACTATGGGCAAAAGATGTGCTATTAGAAAACCGTGCGAGTCACGAGGAAATCCGCGAACAAGCTCAACAGAAGCTTGAAGCGGCAGGCTTCCGTCGTGATTATTTCGAAATCCGCGCACAAGATAATTTACAAACACCGTCAGAAGAAGAGAAAAGCCTGGTCATTTTGGCTGCGGCATACCTAGGCAGCGCACGCTTAATAGACAACATATGTCTTGAGCTAGCCTAATTCACTTTAAGATCAAGGGAGATTGTAATGCATTCACCTACTGCACTAAGAGCTTGGCAAGCACTTTCAGAGCATCAAAAAGACATTGACTCTGTAGATATGAAATCTTTGTTTGCCAGCGACAATAAACGTGCTGAAAAGTACAATGCAAGCGCAGCTGGTTGGACATTAGATTACGCAAAAAATCGAACTAATGAAAAGACACTTTCATTACTGACCGACCTAGCAAAAGAAGCTGACTTAAAAGAAGCTATCAACCGCATGTTTAGCGGTGCTCACATTAATAACACCGAAAATCGCTCTGTTTTACACATCGCTCTACGCGCTAGTCACACACAAGAATCACTCGTCGTAGATGGTATCAACGTATTGGAAGAAGTGCGCTCTACACTAAAACAAATGGAAAAATTTGTTTTACAACTGCACACAGGAAAATGGAAAGGCTATACAGGAAAAACCATTACAGACGTTGTATCTATTGGTATTGGCGGCTCCTACCTTGGGCCTAAAGTCGTTACCGAAGCGTTAACGCCTTACAAACATGACGACATCAAGGTGCATTTTGTTGCCAACATAGATGGTTCTGACATCACAGGAAAGCTAAAACAACTGAACTCAGAAACCACTGTATTTGTAATCTCTTCTAAAACCTTTGGTACTCTAGAAACCTTATCAAACGCTAACGCTGCACGAGATTGGTTTTTAACTAATGGTGGCTCTCAAGAGATGGTTAGCAAACACTTTGCCGCTGTCAGTTCAAACATAGAAAAAGCCGTGGCTTTTGGTATCGAAGAAGAAAATATCTTTCCTATGTGGGATTGGGTTGGCGGGCGCTACTCTTTATGGTCTGCCATTGGCTTACCTATCGCGATCGCAGTTGGCATGGATAATTTTTATGCCCTGCTCGACGGCGCCCACCAAATGGATGAACATTTTCGTACCGCACCATTTGAAAAAAATCTACCTGTTATCATGGGCGTACTGGGTATCTGGTACATCAACTTTCACAGTGCACAAACACACGCCTTAATTCCTTATGACCATTACTTACGTGCCATGCCTGCTCACATTCAACAGCTAGATATGGAGAGTAACGGCAAAGCGAATCTATTAAATGGTGATGCCGTAGAGACAGAAACAGGACCAATTATCTGGGGTGGCGCCGGCACAAACGGCCAACACGCCTATCACCAGCTATTGCATCAAGGCACACGCCTAGTTCCGGTAGACTTTATCGTACCATTGGCATCACATAATCCTATTGGTGATCACCATACTCAATTGTTTGCTAACTGCCTAAGTCAATCGCAAGCACTGATGGTCGGTAAAACACTTGAACAAGCACAACAAGAACTGCGTGATACAGGTGCCAATGAAGAACAAGTAGCGACCATTGCCCCGCACAAGGTAATCAAAGGTAATCGTCCAAGCAACACTCTTCTTACTGATAAAATGACACCAGAGTCCATTGGTGCCTTAATCGCTCTTTATGAGCACCGCACTTTTGTGCAAGGTACTATCTGGGGTATCAACTCATTCGATCAGTGGGGCGTAGAGCTTGGTAAAGTATTGGGCACAGACATCTTCAACCGCCTTGTTAGTGACAGCGACAACAGCGCACTGGATGCCTCTACCCAAGCCTTGATCAATACCTTCAAGAAAGCTCAGGCGTAACTTAAAAAGAGTCGCTTAGACTTTCTGTCTTAAACTAAAAACACCAGCCTCGGCTGGTGTTTTTGTTTTCGCTTTCCTTAAGGTAAAAAGCTCAAACGGGAGGGTTAAGGGGTTATTGAAAGCAAAGCTTTCATGTAGGTCGAGACTTTAGCCCGACAACTTCATCATATAACATCAAACCAAGCGGCGTTTCTCTTCGAAACTAACGCCTACCTCATCGAAACGCCGCTTGGCTTTTAATAATTTATATCTTAGATGTCATAAGTTTAAGAAAATTTTGATATTTTCTGATGCAGTATTTTTTATGCTTTCTCTAGCAGGAGAAATAAAAAGCCTTTTAGTATCGATAAATATATCTACATTCCGACACAATTAACTGACAAGAGCTTACCTCATGACTCCAACCGAACATATCAAACGTCAATTGAAAGACTTTGCACCCAGAAGAGAAAGTGCTCCAGAATTGATATGGGGTAATTCAGAATTCACTACTTCACCTAGATTTGGTGATTCGGCTCCAGAATGGATATGGGATAATTCAGAACGATGCTCAATTCCAAGAAGCAAGTTCCCTACCCCAAATCTTTTACGGTTTCTTTTACAAGGAATCTGCGAATTTACTTTGGAACGTCCAGAAGAAAAAATGCATTGGCTAATACAGTTTACCTACAAGGGGGCGGACTGCGCAATTTCGCATGAGAAATTCGGTTTATACTTTTACACCGTAAAAAATACTGAAGCAAAGCCAAAAGAAATTTTAGGGAAGCTTGAAAAAGCCCTCATTTCAGCTGAAAAAAATATTCTAAAAGACGTTGCTGATCAACAAATAAAAGACGGTAATATAACCATCTCTAACCAATTCAATCAGCTTGATGATCGATATCACTATTTTCGAGAACAAGCAAAGTCGAATTACGCACCACCAAAAATTAAAGACGATATCAAGGATATTAGAGAAGCGGTTAAACTCTTAAGATCACAAAGCAAAACTAGCCCTGAAGGAGGATATAACGCACTAGCGATGATTGACGCTTATTTTAGTCGTTTAGAACACCTCTTAGTACTTGCACTTCCTTTTTCCAATTACGACAGAGGACAAGAGGATCTAAAAACATTTGTTGGCAAAAACTGGTCAGAAAAACTTAAACATATACTTACTATTCGTGACCCCAAAACTAAGAATCATTACGACACGCTGGATAAAATAAAAGAAAAATATCGGAATACATTTGCACATGGCGGTTTTGAAAAGGAAAACCAATCGTTTTTCTTTTATCTCGAGAATATTGGAATAGTGCCAGCCAGCATGTCCGGCAGAAAGGATAGCGTCCACTTCAATCATTTCCCGATAGATAAAGAAATATTCGAAAATATATGCTCACAGCTCGATGCTTTTGATAAATATCTATCCGATCCTGCACTTCCAAATGCTTGGAAGTTCGCTCAAAGTGGTCTCAACCTCGCTATGGATAATGAAAACTTAAAAGAAATACTTAAGGCAGCAAAAGACCCAAATACATTTGATGCTTGGATTGAAAGGCAACAAGATCTTTCCGACAGGTATACTAATGCAGAATATTAATAATTTTTGAATTTTACCCAAGATCCAATCTATACCTTGCATTTCTTCCGCCACCTTCAAGGCGGCACAAACAGCCTTTCTCAACCAAGTCGCCTAGGTCACGGGTGGCAGTGGCTTTGGAGCTGCTGGTGATGCTGATGTACTTTTTGGCACTTAGTCCACCTTCAAAGCCCTCCGATCCTGCATTAAAGAGTTTGTTAAGCACTTTCTTTTGGCGTTCGTTCAGTTCGGTGTGTTGATGCTTTTCCCAGTACTTGGCTTTCTTCAATACAAAGTCGACTTTCTTAGACGCTTCTTTTTGCGCTAATAGAACGGAATCAGCGAACCATGTCACCCAGTCGGTGATGTCCAAATTAAATTGGCTGGCTTTGTTGAGTCCATCGTAATAGGCATTTTTGTCTTTCTCGATGATCGTCGATAAACTGAGTAATGGTGGTCGATTGAGGTCTTGAGCCAAGGCAATTTCAGCAATCGCTCGCCCTACTCGGCCATTACCATCATCAAATGGATGGATAGTTTCAAACCACAAGTGCGCAATCGCCGAGCGAACTGGTCCTGCAAGAATAATCTCTCGTTCTGCTTTTAATGGGTTAGAGCGATTAAACCAATCTAAAAATCGGTTTATTTCTGTCTCGACTTGATGAGCTGGCGGTGCTTCGTAATGTACTTTCTCATAGCCAATTGGGCCCGAGACGATTTGCATGGGCTCTTCAGAATCTCGCCATTGACCGACTTTAAGATTACGGAGCAATAGGCTATTTTCTTGCTGTGGAAGGACTAATTGATGCCAATGAAACAAAGTGGCTTTTGTGAGCTCGCCAGCGAAGCTATTACGTACGTCGACCATCAAGGCAGCCATACCTTCTGCTCGTGGATCGGCGACTCGCGTTGGTGGATTACTCAAACCTAAAAAGTTTTTGATGGAGGAACGCACGTCTTCACGGTCCAAACGCTCGCCTTCTATCTGGCTGGTATCGATAGCTTCACTCACCATGAGGTCGATATAGGCATCGTACTGCAAGTTGTTTTCAAGCTGGTTCATTCCACCAGACAAACGACCAGCCTCTAACGCGAACTGATACAAGACATTTCCGCATTGTGTTTCGTCAAAGGTAAAATTTGGCCAATCAGGGTGTTGCCAGCTGTATTTCATAGTATGAGCCGATTAAGTGAATTATTCGGCTCATAATAACATTATATTTTGAGCCGAATAAGAAATTTGTTCGGCTCATGGTTTTGCTTCACATTTCGCAGACATAAAAAAACCACGATGCTTTCACATCGTGGCTCTTTAAAGAACTAAAAAAGGTCTAATACTTGTTAAAGGTATTCGACTTTCTCGATCTCGTACGTTGCTTCGCCGCTTGGAATTTTAACAACGACTTCGTCGCCTTCTTCTTTCCCAATGATGGCTTTCGCGATTGGTGAAGCGTAAGAAATCTTCTTCTCTTTCACGTCAGCTTCATCATCCCCTACAATTTTGTAGGTTACAGTTGCTTCTGTATCCACATTAAAAAGTGTCACAGTTGTGCCAAAAATGACTTTTGCAGATGCTTTTACAGATTTCACATCAATAACTTGTGAGTCAGAAAGTTTACCTTCGATCTCTTTAATACGACCTTCAGCAAATCCTTGCTCTTCACGTGCAGCATGATATTCCGCGTTTTCTTTAAGATCGCCATGCTCGCGAGCGGTTGCGATATCCGCAATCACGCGAGGGCGAACTACGGTTTTAAGATGGGTAAGCTCTTCACGTAGACGAGCTTCTCCTTCTACCGTCATCGGTACTTTTTTCATTATTTCCCCAAGTGCAAATCTTGCAGTCTTCTAACTTTGGTTTCACCTTTCAAGCTGATCGCCATGCTAGTCGCATCGGCGCCGGTCAATGTTGTAGTGTAACAAACCTTACGCTGCAATGCTGTGCGACGAATGACCGATGAGTCAGCAATTGCCTGTGTGCCTGATGTTGTGTTGATTATATAATCAATTTCACCATTTTTTAGCATATCGACAATATGTGGACGACCTTCATTCACCTTGTTTACTTTGCGCACTTCAACACCGCGCTCAGACAAGAATTTTGCTGTACCTTCAGTACCAACAATATCAAAACCTAATTCAATCAGGCGACGTGCTACGCTAACAGAACCTTCTTTGTCCACATCACGAACACTAATGAACGCTCGTCCTGATGTTGGTAACACAGTACCGCCACCTAGAACTGCTTTGCCAAAGGCTTCAGCGAAAGTATCGCCCACACCCATGACTTCACCAGTCGATTTCATTTCAGGGCCAAGAATAGGGTCAACGCCTTGGAATTTATTGAACGGGAACACCGCTTCTTTCACACTATAGTAAGAAGGAATAATTTCACTCGTGAAACCAAGCTCTTCTAGCGTTTTGCCCGCCATGACTAGCGCAGCAACTTGTGCGATAGAGCGACCAATACACTTAGAAACAAACGGTACCGTACGTGATGCGCGAGGATTCACCTCGATCACATAGATTTCGCCGTCTTGTACCGCAAGCTGAGTGTTCATCAAACCGATAACACCAAGCTCAAGTGCCATGTTTTTAATCATCTCACGGATGTCGTCTTGAACATTCGCAGGCAATGAGTAAGGAGGCAAAGAACAGGCTGAGTCACCAGAGTGAACACCGGCTTGTTCGATATGCTGCATGATGCCGCCAATCACAACTTGATTGCCGTCACTGATACAGTCGATGTCGATCTCGATCGCCGCGTTCAAGAAGTGATCCAACAAAACTGGGCTGTCATTAGACACTTTTACCGCAGTTGTCATATAACGCATCAATTCTTTTTCGTTATAAACGATTTCCATTGCGCGTCCACCTAGTACATAAGATGGGCGAACAACAAGAGGGTAACCGATTTCAGCGGCTTTCATCGCGGCTTGGTCAACGCTACGCACGGTCGCATTATGCGGCTGTTTGTAACCCAAACGCTGGATCATGCTTTGGAAACGTTCACGGTCTTCGGCACGGTCAATCGCTTCTGGCGTGGTACCAATAATAGGTACGCCTTCGTTCTGCAAAGCGCGAGCAATTTTCAGTGGAGTTTGACCACCAAACTGAACGATAACGCCTTTTGGTTTTTCTTTACGAACGATTTCAAGTACGTCTTCCAGAGTAACTGGCTCGAAGTACAAACGATCCGAGGTATCATAATCGGTAGAAACCGTTTCAGGGTTACAGTTAACCATGATGGTTTCGTAACCCGCTTCACGCAAACCTAATGCAGCGTGCACACAGCAATAATCAAACTCGATACCTTGACCGATACGGTTTGGACCACCACCTAGGATAATGATTTTATCTTTATCCGTTGGCGCCGCTTCACACTCATCTTCATAAGTGGAATACATGTACGCTGTGTTGGTCGCGAATTCTGCAGCACAAGTATCAACACGCTTGTAGACTGGGTGTACATCGACCAAGTAACGACGCTCACGTAATGACTTCTCAGTCACTTGCAACAAGCTTGCTAAACGCGCATCAGAGAAACCTTTACGTTTCAAACGACGCATTACGTCGTAAGTCATGTCGGTTAGGCCTTTATCAGCCAGACTCGCTTCTTCTTTGATCAAGTCTTCGATCTGTACAAGGAACCAATGATCGACACCTGTATCGGCGTAAATTTCATCAATAGTCATACCAGAACGGAACGCATCGCCAATGTACCAAATACGATCTGCACCTGGATTTTGAAGCTCATACGCCAGTTTTTCTTTACTGTTTTCTTCGCTAAAATCCAACTGAGGATTAAAACCATCAGCACCGACTTCCAAACCACGCAATGCTTTTTGCAAAGACTCTTGGAAAGTACGGCCAATCGCCATCACTTCACCAACAGACTTCATTTGCGTCGTTAGACGGTCGTTCGCCGTTGGGAACTTTTCAAATGTGAAACGAGGAATTTTAGTCACTACATAGTCGATTGCAGGTTCGAAGCTCGCTGGGGTTTGTCCACCAGTGATGTCATTTTGCAATTCGTCTAGGGTATAACCGATCGCCAATTTCGCGGCAATTTTCGCGATAGGGAAACCTGTTGCTTTAGAAGCAAGAGCCGAAGAACGAGACACACGTGGATTCATCTCGATCACAACCAAACGACCAGTTTTTGGATCCATACCAAACTGTACGTTTGAACCACCGGTCTCAACACCAATTTCACGCAATACCGCCAAAGAAGCGTTACGCATGATTTGGTATTCTTTATCTGTTAGTGTTTGTGCTGGCGCCACTGTAATGGAGTCACCTGTGTGAACCCCCATAGCGTCAAAGTTTTCAATCGCACAAACGATAATGCAGTTGTCTTTTTTGTCGCGGACAACTTCCATCTCGTACTCTTTCCAACCGATCAAAGATTCGTCGATTAGCAGTTCGTTAGTTGGGGATAAGTCCAAACCACGAGTACAGATTTCTTCAAACTCTTCCATGTTATACGCGATACCGCCACCGGTGCCGCCCATGGTGAAAGAAGGTCGAATAATACAAGGGAAACCTAGATCTGATTGGACTTTCAGAGCTTCATCCATTGTATGAGCAATGCCGGCACGAGGACATTCAAGACCAATTGCCTTCATTGCTTGGTCAAAACGATTACGGTCTTCCGCTTTGTCGATGGCATCTGCCGTCGCACCAATCATTTCAACATCGTATTTTGCAAGCACACCATGACGCTCAAGATCCAACGCACAGTTCAGCGCTGTTTGGCCACCCATGGTTGGTAACACTGCATCTGGACGCTCTTTTTCGATGATCTTCTCAACTGTTTCCCATTCAACTGGCTCAATATAGGTTGAGTCAGCCATTACTGGATCAGTCATGATAGTTGCTGGATTTGAGTTTACCAGGATAACGCGAATGCCTTCTTCACGAAGCGCTTTACACGCTTGGGCACCCGAGTAATCAAATTCACAGGCCTGACCGATAACGATAGGACCTGCACCTAGAATTAAGACGCTTTTAATGTCAGTACGCTTTGGCATAGTGTTTCGTTCCTGCTCAGGCTTTGTTGGCTTTGATGTTTTCGATGAACTGATCGAACAGCGGCGCAACATCGTGCGGCCCTGGGCTCGCTTCCGGATGTCCTTGGAAGCTGAACGCGCTCTTATCAGTACGAGAAATACCCTGCAAAGAACCATCGAACAAGGATTTGTGAGTCATCACAAGGTTTGCCGGAAGAGACTCTTCATCTACCGCAAAGCCATGGTTCTGGCTGGTAATCATCACAGTGCCTTTTTCAAGCGCTTGTACTGGATGGTTCGCACCGTGGTGACCGAATTTCATTTTCTTAGTTTTCGCGCCAGAGGCCAGTGCCAATAGCTGATGACCAAGACAAATACCGAAAACAGGAATATCTGTCGCTAAGATTTCTTTAATCGCTTGAATCGCGTAATCACAAGGTTCTGGATCACCTGGACCATTCGATAAGAAAATACCATCTGGATTCAAAGCTAATACATCGCTCGCTGGTGTTTGTGCTGGCACAACCGTTAGACGGCAACCGCGTTCAACCAACATACGTAGGATATTTTGCTTCACACCGAAATCGTAGGCAACAACATGAAAATCAAAGGATTCTGGTGTTGTATGACCTTTTACTAGATCCCAAGTAGACTCAGTCCATTGGTAAGACTCTTTTGCAGAAACTGTTTTCGCTAAATCCATACCTTTAAGGCCAGGAAATGCTTTGGCAGCAGCAACAGCGGCTTCTTCATCCAGGTTATCACCTGCCATGATACAACCAGCTAGAGCCCCTTTTTCTCGCAGAATACGTGTTAGTTTACGCGTATCAATGTCTGCAATACCCACAACACCTTTGCGCTTTAGGTAAGAGTCTAAAGACTCTTGTGAGCGCCAGCTGCTTGCGGTTAAAGGAAGATCACGAATGATCAAGCCAGCACACCACACATTATTGGATTCTTCATCTTCAGAATTAACGCCAGTATTCCCAATATGGGGATAGGTCAAAGTGACCATTTGTCGAGCATAGGAAGGGTCAGTAAGAATTTCTTGATAACCAGTCATCGAAGTGTTGAAAACCACTTCGGCTGTTGAGGAGCCATCTGCTCCGATCGACACCCCTTTAAATACAGTGCCGTCTTCCAGAGCCAGAATCGCTGATGTTGCCAAAGGAACCTCCCATTTAGAGCCTATCAGGTTGCAAAAAAGCGAGACGAACCATCGGCTCATCTCGCTTTTAAGAAATTGCGTTTTTGCCGTTCATCTATTAACCAATAGTTAATAGATCTCGCGTTCAAAAAATCTGCCCAATTTTACTCTGATACGCCCCTAGCGTCCACTGCAAAGCTAGGTAAATAAGCAATAATCGCGGCTTTCGCTAAGATTTTACTTGTCCCATTAGTCAGGAATAAAAAATCCTAGCAAATCTCTTAGCACAAAAGTCCACTGGCTACTTCTTGAGCAACTTCATAGCCTTTTAGATTACCCAACACTGCCAATGAGAATGTCATTGCCGCAGCGGGGCCTTGTCCGGTAATAATATTATCGTCCATCACTACAGGTTGATCGGAAATGTATTCTGCACCGATTAACTCTTTTTCAAAGCCTGGATAACACGTCGCTTGTTTATCCGCTACAAAACCATGAGTACCAAATACTAGTGCTGGTGCCGCACAAATAGCACATAACAAAGCGTCTTGGATATCATGCTTTTCTAGCATATCGATCAACAATGCGCAGTCACGCAAATGCTCAGCCCCCGGCATACCGCCTGGAAGAACAATCGCATCGTATTGCACATCCGCCACGTCGGTTAGTAGTACATCGGCTTCAATTTTACAGCCATTGGCACCGGTGATGCTTTTCACCTCATGAACACTGGCGACAGTGACATCGACACCACCACGACGCAGCACATCGATAATCGTGATCGCCTCAATATCTTCACTACCGTTAGCAATAGGGACTAATACATTACTCATAATTTCATTCCTTCTTTTTCTTCATACCACCGATCTATTTACCCTAGATGCCATCTATTACGTAAAGTGACACTAGGCTAAAACCAGTAAGATAACGAAGATAAATTTAAACAGATACAATCGAACTGCTCTCTTTCGAACTTATACTTTTAAAGTAAACAAACAGGCTGCTTCTGAGCCATCAGCTGTTGCATAGTAATTTTTACGGCGGCCAACGCCTTCAAAACCTAATGATTGATAAAGTTGAATAGCGCCCTCATTGGACTCTCGTACTTCTAGTAAATACTCAATCGCCCCTTTAGTAGACATGTCATGCATCCAAGCCGCCAACAACTGCTTCGCAACGCCTTTTCGGCGCTGCTGCTGATCAACAACAATCAACTCTAGTTCCGACTGATCAAGCAAAAAGGTCGCGCTAAGCCAACCAACAACAGATGATGCACCCTGTTCTGTGTTGCCTGCTAACGTTTTTTCTACCACCCAATTATAACGAGATAATAATGCCTCTTTAATAAGAGGCATTCCCCAAGGATGAGGATTAGAGACCTGATCAAGAAGCATAATGGCTTCTAAATCAGTTAATGAAGCATGACGAAGAGCAAGCAGACACATGAGTACGTTCTTTTTAGTAAGAGTGAGGAATTAAACAGTCTTTGTATTAACCAGCATGAAATAAAGCTTGCTGCATCACCTTCCAAGCGTCTTTACGCAATTCAGGAATACGATAAAGCTCAGGTAAACTCACAATACGTGCCGTTGGAAACCCCTTAATAACAGACTCTTCTGCAAGCTCATCATATAAAGCCGAGATTTTTTCACCCGCCAACACCACTTTTGGAGCGCTATTAAAATACTTAGTGAATCCTGATACAAAACTTTCTAATGCGCCAAGCAACCAGTCTTGTCGCGTTAAAAAGTAAGGGTTTTTCAGTGCACCTGGCCAAGACAACCCTCGACAATCCCATTCTTCTATTGGTGTTTTTAATAAGGCTTGAGCCATTTTCAATGCTAATTGGTCAACGTCTTCTTGTTGAGTAAACACCATAGGGACTTCGCTTAAAATCAATAGTTGATTAGCAAACACATACCCTCTTAACTCAATTTGAGCGACTTTATTTGCCGTAGATAAAACTTCCACGGGCATATCAATATCAATCGCCAACTCTTCAATCGGTTGTAGATCTTCAATAATAATTTCAGGACCCGCATTTAACTGCTCACGCAAATGCGCAACGGACTGCTCTTTTTCTTCGGGCGCGACTACCTTCTTGACTGGCTCCGGCACACCAGAACCAAATCCTTGAGAAGACGTCGAGGTACGAGTAACCTCTTTAGCAATAGGCTCAAACGATTGATTCATTGCCCAAGGCTGAGGCGAATAAAAAACCGTTCCTGTCACATCATTAGGAGTAGACAACCAAGTGGTCACTCCCATTTGGGCTAAGCAATAGGTCTGAAATGCTTGTTTTTGATCTAATTCACGCGTCATAGCACCCTTACATTCCCAGAAAAGACCAGAGCCAAAAGGGGAGTTTTACCTCTTTTTTAAGGCTGATATTAAAGCGAAGAATATACTCGTTTAGCCGTACACTTGCCACCAAGGCGATAACCTTCAACGTCAATTTTTTAGTAAAAACACAGTCAATCATCAAGTTAATTAGGATCTCGTAGTCGACCATTATTGACCTGTGTATAATCCAATCTTAATTATTACTTATTTCTTTAACTATTTGCCTTTTAAGGACGATTCCTCATGAAATCATTCATTTCATGTCTTGCTCTTACTCTCGCTGTTACCTTCAGTGGCCTAAGCAAAGCAGACAATTTACCAGATTTAAAAGGTCGTACTATTGTTGCAGTTACAGAAAATGCTTACGCGCCGCTGAATTTCGTCGACCCTTCCACAGGCAAAGGTATCGGTTGGGAATACGATGCAATTAACGAAATAGCTCGTCGCCTAAATGCCAAAGTAGATTGGCAATTAAGCAGCTGGGACGCCATGATTCAAGCGGTAAAACAAGGGCAATATGACATAGGTATGGATGGCATCACGATCAATGCTGAGCGTGCTAAACAAATCCAATTCTCCACCCCTTACATGACATCCCAACAATTCATGCTAGTACGTGCAGACGAAAACCGCTTTGATAATGCGACCTCTTTCGCCGCAAATAAAGACTTATATTTTGGAGCTCAAGCGGGAACGACCAATTTTTATGTAGCGGTATATGACGTATTAGATGGTAATGAGAGTAACCCTCGCATCACATTACTGGACACCTTTGGCACCTCGGTCCAAGCATTGAAGTCAGGCGATGTAGATTCTGTATTAATGGATTCCACGTCAGCACGTGGTTACATGGGCGCAAACCCAGGTGCGTTTAAAATTGTTGGTGGTCCACTGGGATCAGAAGATTTTGGCTTCATTCTCACTCCTGGATCTGATCTGCTGATTCCTATTAATGCAGCCATAAACAGCATGAAGAAAGACGGCACCATGGAAACCCTTAACCAGAAATGGTTTTTTGACTATAACCAAAAGTAACTCTGCGTTTATATAATAGTGTAGTTTATTACATACTTATCTATTTTGACTTATCCGACCGCTCTTTAGGCGGTCTAGCTATTTGACTATTATGCCCTTTAAAAAAACATTAGAACGCACACCATGGTGGCTGGTTGCCACCATTATTATTGCAACAACGCTCATCTGGCATATGATGGCTGATCAAAGCTATCAACATATTGCAGGAGCCCTAAGCAAAGGGCTCTTAACCACAATAGGAGTTACATTATGTGCCTTTTTTCTAGCCAGTATTATAGGGTTACTGGTAGCTTTAGGCGGATTTTCACGTTTTCGTATTGCCCGTGAAATTAGCCGATTTTATATAGAAATAGTACGCGGCGTTCCCGTTTTGGTATTGCTGTTTTACATCGCTTTTGTTGGCGCACCAGAATTGGTCAAACTCTATAATTGGGCATTACAAGTTCCCATCGAATCTGGGGTGTTAGAAAAAGCCCGTACTCGTGATTTCAGCATGTTATGGCGTGCCATTTTTGCACTTTCTATTAGTTACAGCGCCTTTATCGCAGAAGTCTTTCGATCTGGTATTCAAGAAGTGGGTCAAGGTCAAATTGAGGCAGCAAAAGCATTAGGCTTATCAAACTGGCATCGTTTTCGTTTCATTACTTTTCCACAAGCTATTCGCAAAATATTACCGCCACTGGGTAACGACTTTGTTGCCATGATAAAAGATTCGGCATTAGTATCAGTACTTGGTGTACAAGATATTACTCAATTGGGAAAAATATTTAGCTCTTCTAGCTTTCAATTTTTTGAAACTTATAATGTCGTCGCTTTTATGTACCTAGTCCTAACACTTAGCTTGTCATTAATGATTCGTGGTTTAGAAGCCCATCTCAAACGTAATGATCATCACTAACGAAAAGCCTTACTAATTGACCTTTATAAAACGCGTTCGAATAGCGTAATCCTTATGTGGACCAACGACACTAAAACTCAGCTCAAATTCAGTCTCTGATAGAAATTCAAATTTGGCATCATAGTGATCTTTTATACATAAATGATATGACGTTAATGTGCTCGCATGAGTAAAAGCAAAACTCAAAAACAGCTCACCTTTCGTCGCGCCATCGGCGAAAAATATATCAAACCCCATGTCTGTTATCCGATATTCATATTCTCTAAAGGCATTCGGTTTTTGGTCGACTGAATTTGGTAATACCATCGCCTCCCGATACTCTAATCGCTGTTCGCTCCCACTATTAAGTGTAAACTTGGCTTGCCCTACGATATCCCCAAATCCAGAGATCTCACGCTGTACTTTCCAGTCGCCCAAAAAATAAGGCAATACTTGTTTTGATTCTATTTCATACATTTAGATAAACGCTCTATTCAATTTTATCAGGCGCGAATTAAAACATACCTACTCTTTAAATAGAGCCATTACTCTTATTATTAATAGGAGTAATTAACACTCTATCAATTCAAATTGATTATTTATTGATCTACATCTAGTCAAATGGCCTACACCAGAAGTACACTGAAGTTGAATTGGTGGCCATAAAATTAGCCTCCCTAATAATACTATTTCAATTACACCTACAAGGAGTTGGTTATGTCATTACAAGGTAAAGTCGCACTCGTAACAGGCGCAGGACAGGGAATCGGACGCGCTATCGCACTTCGTTTAGCAAAAGAAGGAGCTGACATTGCTCTGGTGGATTTGAATGAAGAAAAAATTCTAGCGGTTGCACGAAAAATAGAAGCATTAGGGCGTAAAACAGCTGTTTTTACAGCAGACATAAGCGATCAAAAGCAAGTATATGCAGCGATTGATCATGCTGAAAAAGTCTTAGATGGCTTTGATATCATGGTAAACAATGCCGGTATTGCACAGGTTCAAGCCATTGCAGATGTCACTCCAGAAGAGTTAGAACAGATCCAAAAAATAAACGTTGGCGGTACGCTTTGGGGAATTCAAGCGGCTGCGAAAAAGTTCATTGCCCGCAATCAGAAAGGTAAGATTATTAACGCATCTTCTATTGCTGGCCATAACGGCTTTGCTTTACTGGGAGTATACTCAGCAACGAAATTTGCAGTACGTGCACTCACTCAAGCCGCTGCGCAGGAATACGCCAGCCAAGGCATCACCGTAAATGCTTATTGCCCTGGTGTTGTGGGAACAGATATGTGGGTGGATATTGATAAGCGCTTTTCTGAAATCACTGGTGCTCCGGAAGGCGAAACGTACAAAAAATACGTTGACGGAATCGCTCTTGGGCGCGCTCAAACACCAGAAGATGTCGCTAATTTTGTCTCTTATCTTGCTGGTCCAGACTCTGATTACATGACAGGACAAGCGCCATTGATAGATGGTGGCATGGTGTACCGTTAATGGCTCGAAAAACTAAGCTTTAACACATAAAAGCCGCCTTACGCTAAACGAACGGCGGCTTTTTTCTAACCAAAAAGCGGTAAACCTCTAAAAACTAAAAAACGAAATGCGCTAATGCTTGTAAAATGACAAGAGACATCACTCCTGCCAAAATATCGTCGACCATAATACCAAAGCCACCACCGACATTTTTATCAAGCCAAGAAATAGGCCAAGGTTTCAAAATATCAAACAAACGAAATAACGCAAAACCGAGCACGATATACAACCAACCAGTCGGTGCTAACCACATGGTAATCCAGTAGCCAACAAACTCATCCCAAACGATGCCAGAATGATCATGTACCCCAAGATCCTTGGCGGTTTTATGGCATAAAAAAATACCTACGATAGACGTAACAATGAGCATTAATAGATATTGCTGATTCGTTAAATGCTGAAGAATAAAATAGAAAGGTATAACCGCTGCCAGCGTACCAAACGTTCCCGGTGCTTTTGGTGCTGCGCCCGAACCTAAGCCGAATGCTAAAAAATGTATTGGATTTCGCCAAATAGAACGAGGTACAGGATGTGCCATGAGTGTCTTCCGTTGTTATTAAAGTCTAAATACAAAGTAAATAACCGCCGTTATTTACTTCTTAAAAGTGTTGCCAGCCTTGTTGCTCGCCGTGATAACCGTCAATTTCAAAACCAGACGTTACAATCGTCCCTACTTTAGTACAAGGTAAATGCAACGTCTGTGTAATTAATGCAATCTCATTCGCCATTTCTGGTGAAGCCGTAAAGCAGAGCTCATAGTCATCTCCACCGGTTAGAGCTAACGCGATCGCCGCGTCTGGTTGCCACTGACACAAGGCATCAGAAATAGGGAGAGTCTGCGCGTTTAATATTGCCCCTACACCAGACGCTTTCGTTATATGCTGAAGATCTTGTGCTAGACCATCAGAAATATCCATCATTGCATGCACAACGCGCTTCAACGCCATGCCTGCCAGTAAGCGAGGCTTTGGTCGCCAAAAACGTTCATAAAAATAATCAAAACGTGCACTAGAAACCTGCACTTCTCCGGTCACAATAGGCACGGCAGCGGATGCATCTCCTAATAACCCTGTAACATAAATATCATCACCAACGTGAGCATGAGAGCGCAACGGCACTTGGTCTGCTTCCACATAACCATGCACTTGTAAAGACAAGGTAAGAGGCCCTTTTGTAGTGTCTCCACCAACTAAGATCAAGCCAATAGGTTCTGCAAGTTCCGCCATACCTTGAGCTAGACCTGCAAGCCATTGTGGATCAGACTCAGGTATCGTAAGTGCCAAAGTAAAAAAAGCAGGTTTTGCGCCCATTGCCGCTAGATCACTAACGCAAGTGGCCACAGCTCGATAACCTATATCGACTGGGTCCGCATCCATAGGAAAATGCCGACCTTCCACCAAGGTATCCATCGAAAAAACTAAGCTTTGCCCAGCTGGCACAGCCACTTGAGCACAATCATCACCAATCCCTAATAGAATATCGCTACGCCCTCGCGTATCTGCCATCGTGGAGGCTTGGAAAATATTTTGTATTAACTCGAATTCTTTCAACAGGTTATCCTTTTATTTGCACTGCCTCATTCAATCACCGATGTACCTCGGCAGGCAGTCTCGCTAAAAGAAAGAATACCGTATTGTTAGGTCAATGTCAGAGTGAAAAGAGCGTACTAAACGAGGAAAAAGACACTCTAATGAGCGTTGTCACATCGGTAAGTTTAAGACCCTAATATTTCCGCACGCTCATCAAGGCATTCATAAGAACCCATTTCGAACTCTCGGCAAATCCAGGGGCGATTCTCATAGATGGTACACATCAGTGTCTCGCGGTCGACGGCGGAACACCAACCATCTGCTAATCGCAGCATAGTTTCACCACCCCACTCATCAACAGAGATATGTTTCTCAGGAACACCTGTATCGGTAATAATCATCACTTCTAAGCGACAACAACATGCCTCACAATTTGAACAAGAAACATCTGGAGTCGTGACGTTTTTAATCGGTATGGTCATAGCTATCTATCATAAATTCAATGGCAATATAGTACTGCAAAACAGCACTACATTATCTAACTTCTTCAATTACTCACCTTGATTACGCACATAAAAAAGCCCTCGTTTTATCACTTATTAGCAATAAAACGAGGGCTATTTGCCATTTTAAATGGCACTGTGACGACGTCATAACAGCAACCAATGTTACCTGTTGGATGTTTACACTACACCAACAAGTAAATCTCTTAGCTGTTGCGACGAGCAGCGATTTCTTCGCGACGTACGCGTTGTGCTAGTTTATCAAGAATACCGTTAACGTATTTATGACTTTCTGTTGCACCAAAACCTTTCGCAAGCTCAACACCTTCGTTGATAACAACGCGATATGGAACATCCAAACGTTCAGACAATTCATACGCACCGATACGCATAATCGCAATCTCGATGGAATCTAATTCACTCAAAGGGCGATCTAACAGCTCTTCGAATAAATCGTCTAATTTTTTTGCACGGCTAGTAACGCCCTGCAACAATTCACGGAAGTAGACCTTGTCACAATCGCTCATGTCTTGGTCTAGGGTAAATTGTGTTTCAATCTCACTAACAGCTGAATGGTTCATCTGCCATTGGTAGATCGCTTGTAATGCCAAACGACGAGAAGCACTGCGCATTTGAGAACGTGAAGGCTTTTTCGCCTTACGTTTCGGTGCTGGGTTTTGCTCGTTTGTTGTTTCCACTTCGCTCATTTTTTGCCTCAGTTATCCAGACTACGTAGGACAGCAACGGTTTCTAGGGCAGATAATGCTGCTTCTGACCCTTTGTTACCCGCTTTTGTGCCCGCACGCTCAATCGCCTGCTCAATGGTATCTACGGTCAACACGCCGAAGGATACCGGAATACCATATTGTAGCGCTAATTGGCCAAGACCTTTCACACACTCACCCGCCACATACTCAAAATGTGGCGTACCACCGCGAATAACCGCACCTAATGCAATGATGGCATCGTGTTTTCCTTGGTCAGCGACTTTTTTCACAACCACTGGAATTTCGAATGCACCTGGCGCACGAACAATGGTTAAATCTTCTTTGCGAATACCATGACGCACAAGCGTGTCCACAGCACCTTCTAATAAACTTTCAACGATGTAGCTATTGAAACGACCGACAACAAGCGCAAACTTTGCACCTGGTGCCGCGAAATGACCTTCGTATGTTGTAATATCGTTCATTTTCATCTCTCTTAATCTTCTGTCACAGAGGTACTAACTACACCTGGATAAGGAATAAATTCAACGGCTTCTAAATTAAAGCCTGTCACCGAAAATTTCTTCGGCGAGCTTAATAAACGCATTTTACTAATACCAAGATCACGCAAAATTTGTGACCCAGTACCAACTGTCAAATAGGCCCCTGAACTGCTTTTATCAGGATTTTTTCCAGCTGGCGGATATAACGACGCTTCAAAGCTGCTCGCCAAATCATGGGCTGTTTCTGGGCTATCAATTAAGACAACCACGCCTTGCCCTGCATTACCTACGTATTCAAGTGACTTGCTCATAGTCCAACGAGGTTCGTCGGAGCCAGTTACAATACCTGCAAAATCACGCGCAGGATCTGCCACATGAACACGGACTAAGCTAGGTTCATGATCACTAATTTCGCCTTTAACAAAAGCAAGATGTGATAAGCCCTGTACCGTGTCACGATAGGTAATTAGATTAAATTCGCCCGCTTCAGTTTGCACAATACGCTCGCTTTCACGAACGACTGTGGTTTCATTTAGCGTACGGTAATGTATCAGGTCGGCGATTGTACCAATTTTTATGCCGTGTTTCTCGGCAAACTTCTCTAAATCTGGTCGACGAGCCATAGTTCCATCATCATTGATGATTTCAACGATGACAGAAGCGCCTTCATAACCGGCCATACGCGCCAAATCACAGCCAGCTTCCGTGTGTCCTGCTCGACTTAATACGCCAGCGGCGCGCGCCATTAATGGAAAGACATGACCTGGCTGAACGATGTCCGAAGGTTTCGCATTGGCCATGACGGCACGTTTTACTGTCAAGGCTCGATCCGCTGCAGAAATCCCTGTAGTGACACCTTCTGCGGCTTCAATGGATAACGTAAAGTTAGTGGCGTATGCACAACCATTGTCACTGACCATTAAGGGCAAGTTTAGCTGTTCGCAACGCTGAGGTGTCAAGGTTAGACAAATCAATCCGCGCGCGTTAACGGCCATAAAGTTAATAATTTCTGGAGTAATGCACTCTGCTGCGACGATCAAATCACCTTCATTTTCGCGATCTTCATCGTCCATCAAAATGACCATTTTACCCTGACGGAAATCGGCTAAAATCTCATCTATACTATTTAACGCCATCTTAATCTCACTTCTTGTTATATCAGGACAAGTGTTAGGACAAGCTCATTGTTAATACGTATGCTTCTGTTTCGTTGTTCATATACGTTGGTTTACCCAACGCTGGTAACTTGCGCTACGCTGAACTCATCATGTTAGAAATCTATTTATTACTCTTCGTCTTCAGCTTGTTCAAGCTCTAAATATTTAGGCGCATAAACCAAACGTAGATCTTGACCCACTTGACGTACAGAGGTTAACTCTAAGTCCAGCGCTTCATCCATCTTGTCCAATGGCAGCTGGAACATAGGTCGAGCGCTTGAACCTAGCAATTTAGGTGCCATATAAACAACAATCTCGTCAACCAAACCAGCTTGTATAAAGCCACCAGCCAACTCTGCACCCGTTTCTACTAACACCTCATTAATACCGGCATCAGCGAGCTGCTCCATCGCATCTAATAGGTCCAAACGACCATCGTCGCCACGAGGAGCAAAACGGACACTGACACCCTTTTCTTGCAGCACATCAAGATGTTCAGATTCCACATCTTCTTCTACTACAAACACACACGCTTGCTGAGTAGGATAAAGAATTTTTGCTTCTGGCAGAATCGATAAAGCCGTGTCCATTACAACACGCAATGGCTGGCGAACTCGCTTAGCATCGATGGCTTGATCCGCTTCATCAATGCGCACTGTCATACTTGGGTTATCTGCTAACACAGAGCCAATACCGGTAATAATCGCATCACTTTGTGCGCGCAAACGCTGTACGTCTTGACGTGCACCAGCGCCAGTAATCCATTGGCTTTCGCCGGACTCCATCGCAGTGCGACCGTCTAAGCTCATCGCCAGTTTTACTCGAATAAACGGTAATCCTTCACGCATGCGCTTAATAAACCCTATGTTTAACGCTTCACATTCTGCTTCTAAAACGGGACCGATCACATCAACACCCGCTTTTTTCAATTTGCTCAAACCACGTCCCGCTACTTCAGGATTCGGGTCTTGTATGCCAAACACCACGCGCGCCACACCCGCTTTTATTAATGCATCAGCGCAAGGCGGTGTTTTACCTTGATGACTACAAGGCTCTAATGTCACATACGCCGTTGCTCCTGCAACCTCCTGTGTGGCATTAGCAAGAGCATTCACTTCGGCATGACCTTCGCCAGCACGAACATGATAACCCTCGCCGATCAATTCTTCGTCTTTCACTAGCACACAACCCACTCTTGGGTTTGGGTGCGTGGAATACAGGCCTTTACGGGCCAATTGTAGCGCTTTCGCCATCCAGTATTCGTGGTTGTGGATCATGATTTATTCTCTTCTTTCAAAACAGGTAAGGACTGATCGTCATCTTTATTGCTTTCTAGGTGATCAATCGCATCACGGAATTCACTAATGTCTTTAAAACTGCGATACACAGAAGCGAAGCGAACATACGCGACTTGATCAAGGCGCTGTAACTCTTCCATTACCGCTTCACCCGTCCACCGTGAAGGCAATTCACGCTCTCCTGTGGCCTGCATCTTTTCCATGATCCGAGTAATAGCCGTTTCTACCCCTTCAATACTTACAGGGCGCTTTTCAATCGCTTTTAAAATACCACTGCGCAATTTTTCTTCATCGAAAGGTTCACGGCTACCATCACTTTTAATCAGTTTTGGCATCTGCAATTCAGCAACTTCAAAGGTAGTAAAACGTTCCTGACAATGGCTACAAGCACGACGTCTTCGCACTTGAGAACCTTCAGAAACTAGGCGGGAATCAACAACTTTGGTATCTTGCGTTCCGCAAAATGGACATCGCATGGCGTTTCCAGAATGGCTATATAAATGAATAGAAAAGCCAATGAAAAGGCTTTATTTTCTAACCAGAATAATACCAACCTCCTCCTAATATAGCTACCAAACGACACCCGACCACGGCACCATAAAATGACTTAGGTCATAGTCAACGCGGTGAAAATAGCCACCAACTTACAGGCTTTATCAACAAGTAATAGATTTATAAACTGAGAAGTTTGTACAATGCGGCAAGCAAGAAAAATAAAAAAATCAGCCATAAAAAGGCTTAAAACCATTCATTACCAAGGACATAAAATGCCTTTTGCGGAATTGTCAGGGCTAGTCGCTGCACTTTGCTGGACCGTCTCTAGCTTAATGGCGCCAAAATTGATCGAACGTTTTGGCACAATGCGTTTTAACACCTTTCGGATTATCACCGCGAGCACAGTTCTACTCTTGATTAGCGCCATCACCCAAAGCTTCGACGCGTCGTTATGGCAACATAAAAACAGTATTATACTCTCTGGCATCTTAGGTATTTTTTTAGGCGACACCTGCTTATTTAGCGCAGTTCATCGACTTGGCCCACGACGCGCCGGCATATTGTTTGCGACTAATGCTCCTATTTCGATTTTACTAAGTTGGCTATTTCTCAATGAAAGGCTCTCGCTATGGCAGCTCTTCGCCTGTGGATTAGTCCTTTCTGGTGTGGTCATTGCCATTCTTTTTGGCAAACGCCAACAAACTCATAAATGGGAACAAACAAAAGGCCGCTTAAGTATCGGTATCCTGATGGCATTAGGTGGTGCATTAGGCCAAGCTAGTGGCGCATTACTGAGTAAGCCCGCTTTACTAGATGGTGCAGACCCTATCGCCGTCTCTGCATTACGAGTTTCCACCGGAGCCATCGCTCTCGTAGTGGCTTACAGTTTTTACTACCGTCATCGACTCCCCAGCAGTGCAACGCCTTTTAACCTGCTAACCAGTAAAGACTTTTTAGGGCTCGCCACTATCGCGATTGTTGGAATGGTCACTGGGATGAGTATTTTGGTGTGGGGGATTGGCCATGCTGACATTGGCCTAGTCACAACTTTATCAGCAACCGTACCTGTGTTGATCTTACCTGGCCTCTGGATTACCACTAAACAACGGCCTTCTGGCGGCGCTTGGTTAGGGGCGATTTTAGTTGTTATGGGAGCCTCGCTGATTATTCTTCATTAGAGGCAGCTGTGCTATCCTAGCGACACTTTGTTTTATGCTCACCTCTCGTTTTGCACTGTGACAGTAACATAATGGAAACGAGGCGTGTGCCACCCATTTCATTCATCTATTTCAGGATTATTACTCACTTATGGCTCAGTTTGTTTACAGCATGAACCGCGTAGGGAAAGTCGTTCCTCCTAAACGCGAGATTCTTAAAGACATCTCTCTTTCTTTCTTCCCTGGCGCTAAAATCGGTGTACTCGGTCTTAACGGTTCTGGTAAATCCACACTGCTACGCATCATGGCAGGTGTTGATACTGAACATAACGGTGAAGCACGTCCTATGCCGGGCATCAAGATCGGCTACCTAGAACAAGAACCTCATCTTGATCCAACGAAAAATGTTCGTGGCATCGTTGAAGAAGCGTTCGCGGATGTGATCAATGCCATGACGCGCTTGGATGCAGTGTACGCAGAATACGCGGAACCAGACGCAGACTTCGACGCACTGGCTAAAGAACAAGGCCAACTTGAAGCCTTGATCGAAGCGAAAGAAGGTCACAATTTAGAACGCGCTTTAGAAGTCGCCGCTGACGCCCTTCGTCTGCCACCTTGGG
The DNA here is from genome assembly GCA_052107635.1 of Marinomonas sp. Classification (GTDB taxonomy): domain Bacteria; phylum Pseudomonadota; class Gammaproteobacteria; order Pseudomonadales; family Marinomonadaceae; genus Marinomonas. Next base: position 14,772 of record JBQEFB010000021.1, on the reverse strand, counting down.
AAGCGAGCGTAGAACACCTTTCTGGTGGTGAACGTCGTCGTGTTGCTCTGTGTCGTTTGTTGTTAGATAAACCAGACATGATTCTTCTAGACGAACCAACTAACCATTTGGATGCAGAATCTGTTGCTTGGTTAGAGCGCTTCTTGAAAGATTACCCAGGCACCGTTGTGGCGATTACCCATGACCGTTATTTCCTAGATAACGCCGCAGGTTGGATTCTTGAATTAGACCGTGGTCACGGTATTCCATACGAAGGTAACTATTCTTCTTGGTTGGAACAAAAAGACGCACGACTACAAACCGAAGCGAAGCAACAAGCCTCTCATCAAAAAGCCATTAAATCTGAGCTTGAGTGGGTTCGTCAAAACGCCAAAGGTCGTCAGTCTAAATCAAAATCTCGTCTTGCTCGATTCGAAGAAATGAGCTCGAAAGAATTCCAAGACCGTAACGAAACCAACGAATTATACATTCCGCCGGGTCTTCGCCTTGGTGCGAAAGTCATCGAAATCGAAGGCGTGAGCAAAAGCTTCGAACATAAGATGCTACTAGAAGACTTCAACATGGTTGTGCCACAAGGCGCGATTGTTGGTGTGGTTGGTGGTAACGGTGCAGGTAAATCAACCTTATTCAAAATGATCGCCGGTCTAGAACAACCAGACACAGGCACTGTCACTATCGGTGAAACTGTTCAACTGGCTTACGTAGATCAAATGCGTGAGCTGGATGGCGAAAAAACCGTGTTTGAAGAAATTGCCGACGGCCAAGACATGATCACGGTTCACAGCTACAAGGTTCCGTCTCGTGCTTACATCGGTCGCTTTAACTTCAAAGGTTCCGACCAACAGAAATTGGTTAAGCACTTGTCTGGTGGTGAACGTAACCGTTTGCACCTTGCGAAACTGCTTAAAGAAGGCGGCAATGTATTGCTACTGGATGAGCCGACCAATGACCTTGATGTAGAAACACTACGAGCACTGGAAGACGCGTTACTTGCCTTCCCAGGCGCCGCGATTGTTATTTCCCATGACCGTTGGTTCCTTGATCGTATCGCAACGCATATTCTTGCCTACGAAGGCGACTCAAAAGCCGTCTTCTTCGAAGGTAACTACGCAGAATACGAAATCGACCACAAGAAACGCACAGGTAACGACGCCACACCAACACGTATCAAATACAAACGTATTGATGCCTAGTTCTAGTTAATAGGATTGGTTTGAGCTAGAAATGGAAACCGCTTTCAGAAATGGAAGCGGTTTTTTTGTAAATTCGAACAGTTGTCTATTAGGACTTTGTGCTTTGAACTTTATCTGAAATTCGTTTTAAATTTTCTAAAGAATCCTGCGCATGGCTTATAACGCTTTCCATTAAGTTACTATCTTTTGATTCCATCAACTCTAAAATGTGTAAATGTGACAGCTCTTTGAATGTATTAAGGGCATCGATCAGTGAATCTAGTGTCTCACTACTAACACCTTTTCCCTCAACAACCTCGCTGCTCAGATGAGTTCCACTTTTACCCACTTGAAGAGCCCGCTCAAGCGTGTCAATTAAACTACTTTTATAAACCAACTCATCAGCCTTTATATCGGCAAAAATGATACTTCTAACGCAATCATCACTTGTGTTAGCATATTTCCAGCCTTCATATATTTCTTCAATTTTTTGTTTAACTTGCCCATTACTCGTAAATACTATATGACTTTTACTTGATAAAAGTGAGGCAATTCGACTTAAACGTCTAAAGTGGCAAAAAGCTATATTTGCCGAATCAATCTCTTTTTGTAGCCGGTCTTTACGTCTTACTTCCTGAGCTTTCTTCCAACTCCGAAGCGCAACAAATAAAGCCACACATGCCGCAAAAATACTACCAAATCCACTCACTGCCTCCCATGATAACAACCCGGCCTGAATCCATTTTTCTACCAAGTTCTGATCTATAATCAAAAACCCAATAAAAATACCAACAAGAAAAGCTGAAAATGAGTACATCAGTATTTTATAATTTACTTTCATAGCATTCCCTTAGCGGTGTTTTGATTAGGTACTTTTCATCACATAAATAGGCAATCACTTCTATCCCTTTTCGCTCTACAAGAGAGCGCAGCGCCTCTAGGCTTACTTTCACCTTGCTCCCATTTTTCACGAGTTTGTCACTAACGTTTAGGTATTGAGCAAAAACAGGTTGGGAAAGGTTATTGGCGAGTCGAAGTTATCGAACCTATTCTGGCGTAAATTCATGAATAGACGTGAGGCACAATGCATCAAACTTACGCATAGTCGTTTTGTCTATCACACCAACTTTGTTTAGCCCTTTGTTCGCTTTAACATCATCAACTAGCTTTGAATCATCTCCCTACTATCCATACATATCTAGCTCATTTACTAGCAGCTTTCCATGATTTCACTAGTTCTTTTTGATCGATCATTTTGTACACCCATTCACGACCATCTTTTTCTTTCTTAAACAGCTCTAGTTCAACCAAACCGTTTAATGTCGTCGCCGCAGTATTGTACGAACAACCAAGATTATCTTTCACATTATTGATGGTGAAAGAAACAGCTCTTTCGCTTTTTGCCACTTGGAAAACGGTCTGTTGTTTGTCCGTCAATTTACGATACAAACCTGAATCCCAAAGCCATCTATTGAAGGTTTCCATTTGTTCGACTGACTCTTTATAAGATGCCTTAAATTTATTAATTGCCCGAATAATGATGCGGCATTGATGGTCAATAAAGTAAGTCAGATCCATGTCATCTGTTTCAGTATAAAGGTAGCTTTTACCGTATTGCACCGGGGCTTCTTTCAATAACAAGCTGATTGCAATGTAACGAAACGCAGCAAATTCATTTTTAAACATATACCAATAAAATAATGCTCGGGCGACACGACCGTTTCCATCATGGAAAGGGTGTTCATAACCAATACGGAAATGCAGCGTAATGGCCTTTACCAAAGGATGGATGTAATCCGAACTCTCTGCATTGTGGTGTGACTCATTAACCCAGTTTATTAACGTATTAAGCCGAGTAGTCAAATGTTCTGCTTTTGGCGGCGTGTGAACTACTTCGCCATCATTATTCTCTACAACCACATCATCAGTAGTGCGGATCACGCCCGGTTTATATTTTTTATCTTCAATTCCCTCTACACCAATTTGATGAAGCTCTTCTATAAACTCAACGGAAAGGTCTTTATTTCTATGTTCCCACGCAAACTTCATCATTCTGAAATTGCCGAGAATCATTTTCTCATCAAGACTTCTGGGCTTTCTCGACCGTTTTAGCATATCTTTTGCTACTTTCGTCGTTGTCGCAGCACCTTCCAGCTGACTACTGCTAATCGCTTCATCTTCTATAAGATCATTTAGCAAATAATCTAGATGTTTGTGCTCTCCAATCTTATTACACATCCACTCAAGTGCTGCAGTTGTTGTATTGCGATCCGTTTCACTAATGGCTTTTTGAATCGTTGGAGTGAGGCAAAAGCCAGGCACGTTTCCCCCCCTATTTTTCCCACTCAAATAAAGAACATGCTTTTGCTTATTCCTAGCCTCTTTCACCAGTGACCATATCACTGAAAGGTCTAGTTTTTTGGGTAAACGGTGCTTAAGCTCATCAAAATGAAAGTACCGCCCTTTGCTATCTACTGGGTTCATGTACTCCATATGATCTGCAAACATTTCTGCCGACTGACTAGCAAGATACTGAGTTGGGTTTTTTATCAATTCTTTAGGCGGTGAAGTAATCATTGCTATCTCAAAAATAGGGGTAATTGAGATAAAGATAACAAAGAAACATGTATCTGTCTCAAAAAAACAGCATTTTGAGACAGTTGTGTTTTGGGGAGTAAAAGCGCTTTAAGGTAAAGCTAAGTCCTCCACCTTCCATCTCCCCTTCAAAGACACAAAAAGCAGCCTTATCACACCATAACGCTTACTAAGCACTCTGCTAGGTACTCGACATCACGCTCTTGCAGTCCGGCTAAGTTCATTCGCCCTCCTCCGACAAGGTAGATGGCATGATCTTCTCGCAAACGCTTTAGCTGGCCATCATTGGTACCAATAACAGAGAACATACCTTGATGCTGTTCAATGAAGTCAAATTGATGGGTGCCGGTATGGTGCCTTAACATGCTTGATAAAGAGGTTCGTACGCTCTGAACACGCTCCCTCATCTGAGTCACTTCTGTTAACCACTCCGCTGTTAATGAGGTGTCTTCTAAGATGGTGCGAACAATGGCGGCACCATGATCTGGTGGCATAGTGTAAGTACTTCGAGCGCATTCCATAATTCGACTTTTGATGCATTCACTCTGGGCCAGCGAGCTGGATGCAATCACGGCGATACCAGTACGTTCGCGATACAAGCCAACGTTTTTAGAACACGAACTGGCGACTAAGTACGTAGGAACTCTCTCTGCTAAATAACGAAAACCAGCCACGTCTTCTTCCATGCCACGTCCAAAACCTTGATAAGCGATATCAATAAAAGGCAGAAAGCCTTGGGCATTTGTCATATCGGTTATCGTTTGCCAAGCGGCATAGCTTAAATCCGCGCCAGTTGGGTTGTGACAACAGCCATGCAGTAGCACGACATCATTTTTGCCTAATTTAGCGATGGTATCCAACATAGCAGGTTCATTGACTGTTTTGTATATGGCATCAAAATACGGATAATAGGCGACGTTAAGGCCCGCCGATTTTATTATAGGCGCATGATTAGCGTAACTTAAATCACTCAACCAAACAGTGGCATTAGGATTCGTAAGCGCAATAACATCGGCTAATAGTCGCAAGGCGCCACTCGCTCCTGGTGTTTGTACGCCCACTACTTTTGAACGTTTAGCAGAACGGCCTAATAACAAGGTTATCATTACTTCATTAAATCGCTCACAACCCGCTAAACCGACATAAGCTTTACTCTTTTGAGATGCTAACAACAGCCTTTCCGCTTTTTTTACAGCGCTTAATACAGGCGTAGCTCCTGATGCATTCCGATACACTCCAATACCTAAATCCAATTTATGAGGACGTGGGTCCTGCTGACAAATAAAGGATTGAAACAATATAGGGTCTTTAGCGGCTGGAAGAAGATTTTCAAACATAAATTATATCCTTGAATTATAAAGAGAAAATGCTAGTGCGACCGTTTCACAATACCGCTTGCCAATACCACGCCAACACTGACAAAACAGAGCCCAAGTATCGCGGCAAAACCAATGCTTTCATGTAATAAAGGAATGGCTAATAAAGACGCTAATACAGGTGTTAATGCCCCCATTGCGGCTGTCCTCTCAGCTCCTAGTAAGTTAATTGCGTAGCCGTAACTAAACCCAGTGAGTAAACCAACTAAGAGAGCTTGTACAAAAAACTGCCACGCCAACTCACTAAACCCCACTTGACTCAGACCTGTCGATACAACACCCGTCACTAGTAACATGAGCAAAATAACGGTCGACACTAATCCGAGCAGACCCGTTGCCGCTAATGGAGGCAAACCAGCAACACGTAAACTGATGGTATAAATAGCCCAAAAGAAACTGGCGCCAATAAATAGAAAATCCCCTTTCCACACGTCTCCGCCTAACGACACCATCGACAGCACCAATAATGCCATTACGCCGGTTAAAATCAGCAGCAGTCCAATAAAACGCGGCCGACTAAGACGCTCTTTAAAAACCAATACAGCAATAGCAGAAACAAATAAGGGAAACATACCAGGGATTAATAATCCGGCATGAGAAACGGGCGCAAAGTGCATTCCCGCTGAGCTAAGAAAAAAGAAAGGCACACCAGCCCCAAATGTAATACCTAATAAGGTCCACTTAGGCACAGCGACTAACAAACGGCGAGAACGAAATAAAAATGGCAGCAATACGAAGGCAGGGACGCCATATCGCATCAGCGCTAAATCGAACGAAGTCAGTACCGATTGCGATCCCATTTTGACACTAACTAACCAGCTTGCCCAAATACACGCGGTAATAAACGCCGCCAATAAACCAACTTTAAAAGCCGTTCCCGTTGCAATGTGACGATAACTTGATTCTGACGCTGATTGAGAATGCATTAACTCTGACATGGTCTATTCCAACAAAATGCGTATTTCATTAATGAGAATTCATGAAAGGCATTATGAACAAAGAAGCGTGAGCATGTCCTTGCGATTATCACTCTAAATAATGGGATTATTAGCATAATATGTTAATTTAAAAACAAAACTAATTAAGGTATGCCACTTTGGACATTAACAGGACAGATTCTCAAATACTTACTCTTCTTCAAAACGATGGTCGACTCAGCAATGTCGAGCTGGCAGAGCTTATTAGCCTGTCTCCTTCTCCTTGCTTGCGTCGAGTTAAACAAATGGAAAATAAGGGGTTCATTCAAGGCTATCGAGCCACACTCGATCGCGTGAAAATTGGTTTTTCCATGACAGTATTTATTGAAGTAAGTTTGACCAACCATTCTGGCAACGCCAGTAGCGCTTTTGAAACCAGCGTACTCGCGATGCCAAATGTGATCAGTGCCTATTTAACTTCAGGGTCTGCCGACTACCGCCTCGAAGTAGTTGCTGAAGACCTACCCAATTACGAGCAAATCCTTAAAGAAGTTCAAACGCTCCCTCATGTAAAAGACATTCACAGTAACTTTGCTATTCGTGCGATTAAGGCAGACGCCCCTTTGCCTTTAACAAAAGCATCAGGTAAAACAAAGGCATAGTCTGAATAAAACCTTGTCGCATAGGAGCATGGATATGAAAATAATCAACGCGCGATTAAGACAAAAAGCCGAGCTGTACACTGTTGAAATCAATAACGGTTTGTTTGCTGCCATTACTAAGCAAAATAGCACTGTTACCACTCGTGCTGACGACATCAATGCTCATGGTCAGTTACTGTGCGCGCCTTTTGTCGAACCTCATATTCACCTTGATGCAGCGCTCACCGCAGGCGAGCCAGAATGGAACCACAGCGGTACCTTATTTGAAGGCATCGAACGCTGGTCGCAGCGTAAACCCATGCTCAACCGTGACGACATTCGCCGCCGAGTAAAGCAAACCTTGTCGATGTTAATTGATAACGGCGTGCAGCATATTCGTACCCACATAGACACTACTGACCCTTCGCTGATCGCCATGCGTACTTTGTGTGAACTACGCGACGAGCTAAAAGATATCGTGGATATTCAGGTCGTGGCCTTTCCACAAGAAGGTATTCACTCTTACCCGAATGGGGAAGCCTTAATGGAACAGGCCATAGAAATCGGCGCCGATGTGGTCGGTGGTATTCCTCATTTTGAATACACCCGTGAGCTGGGAGAAAAGTCGGTTAAGACTTTGATTCAATTAGCCTTAAAATATGATCGCTTAGTTGATGTGCATTGTGATGAGATAGATGATCCTAACTCACGATTTTTGGAATTTCTCGCACACGAAGCCCTACAAGCCGGCATTGGTGATCGAGTCACGGCTAGCCACACAACCGCGATGCATTCTTATGACAATGCCTACTGCTCTAAACTATTTCGCTTACTGAAGCACTCAGGTATTCATTTTGTGTCTTGCCCGACCGAAAGTATCCACTTACAAGGACGCTTTGATTCTTACCCTAAACGTCGTGGTTTAACCCGTGTTAAAGAGCTCACCGCTGCAGGTATGAATGTTGGATTAGCTCAAGATTCTATTTTTGATCCTTGGTACTCTCTCGGCAATGGCAAGTTACTGCGTTCACTGGATTTTGGCTTACACATCTGTCAGATGATGGGACACGATGACTTCGTGCATGCCTTGGACTTTATTACCGACAATAGTGCCAAACTCATGCAGTTGAAAGAATATGGAATTGTTGAAGGTCATCCGGCCAACGCTATTTTATTAAGTGGCGAGGACGATTACAGCGTACTGCGTAACCAAGGTGAGGTATTATTAAACCTACGTCATGGCAAGATTTTGATGCAACGTCAGCCTTCTACTGTTACTCAACGAGTCTCTTTGTAAATGTCTCTATCGTCTAAACACCAAGATCCGCTCAACGAATCAAAATTCAAACTCAGCCAACGGGCCCAATTGTCCATTGCGGCTTGGTTGGAATCCAATACTGAGTTTCAACTGCCTAACCGAGCAGCAAATCTCGATGGGGCGCTGAAATCGTTAAGCACCACACCTCCAGAAAAAAGCTACCTTATTCAAGCAGAGCAATTGAAGCGCTATTTTAATCGTGGTTTGTACCTAATTATCGCGCTAACATTTATTCTGGGATTATTGGCCGTACCCCCCGCTTTTACCGTCTCAGCATCGGGTAGTGTGAATATTTTCTGGTTATTAATCATCATGCTAGGCGTAAATGGGTGCAATCTAGCCGCTTGGTTAATTGGTATGTTAGCCATCGGTCGAAATACTCGCTCAACTAAAGGCTGGCTTCTTAATACATTGATATTCGTGAATCAGAAGATTAGTAAGCATTCACATATTAATACGGATACCAGTTCAGCATTCTGGCACTGGCAATGTCCTGCTCATTCGAATCGCTGGCTATTGAGCGCTATATCACACACGGCTTGGTTGAGTTATCTATTCGCTGGTTTTTTAATGACCTTGCTGCTACTACTTGCTAACCAAGTGAATTTTGTTTGGGAAACTACTTTATTAAACGATCAGCAATTTCTTTGGCTAACCCAACAATTAAGTATTCTGCCTAATGCTCTTGGTATTACGGTTCCTGATCAGATAGATATTTTTGCCAGCCGCGTAGATATTATTTCGCAAACAACCAGTACCCGCCAACATTGGGCTAATTTACTGCTTGCCAGCCTGTTGCTGTATGGCGTGCTACCTCGCTTTTTATTAAGTGTGTTTAGTATTGCCATGTATCGCTTAAAGCGTCTGACCTTGGCAAAAACAACACAGGAGCTTGCCATCGAGCGCCGTTACCAAGAACAAACAAACAGTCAAATATTGGATCCTGAAACAGTCACTCCGATCATAAATGATCACACCATATTAGCGAGCAAGACTTTACCCCCTGTGAGCTCCACAGCATTGGGGCATGTTTGGGCATTATTTGAATGGAGTTCAACGATACCTAATAGCCTCGGCGGCGCAGATTCAGTGACAACACTCAACGATGCCACGCAACAGCAAACATTTTTAACCGCTCAATACTCGCTACCTATTTATATATTGGTGGATGGTAGGCATAGCCCGGATCGTGGTTCTCGTCGATTTTTTATCAATGCAGTAAAAGCACATCCAGAATTATCATTGGTCATTACTTGTGACGATCAAGCTGTCTTTGCCGAAGACTGGCAACGCACTGGGCTAGAATCTGGTATTCGTCCCACGCATTTTTTTACCTTGCAGAGTGATAAGGAGTAACTGTGTCGATTTCTCTTTTAGTTGTTGGGCATGCCAATACAGGTAAAACCTCGCTGATTCGTACCTTGCTACGCCAACAATCATTTGGTGAAGTCAGTAATCAAGCAGGCACAACCCGCCACGTAGAAAGCGTTTCTATCAAGCTAGAAGGCAAAGACTTACTTACCCTGACAGATACACCGGGCTTTGAAGATTCCATTGGACTATGGCAAACACGACAACAAGCACCATTTGATCAATACCAAGGTGCAGAGTGGATTATCCACTTCTGTCAAAGCCATTTAGCCAATGATTTATTTGAGCAAGAAGCTAAAATTCTCAAACAACTCAATCGCTGTGACATTATTTTGTACGTAGTCGATATTCGTCAAGCGCCGCTCGGAAAATACCTTGATGAACTCACCCTACTCGCTAGTGCCAATAAACCTATTGTGCCTATTCTAAACTTTAGTGCGACGCCCAGTGCGCATTTAACAGCATGGCGAAAAGTATTGGCAGAGCGCCATCTTCATGCCGTAGTACGCTATGATACTGTCGCCTTTTATTTCGAAGATGAAAAACGCCTCTATCAAAGTTTACAAAGCTTGATGCCAGACCATTATCAAGAAATTGAAACGTTATTAACCGCCCGTCAAGCAGCAGCTCAATCACGACGACTGTCTGCTATAGAATCGCTTGCGGATTTACAAATTAAAGCAGCGAGCAGTCGCAAGCGTTGTGAGTCTCACCCACCTAAAGCCAATGAAATAAGTACATTCGAAAACACGATTCGGGCTTTAGAAAGTCAATTTATTCATACGCTGTTACAACGCTATGAATTTCGTGAAGAAGATCTATTACCAGACAGTTTTTCGATCCAAAGCGGAGCGTGGCAGCAAGATATCTTTGCTCTAGAAACACTGAAAGAATGGGGATTAAATACTAGTGTCAGTGCTATGACAGGCGCTGCGATTGGCGCTGGTGTCGATGTGATGACTGGTGGTTTATCACTAGGAGCCGCCACCGCCATGGGCGCGATCCTTGGTGCCTCTTGGCAAACTAGCAGACATTATAAAGATACGCTAAAGAGCAAACTCACAGGACGTCATTACTTATGTGTGGAGTCATCAACATTAGCTGTATTGTGCCTTCGAGGGTTGGCATTGATTGCTCACCTTGATCAACGTGGACATGCCTCTCAACAGGCTTTCAATATGACTAACAACTCACAAAATACAACAGATAATAAAACGTTAGAAGAAAGCACTAAAAAACTCATCCACGACTTAACACCGCTATGGAAAAACGCACAACAGCATCCCGAGTGGAGTCAGCAATTATTGGATGTGTCGCAACCGACTAAGCAAGCTCTTATTACTCTGCTAAAAAACACCATTTAACAAGCTAGAAATAACAGAAGATTATCTCTAGCTTTCTGCATTATCGCTCAAAATATAGTCACTAGTGACTATATTTATACACCTTAGAAACGGTCGACTCGAAAAGGCGTTATGTCTACCGCCGGTGTTTTCTCACTAATTAAATCTGCGATAATTTGCCCGGTGATCCCTGACAAGGTCATACCAATATGACCATGGCCGAAAGCATAAAATACATCTTTGTCTTTAACAGAAGCACCAATGATTGGTTTTGAATCGGGCATTGACGGTCGAAATCCCGTCCATTGGGCATCGTAATCTCCTAATTGTGGTAATAATGTTTTTACGGTGTCCGCGATGAGTTTGACTCGCTTAGGATTGACCGGATTGTTTACACCACCTAGCTCTACAGTGCCTGCTGCACGTAATGCTGTGTCCATTGGTGTCATGTAAAACCCTACATCCGCCCAACCTACTGGACGCTTTAATAAGTCTTGTGCACCTGAATACATAACGTGGTAACCCTGCTCTGTATCTAATGGCACCTTGTCGCCTATTTGTGCTGCGAATTTACGCGACCAAGCTCCTGCGGCGACAACAACTTTATTCGCGGATACATCACCGTTATCAGTATGAATACAAAGTTCAGAAACACTGAGTCTTTGGATATCTAACGCATTAGCTTTAACAATACGTCCGCCTTTTTTACGTACCAAATCGCCCATATTTTTTAGTAACTGACGAGGGTTTCGGACATGATAACCGTCATTGAAGAGCAAACCTTTGTGGTAAAGTGGGGTAATATTGGGCTCTAAATCAGCGACTTCAGCGTGGCTTAATTCTTGAACAGGAATGCCGTTATTGCGCCTCAAATCTATATCTGTACGGGCGTTTGCAAAGCTTTCTGGACTGCTGTAAAGGTACATGGTGCCATTAATCTCGAGTAACTCTTGGGCATTTACCTCTTTAAATAAAGGCTCAAACGCACGATTAACATGCGATAAAAGTACACCCAATTCACGGGCAATATTTTCTACTTTAGAGGCCGTACTTGCCATTAAAAAGCGGACGAGCCAAGGAGATAATTGCGGAAGATAAGACCAACGTACTGATAATGGACTTTTCGAGTTAAAGAGTAAGTTGGGGATCTGCTTTAAAATAGCGGGAGTAGCCACTGGGATATTAGCGTATGTCGCAATCGTACAAGCGTTACCGTAATAAGCCCCTTCAGTAAAAGGCTCTGGGTCCACTAAGGTAACTTGATGACCTTGATTCTGTAAATAAAGCGCTGTCGCAATACCAACAAAACCCGCTCCGATAATCGCAACATGGTGCGACTTACCTTCCTTTTGAGAAAGTTTAAGATCCATTTATTACACTCCAACATCATAAAATACCCCGCTCAGGGTGCTAAAATAGAATTTTATAGTGAGCGTTAACTGGCTAATTCGTCATCTAAACGCTGCTTAGTTTCATGCATTAAGATCTCACACTGCTTTACTAACTGCACGACATCAGTTTCATGTAAGCCTGTAGTATCAATCGGTGGCAACATTTCTACAATGACCTTACCGTTGCGCCAACGGTTCATTTTTACTTGTTGATGAGTATTGCTACAAACCACAGGAATAATAGGTACGCCAGCTTGCACCGCAGCATGAAAAGCGCCTCGTTTAAAATGCAGCCAGCCTCTTCCACGACTACGAGAGCCTTCTGGAAACATAAAGATCGACAGTCCTGTTTCTTTCATCTCGGTTACTATCTGATCGATTGTTGCGATTGCTTTCTTCTTATTTTTTCGATTTATCATGATGTTACCGCTGATCCAATATAACGCCCCGAAAAAAGGAACCCAACGAAGTGAGCTTTTTCCAACGGTAACCGCACCTTTAGGGAAAACATTAGCAAGGGTAAACAAATCAAAATTATTCTGATGGTTGGCAATGTATACAGCCTGAGGGACAACATAAGTGTCTGGCGACACTCGTCCTTCAACAGATAGTCCAAACAGAGGGGCAACTCGAGAAAATATACTACCAAGATGGTAAACACGATTTTTAGACGTTAACGTGAAGAGACAAAAGAACAGACCAAATAAGGTCACTGCGATAATTAACACCACTAACAGCAACATCCGCATTAAAAAAAGCATACTGCATTCACCTTACTTTCAAAGAAGAATGGCCTTACCTATAAAGCCTAATAATTTATGTTAAAAAATAATCAGATTTTCCCAAAAGCCTGCTGCCAAGCTAAAAACTCATCGGCTGGCAATGGTTTGGAATAAAAATAGCCTTGGATTTTATCACATTGATATCGTCCTAACAGTTCGACACCTTGAGCATTTTCAGCCCCTTCTGCCGTTACTTTAAAGCCCAAATTATGAGACAACTCAATAGAAGCTTTTACAATAAACTCATCGCCTTTATTTGTATCAATATACTGTATAAAAGCTCGATCTATTTTTACTTCATTGACTGGAAGCTCACGTAAATAAGCCAGTGATGATTGACCTGTGCCAAAATCATCGATGGCTAAATGAATACCTAAACTTTGTAGTTTGGTCAGTACTTGAATAACTTTATTACGATCGTTCATGACGGCACTTTCTGTGACTTCTAACGCTAATGCCTCAACAGGAAGACCATTCTCTGCTAATGCACATTGGATAAATGCTGGTAACTGTTCATTCACTAGATCATGAGCAGATAAGTTGATCGCCACTCGAATAGTATGCCCCGCACTCCACCAACATTTCAATTGTGCTAAGACGGTTTTTATCATCCAATGCGTCAGCAGTTGAATATTCCCTGCTTGCTCTAGTAAGGAGATAAATTCATCCGGTGGAATAAAGCCTAACGCGGGATGCTGCCAACGTACTAACGCTTCAGCTTCGTTACAGTCTTTATCGACAACCCCTACTTTAGGTTGATAAACCACAAACATTTGTCCTGCGGTTAACGCTTCAGACAAATCACCGATAATACGTAATTGACGTTGATGGCTCTCGTCTTGCCCAGCTTGATAAAAAGCAATTCCACCAGGCTCACCCTTAGCCTGATCGACCGAAATATCCAACCGCCGCATCGCATCATTCACGCTGATAATAGTCTCTTCCAGTGGTAATACCCCCACAGCAACAGACAAAAATACTTCAGACCCTTGGACTATAAAGGCTTTCTTGAAAGCGTCGGTTAACCGATGAAACTCTTCTAATCCCATCATTTGATCAAATACTAATATAAATTGATCACCACCGATGCGTGCTTGCATCACGGCACTGCTTCCCCAACTTAATAATCGCTCTGACACTCTAAGTAGCAGTAGATCACCATTATCAAAACCCAACATATTGTTCAGATCTTTGAAGTGGCGAATATCAATCAATACTAAACAACCCGTATTACTAGGCAACATCTGACTCAAATGATGCTCCACCGCAGTTCGATTATACAACCCCGTATGTAGATCATGGAGTGCTCGGCTCTTAAGCTCTTCTTCACGTAGGGAAATAGAATTTTGCATCGACATCATGGTGGTCGCTAACACACAAAATTCACCTTTAACCGCAGGCGCTTTTGCCTCACTGCCAACCCTACTGATTTGCTGAACAAATTCGACTAAACGTTCTATCGGTCGGGTGAGATTTCTCGCCAATAAAATCCCTAAAAATAAAGCCAAAGCTAGTGTACCAGCAAAGATAAGCACCAATTGATTACGCGCGTGGTTATAACTTTCTAACCATGGCTTGTAAGGTAAATGCAAAATACCTAGTTGATTATCAGTTCCTAAATCAATACCAAGCGATAAATATTTGTCTGAATTAGTAAACTGTGGTGTTCGTGAAACCCCACCTATCTCTTGAATCTCTCGAAATACTGAGTTTTTGTCTTGTTCTGGAAGAGTGGAATAGCCTGAAAACATAGCGTCGTTCGTGATGTCTCCTACAAAACTAATATCCAGCCCTGTCACCGCTTTAATTTGGTGAGCGTCGGTTAAACCCCACATAGTAATCTCAGCCCAAACCCATAAAGTCTTT
>JBQEFB010000020.1:0-64392 GCA_052107635.1 Marinomonas sp. | reverse complement strand
GACATAAAAAGACCCCCAGTAATTGGATAGTCCAACTATTGGGGGTCACTTCAGATCGGTCTATTGAAGATCTGCGACTGTTAGAACGAATACGTGAATGCCACATCGCTAGCGGTGGGACCTATGGAAGCCCATGGATACATCGTGACCTTCGGGATGAGGGAGAATCCTGTAGCGTACATCGTGTTGCCAAGATCATGCGTAATAACAAAATTAAGGCCCAGATTGGCTATAAACGTCGCCATATCCAAGGCGGTAAAGTAGGCAAGATTGCTGACAACATATTGAAGCGTCAGTTTAATCCTGATGCCCCTAATAAAGCGTGGGTAAGTGATATCACCTACGTTAGGACCCATGAAGGTTTTTTGTACGTCGCGACTGTTATCGACTTATTTTCCCGACGTGTTGTTGGATGGTCAATGGATAAAATGATGGATCGTCATCTGGTCATTAATGCTCTACTAATGGCCATTTGGCAGCGTAAACCTAAAGGTGAAGTGCTGGTACACAGCGATCAGGGTAGCCAATATGCGAGCTCTGACTATCTCGCTTTTATGAAAGCTCATAACTTAGCGCCATCAATGAGTCGTCGAGGCAATTGCCATGATAATGCGGTGGCAGAAAGCTTTTTTGCCACCTTTAAGAAGAGAGTGACAAAACGAAAGATATACTCGACACGAGAAGAAGCGAAAGGTGAGATATTTAATTTTATTGAGATGTTCTACAATCCGATAAAACGGCATTCGCATACAGGCGGTGTGTCACCTGCTAAGTTCGAAGAAAAGTATTTTTTAGAAGTTCCTACTGTCTAGCAAACTCTGGGAAGTCCAATAATGCTGTCAAAAGCGCTGTAGATAGAGAAATTTCTCAAAAACAAATAAAAACCTTTTTAAATATTGTTTCGTAATTTCTATAGTCTCGATGTATTAATCATTATTTAAGAATGGTTGTATGTTAAAGTTTACCCACTAAAAAACTGAATCATTAAACGCTTTTTAAACTCTGCTGAGATATTAAGCCTGCTTGCTTGATAAATAGGCTTATTAGAAAAATAAAACATTATCTTTCTAACTGAATAATTCCTAATAACCACACTCTTAACTATTTAAATATTTGGTCTTACACTATGAATACCTTACGCCGTCTCGCGCAACATGATGCATTCTATTTGCTGATATTCATCTTTCTTATCGCGCTCAATTTACGTGGCCCTGTTACGGGATTGCCTCCTTTATTAGACCGTATTAGTGACGACTTACAACTTTCTAATTGGCAGTCTGGTTTACTAACTAGTTTACCTCTGCTGATATTTGCACTGTTTGCTCCTGTTGCATCATGGCTGACCAGACACTTTAAAATTGAGCGAATTTTAGCCACTGGCGTGGGGTTAATCGCACTAGGTATGTTGATAAGATCGCTAGGCTCAATTAGTACCTTATATATCGGAGCAATACTGATTGGAGCAGGTATTGCCATTGGTAATGTTTTACTTCCCAGTTTATTAAAACGCGAATTTCCTAATCACATTGTTCAATTAACCGCTATGTATGTCCTAATGATGAGCATTGGCGGTTTTGTTATGTCTAGCTTTGCCGTGCCATTAAGCCTCTTTGCCGAGCAACCAAGCTTTGCATTACCGATGAGTGGTTGGGCATTTGCTCTAGCATGCCAAGGCGCTATTATTCTATTGCCATTAATCATTTGGTTTACCTGTAGAATCACCCAACACCATACGCCACAAGTAAATAGTCCCGATGTTCCGTCTGCTCTGTGGCGATCCGTCATTGCTTGGCAAGTGGCTGGTTTTCTCGCGATCAACTCTTTGCTTAATTATATTGTCGTCGCTTGGATGCCTTCTATTTTGGTGAGTTACCACTACGCTGACTCAACTGCAGGCTTGTATCAAGGGTACCTACAGCTGGCAGGTGCTTTACCCTCTTTAATACTAGCTCCGTTTATCAATCGTTTAGGCAGCCATCGCCGATTATGTTTGTTGGCGACGAGTTTAAGCTGGCTTAGCTTGTTTGGTTTTTTATATGTACCGAGTTGGTCTGGTCTTTGGGCCGTGTGCTTTGGGTTTGGTGTCAGCATGAGTTTCATTATGGGTCTATCATTTATTAGCCTACGAACAAACAGCCCAAAACAGGCGGCGGCGTTATCAGGTATGTCACAACTAATCGGCTATACCTTTGCTGCATTAGGGCCAGTATTGATTGGGGTACTCCATGATTGGCATCACTCATGGAGCGCGCCACTCTATGTATTATTAATAATCGGGTTTCTATTAATGGTTTTAGGTTGGCTAGCGAGTCCGAAACCACATAATGTGTCATGCTCCTGATTCTTATAACAGGTTATTCATACATAGATTTAGTATCTCTTATATAAAAAATTCGTTCCCTATCGTTTTTCTATTCACATAAGAATGCAAGAAATATTATTTTATAAAATATGTGCTTCTTTATTAAGAAGCACATAAAATTTGAGTGTTATACTTCTCTTTATCTCCATATTTTTATGCTTAGGAATCGGCTGCGCTATGTATCAATCGAGAATTCATTCGTTATTTAAAACATTAATCTTCCAGATACTTTATATTGTTCTAATTCTCATGACAGCGCGCTATGCGATGTTGATCGTATTCTCTGAACCAAGTCAATTAGCAAGTCATAGCGACGATGTACAGCGCATGTGGATTACTGGTGTTCGCTACGATTTACGCGTTGCTGGTATGCTGATGGTACCTTTTTTACTGCTTGGGCTTTTAATGGCTGTAAGTCAGAAGTCTTGGAAAGTAATGAGTATTTGTTTACCTTGGGTATTTAGCTTACTCGCTTTTGCGGTTGCTATGCTTGCCATTAGTAACTATTACTATTACCAAACTTACCATAACACCTTTGATGTTTTTGCTTTTGGCCTAGCGGAAGATGATACCGCTAGCGTGTTGGGGAATATGTGGGACGGCTACCCAGTACTTCGAGGCTTATTTTCAGCGCTTGCTCTGGCGTTTATCTCGGGTCGATTAGTGTCTTTTTTGATGAAAGAGAAGGCATCTCGTAAATGGCCTTTAGGCCTGTTCGTTCTTTATGTATTTGTGATGATACTAGTCATCGCAATTATTAGTCGTGGCAGTCTAGGGACTTTTCCTCTTAGACGAGGCAATGCGCAAGTGTCTCAACTGTTATTACTCAACAAGATCACCCCTAATGGATTTATGAGTCTAAGCTGGGCCATGGATGACCATAATAATGACTTGTCATTTTCTCCGGTTAACAAAGCAAAAGGAGAACAGTTAAAAACGACTTTAGGCATAAACAGTCTCATGGCAACAACACCGACTAACCCTTGGCTTGAAAAACATAAACCCAATGTCGTGATGGCATTGATGGAAAGCTTTGGCAGCAATATGTTGCAGTTCGATGATGTAGACAAAAACGATTTGCTAGGCCACCTGCGCCCTCATTTCGCTAACGATTTTGTTTTTAAACGCTTTATTTCAGAAGATAACGGTACTGCACCGTCATTAGCCGCTATGTTCTTCCATAGCCCAATGCAAAACATCAGCCATAGCTCAGCACAACACACAAAGCTCAGTGGCATACCATTCGATGTATACAAAAAAGCAGGCTATAAAGTTATCTTTATTTCTCCTGGCAATATGATGTGGCGGAATCTAGTAAATTACTTACCCGTTCAAGGTGTTGATGCTATTTATGATCAAAATACCTTGATGAAACTATACCCTCAAGCAGAACAGGAAATGACTGATTGGGGCGTACCTGACGATTACGCTTATCGCCTGGCTGAAAAGTTATTACAAGAATCTAAAGAACCTATCTTTATTAGCATCTTGACTATTACTAATCACCCACCTTATGTCACTCCGCAACGCTATGATCCAAAACCAATAGCAATAACACCAGAAATAGCTCGTCACGCGGAAGCTGAGGGTCAAGAAGAAAAACAGATACAAAAAACCTATCAGTACGCAACTGACAGTTTTGGACAGTTTATTACTGCGATAAAAGCCTCCGGTAAAGCAGATAACACATTAATAGCCGCTACAGGCGATCATCAAATGCGTCGTTTAAAAGCCTATTACCCAGAAGAACAAATGCTTGATCGCGCGGTTCCCTTTTATCTGCATGTACCGAAGAAAATCCTCGATCATACAGACTGGGCTTACGATCCAAATCGAGTAGGCTCTCATAAGGATATTTTTCCAACGCTGTACAATTACTCATTATCAAATACCCGCTATCAAGCGATTGTTGGACGTAATATGCTAGCGAAAGATGATGATAAGCAACGTGCTTTCGGATACAACACTATGCTTTGGATTGATGAAAACGGTGCTTACCCAATGAGTGGGCAGCCTGCGTTTTACCCTTGGAAAGACACATCAGGATTTGTTGTCGAAAAACACAGTCAAACAGTATCAGCCTCACAGCAAGCTCGTCAAAAAGCGCTACCCGAACTGTTACGTTGGCAAATTAATGCTCGGGTAAAAGGGTTTAAAGATTAGATAAAAAAGCCTAAGGCATTTACTCTCAATGCCTTAGGCTGCCTTCTCAACTAGGCTGTACCCTAGCAAGCTGTAAAGGAATATAAACAGCCCCCTCTTCCTCTTTAGAGGTGAGCTCTATACGACCTCCCATGAGTTTATAAACCCATTGATGATAGACCTGTGATTTTCGATACCAAAAAACGCTTTAGGGACTGGGAAATAGACACTGTTTTGGGTAAACACGGAACAGGCTCAATCGTCACCTTGTTAGAAACAAAGACGCGTTTTTATCTGATAAAGAAAGAGGGTTCAAAATCAGCCAAAGAGGTGACTCAAGCGACTATATGAGACGAATAAACCATCGTCCGAAAAAGTGTCGCACTTCGGACTTGAATTCAGGCATATCCTGCTTTTTTAATTCTGTTTTCATATATTTTCTCTTCCCTGCATTAACAACTTTCTATGTGTTTTATCATTGAAAGTTTAGACTCATGTCTTTGATTTTGCCTAAATAATATACTCTAAATTACATTTATACACGATTACCAAACACACAATTTATCAAATAGATGCGATACACAACCTCTTCGTCTCGCTAAATATAAGAAAAGCGAAGCAAGCTTAAATTGTGGTATAGTGATTATATTATCATTTGAGTAATTCTAACTAGGTTTAAAGGCTCTATGGATCTACACACAGGCAACTTATTTATCCTTTCTGCGCCGTCCGGTGCAGGTAAATCTTCTTTATACAAAGCATTACTGAAAGCAGATGATAAGGTACGTATTTCCATCTCTCATACAACAAGAGCTGCGAGAACTGGAGAAGAGCATGGTCGTGAATACTATTTCACAGAAGATGAAGATTTCTTAGATATGATTGCTGAGGAAGCTTTTTTTGAACACGCTCAAGTGTTCGATAACTTTTACGGCACATCCAAAGCCTCTATCTTTAATATGCTCGAACAAGGTCTTGATGTTATTTTAGAGATCGATTGGCAAGGGGCTCGCCAAGTACGAAAACTTTACCCAGATGCTATTGGTATTTTTATATTACCACCGTCTTTAGCGGTACTAGAAGAACGTCTTCGCGACCGTGGTACCGACAGTGAAGAGGTCATTCAGCGTCGTATGAGCAAGGCCGTAAACGAGATTTCACACTACAATGAATATGACTTTGTCATCGTGAACGATGACTTTGAGACAGCATTAACACAAATGAAGTCAATTTTTACTGCAATGCGCTCAAAAAACACAGTAATGAAACAAAAATATGGCAATCTCCTTAATGATCTCTTGTCATTATAATAAGCCGTTAAGTAGAATTAGATTCGCATAAATAGATAACCGTAATACAGAGGTCAAAATGGCTCGAGTTACCGTAGAAGATTGTTTAGAAAATGTTGATAACCGCTTTGAATTAGTCATGGTGGCATCAAAACGTGCACGTCAACTCGCCACAGGTGGTGAAGAGGCTAAAGTAGCGATTGAAGACGACAAAGTAACTGTAGTTGCTTTACGTGAAATTGCTGCAGACTTGATTAACGCTAAAAACGTTGATCTTCAAAAGCAACCTGTTCACGAGTTCTAATCTTGATGGTATCGCTCATACCACTGCCGTCGTACTTCTTATTTACTGTTGTGAGGTGAGCGATGTATACCATTGAAGATCTATCTCTGACACTAAGCCAATATTTACCTTATGAGCAAATTGCTCAGGTAAAACGTGCTTACTATTACGCCGAACAAGCTCATGATGGGCAATGGCGTAAAAGTGGTGAACCTTATGTTACCCATCCACTTGCTGCTGCTGAAATTCTTGCTGAATTACGCATGGACAGTGATGGGCTAACAGCAGCGCTTCTTCATGACGTTATTGAAGACACCGGCATTAGCCGTGAAGCATTAACGGAGCAGTTTGGAGAAGGTGTTGCCAGTTTGGTCGATGGCGTCAGTAAGCTGACGCATTTAGAATTCAATAGCCAAATTGAAAAACAAGCTCATAACTTCCAAAAAATGGCCATGGCTATGGCAGATGACATTCGTGTCATTCTTGTTAAATTAGCCGACCGTTTACACAATATGCGTACGCTGAACTCCATGCCAGCGCACAAAAAACGCCGTATTGCTCGTGAAACACTAGATATTTATGCCCCCATTGCTAACCGTTTAGGTATGTACAATGTGCGTGTGGCACTAGAATCTCTTGCCTTTGAAGCCTACTACCCTATGCGTGCGCGCATGTTGCAAAAAGCCATTAATAAAAAATATGGCCACCGCAGCAAAGACACAGAAAAACTTGAAGACTTTATTCGCTCTGAGCTAGCCGCTGATTATATTGATGCGACAATTAGTGTCAGAGAAAAACATATTTATAGTATTTATCAGAAAATGAGCAAAAAACGCCGTTCTCTTGATGAAATCATGGATGTGTTAGGTGTGCGTATCGTCACTGATCGTCACGATAGCTGTTATCGTATTTTAGGTACAATACATTCTCTTTTTAAGCCGATCGAAGGCCGTTTTAAAGATTATATTGCGGTACCCAAGTCCAATGGTTATCAGTCATTACACACCACTGTAGTGGGTACTAATGGCTTACCTATGGAAATTCAGATCCGTACAGAAGAAATGGATTTAGTAGCTAATAATGGTATTGCAGCACATTGGGCTTATAAATTCAGTGGAAACTCAGCCGCGCCAAACAATCACGACCGAGCTACAAAATGGGTAAAAAGCTTGCTGGAAATTCAGCAAAAAGCTGGCAATCCCATAGAATTTGTCGATAACGTTAAAAGTGATTTATTTCCTGATGAAGTGTATGTATTCACTCCAAAAGGTCAAATTATTGAGTTACCTTCTGGGGCAACACCAGTGGATTTTGCTTATGGCGTGCACACAGAAATCGGCAATACTTGCATCTCTTGCCGTATAAACCGACGCCTTGCGCCATTAAGTACACAGCTAGAAAGCGGTCAAACCGTTGAAATTATCAGTGCTAAAAATGCCCAGCCTAATGTCGCTTGGCTAAGCTTTGCAATTACTGGTAAAGCACGGACGAATATTCGTCACTACCTCAAAGACAAACAGCGTGAAAATGCTATTTCTATTGGCTACCGCCTGCTTACTCGCTCTTTGAATGCTTTTAAAACGAATATTGAAGAATTAACATCAGAGCAAATCAATCAAGTGCTTGTACAGCATCAGCTCAACGCTTTAGATGATTTACTCGAATCAATTGGTAAAGGTCGACATGTTGGCTATTTGGTCGCTAGAGAGCTTTTCCCGAACTACGATGAAGAAACCTTGGTCACACCGAAATCCTTTAAGGTCAATGGCTCTGAAGGCATGCTCATTTCTTATGCGAAATGTTGTTCTCCTATTCCAGGAGATCCTATTGTCGGTTATGTACAGGTCGATAAAGGCATCGTAATTCATCATTTGAACTGCCCTAACATTCAGGATCATTTATCTAACCCTGAACGTTTTATCCGTATGGTATGGGGCAAAGATATTGAAGAAGATCTCAATATCAGCTTGATCGTCAGCTATATCAATGAACGTGGCGCTGTCGCAAAAATAGCCAGCTCCATTAGTGATACAGACTATCAAGTATCTAATCTAGATATTATTGAACGCGGCCGAGTGAGCAGACTTCGTCTTAGCATTACCATCTCTAGCCGTGTTGGTTTAGCAGATGTAATGCGCCGAATTAAAGCGGTTCATTGCGTAGAGAAAGTAACGCGTGAGACCATAGTCGGCCGTTAAAAAATTTAAAGTAATCTCGATACTTTAACCTTCTGCGGCTAAAAAAACCGCACAGACATTATATTTAAAATGGGATTTTAGATCATGGCAAAGCAAATAATTCATACTGATAAAGCACCAGCAGCAATCGGCCCTTACTCTCAAGCGGTTCGCGCAGGCAACACCGTTTACCTTTCAGGTCAGATTCCTCTAGTAGCAGAAACAATGGAAGTTATCAGTGAAGACATTGTTGACCAAACTACTCAAGTATTTAAAAATCTTGAAGCCGTTTGTGCTGCTGCTGGTGGCTCTTTAGAAGATGTTGTGAAATTCAATATTTTCATGACAGATCTAGGCAACTTCGCAACCGTTAACGAAGTAATGACTAAATTTGTTAAACAACCTTACCCAGCTCGTGCAGCTATGGGTGTTCGTGCTCTTCCTAAAGGCGTTCAGGTTGAAATCGAAGCAATCATGGTTCTTGAAGACTAGTCGTCTTTTTCCTTCATGTGTGAGTTAAAAACATGAAGGAAACAACTGAAAAAAAGAGACGCATTGCGTCTCTTTTTTTATTCATCTCTTTGCTCTAATTGAAACGCCTTCACCAACTCAACATAACCACTAACATAGCTTGGATAGTCAAAGCGAAAGCCTGTCTCTTTGAGTGCCGCATTAGTAATTCGCTTACCTGTAGAGGGAATAAAAGCGCCTGCGTTCTTCGGAATATTGACTGCTACCCCCAGCAAGGTAGCAATGCATAATTTCACTTCCCACATAGAAACGGGTGTATCATCGGTGACATTATATTGTTTAGCTAACGTATCATTATTAAGTACTTTATCTGCTAAATGGCACAATGCTCGAACCACATCATCTCTATGAACACGATTAGTCCAACTATTTCCCCCCCAACACTCATCTGACATAACTTTGTTCAGCATACGATAACGACCAGGACCGTAAATCCCAGAGCAACGAACTGCAATAGAAGGCAAAGCGTCTGCTAATAACTGCTCGGTTGCCAATAACATCTGTGCCGTCGATTTCCCTGCCAAAGGAACTGTTTGATGATCAATCCACTCCCCTTGATTCTGACCGTAGACACTAGTACTTGATACAAAAATGATAGGCGTTTGTGATGCTTTATAACGCTCTACCAGTCGACTAGCCGTATCATAGTAAGCTGACTGATAGCCCACCTCTGTTCTCTCTGACGGTGTCATAATAAGAAAAACTAATTCAACATCAGGTAAATCAGTCTCTTTTAGCTCTGTAATATTGCCGGTAATACCAATAACACCGTTAGGATAAACTATACCAGATCGACGAATACCATAGACTTGGTCGCCTCTGTTAACAAAATATGGTGCAATGCCTGAGCCTAAATCACCACACCCAGCAATTAATATTCTATTCAAATTCATGATGCCCCTTGTCAGGAATAAAAGTAAAACTTAGAGTATCTGATACACGTTATCAAATTTTGTATTATCATAGTTATTAACAATGATTAGGTTGAGGGTACGTTATGACATTAACTGAATTAAAATATGTTGTTATGCTGGCACAAGAGCAGCATTTTGGCCATGCCGCTGAAAAATGCTACGTATCTCAGCCAACACTGAGCGTTGCGGTTAAAAAACTCGAAGAAGAACTTGGTGCCGCTATTTTTGAGCGCAGCAAAAGCTCAGTGTATATCACCCCAATCGGTAATAAAATCGTTGAGCAAGCCAAGCGAGTACTTGAGCAAGCCAACATTATTAAAGAGCTAGCGTCTTCTGGGCATAACCAATTAAAAGGACCTATTAAAATAGGGTCCATTTTTACGATTGCACCTTACCTTTTCCCTTCCATGATTCCTAGCTTGCGTGCAATCACTGATGACATGCCGCTTATCATCGAAGAAGATCTCACTGAAAGCCTACGCCCTAAACTGCGTAATGGTGAGTTAGATGCGATTATCATTGCACTTCCGTTCCGTGAACCAGATGTGGTCACACAACCGATTTATGAAGAAGAGTTTGTGGTGTTAATGCCTAAAGAGCATCCTTGGACCAAGCTCACTCATATTGATACAAACCAGCTTTCTAGCGATAATTTATTATTACTTGGAAAAGGTCACTGCTTCAGCGAACAAGTGTTAGAGGCTTGCCCTTTGGTAAAAGAAGGTGAGTTTAGTGATGGGCGTACCATAGTTAATGGCAGCTCTCTTGAAACTATTCGGTACATGGTCGCTTCTGGCTTAGGTGTCACTGTATTACCTAAATCAGCCGTTATGAATATCGATCATTCATTACTGGAAGTTCGCCCTTTTACTGCCCCTGCTCCTAAACGCACTGTAGCTCTTGCTTGGCGCGCGAGTTATCCACGTCCTAGTGCTATTGAAGCCGTCAGTCAGGCTATTCGAGAGGCCAGTAAAAAACTGGATATTTAACTATTATGATAGACGATCTCGACACACAGGATGTGAGAGAACTAAAAGGCGTTGGCGATGCCATGGCTGAAAAACTAGCAAAACTGCATCTTTATACGGTGCAGGATTTGCTTTTTCACTTGCCTATACGCTACCAAGATAGAACTCGTATTGTCCCCATCGGACAATTACGATTTGGCGATGAAGCAGTTGTAGAAGGTACATCTACTGGATGTGAAATTAAAATGGGAAAACGCCGTAGCTTACTCTGTCGGATCAAAGATTCGACTGGCACGCTATGCCTACGCTTTTTCCATTTTTCTGCTGCACAAAAGAAACAATTGGAGTCAGGGAATCAAATTCGTTGCTTTGGAGAAATACGTCGCGGTAGCACTGGATTTGAGATTTATCACCCTGAATACAAGGTCATCCAGCAACAGGATACGCACACAGAAACCAATCAACTCACTCCTATTTATCCGCTAACAGAAGGTTTAACTCAAACCAAAATTCGCCAACTATGCAACCAAGCACTAGAGCGTCTAACACCCTACAATTTAAAAGAATGGCTACCAGATACTATTCGTCAGCAATTTAGCTTACCGCCATTAGACAAAGCGATTCACTTTCTCCACCACCCTACAACAGACGCCAATTTAGATCAGCTACGAGCAGGAGCACACCCTGCACAATATAGGCTATCATTTGAAGAACTCATGGCTCATCAACTCTCTTTAATTGGCAAAAAAATCAAAGCCAAACAAGATAAAGCCATTCGAGTAAATGAAGCAGGTTCATTGTCGATCGATTTACTAAAGCAGCTACCATTTTCCCCAACAAACGCCCAACAGAGAGTATTTCAAGAACTCTTAAGTGACCTTAACTCTGGGCACCCGATGCTCCGCTTAGTGCAAGGGGATGTTGGGTCGGGCAAAACACTTGTGGCGGCATTAGCCGCTGCTGCCGTCGTTCACTCTGGCTATCAAGTCGCAATTATGGCACCAACGGAAATATTAGCAGAACAACATCTCGTAAACTTTACTCAATGGTTTACACCACTAGGGTTAAAAGTTGCTTGGATGGCTGGAAAACTAAAAGGCAAAGCGCGCGAGGCTGAGTTAGTCGATATTGCCTCGGGAGCTGCCCACATTATTGTCGGCACCCACGCTCTTTTTCAAGAACATGTACATTTTGATCGCTTAGCACTCGTGGTCATTGATGAGCAGCATCGCTTTGGCGTCCATCAACGTATGGCGCTGCGAGAAAAAGGGTTAAAGCAGGGATTTCAACCACACCAACTTATTATGACGGCCACTCCTATCCCTCGTACCTTAGCTATGTCAGCCTATGCTGATTTAGATTGTTCAGTGATTGACGAATTGCCACCAGGAAGGACTCCCGTTAATACTATAGTGGTATCAGATCAGAGACGTAATGAAGTCATTGAACGTGTTAGAGTCGCCTGCCAAGAAGGTAAACAAGTTTATTGGGTTTGTACCCTAATTGAAGAATCAGAAGCGTTACAATGCCAAGCAGCAGAAGATACTGCCATCTTATTATCAGAACAGCTCACTGGATTAACCATAGGCCTCGTTCATGGACGACTCAAGTCCGCAGAAAAATCGGACATAATGACTCGCTTTAAAGCGAATGAAATACAGTTATTAGTTGCCACCACTGTTATCGAAGTCGGTGTAGATGTGCCTAATGCCAGCTTAATGATTATTGAAAATCCAGAACGTTTAGGCCTAGCTCAGCTACACCAATTACGTGGTCGAGTCGGTCGGGGTCAGACTGCAAGTCATTGTGTTTTATTGTATAAAGCGCCTTTAGGACAACAAGGGAAGGAACGTCTATCTACCATGCGTAATACCAGTGATGGATTTAAGATTGCAGAAAAGGATTTAGAGCTACGCGGCCCAGGAGAGCTATTAGGAACCAGACAAACTGGTCTTTGGGAGTTTAAAGTCGCTGATTTACAAAGAGATAAAAATTTACTAGAAGATGTCCAAAAAGCCGCAACACAATTACAGCAACAATTTCCCGAATGTGTATCGCCCTTGCTGTCTAGATGGTTACCAAATCATAGCCAATACTTAAATGTATAGCACCTGACTCGCGAAGAAGAAAAGGCATTGAGTCCGTCCAACTACCTTACTTACTGCTAACGATATAATAACTCTAGGGAATACTAACAACCGTCGTATTTTTCACTTCTTCCATCGCTACATAGGTTCGAGATTCTCGCACATGAGGTAATGTGAGTAACGTTTCACCTAATAAGTGCCGGTAAGAATCCATATTAGAAACTCGAGCTTTTAATAAGTACTCAAAATCACCTGCAATCAAATGACACTCTAAAATCTCAGGAATTTCTGTTACTGCGCTCTTAAATTCATTAAAACCTTCTGGAGAGGTGGTTTTCAAACGAATCTCTACAAACACCAGTAACCCTGCATCCACCTTTTTAGGGTCAACCAATGCACAATATCCCGTGATATAACCATTTCTTTCTAAGCGCCGTACTCGCTCTAAACAAGGTGTCGCACTCAAACCCACACGACTGGCTAATTCGACGTTAGATAAACGACCGTTAACTTGCAGCTCCCTTAGAATTTTTTTATCTAAGCGATCGAGCGGTTTAGTTGGGCTTTCCATTCGACATGGGACTCCTTAATCACACAAAGTATAAGTAATACTATCATGTAGATAAGAGATTATGGGAAGCGCTTTTTAGAATATCTCTATGCGCATTATAGGAGCATCACAAGATAACGCACCAATACAGCACAAAAACCATTGATAAATACTTTACTTCGATTTTTACCTTTTTACAAAGACACGTTTCTCGCTATTTTGATGGTGATAAATACCCTGCTACCTATTAAATATTTACCTTAACAACAGGCGTTAACGCCACTGTATCTTTGATATAGCCTTTCATTTTACAAGCCTTAATTAGCAAAAAATAAGCACTATAGATCACAATATTGCCACTTTATCCTTGACTAGACGTCACAAACAGTCATTCTATTAGCAGCAATTTGATTCTTTTTTAAAAGGATTTTTTGCACTAATGGAATGTAAATAAAGCGAGTTTTTAGATTGTTGGCAATGATTTTGCTTTGCTTTACAGAAGGTCAAAACGGATAACAATTAAAAGAACAACATACTCAAAAGGAATGCCTGGGAGGCGAAATCAATGAAATCAAACGTTTATAAATTACTCTCAACCGCAGCTATTACAGCAGTAATTAGTACAGGTGCAGCAGCAGGCACATTAGATGACGTAAAATCAAAAGGCTTTGTACAATGCGGAGTGAGTGGCGGCGTACCAGGGTTCTCAAACGCAGATGATAAAGGAAATTGGACAGGGATCGATGTTGATGTTTGTCGCGCCGTTGCTGCGGCTATTTTCAATGACCCTCAAAAAGTAAAATTCACCCCTCTTTCTGCGAAAGAACGTTTCACCGCACTACAATCTGGTGAAATTGATATTCTTTCTCGTAATACAACATGGACTTATAGTCGTGATGTATCCCTAGGTCTTGATTTCACATCGATTAACTTCTATGACGGGCAAGGCTTTATGGTGCAAAAAGATCTGGGGGTAACCTCAGCATTAGATCTTGATGGCGCAACCGTTTGTACCGAGCAAGGCACCACCACCGAATTAAACATGGCTGACTTCTTCCGTAAACACAAAATGTCTTACGTCCCAGTTATTGTTCAAAAGGCAGACGAAGCTGTCGCAGCTTACGTGTCTGGCCGTTGTGATGTCTATACGACCGATAAATCAGGTTTGGCTGCACAACGTACTAAACTTAAAAACGCTAGCAACCACATCATTCTTCCAGAAACAATTTCAAAAGAACCACTAGGCCCAGTTGTTCGTCATGGAGATAATTCATGGAAAGATTTGGTTACATGGGTCATGTATGTCCAAATTAACGCTGAAGAAATGGGTATTACTTCTAAAAATGTAGCCAAAATCAAAGCAGAAGCGAAAGACCCAGCTATTCGTCGTCTATTAGGCGCAGAAGGTAATATGGGTAAAGATTTAGGGCTCAATGCTGATTGGGCTTACAACGTGATCGCTCAAGTTGGTAACTATGGCGAAGAGTTCGATCGAAATGTAGGTAAAGACTCCCCTCTAAACCTTCCTCGTGGTCTTAACAAACTATGGAACGATGGCGGCATAATGTATGCACCACCAGTTCGCTAATACAGTGACTCTTGGTTACCCCCTTGTAGCCTAGCTGCAACAAGGGGTTTTCCTTTCTTATCCACCTGACGAGCAGTTTGCCTGGGCCAAGATGAGCGATATTAATAAACCTGATAAAAAAAGCTTTTTATACGATGCTGGAACGCGCTCCATCATCTTCCAAATTTTACTTTTAGCACTAGTAACCTTCGTTTGTTACTACTTATTTAGTAATTTACAAGCCAATTTAGACAATCGCGGAATTTCAACTGGGTTCTCTTTTTTAAATGAGCCCGCTGGTTTTCCTATTCTTATTCACCTTATTAGTTATACCGAAGCCGATACCTACGGACGCGCATTCCTTGTTGCTTTAATCAATACCTTTGTAATCTCTCTTCTTGGTATTATTTTTGCGACCATAATTGGCGTCATTATGGGGCTGGCTCGTTTATCCAACAACTGGTTAGTCGCACGATTGGCAACGGTTTATATAGAAACCCTACGAAATATCCCATTATTACTGCAAATGTTTTTCTGGTACTTTGCCGTATTAGCCGCGCTACCTAGCCCAAGAAAAAGTTACGAGTTTGCTGACTTCCTCCTCAACAAACGTGGAATTTACTCGCCGAATCCAATTACTCAAGATGGATTTGGAATCGTTGTTATCGGCTTTATTCTGTCTATTTTTGCCGCTATCACACTCGTTGTATGGGCGAAAAAACGTCAGACTAGAACGGGGCTTTGGTTTCCTGCCTACTGGTCAGCGTTTGGTATAATTGTCGCAGTCACTCTATTGGTGTTTGCTCTTACAGGTTTTCCTTTAGAGTTTGACCTGCCACAAAAAAGTCGCTTTAACGTAACTGGTGGCATGGTCCTTCCCCCTGAATTTGTTGCCGTGCTCATTGCGCTCTCTACTTATACGGCTTCTTTTATTGCAGAGATCGTAAGAGCGGGGATTTTATCCGTAAACTGGGGGCAAACAGAAGCGGCTCGCTCATTAGGCCTTAGTGATAGCATCACACAACGATTAGTTGTTCTCCCGCAAGCGCTACGAGTCATGATCCCACCGTTAACGAGTCAATATTTAAACTTGGCAAAAAACTCTTCTTTAGGTGCTGCAATTGCTTACCCTGAGCTTGTCGCTGTCGTGATGGGAACAACGCTGAACCAAACAGGTCAAGCGATTGAAACCATTGGTCTCTGTATGTTGGTATATGGAACTTTGAGCCTATCTATCTCATTGTTTATGAACTGGTATAACAAAAAAATGTCACTCATCGAACGCTAGGAGGTAAACATGGCTATCATATTTAAACCTTCACCAAGCCTCCCACCACCATCTACATCGGTTGGACCAGTTGCTTGGATTCGTCAAAATTTACTGTCTTCTCCCCTGAATATTATGTTAACCCTATTCAGCTTGTACATAATGTACCTTACGATTCCTCCATTAGTAGAATGGGGTATTATAAATGCAACATGGACTGGAGCATCTAAAGCAGATTGTACCGCTAGTGGTGCGTGCTGGGCTTTCATAAATACTCGTTTTGATCAATTTATGTATGGGCTTTATCCGAGTGAAGAAACGTGGAGAATTAACTTAGCAGCCATTTTAATCGTATTATTGGTTGGTATGTTTTCCATCAAAATAGTTCACAAGCTGTATCTATCCATCACCATTACTCTAATTTATCCGATCATCGCTTACTTCTTGTTTGCTGGTGGTGTGTTTGGCTTAGAGCCTGTTGAAACCTCTCGATGGGGAGGCCTATTCCTAACGGTATTATTGGGTACGATCGGCATCGTCGCCTCTTTTCCTCTTGGTATTTTGCTTGCGTTAGGTCGTCGCTCTAACATGCCTATTGCTAAATCCATCTGCATTATCTTTATCGAAACGATTCGTGCCGTACCATTAATTACTATTATGTTTATGGCGTCGGTCATGATCCCGTTGTTTCTACCTGATGGCCTAAACTTTAATAAACTATTACGAGTCCTAATCGGCATTACTTTATTCTCGGCAGCGTATATGGCGGAAGTCATTCGAGGGGGATTACAGGCGATTCCAAAAGGCCAATACGAAGCAGCCGATGCCATGGGGCTTACCTACTGGAAGTCGATGATTTTAGTGGTTTTACCGCAAGCACTAAAATTGGTTATTCCAGGTATTGTGAATACCTTTATCGGCTTATTTAAAGATACTACCTTGGTTTATATTGTTGGTATGTTTGATTTATTGGGCATTATTCAGCTCGCAAATCACGATACTAAATGGTTAGGAACTACGATTGAGGGGTATGTTTTCGCCGCCTTTATTTACTGGGCTTTCTGCTTTGGCATGTCTCGTTACAGTATGGCAATCGAGCGCAAATTAGAAACCGGACACAAGCGGAATTAGTTAAGAATTTGAGGGCTTTACAATGACAAATACAAATATGGCACGCGCTCAACTAGCATCGGGCGAATCGACAATAATTGAGTTTAACGACGTTAATAAATGGTATGGCGATTTTCATGTATTAAAAAATATTAACTTTAGTATCAAGAAAGGTGAACGCATTGTTGTATGTGGTCCTTCTGGATCAGGTAAATCAACTATGATCCGCTGTATTAACCGTCTAGAAGAACACCAGAAAGGATCTATTCTAGTAGATGGAATAGAGATGAATAATAATTTGAAAAACATTGAAACCATTCGTAAAGACGTCGGTATGGTATTCCAGCATTTCAATTTATTCCCGCATTTAACCATTCTAGAAAATTTAACATTGGCACCTATTTGGGTACGAAAAACACCTAAAAAAGAAGCCGAAGAAATGGCAATGCATTACTTAGAACGAGTAAAGATAGCCAATCAGGCACTAAAATATCCAGGACAACTATCAGGAGGTCAGCAACAGCGAGTGGCCATTGCCAGAGGCTTATGTATGCAGCCTCGCATCATGT
Source organism: Marinomonas sp. (assembly GCA_052107635.1). GTDB lineage: Bacteria > Pseudomonadota > Gammaproteobacteria > Pseudomonadales > Marinomonadaceae > Marinomonas. The sequence continues at coordinate 46,576 of JBQEFB010000020.1, read as the reverse complement.
TATTTGACGAGCCTACTTCTGCACTTGATCCTGAGATGATCAAAGAAGTTCTCGACACCATGATTCAATTAGCGGAAGAAGGAATGACAATGGTGTGTGTCACTCATGAAATGGGCTTTGCTAAAACGGTTGCGGATCGTGTTGTGTTTATGGATGCTGGAGAAATCGTTGAAGCAAATGAACCTCATGCCTTCTTTGACAACCCTCAACATGATCGTACCCAGAACTTCTTAAGTCAGATTTTGAATCACTAACCAAGTAAAAACTGTTATATTAAAAAGCCCCTTTTTTAGGGGCTTTTTCGTTTTAGAGCGACCATTTAATCTGAGTTTGATTTATGACATCCAGCGCAACGGACCTAGCCGATACAAAGAAAGTACGAATTGTTCATTTAGCAGACCACTCTGGCCGTTTACAAGCTATCTTTCCTGAAGATCACATGCTCGATATCGCTGCTATCTCACGCCTTACAAAACGTCGCTTTGAACCCATCGCCAATTATAATGTCGGAGGCGATCCTCTACTAAAAGCCAGTAGTTGTATTACCATTATCGAAAAAAGTCTGCTTGAAGAACCTGCGATCAAAGTACGTAATAATGAAAAAAGTCATTACTATCCTCTGTCACCTAATGACTTACGAAATCGTTTTTCAGGGCCTTTGTGCCGCTTTGAATCAATTTCTGTTAATACCGCTAGCATTAAAGAACCATCAAGTCATGTGCTTAATGACGAACAGCAAATGCTTGAAGCACTGGGTAAATTTCAATCCGTTCGACTTAAACAGCGCCTAGCAGAAACATTAGAAATTCCACCATTGCCTACAATTTCTCAACACATCATCCGATTATGCTCAAATAAAACCTCCAATATGGATGAGTTATGTGATGTCATCCGTTTAGACCCTAGCTTAGCAGCCCAAGTGATTAGTTGGGCTTCCTCCCCCTATTATGGCGCTAAAGGGAGTATTAAATCCGTTGAAGACGCAATTATTCGTGTGCTTGGCTATGATATGGTAATGAATTTAGCACTAGGTCTTTCTATGGGCTGCGCTTTTTTACCACCCGAAGAAGGTCCTCGTCATTATGAAAACTTCTGGCTAAGTGCAGTATCCCATGCAGCCTTAATGGAAGCCTTGGTTAAAGAATTACCTTCCTCTTATCACTTAACTAGTGGTCATGCTTATCTTGCAGGCTTACTGCATAACTTCGGCTACTTGGCTATTAACACCATAATGCCGCCGCATTTTTCTATTTTATCAAAATACTATGAGGCCAATGCGCATCTAGATTCTTCGCTTATTGAAATGCAGATTTTACATTTTACGAAAGAACAAATTGGTTCATGGTTGCTTAGACATTGGGATCTTCCTGACAATATTTGCACCGCCATTCGCTATAGCAAAACGCCGAACTACACAGGTGAACACGAAAAATTAGCTCATCTGTTGTATATTACCCATCAACTGAACAAACACAGCCCTATTGATCCTTTTGTATTAGAAGATATAGGACTTTCATTAGAGCAAGCCGAAGCTTGTCGCTCTAAGGTACAACAGTCTTCTGCTGAGCTTTATAAAATGGTTTCTCTAATTAACGGTAAAATGCACTAAGCCTTATCATGTATATTGACCACACTATCGCCCAAAAATTAGCTTATCGTTGGCATCCTATTCACCAGGTAAACAAGACAAAAATACCTTCTGGACTTTGGCCATGGTTATCCACTTCTGCATCTTTAACCAAAAAACTACGACAATATGGTGAATTAAGTGTTGTGGTACTAGAAGATGGCTGGGGGAAACCTACTCAAAGAGAAAGGAAAAAACTAGGGTTAGCCTCTCGACATGCCGTGCGTATTCGCACCGTACTGCTAAAGTTTAATAATGAAATTGTTATTTATGGGCGCTCAATTATTCCCGCACAATCCTTAAAAGGGCATTGGCGTCGCGTCTGCCAATTGAAAGAAAAGCCACTCGGCGGCTATCTATTTCGTCATCGTTGCCTGTCTCGAAGCGCTATAGAAATTACTGAACTTCCTGCTAGCTTGTTTCCTGGCGTAAATAAAAAAGTCTGGGCCAGACGCTCTGTTTTTCAACAATATGGGCCAGGAATACTGGTAAGCGAAGCATTTTTTGACACAATTCCCGGCCTACAACCTTTGATTGGACCACTATGAACAAACTACACGATTATGCCGACCTGACTCGTTTTAACCGCCCTATTGGTTCTTTATTATTAATGTGGCCAACGTTATGGGCACTGTGGCTTGCTGCCGATGGTTGGCCGCAATGGCATCTGGTTATTATTTTCATCTTAGGCGTCTTTAGTATGCGCTCTGCAGGCTGTGTCATAAATGACTATGCCGACCGTAAAATAGATGGTCATGTTGAGCGTACTAAAAATCGACCGCTGCCTTCTGGTCGAGTTTCTGAAAAAGAAGCATTAGGATTATTTTCAGCGTTAGTATTGCTTAGCTTTTTACTCGTTCTATTCACGGACCTGCATACTATTTTATTGTCTTTTATCGGTTTAGGTTTAGCTGCCTTATATCCTTTTATGAAACGCTATACTCACCTACCACAGTTATTTCTAGGATTAGCATTCTCTTGGGCCATTCCTATGGCGTACAGCGCCCAAGGAGGCGATTTACTCGACCCTCAACTATGGATGCTATTTTTAGCTAACTGCTTATGGACCATCGCCTACGATACTTATTACGCAATCACAGATCGACCAGATGACTTAAAAATTGGCGTCAAATCTACTGCCGTTTTATTTGGCCAATACGACCTTCTTATTATTACCTGTCTACAAGCTATCATGGTGTCTTTACTAATTTGGATCGGCGTACTAGCACAGTTGCATTGGCCTTACTTTTTATCGATTTTAGTGACCGTTATACTCTTTTTCTTGCAACTCAATAAAGCGAAAAATAGAGAGCGCCTTCCTTGTTTTCATGCATTCTTAGATAACAATCGAGTAGGTTACTGCATCTTTATTGGTCTCACTCTTAACTATTTAGTTTAAAATATGGCAAAAATATGACAATGTAATCTAATTGTCACATATAGACGATTAAATGTGACCGTTCCTGAGATGAGGGTGAATCCTGTGACCGGTAAAAAAGTATTAATTATTGATGACGAATCTTCCATTCGCGAAATGATCGCTGTGGCTCTAGAAATGGCTGGCTACGAATACATGGAAGCTGAAAATAGCCAACAAGCCCACGAAATTATCGTGGACCATAGACCTGACTTAATCTTATGTGATTGGATGATGCCAGGAGGGAGTGGCATCGAGCTAACTCGTCGCTTAAAGAAAGACAGCACGACAGCAGAAATCCCTGTTATTTTACTAACGGCCAAAAGTGAAGAAGACAATAAAATTCAAGGCTTAGAAGTCGGTGCAGATGACTACATAACTAAACCTTTCTCACCTCGTGAACTAGTAGCACGCCTCAAGGCGGTATTACGCCGAGCTACTCCACAAGGTATTGATGAGCCTATTGAAATTGATGGTTTAACGCTTGATCCCATTAGCCAACGCGTGACCATCGGCGAGCGGCCATTAGAAATGGGGCCAACCGAATATCGCCTACTAAAATTCCTTATGACACATCAAGAGCGTGCGTATTCACGAGCACAGCTACTTGACCAAGTTTGGGGTGGGAATGTGTATGTTGAAGAAAGAACCGTTGATGTTCATATTCGTCGCTTACGCAAAGCGATTGGAACAGACCACGACTCGTTGATTCAAACGGTTCGAGGCACAGGCTACCGCTTTTCTGCTAAACGGACGGCGTAATATTATGAAGACCATTTGGCGACAATCTATTACCCGCTGGCTATTAGGGCTGGGGGCGTGCGTCGTGATTGGCTTTATTATTAAGCATCCTCTTTTGGTTGCTTTCATTTATCTATTGGGCTCTCTTTACCACCAGCTTTATCAACTCTATCAATTCCACAATTGGTTACGTTACTCCGGTAAAGCACCGCCACCGGAAGCTTCTGGTATTTGGGGTGATATATTTGATGCCGTCTATCGTTTACAAAAGAAACAACGAAAATCTAAACGTCGTATGCAACAAGCATTAACCCGTATCGAGAGCTCTACTGCGGCCTTAAAAGAAGGCGTTCTCATGGCGGACAGTGAAGGAAATTTAGAATGGTGGAATAATTCAGCCGCCCATTTCTTTGGCTTGATGCGCCCTGTCGATCGAGGTCAAACGATAACAAATATCGTCCGTAATCCAGAATTTTTTCGCTATTTCACACAAAAGCGGTTTGGCGAACCCCTGATCATTAAATCGCCAGCTAAAGAGGGTGTGTATTTAGAGATACAAACCACGCTCTATGATAAAAATGATCACCTGATTTTTATTAGAGATGTGACACGACTTCATTTACTAGAGCAGATGCGAAAAGACTTTGTCGCCAATGCTTCTCATGAGTTAAAAACACCCCTCACCGTTATCAAAGGCTACCTAGAAACCTTGGAAATGTTTCAAGAAAATCTGCCTAAAAGCATGCAGAAAGGCATTGCTAATATGTCAGAGCAATCTGTGCGTATGGAGCATTTAATTGAAGATCTATTACTACTTTCTCATCTTGAAAGTAATGAAAAAACAGAAGAAGACCAATGGTATTCGGTAACTAGTTTCACTTCTGCTATTCAAAAAGTCACCTCACCTATACTGACCGAAAAGCACCAACTTACCTTTGATATACCAAGTAATGCACGTCTCTACGGTTCTTATAAAGAGCTGTATAGTGCGTTTTCAAACCTCGTCGTTAATGCCATAAAGTATTCGCCAGATGGTGGTGAGATCTTAGTAAAATGGGAGTCTAGTGAATTCAGCGGCGTATTTTCAGTAAAAGATAATGGTCTTGGCATAGACCCTAGATACATACCTAGACTAACAGAGCGCTTCTTTCGCGTAGACAAAGGACGGAGTTCGAAAACGGGAGGAACTGGACTAGGGCTAGCAATAACAAAACACGTTTTGATGCACCATGATGCAAAACTACAGATTCGCAGTAATCCTAATCGAGGCAGTACCTTCTCCTGTCACTTTCCTGCGAGTCGAGTACGTAGTGATACCATCCCTGCTATCTCACCTAGTGAGATAAGCCACTCATAAAAAATGGCTTGCTGCGTAGACAGTAAGCCATCTTCATCTGAAAGTTTGTATTCACACATTACAGACTATTAAATAACTCACTGATGAATTTTTCTTTCTCGGCATCTTGATCGATCAGCCCCAACGTCACCGTTAAAAATGTCGAATCATGTTTCTTTTCTGTCGTAGCAACAGATTGAATATAGTAATTTAAACGATTAACTTGTCCATCGAACTCTAAATCCAGTACCGCTTGGCCTAATACTTGAGGCACAACATCATCACTTTTAATAAGAATAGTCACATAGTGTTTACTAAGCTGAATCGCCATACAACGAAACTGCTTCTCTTCAAAACGCACTAACGTAGGGATTTTAATATCCTTACTGGTGGGAGCTGGTACTGTAGGAGTTGTAAACTTCGTCGCTTGGACTGGTTGTGTTGATTTGCTAGCTCCCATTAAAACATTTAAAGAAGCAGCGGCGATCGCTCCTTGCCCACCAGAAATCGCAGGATTTTTAGAGTTCTCTGCAATTAATCTCCCGTCCATTTTATGTTTCTTAGCGGCAGATAATACCTTATTCGCTAATTGCTCACTCGAGAAGGGTTTACCTAAATAGTCTGTTACACCCGATTGTACCGCTTCAACAACATGGCTTTTATCTCCCCGACTAGTAATCATTACAAAAGGAATATCTGCTTTTTGATAATCTGGTTGCTGGCGACACCATTTAAGCAACTCAACACCTGTCATTTCTGGCATTTCCCAATCACACAGCACCATATCAAACTGTGTTTTTGACAGCATCTGCTGAGCTTTTCGTCCATTAACCGCTTCTTCTACAACAGAAGAAGGAAACTGCTGACGCACAGTGCGCTTGATTAAATCACGCGTAAAAGAGGCATCATCAACAACCAGAATCTTAATCGACATTACAAGAGTCCACTAGTACGACCAACTAATGAAGAGGAGTCTCCATGTTGTGGTCTAAAGACTGAAATCCACAATAAAGTGGCGGCAACAACCGCGATTGGCATAACAAATAAATTCAACAAAGGTATCGTCAAACCCACCATAACAATACCGCCAAACGTCCAGCAAAGTAACGGCTTAGCTCTCAACATCTGACGCATATCGTGAAATGCAACCTTGTTATTATCAAAGGCATAATCCATGTATTGAAGCGCCAACATCCACGCAGAAAACAATAACAATAACACTGGTGCAACAACGTTAACCAAAGGGATAAAAGACAATAATAGCAGCAATATAAAACGCGGAACGAAGTAGAGTATCTTTTGTGTTTCTCTCTGTAAGGTGCGTCCCGTGATCGCCATAATAGATTTAAATGTTAATGCTTCATCAAATACCTTACCGGTCTGGCGTTCTTCTACTTTTTCAGCCAAAAAAGCCATAAAAGGTGCTGCCAAAATATTGATACCAACAGAGAAACTGTAAAACAGTAAAACAGTAATGAGTGCAGCAAAGATCAAATAAAATAACCAACTTACAAATGCCAACCAACTCGGTAAATACCCCATCGCCATTGTCATCAAATCATTAAAATAGCTCTTCGCTACCATAACCAGTAAAAACATAAGTACACAGTTCGCTAATAACGGCACAACAATAAATATTCTTAGTCCAGGAGAAACGGACAAAGGTAACGCTTTTAAAAACGCACCAGCTGCTTTAAATGGCTGTGTAATCACACTTTTTACCTTTCGTTAATAAATTTAGATCGCAAGTTATCAGAGAGTAACACGCACTTATCACAGGCTCCATACAGAGCCTCTTTTATCACACGGCACCACACATCATGGCTGCCAGTAAAATCTATTAATAACTTTCCTCATAAAATAGAATTAGAATAGTTATATAATATTATTTTATAGGAAATGTTTGCTTTCTCTACAAATTATCTGCACTTTATTATGAGTCTGAATTATTGAACTCTAAGAGACCCATTGTATGCGCTTCCTACTCTTGTTAATTGGGTTTATTTTCATCCCACCAGCACAAGCTCTACCGACTCCAACAGGTCCGGTGATTTTATCTTTTTCTGGTCATATCTCCGAAAAAAATACAGATAATAAAGCACTATTTGATAGAGAAATGCTGGAGGATTTACCACAACATAGTTTTATAACCTCTACACCTTGGCTTAAAACACCACATAAATACAGTGGTGTTTCAGCGGTTGATATACTCAAATTAATAGGTGGTAAAGGAACGATTCTGCGTATTACGGCACTCAATAAATATGTTATTGAGGTCCCTATCAGTGATTTTGTAAAATACGGTGCTATTTTTTCTATCCGCAAAGACGATCAATTTATTAGTATTAGAAATTTGGGGCCTATAATGGTCATGTACCCTTTCGATAGTAATCCAACATTACAAAATGAAACCTTTTATTGGCGAGCTATTTGGCAGGCTAACACAATAGAAGTACTTACCGACCCAACCAAGGAATAACACAGATGGTAAAACGATTACGCCACTGGGTATCTGCCACCAAACTACGAAATTGGTATGGCTATGGCCTTATTGCTTTTACTATCATTATTACGTTACTCGCCTCTAATATTATTATTTATTCCTATACTGGCAATCAAGCAACCAAGCAACGTGTTTATGAAAACTCATTATGGAACGCTCTGCAATTTCAACTGCAATCCTATCGATTCTTAAACTACCTAGTACAAATTGATAAAACCGACCTACCACTAAACGGTGCTGCTTACGCACAATACGATGTATTAATGAGCCGTATAGATGTATTACGTAATGGCGAAGTAGGCTATCTGATTCGTGGATTAACTGGTGGCCGCACAATACGATTGCTAAACCTTATTGCTGGTGAACTAGAACTTATTAGCTTAAATCTATCGAAAATAGAACAAGGGGATCTTTCTTATTTAAGTGATATGACCTATCGCCTTAAGCAAATTGATAATCAAATAAATGAATTTACGGTCCTAGTCAGTAAAGGCACTAACAAATATATTTCCCGGCAAAAAAGAGCATTAGGTGAAAATCTAGAACGTGTAAGGATATTAATGATCTTATTTTTAGGTTGTTTAATTGCCCTATCTCTGTGCATGCTCAAAAGCTTTTCTGTATTCAAAAAAAATCAACGTAGCAACAAAAAACTCTTGGAAGATGTACAGGCTACCCATGAAGAAAAAGAGAAAATATTAACACTAGTCGCGCAAGAGACTCGCCCACAAATTCAGGCGTTATTAGGCATCTCTTGTACAAACACCGGGTCCCTATTAAATATCAAAGAGTCTGCAAATGAGCTACTGCATACCATTAATATGTTCACAGATTTAGCGCTTATTGATGCCAAAAAGCTTACATTAACCCCTACCACTGAGCCATTGCAGAAAAGTATAGAGGAATGCCTTCAAGTGTTTTCCTCCAAACTTGAACGTAAAGGCTTAAAGCTTGTTAGCTACATCGATCCTGATTTACCAGAGACGATCAATCTCGACTTTAAACGGATGAAAGAAGTACTTTTAGAACTTGTACAAAGTGCTATTACGCATACTTGCGAAGGCAGTATAAGCCTTCACCTTAAAACATCTGAATTAACCCCAACACAACAAATCACAAACCTAGAAAACAATCATTGTAAGATGCTAAGAATTGCACTGAAAGATACTGGGTTTGGATTGGATCAGACATTACAAAAAAGCTTACGCTCTTCCCCTCTTATAGAGGAAAACCAACAGCTAGCATTGCAAAGTGATATAGGTCTGGGGCTGTCCCTTTGTTATCGATTAATCCACCTTATGCAAGGTGAAATTCACTTTTCCAGTGAACCTGGCACAGGCACAGAGTTTTGGGTTGATATTCCGTATCACACCAATCAACGTCTAAATCCTCCCCCCAAAACGACCTTGTTAGAATCTAAAAGGGCATTAATTTTTACTCAAGATGCGCACCTAGCCTCTTTTATACGCCTTCAACTTACGAGTTTAAATATTGAATCTACACGCTACATCGAAGGATCTTACTTAGATGACGACGACATTGATCTCATCATAGTCACAGGTCTAATAAGCCAAGAAGCTGAAGCGAGTATCCAATACTGGCAAGAAAAAGGCAGTTACATCTTGAGTGACCAGAACTTAACAATCTCTAACCAAGCCCTTACTAATACCGCTAACTTTCAGCATCTACGTTTTCCTTTAACACAAACGCAACTCAATCATTTGATAATGAACTTTTTTAACCCAAAAAACCCAGTAAGTGAAGAGACATTAATCTAATGAAAACAACCAATTAAAATCCGTTGCCGCCACAAATGTATTAACCAGTAATGCTAAGCCGTCTTGATCAAATTGAGAGAAGCGTTTTACTTTAGGGCTATCCATATCAAATACTCCAACCACACGGTCATGAAGAATAACAGGAATAACTAGCTCAGAAGCAGATGCTGAATCACACGCGATATGCCCATCAAATGCATAAACATCATCAATACGTTGAATGGTTTTTTGTTCAGCAGCTGTACCACAGACACCACGACCAAATGGAATACGAGTGCAGGCAACTTTGCCAATATAAGGGCCTAACACCAGCTCATTTCCACGCGCGAAATAAAAACCGGACCAATTAAGCTCTACAACAGTTTGCATAATAAACGCAGAAAATTGTGCAGCATTACAGATCAAATCACGCTCACCAGCTAACAACGACGCTAACTGTGAGTTCAACATTTTATAATGTGTTTCTGGAGCGACATTTGAGTCAACGTCTATCTCAAACATAAAGAATTACCTAATCAATATAAATAGCCGTAAATGATAGGCAAACTGAAGCAAAGAACCAACGCTGAATCACTAAAAGAAAGAGCATAAGAAAGGGAAATTAAAAAGACGCTGCTCTTTGCTCAAATTAAAGCAAAGAGCAGAGTGAATAATCCAGTTATTGATTTACTTGAGCATCAACTTCGTCAGCAGAAACATGACGAACATCGATTCCTTTGACCATAAACACTAAATGCTGACACACATTACGCGAATGATCGCCGATGCGCTCTAAAGAGCGTAATACCCAAATTACGTTTAATACACGAGAGATACTACGAGGGTCTTCCATCATATAAGTAACGAGCGACCGAAGTGCCGTTTTATATTCTTGGTCAACAGTATGATCTTGCTTCATAACAACAATAGCAGCATCAATATCTAAACGAGCATAAGCATCTAACGTATCATGAATCATACGAGACACCATTTGACCGATACGGTTAATTTCCACATAGCCTCGTGGAGATTCCCCTTCATCGATTAACTTTAACGTTAATCTGGCAATTTTTTTCGCTTCGTCACCCATTCGCTCAAGCTCATTAACCGCCTTGCTAATCGCTAGCACCATACGTAAATCACCTGCTGTAGGTTGACGTTTGGCTAATATACGGTTGCATTCTTGGTCAATAATGCCGTCTAACTCATTTACCATTGAGTCGTTTTCTTTCACATCTTCTGCTAAAGAGCCATTACTATCAATTAACGCTTGAACGGCATTTTGTACCTGTAATTCAACCACACCACCCATAGTCAAAAAGTGTTGACGCAGGGTTTCCAACTCATTGTTAAACTGTTTTGATGTGTGGTCTGAGGTTAACTCTTTCATAATTTATCCTTCCGCCTAAGCGCTTTATCGCTGTCGTACGGTTTAATGGAAACCCGTTTATTAAATTCTTAAAAATATCGATTTCATTTAAAATAAGTCACTCAAAGACACAAAATATAAGAATGCAAAAAGCATTTATTTAGCGATCTGTTCAGCAGCTAATATTAAAGCTAAAACTATAGTATCACTGTGTTACAGAAATATTAAAAACACCACATTTCTGTTTTTCAGACAACCGTCTATACAAGCGAAAGACTATTCACAAGGATTTCAATATCCCATAGACTGCTTCTAACGAGACTCTCTAACCTAAACAACAATTAAAAAACGGTAGGAATGCTATGAAAGCAATGCAAATAAGAGCTTATGGTCCAGCGACTGATCTTGATTTAGTGGAAGTCGAGACTCCTGTTATTAATGCTGATCAAATCTTAGTAAAAGTACAGGCTGCAGGTGTAAACCCTGTAGATACTTATATTCGCTCAGGAAGTAATAATTACTCAACGACTTTCCCTCATACTCCTGGTTCTGATGGCGCTGGTACTGTTGCTGAAATCGGCGCCAACATTGAAGGGTTTACAGTAGGCCAACGCGTATATTTCAACCGCAATCTTGGCGGCTCTGCGGCCGATTACACGATTTGCAGCCCAGATAGACTCTTTCCTCTCGCTGACAGCTTAAGTTTTGCTGAAGGGGCTTGTCTGGGCATTCCCTTCACAACAGCCCATCGAGCACTATTTGGACGAGCTCAAGCCAAAGCAGGTGACAAAGTACTGATTCATGGTGCAACTGGTGCCGTAGGTACTGCAGCGGTACAACTTGCTTTAGCGGCAGGCATGGAAGTGGTCGCGAGTGCTGGCACTAAAGCGGGTGCCGATTTACTAACTAAACTCGGGGTAAAATCAGTCATAAGACATGATGAAATTGCCCATTTGGTCCCTTTTCAAGCGATCGATACAGGCTTCAACGTCATCATTGAAATGCTTGCAAATCATAACCTTGATCAGGATCTAAAAGCGCTGGCATTTGGTGGTTGTGTGGCCGTTGTCGGTAACCGTGGTACCGTAGAAATCAATCCAAGAGATTTAATGGCCCGCGATGCATCTGTCATTGGTGTAGCGCTTGCGAATACAACGCCAACAGACTTACAGCAAATCGCCAAAGCCATGCTTCCTCAGTTTGAAAAGGGTATTTTAAAGCCTGTTATTCGACACTGTTACGCTCTTTCAGAACTGGCGCAGGCACACGATGATGTCTTATTACCAGGGGCATTAGGCAACTTAGTTATCCAAATAAACTAAACATATCAAGAAAAGACGCCTTATAAATCAATAAGGTGTCTTTGTTCTATTGAACACCTATAAAAAGCCTTAATTTAACCGAGCTAAATCTCCCTCACTCCCCTCTACTAAAGGCCTGATAAGACCGCTATACTTGCCATTACTTACGATTATAATACTGATGAGTTTATGAACTTTGACTTCTTCCGAATCTGACGTTTTCAGTTTACCTAATGAAGCCGATACTCACGATCATGATTACCACCAGCTGGTCGTCGTGGTTGATGGGAATACGGACTTTGATATTGAAGGGAAAAGTAGACAGCTTCCTACGGGGGGCGGTTGTATTTTACCATCAGAAAACAGTCATGCCTTTGCCGGTCTGGGTGACAATCAAATAATGGTCGTTAACCTTCCTATTCCACCGCAAAAATCAATCACAGACGAAGAATATGAAATCGTATCCCGTTTATTTGATCAAGCGGCTTATTTTCAATTAAACCCAAGGTTACAAATTTTAGCATCCGCACTATCGGGCGAACTGCAACAATACCCTAATGATTCAATGCTAGCTCGTGCCTGTGGTAACACTTTATTAAGTGCGATTCGTCACCAGTTAACCAATAATAGAGATGTAAGAGTACGCGGCAACCAGTTAGATATTGGCAAATTAGATCAATTTATTGAACTCAATCTATCGCGTCGCGTGCATATTAGCCAACTCGCGAACTTCTGCTTTTTAAGTGTCAGTCAATTTCACGAACGCTTTAAAGAACGCACCGGTATCACGCCTCATCAGTATTTAATGCGTAAACGACTTGAACGAGCTCAGCACTTACTAAGCGATGGTTTACCCTCTATCCAAGTCGCTGAGATGTGTGGCTTCTCTAGCCAAAGTGCCATGACGAATATTTTTTCCCAAGTATTGGGAATCACACCATTACGCTATCAGAAACAATTCATTAAAAGCTAAAACTAGCTCTTTTTCCGTCTTTATAATTCACCCCTTCTTAAAAACACCGAAAAAACGCCCAATGCCCAACTTAAAAACATTTCGACTATTTTAGCGACTGTTGTTGCACAGTTATTGCGCGTTGAACGATTTTTTATTTATGAATCGGATTTTCTTATAAAAAAAACCGACTTTTTCGAAAGACAGTTTCTAGGCTCTGAAATTAAAGTGTATTCATTATCCATATATGCAATTTCTTGACACTTAATGACCTAAAAGCACATTAATTAAAAAACGAGAAATCACTTAAAGCCCTATTAACAACATACGGTCTAATCAAAAAACACACAGGCTTTTTTGATTTGTAGCGGGAGAATTTAATCATGTTTAAAGCAATTGAAGTATTACAACCGAACTTCATTCAGCGGCCACTAAATGAGCTGTGGCAGCTAATTTCCCCTCTTTATAATACTGATGAAGCAACATGGTTAAAGGAATTACTGCCTTTAGCAAAACCGACCGAAGGTGAGTTAAAAAACTGCACGGACAGAGCGACACAATTAATAGAACAAGTGCGTAAAGACGATGACAGCATGTCTATGATCGACGCCTTGTTGCTGGAATACAGCCTAGATACAAAAGAAGGTATCTTGCTGATGTGTTTGGCCGAAGCGCTAATGCGAGTGCCAGACAAAGCCACTGCAGATGCGTTCATTAAAGACCGTTTAAGTGTTGCAGATTGGGCTTCTCACGCTAAAAACTCTGATTCCTTCTTCGTTAACGCGTCAACTTGGGGACTTTTGCTAACCGGCAAAATCGTCACCATGGACGAAAACCAAGACGGCACACCTGCAAACCTAGTCAACCGCATGGTAAACCGTGTTTCTGAGCCAGTGATTCGTAAAGCGATGAACCAAGCGATGAAAATCATGGGGCATCAGTTCGTACTGGGCCGCGACATCAAAGAAGCCTTGTCTCGTGGTAAAAGCTACCGTGACAAAGGTTACACCTACTCTTTCGACATGTTGGGTGAAGCGGCATTGACCTCTGCGGATGCAGACAAATACCTAAAATCTTACGAGCAAGCGGTTGAATCCGTTGGCCGTGATACTTACACCAAAGGCTACCGCCCAACTATCTCTATCAAGCTGTCTGCACTGCACCCACGTTACGAGGTGGGCAGTGAAGAGCGTGTGATGACAGAGTTATTCGAAAGCGTAAAAGGCCTTATCGCTAAAGCTCGCGCATTGAATGTTGGCATCACTATCGATGCAGAAGAAGCAGACCGTCTTGAATTGTCTCTTCACCTATTCGAAAAACTCTACCGTGACGAGAGTGTAAAAGGCTGGGGCTTGTTTGGTTTAGTTATTCAAGCCTACTCAAAACGCGCGCTGCCTGTATTGGCTTGGCTTGCAGCCTTGGCAAAAGAACAAGGTGACCGTATTCCTGTTCGCCTAGTAAAAGGCGCTTACTGGGATTCTGAGATCAAACTTTGCCAACAACGCGGCATTAATGGTTACCCGGTTTACACTCGTAAAGAAGCGACTGACACGTCTTACTTGGCCTGCGCCCGCTTCCTATTGAGCGAACACACCCGTGCTAACATATTCCCTCAGTTTGCCAGCCACAATGCGCATACCATCGCGACGATTAGCTGCTTGGCACAAGAGCTAGGTGCCACCACAAAAGAATACGAATTCCAACGCCTTCACGGCATGGGCGATGCACTATACAACAGCCTAATCAAAGGCAACGACATCTGTGTCCGTATCTACGCACCGGTAGGCAGTCACAAAGACTTGTTACCTTACTTGGTTCGCCGTCTACTAGAAAATGGCGCAAACAGCTCTTTCGTTCACCGTTTGATCGATGCTCGTTGCCCAATTTCTGAATTGGTCGATCACCCAGTAACAACGTTAGAAGGCCGCAAGTCTCTATCGAATCCAAACATCAAACTGCCAATCGACATGTTTGAAAACCGCAAAAACTCATTTGGTCCAAATATCGAGATCGAATCAGATTGGGCGCCATTTAAAGCCAAAATTGATGCCTTCATGACGCAAGACACTCAATGGCGTGCTTTCCCTATTGTTGGTGGCAACCAAATTAAAACAGGTCAAACCCATACCATTGCTAGCCCATATGACCACAGCGAAACTGCAGGGCAAATCGACTGGGCAGACGCAGCAACCGTAACCAAGGCAATTGACCTTGCTGATGCGGCTTTCCCTGCATGGTCTGCACGTCCTGCCTCTGAACGTGCGGATTGCCTAGACAAAACCGCTGACCTAATGGAAGAAAACTACGCTGAATTGATCGCGCTTTGCCATCGTGAAGCGGGTAAAACCATCCAAGACAGTATTGATGAAGTTCGTGAAGCCGTGGATTTCTGCCGTTACTACGCGCAGCAAGCTCGTACTAACTTCGCCGCACCTCACACCTTCACTAACTACCTAGGTCAAGAACAAAGCGTTCAAATGACAGGTCGTGGTGTGTTCACTTGTATCAGCCCTTGGAACTTCCCATTGGCGATCTTCTCTGGACAAGTAGTTGCAGCATTGGTTGTTGGTAACACAGTGGTTGCGAAACCAGCGGAACAAACCAGCTTAATCGCGATTCGTGCGGTTGAATTGATGCACCAAGCAGGTGTTCCTACTGACGTACTTCACCTACTTCCAGGTGACGGTGCAACCGTTGGTGCGCCAATCATAAACGACAAACGCATTGCTGGTTTGGCCTTCACAGGGTCAACAGGCACAGCACAATTGATCAACCGTACCTTGGCGGCGCGCGGTGTTGCACCGGTTCCTGTGATCGCAGAAACAGGCGGTCAAAATGCCATGCTAATCGACTCTACTTCTCTGCCTGAGCAAGTAGTTCGTGATGCGGTTCGTTCTGCCTTCGCTTCTGCAGGTCAGCGTTGTTCTGCACTGCGTGTAATGTTCGTGCAAGAAGACATTGCCGATCGCGTTATTCCAATGATCAAGGGTGCCATGCAAGAGCAGTCTGTTGGCTTGCCTTACTTGCACAGCACAGATGTTGGGCCTGTAATTGATAAAAAGGCTCAAATGATGCTGCTTGAACATATTGGGCGTATGAAAGTAGAAGGTAAATTAATCGGTGAAACAGCCCTTCCAACGTTTACAGATAAAGGCACTTATGTGGCACCAACTGCATTTGAAATTGCTAGTATTGATCAACTAACAGATGAGAAATTTGGTCCTATCTTGCACGTCGTTCGCTACAAAGCCAAAGACCTAGATAAGATCATCGATACGATCAACAACTCAGGGTTTGGTTTGACCATGGGTGTCCACAGCCGTAATGAAACGACGTGTGCACGCATTGCACGCCGCGCTCGCGTTGGTAACTTGTACATCAACCGCGACCAAGTTGGTGCCGTTGTGGGCGTACAGCCATTCGGTGGCCAAGGCTTATCCGGTACCGGTCCAAAAGCGGGCGGTCCACATTATCTACAGCGCTTCGCTATTGAAAAGCAACTTTAAAGCGAGCAGAGGAGACAAGACAATGACAATAGTACAACCTGTTCAAATTCAAGTAGCAGACAAAGTATTTGAAGCGTGGGATTCTTTAGGTGTTGAAGGTCGTGACGAGCTATTAGCTCGCACTCTTACCCTATTCCCTGAAGCACAACGAAAAATGGCGGTTTGGCAGATCAACAACGCTCAGCGTGAAATTGCCGAAACCTTGGTTATGGTAGGGCCAACAGGGGAAAGTAACGAGCTTTCTACCCAAGGTCGTGGGGCTTTCTTGTGCCTTTCTACTGACAAAAGCGAAGCAGGAATCATCGGCCTAGTAGGTCAAGTATTCGCCGCCTTGATTGCAGGTAACCCGGTTATCACCGTAGGTCTAAAAGGCCAAGAAATCATGGATAAAATCGCCACGTCTGTACCTGAAGGAGTTATTCAAAACATCGCAGAATCCGCATTAGATTCTATCGTTGAAGCAAACAATCTCGCAGGTATCGCCATTCTTTGTGATGATGCAAAAGCGCAAACCTTGAACCAACGTCTTGCCGCAAAAAGTGGTTTGATCTGTCAGTTAATCACTGAAAATAACAGTCAGAACTTAACCACGATTGGGGCTCCGCATTATATTCTACGTTTTGTCACAGAACGCGCCATCTCTATCAACACTACTGCCGTCGGTGGTAATGCCACCTTGCTTGAACTCGGTAGTTTAGACGAATAAAACAATGGGGCTCAGATAGGAAAGTCACCTGAGCCCCATTTATTATTAAGCCAACTTTCGTTACAGCACTTCCAATTTAGCAAACGACAAAACTAACCACTTACTGCCCTCGTCATCGAAGTTCACTTGCACCCGAGCCTGTGGGCCTTGCCCTTCATAATTGATCACTAAACCTTCACCAAATATCGGATGTTTAACTCTATCTCCCATACTGACAGTCACCTCTGGTGCTTTGAAGTTATTCAGTACTGTGCTGTTTTGTAGACGATTTTTCTCTGTCTGATAATCAGGTCGTTGCATAGAAACAGGTCGGCTCACTTGCGAGCGTAAACGTACTTCTTCCAAACATTGTGGTGGGATTTCTTTAATAAAGCGCGATGGACTATTAAATGACTCACTACCAAACAAACGACGAGATTCCGCATAAGTGATGTAGAGCTTTTCCATTGCTCTAGTAATGCCCACATAACAAAGTCGGCGCTCTTCTTCAAGGCGACCCGGTTCTTCGAAGGACATCTTACTTGGGAATAGATTTTCTTCTACACCGGTTAAAAAGACTAATGGAAACTCCAGGCCTTTCGCCGAATGCAAGGTCATCAATTGCACTGCATCTTGATATTCGTCCGCTTGTGCATCGCCCGCATCTAATACTGCTTTATCAAGAAATGCCATTAGTGGCGAACTAAACTCTTCCTCTTCATCATTCCAACTAAAGCCACCCGCTGCACCAACTAGCTCTTTTAAGTTCTCGATACGTGCTTCGCCTTTCTCGCCTTTTTCTTTCTCATGAAATGCGATTAATCCTGCTTCGGCGATAATTTGTTCGAAGATGTCGTTTAGATTCAAATCTGTTTGCTGGACCGTAACGCTCAAGCCTTCAATAAGGTGTAAAAACGATTTAATCGCATTGGTCGCTCGCGCCGGCATAAGACCTTTTTCTACGATCATCTGCGCAGCACGCCACATAGAACAACCTTCGTCACGGGCCATCTCTCTTAACGTACCAATACTACGCTCACCAATGCCTCGCGGTGGCACATTAACGATCCGCTCCATAGCACCATCATTATCAAGGTCAAGCGCCAATCGGGCGTATGCCAATGCATTTTTGATTTCTAGGCGATCATAAAAGCGGTGGCCACCATAAATACGGTAAGCAACACGCTCTCGCACTAAGCATTCTTCCAGCACACGAGACTGAGCATTAGAACGATATAAAATAGCCATATCGGTTAATGGTGTGCCTTCTTCATGCCATTTTTTAATAATGCCCACAATAAAGCGCGCTTCGTCTTGTTCATTAAAGCCGGCATAGAGAGAAATAGGATCGCCTTCGCCACTTTCTGTCCAAAGCTCTTTGCCAAGGCGGTCATCGTTGTTTTTAATCAAACCATTGGCCGCATTCAAAATATGCCCTGTAGAACGATAATTTTGCTCTAGACGAATCGTTTGTACATCTTTGAAATCTTTGGTGAAGTTATGAATATTTTCAATTTTTGCACCACGCCAGCCATAAATAGATTGGTCATCATCACCTACAGCGGTAATAGTGCCATGCTCACCCACCATAATTCGTAACCAGGCATATTGAATCGTGTTGGTGTCTTGAAACTCGTCCACTAGTACATGGCGAAATCGCTCTTGATAATGACGCAGTAAAGGTGGATTAGTCAGCATAAGTTCGTGGGCACGCAGTAGAAGCTCACCGAAGTCCAATAGACCACCATTTTCACAGGCTTCTTCATAATGGTAATAGAGCTCACGCATACCGGCAGAAAACGGATCATGGCTTTCTGGTACATGGGCAGCACGGCGGCCTTCGTCTTTTTGTCCATTGATAAACCAACAGACTTGCTTGGGCGGCCAACGGGTATCGTCGATGTTCATCGACTTCATAATACGCTTCACCAAACGCAGCTGATCGTCACTGTCCATAATCTGAAAGTTTTCTTTCAACCCTGCATCACGCCAATGAGCACGTAACAATCGATGCGCTAACCCGTGGAAAGTACCTACCCACATACCTTGTGGTGGCACTCCAACAAGCTCTTCAATTCGGCCCTGCATTTCGCGTGCGGCTTTATTGGTAAAAGTCACAGCCATCACACTGTAAGGCGATAATTCATAGGCGTGCATTAGCCACGCAATACGGTGCACTAGCACCCGCGTTTTTCCGGATCCCGCTCCAGCCAACACTAGGCTATTTTGTAATGGCGCGGCCACTGCATCGCGCTGTTTGTCATTTAACGAGTCGAGGATAAAAGAAACGTCCATTACATTCCGCCGTAATAATTTAATATGTTTGTCACAAAAATACGCAAAGATAAGTTGATTTTTAATCGATTAACGTTTTTTATAAACTTGAAAACGAGTTGTTTGTCTATTTTGACTTTTTTCAACTGTCGATGACAGTGATCTATTCATTTCAGTGTCATCGAATTAGCCAAAGGGTATCGCGATGAATCATTTTTCTGAAACTTTGACTGAAATAAAAACTGACATTCTCCACGCCTCTATTAGTTTGGAGAAGGAAAAAACCGAACGAAACCAAAAAGAAGACAGTATTCGTCTACTCAAAGCCCGTCGAGCGATCGAGAAACACTTAGAAGAAAAACGTCTACATCAGGCCATATCTGACGGTTGGGACGAATAACAATCTCTTCTTGCTGTCATCAGTCCGAATGACGGAGTAAGTAACAGACCATCGCTTGTTGCTTACTCTAAAGAAGTTTTTTACCGACTATTCTGGTTGGTCGGTTTCTTTTACACTTAAAAAATGACAAGGTTTTGATATATCGCAAAAGAAACTACCTACCTATTCAATCCTCCTTGCTCCCTTTTTATAGCGGTTATGTTTGTGTTGGAGTACCATACGCTCCTAATTTTTGATCTTTTAACCGATAATAAAAATAGCAAATAACCCTTATGGGGAGTCACCATGTTTGAACATATCCAAGCTGCTCCAGCAGACCCAATTCTTGGTCTAAATGATGCATTTCGCAATGACCCAAATCCTAATAAAATCAATTTAGGCGTTGGTGTATATAAAGATGAGCAAGGTACAACGCCAATACTAAAATCCGTGAAGCAAGCAGAAGAACGTTTGTTAAACCAAGAGCTAACGAAAAGCTATTTAAGTATTGAAGGTGCTCCAGCTTATCGCCAAGCGGTACAAAACCTTTTATTTGGTGATGACCATAATATCATCTCCAAAAAACTTGCCCAGACTGCCCATACACCTGGCGGGACTGGTGCACTTCGCGTTGCTGCAGAATTTATTAAAAAGCATTTACCTGAAGCAACCATGTGGGTAAGCAACCCAACATGGGCAAACCATCAAGCAGTATTTCAATCTGTTGGTTTGGAAGTCGGTAGTTACGCTTATTACGATGCAAAATCAAAAGGGTTAGATTTTGAAGCAATGCTGGCTAGCTTGTCACAAGTACCTGCAGGTGATGTCGTATTATTCCACGGTTGCTGCCATAACCCTACGGGCATAGACCCAACTCCTGAGCAGTGGTATCAGTTGGCTAAGCTTTGTAGCAAACAGGGTTTTTTACCTTTATTTGATTTTGCGTATCAGGGTTTTGGCGAAGGTCTTGAAGAAGATGCAAAAGGGTTACGTACTTTCCTTGAGCACGTACCTGAAATACTCATTGCGAACTCTTTTTCAAAGAACTTTGGTCTATACAACGAACGCGTTGGTGCCCTAACCGTAGTCTGTGAGACAGCAGAACAAGCTGACGCTGCTTTTACTCAAGTAAAGCGCTGCATTCGTACTAACTACTCAAACCCACCTTCTCATGGCGCTGCTATTGTTGCGGAAATTCTTAACAACAAAGAACTACGTAGCCTTTGGGAAATGGAACTAAAAAGTATGCGCGTTCGCATTCATGAGATGCGCAGTTTATTTGTAAATACGCTTCGTACTAAAGGTGTTACTCAGGACTTTTCATTTATTTCTAAACAGCGTGGCATGTTTTCTTTCTCTGGCTTAACACCAGATCAAGTTGCTCAGCTACGTAAAGACTTTGGCATCTACATTGTTGGTTCTGGCCGTATTAGTGTGGCTGGAATGACTCATGACAATATGGGTCCTCTGTGTGATGCAATTGCTGCGATTCTAAATGACTGAGCACTTTGAATAGTGTGTACTAATCGTATAAATCACACTATTTAGTTTCTAAAACATTATTTAAAAAAGGTCATCTTATACTATTAAGATGGCCTTTTTTTATCCGTTTTTGACATTAACAAAGGAAAAAAACTGTTCACTTAAGCATCAGCCTGTTAGCCTTAAAAAACATATTTTTATTCATTGTTATGGAAGTAACCTATGACAGCGACGCTAATTTACTGCTATGACCCTATGTGTAGCTGGTGCTGGGGATTTCGTCCGACTTGGACTAAATTACAAAAAAGCTTACAGCCGCTAATAGATGCTAAACAATTATCAATTCAACCTATGCTAGGTGGTTTAGCTGTCGATTCAGACCTCCCAATGCCACAAGAGATGAAAAGCAAGTTGGAAGCAACGTGGCAGCATATTCAAACAGTACTCGGCTCAGAGTTTAACTTTGATTTTTGGCGCCTTACGACGCCACGCCGTTCGACCTACCCTGCTTGTCGTGCTTGCATGATCGCTAGAGATTCATCCCTTGAAGAAGAGATGTACCACGCTATTCAAGAAGCGTACTACTTACAAGCTAAAAACCCATCAGATTTAGACACACTAACCGCTTGTGCCGAACGTATTGGCTTACCATCTGAAGGGTTCAAAAAGTCTATGACGCACATCAAAAATGCAGGTTTACTCGAGCAAGAAATAAACCAAGCGCGCCACCTAGGTCTACATTCATTTCCTTCACTCGCCTTGCTACAAGGCGAGTGTTTAACGCACATTCCTATTGATTACCAACATCCAGAAGTAATGCTCAATAGCATTAAAAAAGCGTTAGCTTAACCAAAGTCGTGATTAATAAGATCAAGCATAGGGTTATAAAGAAGAGGGACAGACTCATCGCGTTGTGCCCTATTTTCTTCCTTTTCTTTTAATGCGCGATTTACTTTGGCTTGATTCGTCAAAGACTCTGTAGGACCTATACTCTCAACAGATGATTTCGGAGTTAAAACGGACATATCATCCGTTTTATTAAAGTCATTATTTTTCAGAGATAGGCGCTCAGAAAACTTTTTCGCTAATGGATCTACATCATCTAGCGTGACGTTAATGGCTATCCAGTGATTTGCATCTGGCTCATCACTGATCAGTGACCCTGGCACAATGGCTTGTCGGTACTGTGTGAATAGTGCCGCCATATCATCTTCGCTTAGTGGTGTTTTTAAGTACATCCAAAGCCCTATGCCACCTTTACTTGTCGCAAAGCGCACTTGGTCTTTTAACTGCATTTCTAAGTGTGCTTTGATTCGCTCTGAATTAGCCCAGATAGTCCGTGCTCGACGGGCGAGAGAATGTTTACCTGTTGATGTCAGTACATCCGTTAAAGACTGTTGTTGAACATCACTTAATGCCATATCAACAGATAAAAAATGACCTTCTAATAAACTGTGATAACGTCCAGGCAAACACCAACTGGCAGAACGATCTACACCTTTGGTTTCAATGCCTCCGATGTAAATAACATGATCTGAGGTATCAAGCGACTTATAGGTTAAAGTCGAACGAGATCGATAGGCCAAATGCGAGCACAAATCCCATTCGATGGTTGGTAATTTGAGTTCTTCAATCATAGCCAACCAACGACGTAAACTTAAATTACTCACTGACAAGCCTGATGGGAAAGCAAATTGTCCTGGCAAAATGAGCAGTTTGATGTCATTTTCCTGTAAGCAGCGCACGACTAAATCCAAATCTACACCTCGATCACCTGTCGCAATACTAATTACCTGACGCCCTAAACTTTGTAACGTAGATGACAAACGTGGATCGCAAGGCGTAATAATCAACACAGTATCCTCTCGCTGTGTTAACGCTTGAATGCTTTGCGTCAACATAGTCAAAGGGGAACGACCTAACCAAAGCTGTGACGCATGATTTTTAATACCTAAGCTTTTTAAATAGTCGCTGATGGTTTCACGAACCGCCAAATGCCCCTTTCCTAATACAGGTATATCGATACTTTCAGAATGCATCACAGGCGCGAAAATATCATTACTTTGATCAACCAAAGCTCCCTGATGAGAAAGACATGCCCATGCGCTCTTGCAACCTTGCTTCTCTTGTTTACGAAACACTTCACCCGCCAATAAAAGTGCTGGTTTAGTATCACTACGATGACAAACAAAATAACCTGATTTAGGGCGAGATTCGATCCAACCTTCTTCGGACAATAATTCGTAACCATGGATAATAGTATTTAAACTAAGCTCAAGCTGTTTAGCCAAAATACGCAGCGACGGCATACGATCACCAGGTGATATATTCTCTTGAGATACTTGATCTAAAAACCAATCCACCACACCTTTATATAAAAAATCAGCCACCACTTTGTACCTTTTTTAGTTTGTCATCGATTATCTGTAATCAAAGAGTAAGACGGTTATCAAAAAAGGCAAGTGAAATACTAATAATTGCGAATTAGTTTGAGGAGTTAAGGTACAATTTCATTATTTTCAGACAAATATAGGTTGTTTTTTAGACAGCCATATTACTCTGCCATATGCAGAAACCGCCCACTTAAGCTAACGAGTAACACAATAAGTAGACTATCTATGGTTTTTAACTCTTATTCTCTACGAGATCAGTTTCCTATTTTGCAACAAGATGCGTATGGCTATCCGCTCACGTATTTAGACAATGCGGCGACAACACAAAAGCCTCTGATGGTGCTGGATGCAATACAAAATTACTATCGTACAGCAAATGCAAATGTCCATCGTGGCGCGCATTTACTAAGCGATCGAGCTACTAATCAATTTGAGCAGGCTAGACAACGCATTGAACGCTTTATCAACGCACCAGAGCAGAGTCACGTTATCTGGAGTAAAGGGACAACAGAAGCCATAAATATGGTGGCATATGGATTAGAGCACCTATTACAAGAAGGTGATGAAATCCTCATCACTAGCTTAGAGCATCACGCTAATCTTGTACCATGGCAGCAGCTGGCTTTTCGAACTGGGGCACGCTTACGAATACTACCCTTAACCTCTAGCGGTGAATGGGAATACGAATACCAAAAATACTTTACTGATAGAACTCGTATCTTTGCAGCAACTCAGGTTTCTAATGCCATCGGCGTAAGCACGCCATTAAAAACCATGATCCAAGAAGCTAAGAAGTACAGTGCGTTTACCTTGGTGGATGGTGCACAAGCCGTGGCGCATTATCAGATTGATGTAGAAGATTTGGATTGCGATTTTTACGTATTTTCAGGACACAAAATGTATGGGCCTACTGGCATTGGCATTTTATATGGTAAAAGTCATGCTTTAGAGGTATTGATCCCTTATCAAACGGGTGGAGAAATGGTGCGTCATGTGGCGTATCACGCCACTGAATTCAATATCTTACCCTATCGACTAGAAGCAGGTACACCCCATATAGAAGGCGCCATTGGTCTTGCTGCAGCCTGTGATTTTCTCACCCAGCAAGATAGATCCGCATTGTTAGACTGGGAACAAAAATTAGCAAATCACGTCTATGTTCGTCTCATGAAAGAAGGTGGTATAGAGCTCTATTCTCCTGAAACCAACACGACGCTGGTCTCGCTCAGTGTACCCAATATTCATACCATCGATTTAAATGCCTACCTTGACAGCAAAGGTGTTGCCGTTCGAGCTGGTAGTCATTGCGCCCATCCTCTGATGTCACAACTGGGCGTCAGTGGAACCTTAAGAGCCTCTTTTGCCTGCTATAATACCCTAGAAGAAGCCGATCGATTCTGCGATGTTTTATTAGAAGCTATTGAGATATTAGGTGATGACTGATTTTCTGACACCACATACAGTTAAACAACAACTGCAAGCCTGTCGCAGTAAAGAAGAAACGTTTAAAACATTGGTTACCTTGAGTAAGGCATTGCCGCGCTTATCAGGTGAAGAGAAAACAGAAGACAATAAAATCAAAGGCTGTGAAAGCGCAGTCTGGCTAATCGTAGAAGAAGACGCTGGACGTCGCTATTTCAGAGCCGACAGCGACGCCAAGCTAATGCGTGGTGTGCTCGTCGCGGTCATCAGCCTGGTGAGCGGAAAAACGCAGCAAGCCATACAAGAAACAGACTTAAAAGCTGAGTTAGCCGAGCTGAACCTCTCCAGCTATCTCACTAGCTCACGTACTAACGGCGTATTGGCTATTTTAAAGCGACTGCAAAACTAAAATAGCCAAGCGCCTTTTATTAAGGTTGAAACGACGTAATCTGTGCCAGCATATGACGCTCAAACTCAGCTTGAATTGCTTTTTCACCTTCAGCCGTTAGCCAAAACTTCACGATCACCACCTGTTTTTCTTTGCCGTTTACCGTGTAGTCCACAGACCAAGCACGTTTATGCTCTTGAATGCTCACTACGTCTTGGTAGCGAATGGCTTTTAATACGGTGACTTTTGACGGTTTCACTTCAAACAATTCGTTTTTGAACACCACGTAAGGGGTGCTTTTCCAGTACTTTGCTGTCATGTAACGAGAGCCAATCAGTAATAAGATTGGCACGATAATGAAGTAGTTATTTACATAAACACAAAGGGCTAATAAAGGAAGACAAGAAATTAGCGCATAACGAATAATCCGAAATGAGAACTCCGCACCTTTTTCACCATAAATAACGGTGTGTTCTGTTGATTCTGACAAACTCATAAGAAGCTCTCTTTATTAATGAATAGATTAACTTAACACCGATCACGGGGCATTTATTCGCTCGCTTTCGCTAATTTTTCTAATACTTTGGATACTGCTACAAAACCAAACGTTGCCGTAACCGCTGTGCTGGCACCAAAACCGGTATCACAGCCCATTTTAGTATCTGTACCTCCTTTTAACCGTTGCTTCGATACTGTGCCATCTCCTTGAGGATAATTTAACTGCTCAATCGAATAGACACACTCAATATCAAACCGACGCTTAACATTACGACTAAAATTATAATAGCGACGTAAGAAATTGCGTAAATTCGCAGCCAATGGGTCACCTACTGTTTTGGCTAAATCGCCCGTCTGAATTTTAGTAGGATCGGTTTGGCCGCCTGCACCACCAATCGTTATTACACGACGGTTATTACGCTTACACCACGCTACCAGAGCTGCCTTTGGCTTAATACTATCAACACAGTCAATAATGTAATCAAATTGCTCTGCAAGCAGCTCAGAAAGGTTTTCAGGGGTAACAAAGTCTTCTATAACTGAGATATCACAATCTGGATTAATCAATGTTATTCGCTGCGCCATAACATCTACTTTTGCTTTACCAATATTGCCATCTAAGGCATGAATCTGTCGATTGATGTTAGTGATGCAAATATCATCCATATCAATCAAAGTGATTTTGCCAACTCCTGATCGCGCTAGTGCTTCCGCAGCCCACGATCCAACGCCTCCGATTCCCACCACGCAAACATGCGCTTGGGAAAAAGCGTGGTAAGCCGCATCGCCATATAAACGGCGAATTCCGCCAAATCGTTGTTCGTCTGTCACTTTTTACTCCTCGCAAAACGCTTCGTTTTACGCATAATCACTTATTAAATGTCTTATTACATGCCTTTACATCAACATAAACTGGCGAGTATTCTGCACATTACTATTGATATTCGATATTTTGTGAACCTTATGATCCAACATGCTTTTGAACAACTCGGTCTCTCATCAAGAGAAACTCAGCTTTACCAAACACTATTAAAGCTAGGACCTTCTTCGATTCGAGACATCGCTGAGCACAGCGGTATTAATCGCGGTACGGCCTATGAAGCCCTCAAACAACTACAAAGCAAAGGGGTTATCAGCTATTTTCCGAAAGGAAAGCGACGCTTTTTTATGGCGGAAAACCCAGATATTTTGCTCAGCCTAGCAGAAGATAAACGCCTTCAATTAGAAAAAACCATCGAATCACTTAAAAGCACTATCATTCCAAACTTAAGCCAGCAGCAGCCAGACTATCATCATACTGATGTACGCTATTATGAGGGCGATGATGGTATCGAATGGGTTTTGCGCGATATTCTAAACGTCGTCTCGCAACAAGACCATAAAGAATATTGTGTGTTTTCGTCGAAACCAATTCGTCCGTATCTGTATCGTCCGTTTCCGAACTACACCAAACAACGAATCAAGCTGGGCATCAACGTAAAAGTCATCGCATTGGGAGAAGGTGGCGAAGAAGCCGGTCTATCAGAACGTAAATGGATCAAAACAGAAGGCCCAGTAGACGCCAGCTATATCGCGATCTACCCACCTAAATGTGCGATTATTTCTCTAGCGAGCAACAACTTCCCTTCGGCAGTGGTACTAGAGTCAAAAGACATCGCCAGCGCTCAGCAGATTATCTTCGATACTCTGTGGAAAATGCTTTAACTCTGTACTTGTCTCGCTCGTTTCACACCCGCATAAAAAAAGCAGCCCGAGGGCTGCTTTTTAGACTGTTCAACTCTAGCGTTTCGCTTATTGATGGCGGAACTGCTGGATTGTACGTAAGCGAGCCATGGCTTCTGCCAATTCCGCTGTCGCACGAGAATAGTCAACATCAGGCTTTTGGTTGGTTAAAAGCTCTTGTGCATGTTTCTGAGCTTTTAATGCCGCCTCTTCGTCAAGATCTCTTGCACGAATGGCCGTGTTGGCCAAGACAGTGACACGGTGCGGTTGAACTTCTAGGAAGCCACCGGACACGAAGATAATCTCTTCATCACCATTTTCTTTAACCACACGAACAGGACCTGGTTGCAGAGTTGTCAATAATGGCGCATGACCAGGCATAATACCTAGATCGCCATAATCACCTGCAGCCACAAGAGATTTAACGACTCCGCTAAAGATCTCTTGTTCAGCGCTTACGATATCGCAGTGTACTGTGATAGCCATAAGTTGCCTCTCTTAGTCAGGCTTAGTAAGAGCACCTAAGCGCTCTTACTTCGCGTGATGGTTAAAGTTTCTTAGCTTTCTCGACTGCTTCGTCGATGCTACCAATCATGTAGAATGCTTGTTCTGGAAGGTCATCAAACTCACCATCCAAGATGCCTTTAAAGCCGCGGATAGTATCTTTCAAAGAAACATACTTACCTGGTGCGCCAGTGAAGACTTCTGCTACGAAGAAAGGCTGAGACAAGAAGCGTTGGATTTTACGAGAACGGTTAACCGTTTGTTTATCTTCTTCAGATAACTCGTCCATACCCAAGATCGCAATGATGTCTTTCAATTCTTTATAACGTTGCAATACCATTTGTACGCCACGTGCTACGTCATAATGCTCTTGACCAATAACTAGAGGGTCAAGCTGACGTGAAGTAGAGTCTAGAGGATCGATCGCTGGGTAAATACCCAAAGATGCGATGTCACGAGACAATACAACCGTTGCGTCCAAGTGAGAGAACGTCGTTGCTGGAGACGGGTCAGTCAAGTCATCCGCAGGTACGTATACCGCTTGAACAGACGTGATAGAACCAGTCTTAGTAGAGGTGATACGTTCTTGAAGAACACCCATCTCTTCAGCAAGTGTAGGCTGGTAACCTACCGCAGATGGCATACGACCTAGCAATGCAGATACTTCCGTACCCGCAAGCGTGTAACGGTAGATGTTATCTACGAAGAAAAGCACGTCACGACCTTCGTCACGGAATTTCTCAGCCATAGTCAAACCAGTCAAAGCAACACGTAAACGGTTACCTGGTGGCTCGTTCATTTGACCGTATACCAAAGATACTTTATCGATTACGTTCGAATCAGTCATCTCATGGTAAAAATCGTTACCTTCACGAGTACGCTCACCAACACCAGCGAATACAGAGTAACCGCTGTGCTCGATTGCGATGTTACGGATAAGTTCCATCATGTTTACGGTTTTACCTACACCGGCACCACCAAACAGACCAACTTTACCACCTTTCGCGAAAGGACAAACAAGGTCGATAACCTTGATGCCTGTTTCTAGTAGTTCGTTACTAGAAGACTGATCAGCATAAGAAGGAGCAGCACGGTGAATAGACCAGCGCTCTTCTTCGCCAATTGGCCCTTTTTCGTCAATTGGATTACCTAGAACGTCCATAATACGTCCTAGTGTTTGAGTACCAACTGGTACAGAAACTGGTTTGTTTGTATTTTCAACAATCAATCCGCGCTTCATGCCGTCAGTGGAACCCATGGCGATGGTACGAACAACACCGTCGCCTAGTTGTTGTTGAACTTCCAACACCAACTCTTTACCCTCGATGGTAAGGGCATCATATACTTTTGGCACGCTATCACGTGGGAATTCCACATCGATAACTGCACCGATAATCTGTACGATTTGTCCGCTACTCATGTTCGGATCCTCTTAATACCTAAATACCTTAAACCGCTGCCGCGCCGCTAACTATCTCAGAAATTTCCTGAGTAATTGCTGCTTGACGAGCCTTGTTGTACACCAACTGCAATTCATCAATGATATCACCTGCGTTGTCGGTTGCGTTTTTCATGGCGATCATACGAGCAGCCTGTTCACACGCAATGTTTTCAACGACAGATTGATATACTTGAGATTCAATATAGCGAACCAATAACTCGTTTAGAATTTCAACGGCTTCTGGCTCATAAATGTAATCCCAGTGGTGCTTTAACTCTGTATTCTCTTCCGCTTGCAATGGCAAAAGCTGCTCGACTTTAGGTGTTTGAGTCATTGTATTAACGAACTCATTAGAAACCACGTAAAGACGATCAATGCGACCTTCATCAAATGCATCAAGCATTACCTTCACACTACCGACTAAATCGTCAGCCTTAGGTGCATCACCTAAACCTGTGAACGCTGCTGTTACGTTTCCGCCGTAGTTTTTAAAGAATGTTACGGCTTTACCACCGATAGCACAGATGTCAATTTCGACACCGGCTTCAGCTTGCTGCTTCATTCCTTTCAGAGCGGCTTTAAAAACATTAAAGTTCAAACCACCACATAAACCACGATCAGAAGAGATTACGATATAACCAACACGCTTCGCCTCACGCTCGGTAAGGTAACGGTGTTTATACTCAGGATTCGCGTTGGCCAAATGACCAACTACTTGGCGAATTCGTTCCGCATACGGACGAGAAGCGGCCATACGATCCTGAGCTTTACGCGTTTTACTTGCTGCTACTTTTTCCATAGCACGAGTAATTTTACGCGTATTGTTAATGCTCGAAATCTGAGTACGTATCTCTTTTCCGACTGCCATAATAGAACTGCCCTTGTGAGAATGTTATTTCACAAACTGCAAAGAAAGACTGGTGATATACTGCCTTAGCAGCCTATCACCAAGCTCATTACCAAGTTTGTGTCGCTTTAAACTTCTCGATTGCCGCTTTAAATGTCGCTTCAATCTCGCCGTTAAAATTACCAGTTTTGTTAATATCAGCCATAAGATCAGCGTGTTCGCTGTTCATGTAGCTGATTAGTGAACTTTCAAAACTGCCAATCTTGCTTGTTTCAACATCTACAAGGTAGCCATCATTAGCAGCGTAAAGGACAATACCCATATCCGCTACTGGCATAGGTGAGAACTGCTTCTGTTTCATCAGTTCTGTAACCTGTTTACCATGTTCTAACTGTTTGCGTGTCGCTTCATCTAAGTCAGATGCGAACTGAGCGAATGCCGCCAATTCACGGTACTGAGCCAAGGCTAGACGAATACCACCGCCTAGTTTCTTAACAATCTTAGTTTGCGCTGCACCACCTACACGAGAAACAGAGATACCTGCGTTCATTGCTGGGCGAATACCCGCGTTGAATGCACTCGCTTCAAGGAAGATCTGACCATCTGTGATGGAAATAACGTTCGTTGGTACGAAAGCTGATACATCACCACCTTGAGTCTCGATGATTGGCAATGCGGTCAAAGAACCTGTTTTGCCTTTCACTTCACCATTGGTGAATTTCTCAACGTACTCAACGCTTACACGTGATGCACGTTCTAGAAGACGAGAATGAAGATAGAACACATCACCAGGGTACGCTTCACGACCTGGCGGACGACGAAGTAGCAATGAAATTTGACGGTAAGCCCAAGCTTGTTTAGTCAAATCATCATATACGATCAATGCGTCTTCACCGCGGTCACGGAAGTATTCACCCATTGTACAGCCAGTGTATGGAGCAAGATAAAGCATTGCTGCTGGATCAGATGCGCCTGCTGCGACAACAGTTGTGTATTCCATTGCGCCAGCTTCTTCAAGCTTACGTACAACGTTAGCAATAGTTGATTGCTTCTGACCGATCGCTACGTATACACACTTAATACCGCTGTCTTTCTGAGCGATGATAGTGTCAATAGCCAAAGCGGTTTTACCAATCTGACGGTCGCCGATGATCAACTCACGTTGTCCACGACCAACTGGAACCATGGCATCGATTGCCTTGTAACCAGTTTGGATAGGTTGATCTACTGACTGACGAGCGATAACACCCGGAGCCACTTTTTCAACTTTATCTGTCAATTTTGTATCGATCGCGCCTTTGCCGTCAATTGGGTGACCCAATGCGTCAACAACTCGACCTAATAGTTCAGGACCTACTGGAACTTCCAGAATACGACCTGTACATTTAACTTTTTGACCTTCTACAAGATCTTGGTATTGACCCAGTACAACTGCACCTACAGAGTCACGCTCTAGGTTCAAAGCCATACCAAAAATACCACCAGGGAATTCAATCATTTCCCCGTACATTACGTCTGCCAAACCGTGGATCAGAACGATACCGTCTGCCACGCTGACAATTGTGCCCTCATTCTGGGCATCAGAAGAAACATCAAGGTTCTCGATGCGCTTCTTGATAATCTCGCTGATCTCAGATGGATTCAGTTGCTGCATGCTAAATTCCTCAACCCTGTTTTCGATTTAACGAAATACTAGGAGTTTATCGCCTCGGCCAGTTTCGCTAATTTACCGCGTACTGAACCGTCGATGATTAAGTCACCGGTACGGATAACCACGCCACCAATTAGGCTCGCGTCTGTTTCATTGGTTAAGTTGACCGTACGATCTAACTTTTTCGCCAATGAAGCGGCTAATACTTGTGCTTGTTCAGCTGATAATTCGAATGCTGAAGTAAATTTAACATCTACCGCTTTTTCGAAATTCAATTTGAACTGTTGAAATAACGCTGAAATAGCAGGCAATAGCGTCAATCGCTTATTCTCTGCAAGGTTAAGCAAAAATGCTTTACCTTGTTCTGTCGTTACTTCGGCACAAACTTCCGCTAGAGCGTTTGCCTTCTCTTCCGCACTAAAAGCCGGATTTTGAAGCGCTACTTTGAGCTTAGGTTCAGAGGTAACAGACGCTAATACATTTAACATATCAGCCCATTCTGAAACATGACCTTGCTCGCGAGCTACTTCAAAAGCCGCTTTAGCGTACGGTCGCGCGACTGTTTTTAATTCAGCCATTAGACCCTCGCTTAAAGCTCTTTTGCGAGTTGTTCAACGATCTCGCTATGTGCTTTTTCGTCAATAGTGGCACCCAAAATTTTCTCAGCGCCGGCAAAAGCAAGAACAGAAACTTGAGCACGCAATGCTTCTTTAGCACGCACAACATCTTGTTCTATTTCTACTTGAGCCGCTTCGCGCAGACGCTTGCCATCGGCAATTACCTGCTCTTTCGCCTCGTCGATCATTTGGTTCGCACGTTTGTTGGCTTGTTCAATAATCTCGGCCGCGTTGTCCTTGCTTTCACGTAATGTTTGAGCAGCTTGTTCTTGTGCTAACTCTAGATCACGTGAAGCGCGGTTCGCTGCTTCCAAACCGTCTGCAATTTTTTTGCTACGCTCATCAAGCGCAGCAATTACTGGTGGCCACACGTATTTCATGCAGAACCAGACAAAAATGGCAAACGAGATAGCTTGGCCTACAAGTGTGAGATTTAAGTTCACGCTAATATCCTCGCTCTAAGTCGTTTAAAAATAGTTTCTGCAAAGTTTCGCAGAATCTTAACCAGCGACCTGAGCAATAAAAGGATTCGCGAAAGTAAAGAACAATGCGATACCTACACCGATCATAGTTACGGCATCAAGAAGACCCGCTACGATGAACATTTTAACTTGTAGCATTGGGACCATTTCTGGTTGACGCGCAGCGCCTTCCAAGAATTTTCCACCCAATATACCAAAACCTATCGCAGTACCTAGGGCACCTAGACCGATAAGAAGGGCTACAGCAATCGCAGTAAGACCAACTACAGTTTCCATTTTAACTCCTACATTTTACAGTTTTAAATTTAAGGTTTTTAACGTTTAACTAGAGAACTCTTTTAGTGCTCTTCATGTGCCATGCTTAAATACACGATGGTCAACATCATAAAGATGAAGGCCTGAAGCACGATGATCAAGATATGGAAAATTGCCCAAGGCACGGATAGCGCCCACTGCAAGCTCCATGGCAGAACAGCGATCAAAATAAAGATCAGCTCGCCTGCATATAAGTTACCAAATAGTCGTAATGCTAGTGACACAGGTTTCGCAAGTAGACCAACACCTTCAAGCAATAAGTTGAAAGGAATCATCCATTTACCAAACGGCTGCAATGTTAACTCACCAATAAAACCACCAAGGCCTTTTACTTTGATACTGTAAAAAATGATCAAAGCAAAAACTGACAAAGACATACCGAGTGTTGCGTTCACATCTGTCGTAGGGACAAACTTGAAGTACACATGGCCATCTGTAGCGCCAAAAGCGTTAACACCGACCCAGTTTGCTATTGTTGGTAAGAAATCCACAGGAACCAAATCCATGGCGTTCATTAAGAACACCCATACGAAAATGGTTAATGCTAAAGGTGCAATCACTTTGCTCTTACCGTGAAAGGTTTCTTTAACACTGCCGTCAACAAACTCCACCATTAACTCAACAAAGTTTTGTAGACCTGATGGTGTATCGACAGACACACGTTTCGCTGCCATTCTGAACAACCACAAAAATAGAACACCAAGACCAATAGAGACGGCCATAGTGTCTAAATGAATTGCCCAGAATCCCATTTCCGATGCTGCTTTAGCACTATGAGCAATACCCCACGAACCATCAGGATGCTGACCGAAAGCCAAATTCTGAAGGTGGTGTTGTATGTATTCGGAAGTCGTTGGACCTTCAATTGCCATATTTATATCCACGCTCTTTCAATGATTAAAATCTTACCTGTTATACTGTTATTTATTCAGTACAACAGGGCTGAGCCAATGACTCAAAATTGCGATACCAAAACCGGCAAAAAAACTGCCTGCTGCTAAGGGCTTGATAAGAAGAAAAACCAGCGACAATAACACCGCTGTCAAAACCAATTTACCAGCTTCCCCTCGGTAGAATGCCCTCATGACATCCTTAGCTGGACGAGTCCCTTTATAACCAAAAACTCGCCATGCCATATAAACACTAGGAAAAATGCTACAAGACGCACCTAATACAAAAGAGTACCAATGCAAACTACTTGTAAAACCATAAATCCCTATAGAAATGATAACAACGAAAAGTATCTGTAAAAATATAAAACGAAATACAGATTGCTTCTTAGCAATAAGCAGAGCAGTCGCACTAAGGGGCTTACTGTCAGTCATTACTTAAATACCTTTTCGTTATGCACCAAAATAAAGCAACAATATGCATATTTTGTCTTCAATTCTAAAATCCGACGCATTATATGAGTATTAGCAGCTGTGATCAACTTAAACTGTCCACGGAAAACACTTTCATTAACATCTGTCTAGGTGAAAAAATCAACTTGTCATAGAATTGCTTTATTTTTTCGTGAAAAGCTCACTAATTAACAACTCTAAATGCTCAGGGTTGCGGTATTCAATAACCACCTTCCCTTTACCTTTCGAGGATGGCTGTATCTTTACTGCGGCATTGATCGTTTGGCTGATTTTTTCAGCCTCTGCATTAAAGTCAGGTAATTGCGTCGCTGCTTTTTGATTAACATCAGACGCTTGAAGTGTTTTTACTAATCGTTCGGTTTCTCGTACCGATAATGATCGAGTAACAACTTGTGATGCAGCTTGAATTTGTTTTTCTTGCTCTAATGGTAGTAATGCACGGGCATGGCCCATTTCAATATCACCATGCTCCAATAAGCGGCGAACTTCCGGAGATAAGCCTAATAGACGCAAAAGATTCGCGACAGCTGAACGAGATTTACCAACGGTATCAGCCACTTGCTGCTGAGTTAAATTAAAATCTTCTACTAAACGCTGTAAGGCCAAAGCCTCTTCGACTGGGTTTAAGTCTTCACGCTGTATATTTTCTATTAATGCTAATACCACCGCATCAGAATCTTCAACATGACGAACAATAACAGGGACTTGCGTTAACTCAGCCAATTTAGCAGCACGCCAACGTCGCTCACCGGCGATGATTTCATATTGATTCGTACCGTTAGGTCGAACCACAATCGGTTGCATAATACCTTGTGTACGAATAGATGATGCAAGCTCATCTAATAAGGCAGGGTTCATATCACGACGAGGTTGAAATTTACCTTTTGAAAGCCATTCAACCGGTAAATAAGTTAATCCTTTAATTGCTTCATGGGCAGAAGAGTCGTTAGATTCAGTCGCTGTCGCCTGTGGAGCTAACAAAGCGTCTAAGCCGCGACCTAAGCCTCTTTTTTTGATCGTCATGTTATAAAACCTTAGTTGAAATTAGTATCCTAGAGATTCAGTAGCATCTATAACCAAACTATGTGGTGCTTTTTCGAATAAACTCCCCTGCAAGAGCGAGATAAGCCATCGCACCACGAGATTGTTTTTCATAATGCAGTACCGGCAAACCATAACTTGGGGCTTCAGCAAGGCGGATATTTCTTGGGATGACAGTGTCATACACTTTCGGACCAAAATGCTTTTGCAATTGACCAGAGACATCGTGAGTTAAGCTAGGTCGAGGATCATACATAGTACGTAAAATCCCTTCAATTTCTAAAGATGGGTTCAAAGCATGTGAAATACGCTCAATCGTCTGCAATAATGCCGTCAAACCTTCCAAAGCGTAATATTCACATTGCACAGGGATCAATACACCTTGGGAAGCTGCAAGCGCATTAACTGTCAACATATTTAATGCTGGAGGACAATCTAACAATATGTAATCGAAGTCATTACTCACTTCATAAAGACCAGCTCGCAACCGAGTTTCTTTACTTGGTAAATCTAATAATGCGACTTCGGCACCCGTTAAATCACCGTTAGCAGGTAATACCCAATATTTACCAGGACCAGATAGATCTTCCATAACAGGTACAATCACGTCTTTTACCCCATGAGTACCAACCAAAACATCAAAGACGCTGGTATCCAGCTGATCTTTGATTAACCCACTTCCTGTGGTGGCATTTCCCTGAGGGTCGAGATCGATCAAAAGCACACGACGTTTCATTGCTGCTAAAGAAGCGGCTAAATTGACACAGGTTGTGGTTTTACCCACGCCACCTTTTTGATTCGTGACTGCGATTATTCTCGCCATGTTTTGTTATCCTTTGCGTGCCATCACTACCATATGTCGTTCAGCGTGGATGGTTGGCACATTGAGCGGTTCAATGCTTAGAACTTCAACACCTGAAGGCAGTCCAATTAGCTCATCACTAGGGTACACCCCTTTCATCGCTAAAAAGTTACCTGTGTCCTTTGGTAAGGGTAAAGTCCAGTTTATCATGTCTTGAAGCGAAGCAAAGGCACGTGAAATAACATGATCATAAGAACCTTGATGAGCATGTTTTTCTACTCGTTCATTTGCTACGGTAACATTTTTTATACCGAGTTCCATTTTAACCTGGGTCAGAAATCGGGTTTTTTTACCATTGCTATCTAACAAGGTAAATTGTTTTTCAGGAAGACAAATAGCAAGCACCATGCCCGGTAATCCCGGTCCGGTTCCAACATCAATAATCTGCTCACCAGTAATAAAAGGTAATGTTGCTAGGCTATCGAGTAAATGTAATGAAATCATCTGATCAACATCACGTATCGCAGTAAGGTTATAGGCCTTATTCCATTTTTGGAACATGGCAAGATAATCTACAAGCGTTTGAATCGTTGTATCAGATAAATTGGCGCCCATTTCTTGGGCGCCTTTTTGAATGGCATCAAAGTGTGTCACAGTCGAATCCAATTAAAGGCGTTATCGGCTGATGATTCTAGGCACTTTTGCGTGCAATCGCACGTTTTTTCAGATGAATTAATAGTAAGGATACTGCAGCAGGCGTTACACCAGGGATTCGAGAGGCAGCAGCAAGCGTAGCTGGACGTGATTCCATCAACTTTTGCTTAATCTCATTCGATAGCCCTTCCATATTGCTATAGTCAAAATCTTCCGGCAAAGCGGTATTTTCTTGACGACGCAAACGTTCAATATCATCCGCTTGACGAGTGATATAACCTGCGTATTTAACGGCAATCTGAACTTGCTCAGAGACTTGATCATCTACTGGTGTCTCAGGCGCATTCTTTAAGTTAGCGATATCGCTGTATACAAGACCTGGACGTTTCAATAGATCTAATAAGCTATATTCATGACTAATAGGGCTTTCTAGCTTAGGATTAATGGCTTCAGCTTCAGCAGAATTAGGGACAATCCAACTTGCTTTTAAACGTTGTGTCTCACGTTCAATTGCTTCACGCTTTTTACAAAATGCTTCCCAACGAGCATCAGAAACTAATCCTAGCTCTCGACCCTTTTCGGTCAAACGAATATCAGCATTGTCTTCTCGTAAAATAAGACGATATTCCGCACGGCTAGTAAACATACGATAAGGCTCTTTGGTACCCATCGAAATCAGATCATCGACTAGTACTCCCAAATACGCTTCATCACGACGTGGAGTCCAAGCTTCCTTATCTTGAGCCAAACGAGCAGCATTGATACCCGCTAATAAACCTTGTGCACCGGCCTCTTCATAACCTGTCGTGCCATTAATTTGTCCAGCAAAGAACAAACCAGGCATATGCTTGGTTTCAAGTGAGTACTTTAGATCCTGCGGATTAAAATAATCATATTCGATAGCGTAGCCTGGACGAATAATATGAGCATTTTCCATGCCTTTCATTGAACGGACGAGATCTATTTGCACATCAAATGGTAACGAAGTTGAAATACCATTTGGATAAAGCTCATGAGTTGTTAACCCTTCAGGTTCGATAAAAATTTGATGTGAGTTTTTATCTGCAAAACGAACTATTTTATCTTCAATGGATGGACAATAACGTGGACCAACACCTTCGATAACGCCGGTATACATCGGAGAACGATCCATACCACTGCGAATAATATCGTGAGTACGCTCATTGGTATGGGTAATAAAACATTCAATTTGACGCGGGTGCATCTCACGATTTCCCATGTAAGACATCACAGGCGCAATATTATCGCCTGGTTGAGCTTCCATTTGAGAGAAATCAACAGTTCGTGCATCAATTCGAGGTGGTGTCCCCGTTTTTAAGCGATCAACACGAAATGGAAGTGCTCGCAGTTTTTCTGCTAAGCCAATTGATGGTGGATCACCAGCTCGTCCACCAGCGTGGTTTTGTAAGCCGACATGTATAATGCCACCTAAAAAAGTCCCTGCTGTTAGTACTACAGTTTTACTGTTAAAACGAATACCTGTTTGAGTAATAACCCCTCGGGCTTCACCCTCTTCAACAATCAAATCCTCAGCAGACTGTTGAAATAACCAAAGATTTTTTTGGTTTTCAAGCTGATAGCGTATTGCCGCTTTGTAAAGTATTCGATCAGCTTGCGCACGGGTTGCTCGAACCGCTGGCCCTTTGCGAGAATTTAAAGTACGAAATTGAATACCTGCTTTATCTGTTGCCAATGCCATAGCACCGTCTAAAGCATCAATTTCTTTTACTAGGTGAGACTTCCCGATACCACCAATAGCAGGATTACAGGACATTTGTCCTAAAGTTTCAATGTTGTGGGACAACAATAAAGTTTTAACACCCATACGAGCTGCAGCTAAAGCAGCTTCTGTACCAGCATGTCCACCACCGACCACAATCACATCAAAGCGGGTTGGGAAATCCACAGGAACCTCGGAATATAAAATGAATAAAAAACGAACAACTTGATAAGGGCGCCTAGTATATCGGCTAATTTTAAAAAAGAAAGCGACCTATCTCGTAATCACCCGGTCATCAATATTAAATATTAGTATTATATATATGTCTTTTTATGTTTGTTATGTTTATATAGCAAGATAAAATCAGTGGATAACTATAAATTTACTATATTAATTATGTTGTTATAGAGATAACAACTTGTTAAAAAGGGGTTCTAATCCTGTGGTGTGGATAAGGTGAACCTGTGCATAGAATGCCTAGTTATACATGAAAGTTTTTTAACGCCAAAGTTGTTAAAAACTGTGCAAAACTTCTTATCAATATATCACCATACTTATCAACAGGTGTTTTTTTTTGAATTTAATTTTATAGATGTATGTTTTATAAGTATTTATTCTGATTACTAACAGGTGGTTAGAATGCTTTTTAAAAAAAGTAATCCACAAGTAAAAAAATAAAAAAACTTCTACTTACTGCAAAAAAAATACTACGTGTGAATAATTAAGGCTTTTTTAGAATAGTGTTGGTTGTGGAAAAACGACAAAATGCCAATAGATTTTCTGCTGTGTGTAACTTTTATCGTCTAGGTATGGATTTTCTTGTAGGCAGGTTTAGCGTGTGGCTATGAGATGCACGGAGTGGTAAGCAATAATTTTTATCTTTAGTAGATAAAACAGGCAAAAAAAAAGCGCCATTGGCGCTTTTTAAGGTTAGAACACAAATAGTTTGCTAACGGATAACTGGTTAGACCTCTTCTTTTAAACTTTTCATATCAATGATAAAACGATATTTTACGTCGCCTTTTTTCATACGCTGATAAGCTTCGTTAATATCTTGGATATTAATCATTTCAGCATCACATTCGATACCATGTTCAGCACAGAATTCTAATACCTCTTGAGTTTCCGCTATGCCACCAATCAGTGAACCTGTTAACACTCGGCGTTTTAAAATTAAGTTAGCGCCGTGTACTGGTGGGTCAATTGGTTCTATTAGACCCACAATAATATGCGTACCATCTACTTTTAAGCAATTAAGGTAAGGGTTTAAATCATGCTGTACTGGAATGGTATCTAACAAGTAATCAAAGGTCGTTGCTGCTGCTTGCATTTGCGCTTCATCAGTAGAAACGATAACGTGATCAGCCCCTTGTTTTTTTGCTTCGCTAATTTTACTTTCTGAGCGAGTAAAAATGGTTACTTCAGCTCCTAATGCTTTAGCGAACTTTACCCCCATGTGACCTAAGCCACCCATGCCGATAATACCAACTTTGTCGCCAGCTTTAACGCCATTATGACGCAATGGCGAATAAGTAGTGATCCCTGCACATAATAATGGTGCAGCCTTACGAATATCTAATGCTTCAGGTATGGATAAGACAAATTCTTCTCTTACGATAATATGATCGGAATAACCGCCATGATTTAGGCTACCATCAATCAAATCTCGAGAACCATAAGTACCTACCATGCCACCATCGCAATATTGTTCTAGATCTTGCTTGCAAGATGAACAAGTTTGACAAGAATCTACTAAGCAACCGACACCGACTAAGTCACCCACTTTATATTTATTTACGTCGCTACCGATTTCGGTAACACGACCAACAATTTCATGGCCAGGAACGACGGGGTATTCACTTGGGCCCCAATCACTTTCTGCTACATGAATATCAGAGTGACAAACACCGCAATACAGAATATCGATATTTACGTCATTGTTACGTAGTGCACGGCGTTCGAATGTAAAAGGTGCTAAAGGGGTTGTCGCAGATGTAGCGGCGTAAGCTTTGGTATAACTCATTCTATTTTCTCCAAACATAAAGTATGAAATACATGTGCTTTATTCTAGAGTACGAAAGAATATTTTGTGTTGTGCATTCTTGTTATACTTTTGCCAATTTCTACAAAAAAATTAAACTTAGCTTTTCCTACACAATCCTTAATAGATGATCTATCTATT
Source organism: Marinomonas sp. (assembly GCA_052107635.1). Taxonomy (GTDB): domain Bacteria; phylum Pseudomonadota; class Gammaproteobacteria; order Pseudomonadales; family Marinomonadaceae; genus Marinomonas. The sequence goes on along the minus strand of JBQEFB010000020.1, from coordinate 5,183 downwards.
GATTTTTCTAGATGGCCCGATAAAAGATGATAGATATTAACTTAGTCGATTTGATCAAACCTCTTGTTGATGAAGATGGATTTTCAGATACTTCAATTAATAACGTACGCTTAATTAAGTGCGCAAAACCTTTGCCTAGAATGCCTCTAATCTACCGTCCGGGCCTGACGATAATTGTTCAGGGCCGTAAAATTGGTTATTTAGGTGATCGTGAAATGCATTATGATTCTGGACAGTATTTGGTACAGACACTGCCTTTACCTTTTGAATGTGAAACTTTTGCTAGTAAAGAAGAGCCGCTTTTAGGCGTATCAATAGCCATTGATCCAATTTTATTGGCCGAATTAGCCGCTGATTCTAGCGAAGCGGATTTGCATCCATCTACACCATATTTTCCCATGTCTTCTGTGGCTATGAGCAAGGAGATGTTGGAAGCGGTCACTCGTCTTGTTCGTGCTTTACATGATTCAAAAACCGCAAAAATAATGGGGCAAAGTCGTGTTAGAGAAGTTGTTTTTGAAGCATTACAAGGAGCACAAGGAGACGCTTTACGAGCTCTAGTGGTGAATCAGGGGCGTTTTTCAAAAATAGTACATTCTTTACAACAATTACAGCTGCAATTAGCTCAAGAAGTGCGAGTAGAGCAATTAGCCGAAGACGCTAATATGAGTGTATCGAGTTTTCACCAACATTTTAAAGCGATAGTAGGCTCTTCTCCTTTACAGTATTTAAAACGTTTACGCCTATTAAAGTCACAAATGCTGCTAAACCAAGGTCTTAAGAATGTAAGCCAGATTTCTTTAGAAGTAGGCTATAAAAGTGTGCATCAATTTAGTCGAGACTATAAGCGTTACTTTGGTGTGCCACCAACAAAAGATAAACACAGAGAAAGTACGCTTGTTTAATGATTTGACTTTAATAGACAGTCGGTCTAAATTAAAAATTATATTTAAAAGTGAAAGGTAATGCTGCTTGTGAACGGTGACATATTAAGTTCTGAGACGTTTAGTGTGCAAAGCGAACAAACAGACTGTGAAGTTCGTGCTAAGCCGCGTCGAGGACGCCCTAAAAAACAGCCTAATGAGACTCAAGATACTCGCGAAATATTATTACGCGCAGGGATGTTAGTGTTAACTGAAACAGGTTTTACACGCAGTGGGATCGATACGATTTTAAAATCTGTCGGTGTGCCAAAAGGCTCCTTCTATCATTATTTTGTTAGTAAAGACGCTTTTGGGTTAGCTGTTCTTGGGCGTTATCGACGTTACTTTGAAGCGAAATTAGACAGTTTTTTGCTGGATGATGCTTTTCTTCCTTTGGAACGATTACAGCGCTTTGCGAAAGATGCTCAAGAAGGCATTGTGCGACATAATTTTAAGCGTGGTTGTTTAGTCGGTAATTTAGAGCAAGAGTCGACATTACTCTCAGAGAGTTTCCATGAGCCGTTACAAAATACCTATAAAAGTTGGCAAAAGCGTATTGCTAGTTGTCTGTTAGAAGGACAAAAACAAGGAAATATCGTACTTCAGGGAAGCCTTGAAGATACTTCTCAAGCTTTTTGGATTGGCTGGGAAGGTGCTGTTCAGCGTACTCGATTGCTGAAAAGTACACGACCATTAGATACTTTTCTAACTTTTTTTATACAAGCAATAAAAGCGAATTAACGTTAAATATTATTAACCAAAAGGCAACTTTTGGTTTTTTTGATTAATTTAATAGACGATCGGTCTAAAAGAGGTTTTATGTTTCGTGCATTGGTTATTACTCAAAATGAAGAACGTCGCCAGACGTGCCAATTAACTGAGTTAGAAGAATCTAAGTTGCCTGAGGGGGATGTATTAGTTGATGTTTGTTACAGCACACTGAATTATAAAGATGCGTTAGCCATTACTGGTAAGGGCCGTATTGCACGTTCATATCCAATGGTGCCAGGAATAGATTTAGTCGGTAAAGTGCTGCAAAGCGACTCTGAACGCTTTCAAGAAGGCAATTGGGTACTACTTAATGGTTTTGGTGTTGGCGAAATGCATTGGGGTGGTTTGGCTGAAAAGGCGCGTTTAAAAAGTGATTGGTTAATACCTCTTCCTAAAGGTATAGACGCTAAACAAAGTATGGCTGTAGGTACAGCAGGATACACTGCCATGTTGTCTGTTTTAGCATTGGAAAAACAAGGAGTGACACCCGATTCCGGTGACATTTTAGTGACTGGAGCAAATGGTGGTGTAGGCAGTTTTGCGATTCGTTTTCTAAATCGTTTAGGATATCAGGTTGTGGCCTCTACAGGGAGAATGGAAGAAACTGCGTATTTAAAAAGTCTTGGTGCTGGAGAGATAATTGACCGTAATACGCTTTCTGAGCCTGGCAAACCGCTGCAAAAAGAGCGTTGGGCTGGGGTGATCGATTGCGTTGGTAGTCATACTTTGGCAAATGCATGCGCAACGACCCAATATGGTGGTGTTGTAACAGCTTGTGGATTGGCTCAAGGTCTTGATTTTCCCGCCTCTGTCGCGCCCTTTATTTTACGGGGTATTAAGCTAATCGGCATCGACAGTGTGATGCGCCCATTAGCGGATCGTCTAGAAGCGTGGCAACGTTTAAGTGAGTTACTTCAACCTGAAGATTTTGATGCAATCAGTCAAGAAATCACGTTAGATGAAGTAACAGAAACGGCGCAGGCCTTGTTAGACGGTAAAGTGCGTGGTCGAGTGATTGTCGCTTTATAATAGCGACGATTTTTATCTGATGCTAGCGTACTAGCATGATTAGGCCCCCCATTATCATCATGGGGGGCTCTTTTACACTAGGTTTTATCCCTATTTAGCGTTTTCTTCTTTTGTGTCTTTAGGTGGTTTATCAGAGGGTAATTTATCAATATTCCAGCCGCCCCCTAAGGCGACAATGAGCTGAACACTGTTAACCAATTGGGTGTTAAGAACAGTTAATTGGTTTTGTTGTTGTCCCAAACTCGTTGCTTCTGTGGTGGCAACATCGAGGTAATCGATAAGACCAGATTTAAACTGATTGTAGGTGATTTGAGCGGATTCTTTCGCTGAGTTAGTGGCTAACGTTTGTACCGCCATTTCTTCTTTGAGGACACGCATCGCAACTAAATAGTCTTCCACTTCTTGAAACGCCGTTAATATGGTTTGACGGTAATTTGCGACATTAGAATCGTACTCTGCTTTGGCCTGTTTAACTTGTGCTTTTGTCGCACCAAAATCAAAAATATTACCACTTAACGATGGGCCTATTGACCATACTTTGGAAGGCAGTTCAAACAAGTTTCCTAGTAGTGAGCTTTCAACACCTGCGCTTGCGGATAATGTTAAATCCGGATAATAACCTGCAATAGCAACGCCTACGGCCGCATTGGCCGCTGCCATAGAGCGCTCAGCATAGGATATATCTGGACGGCGTTCTAACAGCGAACTCGGAAGACTCATAGGAATAATCGGTAAATGATATTCCAGTGGCTTTTTAGGCAATGAAAAAACGGAAGGAGGTTTGCCTATTAGTACGGCAATAGCGTGTTCATACTGCGCCCTTTGCCATTTTAAATCGAGCATAGAAACTCGTGCACTGTGCAATTGTGTTTTGGCTTGTGCAACCGATGAACTGGCAATATTACCCGCGTTATATTGGTTGTTTATGACCGTTAGATACTGTTCGTAGATGGTAATATTAGTTTGATACAGGCGTATTTTTTCATCTAATACGCGTAATTGAAAATAGTATTGGGCAAGAGATGATTGCGCGCTAAGCGTTGCTGATGCGAGTTGTGCAGCACTTGCTTGGGCACTAGCACGGTCTTTTTCACGTGTGCGCCGCAACTTACCCCATAAATCAATTTCCCAACTAATACTGCCTTGAGCGGAGTTACTGGTGCTAGTTCTACCTTGAGTTCCTGAGCGTGTAATACCTGCGGTCCCACTGATAGAAGGATACAGATCTGCTCCAGCCTCTTCTGCAACGGCTTTGGCTTTTTCATAATCTGCCGCATATTGTGCCACGTTTTGGTTATTAATTTGTACGTTTGTTAGCAGCTCAGAAAGGATTGGATCCTGATACTCCTCCCACCATGGACCTTTTGCGAGCTGATCTGCTGGCGTTGCTTCTTTCCAACCTTTTGCTTCTTTAAATTGTGTGCTGCTAGGGGCGTCAGGACGATGATAATCAGGCCCTAATAAGCCACAACCTGTTAGCATAAGCGTACTGATCCCTAGTACAAAGAGTTGCTTAATTTGATTATTCATCTTGATCCATTTGTCTATTAGTTATCGCATTAGTGATGGGTATCTTATTCATTTGGACATCAGAGTGTTTGCGAATATAGCGATGCCACAAGGTTTTGCTATATTCGCTGACTCTTTCCATATAAAGATACACAACAGGTGTGGTGTAGAGTGTTAGGATCTGGCTGACCAGTAAACCTCCGCAAATAGCAATACCGAGCGGGCTGCGTAAATCGGCATCGCCACCGCTGTCTATGGCCATAGGTAAGGCTCCGAAAAAAGCTGCTAATGATGTCATCATGATTGGTCTAAAGCGTTTTAAACAGGCTTCTCGTATCGCTTCTTCGGCTGTTAATCCTAAGCGTCGTTGCGCATCTAACGCAAAATCTATCATCATAATCGCATTTTTTTTAACGATACCAATTAACAGTAAAATGCCAATTAAGGCAACAACGGTGAGTTCAGTATTGGTTATCTGCATGAGCAATAAAGCCCCTAACCCAGCGGAAGGTAAGGTCGATAAAATCGTCAGTGGATGGGCAAAGCTTTCGTATAGCATGCCTAAAATAATATAAACGGAAATAAGAGCAGCAAGTATTAGCCAAGGTAGATTGTTTGCGAAGGTTTCGGAAAGTTGCGCGCTACCGGCATAACTACTGACAATGGTATTAGGTACAGCTAATGCTACCATGGCGTCAGATATAGCCTGTTGTGCTTGCTCTAAAGACACATTATCAGCGGTATTGAAGGCAATAGTCACAGTCGCAGAGAGGTTTTGATGAGCGACAGTCAACGCAGCATTACCGCTTTCCAACGTGGTAAAAGCACTAATAGGAATCACCTCACCGTGGCTATTAACGATATGCATAGACTTCAGCACTTCGCTACTACTGGTGTAGTCACTTATGTGGACTCCCTTATTGTCAACAACATAAATCCATTAAAGAAACA
>JBQEFB010000019.1:45270-64833 GCA_052107635.1 Marinomonas sp. | reverse complement strand
AAAACAGGCCTTGATAACCGCTTAGAAAAGAGTCCAACTTTATGGGGTCACTTCACTCTTAGGCTGGTTTTTTAATGTGGCTTTTATTCCCCGAACGTTTCATTAAGACAAACCACAGTAACTAACGTGCTTTTTTCTTCTGAGTCTCTAAAATATACGCCGTAAGAGGAATAACAATATCCTTTTCTAACTCGACAAACCTAAGTCCATAAACATAAAAATACTCAACCCCCATTCGAGCTAAAAAATCATTGTCTACCAAGGTGGATTGCACTTGCTCAAGCATCTGAATTTCTTGAGATCTAATTTCGCAGGTAACTTTTAATAAACAACTATAACCACCAATAGTAACCTTCATAGTCACACGCATGGATTGATTAACCGCACCAATATCCTCTTTAGAAATAAGTTTTGCCCCGCCAACACTTAAGTCAACAATAATACCAGAGGTTACTTTCGGTATCGTATTTTCTAATTCCGTCGGCTCTAAGCTACAAATAAGGCGAGTTTCTACACGAACCGTGTCACGCACAACGGAGGTTTCTACGTATTCGGGATAGGCTAAATGAAGATGGGCGGCGGGCTCAAGATAACTCTTTGCTATTTTACTTGAAAATGCACAAACAGAAGTGCCTAACATAAGCCGAGCATTGATAGGAATACCCTCCCGTACAAAGAGATTGCGCCCTTTAGACATAGGACAAGAAACAATAAGGGATCGTCCCGGAATAGCCCCTAGCACCTTTACCATATGCCTTGTAGGCGGTGCGACAAATTCTAATTGCACAAATGCACCTAGAGGCACGTCTAAATCACCTAAGTTAACTTGCTTAACCCCAGCCATCAACATTCCATTTTATTAATTAATATTATTTAACTTGAAAGCCAATAGAACATAAGGCACTAAGATCTGTCTTTCCACTATTAAAAACAGAACAAGTATTAAACTCATCCCTTTCAACATAATGTTTTCTCAACCAATCAAATGTCGACTTATCTGTGCCTGCCCGATACTTACCTCGCAATCTCGCATCATCTCTTGCCACATCGTAAATAGCGTGCATGGTACGAGCAAGCATCTCTTCCGTTAATGGTTCATCTTCAATACCAATAGAACGAACTCTTCCAGGCGTCACTGCATCATTAAGGGAAAGAGGACTAGGAATCCCAAAAAACTGGCAAAATGCTTGGTAAATCATCCAGGTACCCTTTTCACGACCTTGTTTACTGTAGCCTGCTATATGCGGTGTCGCAATGTCCGTAATCGCCAGTGTAGACTTGTCTATATGGGGTTCCCCATGCCAAACATCCAGAACAATATTTAACTCACCTTGTAATGAGGCATGAATGCTTCGTAATGCAGCTTCATCAATTACCCCACCACGACCGGCACTAATGATAGTCGTACCCGCCAATACACCCGATAGAAGTTCAGCACCAATCATGCCTTGCGTTGGGTATTCTCCCACTTTTGTCAAAGGCGCATGCAAAGAAATAACGTCGCAATTTAGTACCGTTTTTAACGCAACAAAATTCACTAAGCCATTACTAACTTCCCTCTCTTTGAAAGGATCATAAACACACACATCACAACCTAACGCAAAAAAACGATCATAAACCGTTTTTCCAACATTACCGTATCCAATCACTCCAATTTTTTTATCCAGCCAAGCCAAATCTTTACTTAGTGACAAATACCCTAGAGCACTAAACACATAATCTGCTACCGCTTCTGCATTACAGCCAGGTGCACTGCTAAAAGCAATATCCTGCTCGGCCAGATACTCTGTATCGATATGGTCTACTCCAATTGTCGCACTACCCACAAAACGCACATTACTGCCTTCTAGCAAGGCTTTATTTACTTTAGTAACTGAACGGACTAATAACGCATCGGCATTCTTGACTTGCGCATTACTCAGCGTCCTACCATTAACTAATTCTACGTCTGCGAAGGGAGAAAAAAGCGTCACCACATTGGGCATATTTTCATCGGCTATAATTTTCATACTGCTGCCTTATAAACTCATTAAAATCGATATTAGGTAAACGGTATGCCAATAAGTGCTTAGCAAACGTAAGCGACCTCTCTGGTAAACCGGTGTTAAGGTAATTACCGACTTGGCGGTAAACAGATTGCTGAAAAGGCGTAGCGTCGTAATCGACTAAAGCTAAGTTATCAACACTGACACGAAAAGGTAATCCTGCAGCCCAATGTAAAATACACTCAATCGCTTGGGGGTTAACTTCTACATGTTCAAAGAGAGTTTGCTGCTGCTGTGTACGAGAATCTGTTTCATACCAGTAACCATAGTCTTCCAAGAGACGACGCTGTTTACCAGCAAGGCACCAATGACTGATTTCGTGCAATGCACTAGAAGGGTAATCTAATCGAAAGTAAATGATGGCGGGGGCAACCCCATCACTCGATGGGGTATAAAGCGGTTCATCTGCTCCACCAACAAGCACGGTTTTAAAGCGTGTAAGAAAACAAACATTAAACGCTTCAATTAACTGAGCAGCAGAAAACAAAGAACAACCCCCTGAAAAAGGCAGGATTATTGCACATCTTCTAAACCCACGCCATGCAAACGGTACAACGCTTGCATAACGAGAGTAACCTTACTCTAAGCCAGGCAGTATGAAATATTTAGCCGCGATAATAGCCAGTAGGCACAAATGGCATTTTAGTTTGAATCAATGGAATGTTTTTACCACGCACTAATGCAAACAAAGGCTCTTTACCAAGTAATACCTCAGCAGACACATACGCCATCACAATAGGCCGAGACAAAGAAGGCGAAAAACCACCACTCGTTACTACCCCCTTGTCTTCACCAGCTTGATTCACGATTTGCACACCTTCACGCACTGGCGCTTTGCCATCAACCAAAAAACCTATACGTTGACGACTCGGTTTGTTCGAAAACTGTGGCAGAATCACATCAGCACCAGTAAACCCACCTTCACGGGCACCACCAATGCGACGAACGGGTTGAATAGCCCAATTTAATGACGCTTCAATCGGCGTTGTTGTTGTATCAATATCATGCCCATAAAGGCATAAACCAGCTTCCAATCGTAACGAGTCCCGCGCGCCTAAACCAATCCATTCAACTTCTTCAAACGACAACAGTGCATGAGCAAATGCCGGAGCTTTATCATTTGGCACAGAAACCTCATAACCATCTTCACCTGTATAGCCTGAGCAACTTACCCATAACTCAATACCTTGCCAATCAAACTTAAGACTTTGCATAAAGGTCATGTTTTTCACATCAGGTATCAGACGAGCAAAAACATCTCTCGCTTTAGGCCCTTGAATCGCCAACAAAGCCCTATCGTCAACAACCTCTACCTCACAACCAGATAAACACGCGGTCAAATGGGCAATGTCTTGCTCTTTACAGGCAGCATTAACAACAACAAAGACATCATCACCCCAATTGGCAAACATCAAGTCATCCGTAATAGTTCCTTCTGCTGTGGTAAACAAACCGTAACGTTGCATCCCTACAGGTAGACCTAACACATCAACCGGAACAATCGCTTCAAATGCCTGTTTAACATTTTGGCCTTTAAGAATGATTTGTCCCATATGTGAGACATCAAATAATCCCACGTTTTTCCGTACCCACAAATGCTCTTTTTTCACCCCTAAAGGATACTGCACTGGCATTTCATAACCTGCGAATTCAACCATTCGAGCATCTGCTGCAATATGTTGTTCATAAAGAGAAGTACGTTTCATAAGACAAACCTTTAATTGAGACGTTATTTTAGGAGTTTCCGATTAGAAACAGATTATCTAAATTTGGATCCGTATGACAAGGCAAAAAAAAATTAACGCAAAAAACAACGCAATAGACGCCGTAAATAGGCACAAAACTGACCATCAAGTCAAAAATATACAGTAAAAAGATATCGAAACACCGTCATTTAATATGTTTCCAATTGGAAACATATTAGCTATGATACGAAAAATTGGCGCGAAACGAACAAATATCGACGCTCTTATAAAGATGATCTTTTTTCATCATCTTAGACTGCCCTAGTGTTATTATATGCAAGACTCAGCGTCTTTATTGGGCATTATTGTTTATTTAAGAGGAATTACACCATGGCAAACACCGAAGCCTTTTTCAGTCAATCTTTGGCTGAACGCGATTCAGAGCTTTTCGCAACCCTTGTTGAAGAACAAGAGCGTCAAGAAACTGGTATCGAATTGATAGCTTCTGAAAACATCGTTTCTAAAGCTGTCCTGGAAGCTCAAGGCTCCGTACTAACCAACAAATATGCTGAAGGCTATCCGACTCGTCGTTACTACGGCGGTTGTGAAGCAGTCGACGTAACAGAACAACTTGCCATTGATCGTGCAAAAAAATTGTTCAGCTGTGAATTTGTTAACGTACAACCTCATTCTGGTGCGCAAGCGAATGGCGCAGTAATGCTTGCATTGCTACAGCCTGGCGACACTATTATGGGCATGTCTCTATCATCAGGTGGCCATCTAACTCACGGTGCAGCACCAGCTCAATCAGGAAAATGGTTTAACGCCGTTCAATACGATGTTAACCCTGAAACTCTATTGATTGATTACGATGCTATTGAAGCACAAGCAATTGAATGCCAACCAAAAATGATCATTGCTGGCGGTTCTGCTATTCCACGTGAAATTGATTTCAAACGTTTCCGTGAAATTGCTGACAAAGTCGGTGCTTACTTGTTCGTTGACATGGCGCACATTGCTGGCTTAGTCGCGACAGGCATTCACCCGTCACCACTACCACACGCTCATATCGTGACAACAACAACACATAAAACACTACGTGGCCCACGTGGCGGCATGATTCTTACCAATGATTTAGCATTAGGTAAAAAAATCAACTCCGCTGTTTTCCCTGGTTACCAAGGTGGTCCATTGATGCATGTCATCGCGGGTAAAGCGGTTGCCTTCGGGGAAGCTCTTAAACCTGAGTTCACTGACTACATCAAACAGGTTGTTGCAAACGCAAAAGCGCTGGCTGAAGTAATGATGGAACGTGGTTGCGATATCGTAACAGGCGGAACAGATACTCACCTTATGCTTGTCGATCTTCGACCTAAAGGCTTAAAAGGTAATGCAGCTGACCAAGCCCTTGAACGTGCCGGAATTACTTGTAACAAAAACGGTATTCCGTTCGATACAGAGAAACCAATGGTTACCTCTGGTATTCGTCTAGGTACACCAGCAGCAACTTCTCGTGGCTTCGGTGTTGAAGAGTTCCGCAAAGTAGGTCACTTAATCAGTGACGTTTTGGACGGCTTAGTTGGCAATCCAGACGGTAACGCTGAAGTTGAAGCTCGCGTTTTAGCTGACGTAAAAGAACTTTGTAAACGCTTCCCACTGTACCGCTAAGATCACATACCCGAGGGCATTCCCCTCGGGTATTTTTTTAAATAGAGGCACCCTTCATGAGCAATATTCCAGAAAATCTTAAGTACACAGATTCCCATGAGTGGATTCTAGATAATGGCGACGGCACAGTAACAGTCGGCATTACTGACCATGCACAAGACCTATTGGGCGATGTAGTTTACATAGAACTGCCTGATGTTGGCTTAGAAGTGACAGCAACAGAACAATTCTCTCTTGTAGAATCTGTCAAAGCAGCATCCGACATTTATGCCCCTGTGTCTGGTGAAGTAATTGAAGCCAACAACGATCTAGATGATGCACCAGAACTCATCAACGAAGCTCCTTTCGAAGGCGCTTGGATTGCAAAAATAAAACTTGCTGAAGGCACTGACCTAAGCAAACTACTTGATGCGCAAAGCTACGCCGCTATTATCAAGTAACACTGTTATTTACTCTCTTGCTAGGTGCAAACCTGTTAAGCAATATATCTCCAGGCAAAGCCAATGATAGCAAGAGAGCCCCTCTCCCCGTTTTCTTAATAGGTAACTAAATCATGACTTCGTGTATCCGTGATTTGCTAAGCAATGACGAATTTATCGCGCGCCACATTGGCCCAGATGACTCAGAACGCAGTACCATGCTCAATACGATTGGTATCGACTCCTTAAACGCTCTGATCGAAAAAACCATACCGGAAGCGATTCGCCAAGCCAATCTTGACCTTTCTGCTAAGCCTTCTAGTGAAAGCGATGCATTACGCCAACTAAAAGTCATTGCTAAGCAAAATAAAGTAGCGCGTTCTTTTATTGGTATGGGTTACCACGACACACTTGTGCCGTCACCTATTTTAAGAAACTTGCTGGAAAACCCAGGCTGGTACACTGCGTATACGCCTTACCAACCAGAAATATCCCAAGGTCGCTTGGAAGCACTGCTTAACTTCCAACAAGTCATTATCGACCTAACGGGCATGGAAATCTCGAACGCCTCTTTGCTTGATGAAGCAACCGCTGCGGCCGAAGCCATGACGTTGATGAAGCGTTCTAACCGCAAAAAGTCCAACATCCTATTTGTGTCCGATCAGCTGTTAACACAAACCATTGACGTGGTAAAAACCCGTGCTGAATTGCTCGACATCGACATCGTCGTAGACGCCAATGAAAACCTAGCCAACCATGATGTGTTTGGTGCCATCTTCCAATACCCTGGCACCAACGGCGATGTCATCGACCTGACAGACCTTATCGCACAAGCTCATGAACAAGGCGCCTTAACCAGCATTGCCGTCGATCTACTGGCTCTTGTGTTATTGAAAGCACCTGGCGATATGGGCGCAGACATCGTCTTCGGTAGCGCTCAACGCTTTGGCGTACCTATGGGCTTTGGCGGACCTCACGCTGCCTTCTTAGCAACCAAAGACGCATTTAAGCGCTCTATGCCAGGCCGTGTTATTGGCGTATCAAAAGATGTGCATGGCAAACTTGCCCTACGCATGGCGATGCAGACTCGCGAGCAACACATTCGTCGCGAAAAAGCGACTTCTAACATTTGTACGGCTCAAGCCTTACTTGCCATGATGGCCGGTTTCTATGCTGTCTATCACGGCCCTGTTGGTTTGAAGAAAATCGCTTCTCGCGTGGCCGCTTATGCCAATTGTTTTGCAACAGCCTTACAAGCTAATGGCTTTACGACTAATGCTAACTACTTTGACATGGTCGTCGTTGACACCAATGAAAAGACGGCCGACATAGTCGCAGCGACACAAGCAAAGCTGATTAACCTGCATCAAACATCCGCTGATCGCCTTTCTATTTCCTTTAGTGAGACAACCACCAGCGAAGATTTAATCGACCTTGCTGACTGTTTCGGCTTCTCTTTGTCTCAAGAAGACATAGACGCGACGACGGCTAGCACAGGCTTTGATGCTGCGCTATTACGCCAAGACGCTATTTTAACGCACCCTGTATTTAACTCTCACCACAGTGAGACTGAGTTGATGCGCTACATGCACCAACTTGAAGTGAAAGACATTGCGCTTAACCAAAGCATGATTCCGCTTGGCTCTTGCACAATGAAGCTGAACGCCTCTTCTGAAATGATTCCTGTGACTTGGGCAGAATTTGGTGGTATTCACCCGTTCGCACCAACAGAACAAGCCGCTGGCTACCACGCATTGCTTACTGAATTGATCGCCATGCTGTCAAAAGCAACAGGCTATGACACAGTATCATTGCAGCCTAACTCAGGTGCCCAAGGAGAATACGCGGGCCTTATCGCCATTGATAAGTACCACAAATCTCGTGGTGACCACGGTCGTAATATCTGTTTAATCCCAAGCTCTGCACACGGCACTAACCCTGCTTCTGCGGCATTGGCTGGAATGAAAGTCGTCATTGTAAAATGCGACGAAGATGGCAACATCGACCTTGTGGACTTAGCAGCAAAAGCAGAAAAACACGCAGCTGAATTGAGTTGCATCATGGCGACTTACCCATCCACACACGGTGTATTTGAAGAACACATCCGTGAAGTGTGTGACATAGTGCATAACTTTGGCGGTCAAGTGTACATCGATGGCGCCAACCTAAATGCCTTGGTAGGCATTGCACCTCCTGGTGCGTTTGGTGGTGATGTGTCTCACCTTAACCTACACAAGACCTTCTGCATTCCTCACGGTGGTGGCGGTCCTGGCATGGGGCCAATTGGTGTCAAATCTCACCTAGCGCCTTTCTTACCGGGTCATGCTGTTGAACCCGTCATGGGCATGCAAGAGCAACATGGGGCGGTTTCTGCTGCGCCTTATGGTAGCGCAAGCATTCTTGTCATCACTTGGATGTACATCAAAATGATGGGCGACCAAGGGCTGCGTGATGCGACCTTTAATGCCATTTTGAATGCGAATTATATTGCTAAACGTCTAGGCGAGCATTACCCAGTGCTTTACACAGGTAAAAACGGCACCGTTGCGCACGAATGCATTATCGACATTCGTCCGCTAAAAGCAGAGTCTGGCATTAGTGAAGAGGACATTGCAAAACGCTTAATGGATTTCGGTTTTCACGCACCAACAATGTCTTTCCCTGTTGCTGGCACCTTAATGATAGAGCCTACTGAATCTGAAAACCTAGAAGAGCTAGATCGCTTCTGTGATTCGATGATTCAAATCCGTAACGAAATCAGCCGTGTACAAGATGGCGAATGGCCAGTGGAAGACAATCCATTGGTTAACGCACCACACACAGCAGACTCTTTGCTGGATATGGAATGGACTCACGCTTACTCCCGTAAAGACGCGGCCTACCCACTTCCTTGGATCAAAGCACGCAAATACTGGCCACCAGTGGGTCGTATTGACAACGTTTACGGCGATCGTAACTTGTTCTGCGAATGCCCACCAATCGACAGCTACGAAGCCTAAACACGTATTGACAGCCGCCTGGAGAAAGAAAACTAAAGCATTTCTCAGGCGTAAGCATTAAACCCAAAGACCAACCAAACAACGCCTGATTAGCACAAGCTAATCAGGCGTTGTTTTATTAACTAACTATTTATTGTACTTTTTTCTTATCTGGAATAATCAAACTTAATACAATCGCACTAATACCTGCCAAGGTGATTGGCCCTGCAAACACCTGCTTAATCAACGGAGGCAAGTGTTGAGTCGAATCCGGAACCAAGGTCACACCTAATGCCAAGCCAAATGATACCGCTATGATATAAATAGTACGTAATGTCATTTCTTGAGATGCTAAAATACGTATTCCAGTCACCGCAATTGTCGAAAAAAGAACCAAGGTAGCCCCACCCAAAACAGACTTAGGAATAATCAGAAAAATTGAGCCTATAACAGGAAAAAGACCCATCAAAAACAAAATTCCAGCAGTCCAAAGACCTACATGACGACTCGCCACCCCCGTCATCTGAATAACACCATTATTTTGCGAAAATGTCGTATTTGGAAAGGTATTAAATACTGCCGCAATTGCAGAGTTAACACCATCTCCTAATACTCCACCTTTAATACGTTCTAAATAAATAGGACCTTCCACTGGCTGACCAGACACCATTGAACTTGCAGTCAAATCCCCCGATGTTTCAATGGCGGTCACTAAATATAAAAATGCTATTGGTAAAAACAATCCAAAATCAAAATTTAAGCCGAACTTAAAAGGCAGAGGAACAGCAAACACCTCTGCACTACTTAGCGGCAGCGTATTCACCAAACCAAAAAAGCTTGCCAGAACAGTACCAGCGACGATACCAATCATGATTGCTGAGATCCTAAGGGTTGCGTTACCAATAAAGGTCATCACTAAGATCACCGCAATAACAAAAAGTCCTAATAATAAAAATAGCGGCTCACCCAAACTATCTCCAGCTCGCGCACCACCAGCCAAATCAGTAAACCCTGCTTTAATCAAACTTAAACCGATAACACTAATAATAATCCCAGTCACTGTCGGCGTAATAACTCGCTTTAATTTATCTAGAAACTGTGACAACACTATTTCAATTAAAGACCCGACTAAACATAGACCAAAAATCATCGATAAAATGTCTTCTGGTGTTCCACCCTTAGCCTTAACAGCAAAACCTGCCGCCAATATTGCCCCTAAAAAAGCAAAACTTGTCCCTTGAATACTCAACATACCAGAACCAATGGGACCCACTTTTCGACATTGAATAAAGGTTGCAATACCAGAAACAAAAAAAGCCATGGCAATTAGATAAGGAATATACCCACCTAACCCCAAAGCACCGCCAATAATAAGAGATGGGGTCGCGATACCAACAATAGAAGCAAAAACATGCTGAGTAGCGGCTAACAAGGATTTTAATGGTGGTGGCACATCATCTAATTGATACACTAATGAATTAGAATTTTCGTTCATTTTTTTATGATCCTTAATGATATTTTTTTTAAAATTATGTATCTGTTGTCATATTATTTTTTCACAGTTACATACCGAGAAAGTGAAATCAATTAATCAATGACAAGAAAATTAAAAAAAATGTATCAGTTAAAATAACGCCCTAAAACAAAGCGTTAATGCCCGTTTATTTAATGTTTTTTAAACAAACGAACTAAAAAAGCGCATATATTTTTGCATTAAATTGGATCGGAAAAACGTTAGAAAATACAACGCTCATAACCAATCGACATTTCGAACGTAAATTCGAAAATAACAGATAGTAGCGTTTTTAATACGCTCAATAGCAGACCAGTTTTGTCGCTGGGCAATACAATTTACTTACTCTGCTAGGAATAGTACGGATGGTTTGTATCATGGTTGTGATGGCAGGTACGATGCTGATCGCTTTCTCATACTCACATGAATTCATATGAATTTAGCGGTGTCACTGATCGTTTTTTAGAACTAAGTCAGAACTCGCTGCAACTCACCTAGTCATCAATCTAGTGAGGCCAGAACAAATACTGTATATATATACAGTATTTAGCAAAACCACACAAAAAGGTAAGTTTTACTAAGCCTAGTTAACTCCGTTGTCGATGCAATGCAGCCCCAAGCCTTGAAAAATAGGCTTTAAAGGCCGCATTTATAGACTGCCGCTGCTCACCTTGTGGATAGAGCCCAGATTTAGCTTCATCTGAATAGCGGCTACCCTTTACAAGAAAACGACTTTGGGTTTTTTCGTCTTCAATAAAGGCTTCAAAGGCTCTGGCGCATAACTCTTCTGGCTTGGCGTAATAGACAATATTTAACGCTTGATCCGTTCGTTTTGAAGCATCGAACAACGCACTCGGGGCCGTCTCCTCTGGATTGAGCATGATCGCCTTAAAACAGCTGTCCAATAATGCATTTAGAGGATGAGGTTGCATCTTAGTGGCGGTTAGCCAGTTAGCCGAAGCAAAGGATTGAGAGCCCAAAACAGGAAACATTTTGTCTCCCATATAATGATCGAATGCGTGATACCACTCATGAGCAAGAGATCCTGCACCGGCATTTTTTGCTAACGCCAACTGTCGTGTCGCTGGCATATAATGCGCCGCCACGCCTGGTCGCCCACCTTTACCAAACTGCAAACCCAAAGTACCCCGTAATGAAATCAGCGTTTCAGGTCCTTGCAGTACATCCATCAAATCACATAACGCACGGTAAAAGTTCACTGCCGCACGATCTCGCTCATCAGGCGTCACCCAACGTCCCATCTCGATAGCTCGAAAATCGAATTGACGTCGTATCATGACAAAATTAACCGATGTATCCATTTAAAACGCCTACTGTTTATTCATAACAACTAAAATTAATACTGCCTAACTAACAGCATTTCATTGATTTGAAATAAAAATAACATATAGACGTCACGAAACGTTAACAGTCCGCATGGTTTACTTTGTCTCGCAGTTATTCAACAAAACATTATTCGAACTATTTCACTTATTTCAGACATCCCTGAATATAGAAAGGAATGATTACCATGAGTCAGTCAATCGATAACACTAAACGCCGTATGCTTAGCTATATGGCCGGCGCACCATTATTACCACTTGCTGGTGGTGTTTTTAGCGCTAAAGCATTCGCAGAAAATGCTACAGATGTACCACTATCCTCTGTTAGCTTTGTTCCAATGGCAGCCCCTTCATTAAGCAACCCAGCAGCAATGGCAACGGCATACACCAATGCAGCCATGCAATTGAAATTTGAAGATGGTTCTAGTCGCTTAGTTAAATTGGATTACCACACTTTCTTTGTCTCAGGCGACCACGTTTCTGACGGTAATGGCAACACTCTAGTCGCTGGTGGTTATTATGATATAAATAATAAACCTATTACAGATCCTACTTTTAATAATCGTCAATTCTTCTCCGACTGTCCTGATGGCTCTAGCTTACTAACAGTAAAAGACGCAAAGGTTGCCGGTGTTTATGGTAATCACGTTTTTGCAGTTGTTCAATTTGAGTACACTAGCCGCGACGGCGCGGGCAATGAAATGTATGGCCGCTTACCTTCTCCTATTGCTGTTTTGACGCTAGATCAAAATCCAGAAACTGGCGAACTAACATTAGTGAAATATCACAATGTAGACACCTCTAACGTTGGTGGCCTATGGATTACTTGTGGAGCGAGCCTATCTCCTTGGGGCACTCACCTTTCTAGTGAAGAATACCAGCCAGACGCCTCTGACTTAGACGATGAAAGATTCAAAGCCTACAGCAAAAACTTATTTGGCGATGCAAACAAAGCAACACCTTATAACTATGGCCATATGCCTGAAGTAACAGTCAACAAAGATGGTACTGGTTCGGTGGTAAAGCATTACTGTATGGGCCGCATTTCTCATGAACTTGTCCAAGTGATGCCAGATGAACGCACTGTCTTAATGGGTGATGATTTCACTAACAGTGGCCTATTTATGTTTATTGCTGACAAGCCTCGTGACTTATCAGCTGGTAAGCTATACGTTGCCAAATGGCATCAAGTTTCTGGCAAAGGCCCTGGCGAAGGCAAACTGTCTTGGATCAAACTTGGCGAAGCAAACAGTGACGAGATACAGCGCCTTGTAGATGCGGGCATCAAATCAACGGATATTATGGAAATCCACACCAAAGACCCTAAAGATGCTAGTTTTACAAAAATTGGTTATAGCGGCAAAACCAACTGGGTAAAATTAAAACCAGGTATGGAAAAAGAAGCTGCTTTCTTAGAAACTCATCGTTACGCTGCATTGGTAGGTGCTTCTCTAGGCTTCACTAAGATGGAAGGCACAACGGTTAATATCAAAGATAAAAAAGCCTACTCTGCTATGTCTTACATTTATAAGACAATGACAGATGGTAGTACGGACATTCATGTTGAAGGCCCTAAAGCAGGCGCTGTTTACGAACACACATTAACTGGCGGCCAAAAAGACAATCACGGCCACGCTATCGATAGCGAATGGGTTTCCGTTCACATGGTGCCACCTTTAAATCTTATCGGTGAAGACCTTGCTGTAGCTGATGAACTTGGCAATACCGCTCATGCTGATCGCATATCAAATCCTGATAACCTTAAATATTCTGAAAAGCTACGCACCTTGTTCATAGGTGAAGACAGTGGTAATCACGTAAATAACTTCTTGTGGGCTTATAACGTCGACAGTGGTGAACTATCGCGTATCTTGTCTACTCCTGCTGGCGCAGAATCCACCGGCCTACATGCTGTAGACGAGCTACATGGCTGGACTTATATCATGAGTAACTTCCAACACCCAGGTGATTGGAACAGTCCACTGCATGACAAAGTAAAAGACGTACTAGACCCATACATCCGTGCAAATTACAAAGATCGCTTCGGCGCGGCGGTTGGTTACCTGACAGGCATTCCTAAATTGTCCTAAGACAATTTAAATATAATAAAAGGCGACTAAACAGTCGCCTTTTTTAATATTCAGAATAACTCACAGACCCAAAGCATTACACTACCAATACCCTAAAACCTTCCACCAGAGCCCGCCAACAACACCCCAAACGGCCAAATTCACCACACTCATAATAAAGCCCATAATCCACCAATCCTCCATAGAAACATAACCAGATCCAAAAATGATCGGCGATGTCCCTGTGGCATAATGCGTTAACGACATCATTAAAGAAGAAGCCCCAGCAAGCAACAAACCAAGATACAGCGGTGGTGCACCAAGCGCTAAGCCCGCCGCATAAAAGGCTGCGAACATCGCCGTGATATGCGCCGTAGTACTAGCAAAAAAGTAATGCACATAAAAGTATATGGCAACGAGAATAACCACAGACAATCCCCAGTTTAGATTAAACTGAGCAATATTCTCTTGCACAACGGTCGAAAACCAATGAACTAAACCAAGCTTATTAAGAAACGTCGCCATCATAACCAACGCTGAGAACCATACCACTGTATCCCAAGCGGATTTTTCTTTCAGTACATCATCCCAACTCAAGACACCACTTAACAACAAGATAGACAAGCCTAAAAACGCGACTGCCGTGGTATTTACCGCAAATGCTGCACCAAAGAGCATAGCTGGCACACCTGCCCAGAGAATAAGCAATAAAGCAAACACCGAAATCATGATTTTTTCGCCGTAACTCATTACTCCCATTTCAGCTAATTTAGACTTTGCATAGTTACTCGCATCAGGAGTACTTTTTATTTCTGGAGGATAAATGGCATAAATAACCAAAGGCACTAAAGCAATACACACCAGACCTGGTAACAAAGCAGCTAATGCCCATGTCCCCCAAGTAATACTAATGTTTGCTCCAGTAGCATCAGCAATAAGCTTAACAATAAGAGGGTTCGGTGCCGTCGCAGTAATAAACATCGCAGACGTAATTGGGTTTATATGATAATTAACCAAGGCAAGATAATGTCCAATTTTTCGGGAAGTCCCTTCTTCTGGTGACGAACCAAAACTTGTCGCAATGGATTTCATAATGGGATGAATAATGCCGCCGCCACGGGCCGTATTACTTGGCGTTACTGGCGCTATGATTAATTCAGACAGGGCCAAGGCATAACCGATACCAATGGTTTTTTTACCAAATAAAGAAATAAAATAATAACCAATACGATTACCTAGCCCCGTTTTCGCTAAGCCACGAGAAATAATAATGGCAATACCAATCAGCCAGATCAAAGAGTTAGAAAAGCCACTTAACGCATCTTTAATCGCACCTGATGGACTATCATTTGTTACACCAGTAATAGCCACCAAAGTAATGGCCAAAATAGCCAAAGCACCAATAGGCATTACCTTGCCAATAATAGCAACCACAGTCCCAACAAACAGTGCTAATAAATGCCACGCATTCACGGATACGCCATCCGGCACAGGAACCACAAACCAAATCAGTAACGCCAAACCAACTGAAATGGCACCAGGAATCAATTTTACACCACCTGCCTTCATAAACATCCCCATTAAAAATCACCAGAATCCGACAAGATTCTTATATTCCATAATAACAAACAGCACTTTGCCAACAGTGACCTATATCAGCCTAGTGTTGATAGAAAACGCCTGCACAACCTATAAAAAAAGAGGAACAGACCTAGATCTACTCCTCTTTTATGACACGATATGACACTCAATTCATTAAAAAACCGAGGTTAATGCCTCATTCATCAGCGTCTGCCATTCTTTATCGATAGGCGCTTCGAACAACATACGCTCACCCTTTAACATAATATCTAATCGTGTAGCATGTAGACACAATCGTTTAAAACCCAATGTTTTCGTTTCTTTTAACGATTCTGTAGGTGAATATTTTTCATCACCAACAATCGGATAACCAGCATGTAAAGTATGAACTCGTATCTGATGAGTGCGTCCGGTGACCGGTTCACACTCTACTAAGCTGTAACCTTCAAACTGACGAACCAACTTAAAGCGAGTCAAACTCTCTTTACCTTCAGTATGAACCTTAACAACCCGCTCTCCAGATTTCAGCTCATTCTTCAGTAGCGGAGCATTGACTTGTAACTTACGTTTTGGCCAGCTGCCATACACCAATGCAAGATAGGTTTTTTGAACACCTTCTTTTTCTCGCAATGCAGTATGTAACTCTTTTAGGACGCTGCGTTTTTTAGCAATCATGATCAAACCAGACGTGTCACGATCTAATCGATGAACAAGTTCAATAAATTTCTCTTGTGGGCGCATTTGTCGTACCACTTCCACAAGCCCAAAACTCAAGCCGCTCCCACCATGTACAGCAAGACCAGATGGTTTATTTACCACCATCAAGCCTTTGTCTTCGTAGATGATACGAGACTCTATGCTGTCTTTTAACTTGTCTGACAGCATAGGCTTATCCGCCACAGGCGCTAAGACGATAGGCGCAATACGCACAACATCATCATGTTGCAAACGATAATCTGGCTTAGTGCGCTTTTTATTAACGCGAATTTCACCTTTGCGTAGAAGGTTATACAGCTTGCCTTTTGGCACCCCTCTTAACAAAGTAACCAGAAAATTATCGATTCGTTGACCGGTATTATTCTCGTCAATCGTTACATAGCGTACCGCTGGTCTCTCTGCGGAATTTTGATCTGAATCCGACATAACCAAAGATTGGTTTCCTTTATAATTGAAGCACTTAGTTTTTACTGCTATATTCACATTCACAGAGGGTAAGAGGCAACAAAACACCTCGAAGATAAGACACTGAGAATTGAATTAATACTGCCGAAGCGACACTTCGGCCCTCTATCTTACCTCTGTAACAGTTAATCTTAAATAATAAACCGCATGATTCGGATAATTCTGTGTCAGTGGGAAGGAAATCTCATTAATTGCTCGGCCGCGCGTTCGCGTCGTTTCGTAAAAAGCAAAAAACGAGACCAGTATAGGGACTTTTTGTTATTGATTTGGCAGCGACCGCACAAAATCGTTTTATTCTTATAAACGCACCGCGCACTCTACATGCCTAAACACTACGAATCGTTATCACTATGTCTGGGTTAGAACCTTAATCAGTTCCTTCTACTACGCTTTTATTCGCGTCAGCCAACAGAGTTCACAATTATAATGATTAGAATGCTAATAAATGCAACTCAACAAGAAGAGTTGCGCGTCGCCCTTGTCGACGGACAACGTTTATACGATCTTGACATCGAATCTGGCTCACGAGAACAGAAGAAAGCAAACATTTATAAAGGCCGCATAACTCGCATTGAACCGAGTTTAGAAGCAGCATTTGTAGACTATGGCGCAGATCGCCACGGCTTCCTTCCTCTTAAAGAGATTTCTAAAACGTATTTCTCTAAAAAGTCTAACCATGACGGCCGCATTAATATTAAAGATGTATTAAATGAAGGTCAGGAAGTCATTGTTCAGGTCGACAAAGAAGAACGCGGCAATAAAGGCGCAGCATTAACAACATTTGTTAGCTTAGCTGGTCGCTATTTGGTATTAATGCCAAATAATCCTCGCGCAGGTGGCATTTCTCGTCGTATCGATGGCGATGAGCGCTCACAACTTAAAGAAGCAATGTCTGGCTTAAACACACCTGAAAACGGCGGTTTAATTGTTCGTACTGCTGGTGTTGGTCGCTCTACTGAAGAACTTCAATGGGATTTAGACTACCTAGATACTTTATGGTCTTCTATTACCAAAGCAGCAACCGAAAAACCAGCTCCATTCTTGATTTACCAAGAAAGTAACATCGTTATTCGTGCCATTCGTGATTACTTACGCGAAGATATCGGCGAAGTGCTGATTGATGAAAAAGATGCTTACCAAGACGCGATTAACTTTGTTATGCAAGTTATGCCGCATTTCAAATCTCGTATCAAACTTTACACCGACTCAACCCCATTATTTAACCGCTTCCAAATCGAAAGCCAAATCGAAACCGCTTTCCAACGTGAAGTCCGCCTTCCTTCTGGTGGTTCGATTGTTATTGACCCAACTGAAGCACTGGTTTCCATCGACATTAACTCCGCTCGTGCTACTAAAGGCGGAGACATCGAAGAAACAGCACTACAAACAAACGTAGAAGCTGCTGACGAAATTGCTCGCCAGTTACGTCTTCGTGATATTGGCGGATTGGTTGTAATCGATTTCATCGATATGACACCAGTACGCAACCAAAAAGAAGTCGAAAATCGCATGAAAAATGCGCTTGAAGCCGACCGCGCACGCGTTCAAATTGGTCGTATTTCACGCTTTGGTTTATTAGAAATGTCTCGCCAGCGCCTACGCCCTTCTCTTGGTGAAACAAGCGGTATCGTTTGTCCTCGCTGTAATGGCCAAGGATTCATTCGTGATGTGGAATCATTAGCGTTGTCTGTTCTTCGCCTTATTGAAGAAGAATGCTCTAAAGAGCGCACAGCTCAAATTCGTGCTGTATTGCCCGTTTCTGTTGCGACCTTCTTACTAAACGAGAAACGTACAAATATTGCTAAAATAGAAAAACGTAACAGTGTTCATATTATTTTAGTACCCAACCCTCACATGGAAACACCTCACTTTGAAGTAGAGCGTATTCGTGATGACAGCACTGTTGCTGTACAGCATGAAAACAGCTACTCAATTGTCGAGACGCCAGAACAACCTCCTTATGAGCCTCGACAGGTTAATGAAAGCACTCGCCCACAAGCGGCGGTGACCAGTATTGCACCTAAAGTGCCAGCACCAGCACATGTTGCCACACCAGCACCTAAAGCCGCTGAAACGAAGGCAACCCCTGCTAAAACAGTAAAGCCCGGCTTATTCAAACGTATTATGAACGCATTGTTTGGCGAAAGCTCTCCGGTAGAAGCCAAGCCAAAAGCAGCACCTACTAAGAGCAACACCAGTAGCAGTAGCAGTAGCAGAACAAGCAATACACGCAGTGAGAACACTTCTAGTGAACAACACTCTTCTGCTAGCACTAATGCAAATCGCAATAATCGCAACAAACGAACTAAGCACCAGAACTCAGATCGTAATGCGACAAGAAAAGAGTCAGGCAGCGAGAATGCACGATCTACTCGCCAGTCACGTCGCGAGCAAGCTGAAGCGACTAACGATAAAGGCTCTAATCGCAACAACCGCCCTCGCAGCAACAACAAGCCAGACAACAAGCCAGACAACAAGCCAACACATCAGGAACACAAAGCTGACAAGAAAGAGCACGCACCTAAAACTGCCGCTAAAGAAAAAGTCATCCCTGAAGTAGCTGAACGAAAACGAGATCGTAATGACAATCGTCGCCGTAATGGTAAATTAAAAGACGACGTACAAATCGCTGAGAAATTAAAAGAGCAAGAAATTGCTGCATTAGCAGAAGCCGCTATTCAGGCCGCCGATGAAGCAAATAACAACGACTCAGAGTCTGATGATACACCACGTGACCAACGCCGTTCTCGTCGTTCTCGTCGCTCCCGTCAACGCCCTCAAAAAGCAGATGAAGCGAATACAGAAAACACGTCAGCAACACCTGAACAAGCTAAAGCTGAAGCGAAAGCTGAACCTATTGCTGAAACGAAACCTGAGCCTGTCGTTGAAGCGAAAGCAGAACCTGTTGCTGAAACGAAACCTGAGCCTGTAGTTGAAGCGAAAGCAGAACCTGTAGTTGAAGCGAAAGCAGAACCTGTTGCTGAAACGAAACCTGAGCCTGTCATTGAAGCGAAAGCAGAACCTGTTGCTGAAACGAAACCTGAGCCTGTCGTTGAAGCGAAAGCAGAACCTGTTGCTGA
>JBQEFB010000019.1:0-45170 GCA_052107635.1 Marinomonas sp. | reverse complement strand
AACGAAACCTGAGCCTGTAGTTGAAGCGAAAGCAGAACCTGTTGCTGAAACGAAACCTGAGCCTGTAGTTGAAGCGAAAGCAAAACCTGCTGCTGAAGCGAAAGCAGAACCTGTTGCTGAAACGAAACCTGAGTCTAGTCGATCTCGCGCACCGCGCCGTGGACGAGGTAAGCCAGCAGCCAAAGCAGTAGCTGAGAAAAAATCCGCTGTAGAATTGCCTGAAGCTATTCTTGCTCAACAAGAAAAAATGAAACAAGCATTGGCTGAAAAACGTCAAGCAGCATCTGCTAGTCGCCGCTCTTCAGCTGGTCGTGTTAAAAATGACCCGCGCTTAGCTCGTAGCGAAAAAGCAGAGAGTGTTTCTGACTCTGAATAAGCGCTGAACAAGCCTCGCTTGTTGTATAACAAAAAGGCCCGCATCATCATGCGGGCCTTTTTATTGGCGCCAACTAACGCAATCCTCTACTAATATCTTCTTGCAAGCCCTTACCATTAAACTAACAATCATTCATATCAAAACTATAAAGGGCTTTTTAAGACAATAGCTATAAAAATGTAAATTTCAGACACAAAAAAGCCAGCATAAATCTTATACTGGCTTAATAAATACAGCCCCCTCTAAAGGCAAAACACCAACACCTTCAGGAAAGTCCACAACAAAAAATATCGTTACACAGCAACATTACATGACGCTAATTCAATCGTTTTTTGACAAACAATTGCAGCAGCATCCTCTACCCATTGAGATAAGCGAGCCTTATCTTCTATTTTTTTTGTACTGAAGATTTCTATCTCAGCACTACCATTAGAAACGCAAAATTCGCCTAAACGTTCTGGATAAGCCTGCTCCAATCGGCGCACCAACTGTGAGGCAACCCCTTCACTAGGCTCTATGATGTCGCAACATGCACCTAACTCAGCAACAAACAATGACTTCACTAACGGATAATGGGTACACGCTAATACCAAGGTGTCTACTGCAGATGCTTTCATATCATCACATAGTTTTTTAACTGTTTTCTCAACATCAGCTTTGGATTGAGGCCAAGCATCAATGGCAAATGCTAACGTTGGACTGGACATCACCCAAACTTGACTATCTTCACGCCATAAAGCGATAAGCTCACCAAGACGCTGACTGTTAGCCGTCAGTGATGTCGCCAATACAGCAACATGACGCTTTTTACTTATTCGAAAAGCCGGTTTAACCGCAGGCTCAACACCAATTACCGGCAAAACGGTATGCGACCGTAAACAATCAATAGCAACAACCGTCGCAGTATTACAAGCAACAACAATCGCATCCACTTTTTCACTTTCAAAAAAACGACCAATTTTAATAATACGCGACCGTATCGCTTCTGATGTTTTTTCACCATATGGAGCAAACTGTTCATCGGCAAGATAAACCAAATCCAAGGCAGGAATTTTATGACGAATTGCATTAAGAATAGTCACTCCTCCAGCACCAGAATCCATTATCCCTATTTTCACGAAAGCTCTTCCTTAGCACTTAAAACAGTCGGCAACTCAACAGGCTCTCTTTCTAAATACACGCCATATCGCTCAAAGACAGATTGTTTAATTAAACTTTCAAGAGCCAATAATGCAACTGCATTCTGCTCAGAGTAGTTCACCAACACCAATGCTTGCTTATCATAAACACCAACACCTTGGTGCCTTACACCTTTCCAGCCAGCTTGATCAATTAACCAGCCCGCAGCAAGTTTGTAGTCATCGTCAACAGGAAATGACACCAACGCCGGAAATATCTGCTTTAATCTACGGTGCTGCTCTGCACATATAATAGGGTTTTTGAAAAAACTCCCTGCATTGGCAATAACGCTAGGATCAGGAAGTTTGTGACGACGAACGTCACAAACTGCCTCAAAAACCGCACTCAATGTCACTCCACCTTTGATTTGATTCGCTAAGCCACCATAATTCAACACAAACGTCGAGATACGGGTAAGCTTGAATTCTACCGCAGTAATCAGATAGCGACCTTTCCACTTCCCTTTAAAGTGACTGTCTCGATAACCAAACCCACAATCTTTGGCCAATATCCACTGCAATTTATCATGCAACAAATCTAAGACTTGCACCCGCTCAATAACATCTTTCGCTTCAACCCCATAAGCCCCAATATTTTGTACTGGAGCAGCACCAACAGTACCAGGAATCAGAGCTAGGTTTTCAACACCAAATAATCCTTTATGGACTGCATAACGAACAAACTCATGCCAATTCTCACCTGCGGCTACTTGAAGTAGAACGACACCGCCCTCCTCAACAACGCATTTTTTCCCCACCAACCTATTAACAATAACCAAGCCTATAATGTTATTGCGGATCAATAGATTACTGCCGCCGCCAATCACAGTGATAGGTAAATGCTGCTGATGAGCCCAATTAACGGCCACTTTAAGAGAGTCAATCGTATCGACCATTGCCAGATATTGAGCTTGATATGAAAACTGGAAGGTATTAAAAGGAGAAAGCGAAACATTTTGCTGAACGAAATGCGGCCTATTAACTGTGATCTCTTCAGATATATCCATCATCAACGACGTAAACCCTGCTCAGACAGAATAAGAGTATTTATAAAATCTTCGGCAATCTGCTGTAACTGAACTCGCATTAAATTGAAGCCATTACTCTTACCATAGTAAGGATCCTTCACTTCTCCAAAATCAGCATCAGCACAATATTCACCAAAAAGTACGACTTTCGCATGACTACCGGGAGGCTGGATGGCACGTAAATTACTTAAATTTTCATTATCCATAGCGAGAATCCAATCAAAACAGTCAAAATCCGCGATGGATACCTGTCTAGCCTGCTGAGACGAAATATCAACATCAACCTTAGCCAACGCTTGAACTGAACGAGAATCGGGAGAACTGCCTACATGATAGGCAGCAGTACCAGCAGAATCAACTTCTAACACTAAGTCACTGCAATCTTGCGCAACCCTCTGCAAAATACCCTGAGCCGCTGGAGAACGACAAATGTTCCCCAAGCAAACCGCAAGTACTTTTACTTTTTTCATTTTGAGGAGCCTGAATCCAATCTTTCTTCAGCACTCAATGTACGCGCTTCTGTCTCTAGTAAAACGGGGATACCGTCACGTACAGGATAAGCCATACCACCTACTTTACTGATCAATTCCGTACCTTCTTTGTTCAAGGTAAGAGGCGCTTTTGTTACTGGACAAACTAAAATATCTAATAAAACTTTATTCATGTTGTTTCTCATCTATTATGTGCTGTAATTGGATCAATAGTTTTGCAGTAAACGCTTCCGGTAAAGCAAGCGATACGGGCAAATACCATACATCTGTATTCTTTAATGTTAAATTTTGACACTTAATCGCATCTTTTTCTGTCATCACAATACGACCTTGCTCTGGAATATCCTTCTCAGTGTAAGCATGATGATCAGCAAACCAATGACTTGTCATCGACGTCTTTAGACCCAAAGATTTTAACATGATTACAAACCTCTCCGGATTACCAATGCCTGCCATCAAATGCCATTCTCCATCCGTTGAAAATGCATCAGCAAAAGCGAGCCTCCGACGACCATCAAGAGAAACCAAACAATCGGATGATAAGGCAGCGATCACCACAGGAAGCCGTAAAGCAGACAAGGCGGGCGTAATATGTTTTGTAACACTGACAATATAGTCTACGCTATTCAAACGTTCTTCAGGCTCACGCAATGGACCAACCGGCAATAACTCTGCATTACCAAGACCTCGTTCCGCATCCACCATAGCAATTTCTATATCGCGATTCAGCGCGTAATGCTGCATACCATCGTCGCACACAATGACATCAATCTTAGCGACCGCCATCAAATGCTTAATGGCATCAACTCTTTTCGGGTAAACCACAGTGGGACATTGTGTCCTTCGTGCCAGCATGGCAGGTTCGTCACCCACTTGTGATGCTTTGCATTCTGCATCCACCAGTATCGGCTTAACCAGCTTTACCCCATGCCCTCTGGAAACAATTCCTGGACGAAGACCTCGACTCTTTAATAATTCACATAAAGCAACCACCATAGGAGATTTACCAGTACCGCCGACGGTAATATTACCCACAACAATCACAGGAACAGGAGCACGATAAGAGCGATGTGAATGCGCCAAAAAATCCGATCGTTTATCTCTAACCGCTTTTTTAATAAAAGGCATAAGAGGAAGAAAAATTTTCGTCCAGTGACAACGGCCATACCAAGCTCGATTAAATAAAGCTTCTAAATTCACTTGAGCTCTTCTCTTTGGGCGGTATGTGCAATTTTAGTAATACCTAAACTCGCTGCGGCATCATATACTTTAAGTACCATTTCATAAGGCGCTTTTGCGTCTGCGGTAATAATAATAGGATGCTTATCATTACCTTGAGAGACCTCTTGAATCCCCTTCACTAACGTATCTACTTTTTCATTAATCAAGGTTTGGCCATTGATCACATATTGCCCATCACTGGTAATAACGACTTCAACGTCTTGACTACGATCATCTATCACCTCTCCAGTTTTTGCTGAAGGAAGGTTTATGGTTAATTCAGAACTATGATTAAACGTCGTACTGACCATGAAGAAAATCAATAATAAAAAGACAACATCAATGAGTGGCGTAAGATTAATTTGAACGTCATCTATTTTTTGACGACGAAACTTCACTGAGCAGCTCCTGACTTTGTGTCTCTATCATTATGTAATGCATCAACTAGCTTGGTAGATTGTTGCTCCATAGTAACCACTAAATCATCAATTTTACGACTAAAATAACGATGAAATACTAACGCAGGAATAGCTACCCCTAACCCTGCAGCCGTGGTTAGCAACGCTTCTGATATTCCTCCTGCCAACAAAGAAGTGTTCCCTGCACCATGCTCCATCAAGACAGAAAACACCTTAATCATACCTACAACAGTACCAAGCAAGCCCAATAAGGGAGAAATAGCAGCAATAGTTCCTAGACTGCTCATAAATTTTTCTAAATCATGAATCACATGACTTGCAGACTCCTGCATACTATCCTTCATGCTTGCTCGGCCATGTTTTGAATTCATTAAACCAGCAGCAAAAATAGAAGGCAGTCCGATTTGACTTTGCATAGAACGAATATATTCCAGCGTCATTCTGTCATCACGTAAACGTGACATAACATCTAACAATAAATTTTTAGGCGCTACTCTCGATTTTCGCAATGTCCAAAGACGCTCCATTATGATTGCTAATGTAAGAATGGAACAAGCCAATAAAGGCCACATGAAAAAGCCACCCGTTTGAATAAAGGTTAACACTGCGAACTCCCTTTTAAATTTAGCGTTAATTTAACATAAACTCTAACGTTTCAACACGCCTGCAAGTGTCAGATTTAAAGAGAAAAATTGAAAATGAGCAAGCAAGATGCCTAACTGAAATACGCTCTTTGTCTTGGCGAAACAATAATGCCTCTCCAGGTAAAATAGATAACCACTTTATATTTAAGCCATCCAACATTGCTTGCAAAGAAGTTGAGGGAGCCTTACGCAATAACACCCAATCAATATCACTGGTTAATAATGCAGACGGCGACAACGCCTCATTACTTGCTACCAGTAAAATTTTTGGTTTCATCAAGCTAGTGACATCATCAAAGACATGTATCACACCTTGTGATAAATACTGCCTAGACCAACGACTAGATAGCTCAATACTGTCACCCTCTTTTAACACCAACTCATTCGCCACATTAACAACCTGATAGCGCACACTTGTCACACTGTTTCTTGGTAATAACAACACACACCAAATTAAAAACAGGCAGACCCAACCTCGCTTTAATGGCGCTTGCCACACCCAGAAAATCACCAATAAAAGCAACATTGCTTTTGTTATTACATTTAAGAAATCATCAAAAGGCAACATAGGCAAACCAAACGCAAGACTTTCAAGCATGATCACTAGCCAATTCAACCCACTATCTAGCAACCCATACAAATACGCAGTATGTAAGATCAAACCTTCTACACACGCCAGAATACCGATAGGAAACCATACAAATGCAGCAAGAGGAATCATCATCAAATTAATAGGAACTGATAACATAGAAATAGACTCTTGCCATCCCCATATCAATACCATAGAGGCAGTAGACAGCATGAGCTGAAGCAGAAACACTCTAGTCCACTGCTTAGCGGCCTGACCAAAGGCAATCAAGAAACACACCAGACTAAATGACAACCACAAACCAGGCTGCAGAATACTTCTTGGCTCAAACAGCAATATTCCCAATAAAGCCAACATAACAATTTTATAGGGTGACACCTGTATAAACAAAACCTTTGCGAGCAAATACAGGCTTAACATAATAGCGGCCCTGACTACAGGCGCTCCCCACACCGTTAAATAGGCATAAAAAAATAAAATGGGGATAATGACCATCGCATCGAGCAACCAACAATTTAACCCGGACAACACCCATTTATTCGGCATAAAACGCCAAAAAAATCGGCTAATCAAACGACCAAAAACAAATACAAAACCCGTATGCAATCCTGATACAACAAACAAATGCGCTAAGCCTAACGCTCTCACTAGCCATTTATCTCGCTGATCCCAACCACTGTTATCACCAAGTAATAACGCTTTTGAAAAGCGCCAACTCGCATAAGGCGAAAAGACACTCTCCAAACGTGCATATATCACCTCTCTTACTGAGCTTTTATTATCCGCTTTAACCATTTCCAAACCTTGTATATCCAGTTGA
Source organism: Marinomonas sp. (assembly GCA_052107635.1). GTDB lineage: Bacteria > Pseudomonadota > Gammaproteobacteria > Pseudomonadales > Marinomonadaceae > Marinomonas. The sequence goes on along the minus strand of JBQEFB010000019.1, from coordinate 38,404 downwards.
GCTAGCTGTCTTTGCGCATAAAGATGACTAGCCAACCAAGTACCTTGTCTTGAAGCAGGAGTAAAACGGGTTAATATAACGGTTTGAGCAGTAGGCGAAATAACAGAAAGGGATTTAATTTCTACATTTTTATAATCATCATAATGACCATCAAGTGACAAACTACGCACTAAAACGTGTCGCCCTAACAGGTCCTCCAGACCTTCATCAGCTATCATATAAAGCTGATGTAGTGTCGGATCGAAAGCCAAAGATTGTTGTTTGTAAAAAGGTAATATAGGCTCACTATCACCTTCACTGCTGTAGACAGAAATAATGGAAGCAAAGGTCAAAATTAGCATCCAAAAACGCCGAGAACAGATTAAATAGAGACACACTAGAATGATATGAGTAGAATACAGCCACACATATTCATTTGGCACTAAAATAGCGCCAATCAAGATTAAAATATTTAGCAACATAAGACCTCCGTGTCTTAGATTTCTAAACCTAACTCATACTAGCTTATGCCGAAGCGTTACTTAAAAAAATTTATACCAAACCCAGAAAAGTTAAAAGAAAGCAAAGCCTTACGTCTATTGGGAAAGCAAATTTACGAACCTGACTTATGGCACTTAAATAGACGTTCTGTTGCAAGAGCTTTCTTTAATGGTTTGTTTTGGGCCTTTATCCCCATGCCCTTGCAAATGGTTGTATCTGCATTGCTAGCCATCCCCTTGCGAGCGAACATTCCATTATCCATTGCCTTAGTTTGGATAACCAACCCCCTGACAATGCCGTTTGTTTTCTATTTTAATTATAAAGTAGGCTCATGGCTGGTAGGGGATGATAGCGGAAAAGATTTCCACCTTTCTGTAGAATGGATTTGGGCCAAGTTAGAGCACATATGGGTCCCGCTATACGTAGGGTCGATTGCATCCGGTCTTTCTTTTGCAATACTGGCATACATAATCACACTACTCGTGTGGCGAATACAAGTAGTAAAGCGCTGGAAAGAACGTAAGCAAAAAAGACGCTCGTAGCCGAAAATACTATTTCAGGACGGGACAAGAAATACAAAAAAGCCACGTTAAAAAACGTGGCTTTTTTATATAAAAAGAACCTTAGCCCATTTCAATAGACTGCAATTCTCCTTGTGATAAACGATAGGCTGAATCCATCCACCCTAGCATTTTTTCATCATGAGTAACGATAAGAAACGCCATATCATGAGATACCTTAAGTTCATTAATTAATGTCTGAATATCTCTAGATGTTGTTTCATCAAGATTACCTGTTGGCTCATCCATCAAGACACAAGCAGGCTTATTAGATAACGCCCGTGCGATTGCCACTCGTTGACGCTCACCACCTGAAAGTTGCGATGGTTTATGATGTAAACGCGCCCCTAAACCTACTTGTGACAAGAGAAGCTCCCCTTGTTTTTTGGATTCAGTCTTAGAGGTTCCCGCTATCCACATTGGCATCATCACATTCTCTAAGGCGGTAAACTCTGGCAACAAATGGTGAAACTGATACACAAACCCCATTTCCCTGTTACGCATCTTAGCCCGTTTCGCATCCGTAATACTTGACCATGATACGTTCGCAAGCTTTACCTCACCACTACTCGCCAAATCTAAACCTGCTAGCAAATTAAGTAGCGTTGTTTTCCCCGAACCCGAGGAGCCCACAATCGCACACGCCTGCCCCTTATGAAGAGAAAAATCAATCGAATGAAACACATCAACAGTCTGCTTGCCATCTAAGTATTGCTTGGAGAGCGCCTGACACTCTAGGACAACTTGCTTATTCATAACGCAACGCCTCTGCTGGTTCAACTTTCGACGCTCGCCATGCCGGATAAATCGTCGCCGCTACGGTCATAACAAAAGCACAACTTACGATCATTTTTACATCAGACCACTCTAGCTCAGAAGGCAAATAGTTAATAAAATATACATCTGAACTCAAGAATTGCACCCCAAGAAGAAGCTGAAGCCAATTAACAATACTACTTACATTTAATGCCATCGTAATGCCTAGCACTAAACCAATAAAAGTCCCTAATAGACCAATAAAAATACCTTGTACAATAAAGACACACATAACTTGTCGTGATGTTAATCCCATTGTTCTCAATATAGCGATATCATTACGTTTATCAGTTACCACCATCACCAGCGTGGAGACAATATTAAACGCCGCTACTGCAACAATAAGAAGCAACAGCAGTCCTATCATTGTTTTTTCCATCTTAATAGCATGAAAAAGATTACCATGCGTTCGCGTCCAATCACTGACTCGATTCAAACCAGGAATCGCTCTAGCGATTTCCCAAATTTCAGTCGGCGCGACAAACAAATCGTCAAAGCTAATTCTTATTGCTTCTACTGAATCTTTTTTGTAGCGTTTCAAAACAGCCGCATCTTTAATATTAATATAAGCAAGACTGCTATCTAGCTCAGCCCCTACTTCAAAGATACCGACTAAGGTAAAACGCTTTAACACAGGTGTAACGCCAGCAATAGATACATTCGCTTTAGGTAAAATCGCTGTTACCTTATCGCCAACATGAACATTTAACATCTTCGCCAATTGAGCACCCAAAACAATACCAAAAGGAGTGGTATTGAGGGCATCAAGAGATCCTTTAGTCATATGATCATCAACAATAGAGACCTTTTTCTCCATGTCTGGATCGATACCATTTAATAAAGCACCATGAACACTGGAGCCCGATTGAAACATAACTTGTGCTTGTGTATGTGGCGCAACGCCAACAACATGAGGCATCTTCTCAATGATCTTCATGTCTTCGCGCCAATCAGGCAACGCTGGATCTCCCCACAAAGTAGCGTGAGGCACCATACCTAAAATTCGCTGTTGTAACTCTCTATCAAAGCCATTCATAACGGATAACACAGTAATAAGAACCGCCACGCCTAATGCTAAGCCGGCAATAGAAGAGAAACTAATAAAAGAAATAAAATGATTAGAGCGTTTTGCTCTGGCGTAGCGTAATCCAATACGAACAGGAAGGAAATTAATCAAAGTGAACCCTTATATGCAAAAAATGAAGAGGCAACGCTGCCTCTTCATTGACAATGGCGTCACCCAGTTTTATGCGTCGAAATCAATACCAATACGACGACCTACATCTTCGTATGCTTCGATAACACCGCCTAAACCTTGACGGAAACGATCTTTATCCATTTTTTCTTTGGTAACAGCATCCCATAAACGACAACCATCTGGAGAAAATTCATCGCCTAATACGACCTCTCCATTAAAGATGCCAAACTCTAGCTTGTAATCCACTAGAATCATGCCGCCATCCGCAAACAATGCTTTAAGCACATCATTTACTTTATAAGTAAGCTCTTTCGCTTTCGCCACATCTTCCGCTTTACCCCACCCAAACGACTCAACATGTGACTCGTTAATCATAGGGTCACCAAGTGCATCATTTTTAAGGAATAACTCAAATGTTGGCGGTGTCAGCTCTAGCCCTTCTTCAACGCCTAAACGGCGACAAAGACTGCCCGCAGCAACGTTACGTACTACACACTCAATCGGCATCATATCTAAGCGTTTAACAAGACATTCCGTCTCGCCAAGTAACTTTTCAAAATGTGTAGGAATGCCAGCTTCTTGAAGTTTTGTCATAATGAAAGCATTGAACTTATTGTTCACCATGCCTTTACGATCTAATTGCACGATTTTTTTACCATCAAATGCAGACGTATCATCACGAAATACTAGAACCATTTTATCAGGATCATCTGTTTTAAATACAGATTTTGCCTTACCTGCATATAGCTCTTGTCGTTTTTCCATTGGAGAATCTCCGGTTTTTGCTGTGAGGGTTAATCTTTTATTGTACAAAACGCTGCGCTAAATGAAACGCCGCCACTTCTGGAGTAGGTGACGATGCGACATCAATCACAAGAAAGTCACCTGCATTTTGATGAACAATTTTGTATGGGTATTCACGATCTTCCCAAGATACATCTTTTGTTATCTCACCATTAGACGCAGCACCATCAGGCGCAACAGTATTTTGTTCTTTCATTGCAGAATGCTTGACAGACAATGTATCTACCTTACCTTCCACTCTCTCTAGACCAGCAAGCGCCAGCTGAGTAGCCAATAAGTCGTCTACCGACTCATTTCCTTTTAAATGGATAGCAAACACACCGCGATGATCAATCCAAAGATTAAATGGTGTATTACTGCCTCGCTGCGACAAATATGCTGATGCTTTATGTAATTGTCTGCCCATATCACCCCACCAACGAACAATATCTGCATAGACATCGTCATTCGATTCAGGCCCCATCCAAGCGGACAACTCATCGTCATCATTTTCAGTTCGGTATTGTACCGAAACCATCGTACTTACCGTGCCTGATACATCATTATCATTATTCGAGAAGGTAAATGAATAAATCGTTCTTTCAGGATAACTGTTGGTTAAACCACCCCAACCAGAAGCCCACCACCCTTCGTCAATCGATTGAAAAGAGCCACTAATAATTTGATCTTCTGTCTCAGAAGCGATTGGTTTATCGTCTTCATCTGGATCCGTGTTCAAGCTCAACAAAAAGTCTTTAGCCATTTTTTTCGCTGTCGCTTTATTCGCAGGAACGGTAAACACAAAGCGATCCGGCTTAATATCAACTGGGATTTGCGCCATAGGATAGAAAACAAAAACAGCTCTGGGTACAACAAATTCAGACCCTTTTTCTACATCACCTACAGTATCTTGATGAGGAATAACTAGATCATCCCTTGGAACAATAGCCCCCTCAGGAAGTTGCAAAGGGACAGGTGTTTCTGAGCCATTTCGATAATCATTAGAATGATCCGTCAAACTACAGCCAGACATCACCATCGCCAATACAGCCAAAGCTGATAATTTGAAGTTGTTACTTATCATAAAGAAAGAATTTCCGCTTGAGCCATCGCCTGCTTAACCGCTTCATGATAGGACTCTGAAAGTACTGTTAAAGGTAAACGAATACTATTTTCACAAAGACCAAGCTGGGCGCAAGCCCATTTCACTGGTATTGGATTAGATTCTACAAATAGATTCATGTGTAATGGCGCAATTTTTTGATCCATGGCATGAGCGGCTTCTGCATTACCCGCCAATGCAAACTCTGCTGCTTTAGCCACCATCTGTGGTGCCACATTCGCAGTCACAGAGATATTACCTTTACCGCCAATCAACATTAACCCTATCGCTGTTGGGTCATCCCCTGAATACACAGCAAAATCTTTTGGTAATGCTGATATTAAAGCCTGTCCACGCTCTAGATTACCAGTGGCATCTTTAATGCCTACGATATTTTTTACACCAGCAAGACGAACAACTGTTTCATTCTGCATATCACAAGCAGTACGTCCCGGCACATTATAAAGAATTTGCGGTATATCAACCGCTTCAGCAATCGCTTTAAAGTGCTGATAAAGGCCTTCTTGTGTCGGTTTATTGTAATAAGGTGTTACCAACAAACATGCATCAGCACCCGCCTCTTTTGCTGCCATAGTAAGATCAATGGCTTCATGTGTTGCGTTTGCTCCTGTACCTGCAATAACAGGCACTCGTCCATTCACTGTATTAATAATTTGACGAATAACGTTGGAATGCTCAGCAGGTGTTAGGGTAGACGATTCTCCAGTGGTACCGACAGCAACGATACCATGAGTACCTTGTTCAATATGAAACTCTATCAGATCATCTAATTTCTTTGAGTCTACTGCGCCCTGTAATGTCATAGGGGTGATAAGAGCAACTAAACTGCCTGTGATCATTTCAAGCCTCCGATAAAATAATATGCGAACATATAGTACCGCCCAGACTCTGGTTTAACAATAATGCAAACCTGTAAAGCAGGAGTAAATTAACAGAAAGCGTTTTTTCGTAAGGATTTTTTAATTTTCTCTTGGTAAGCTAATAATATTGAAGCTTTTTTCCTCAAGATAACTGCATTATTGGAGATAATATTATGTCATTAGAAATAGGTCAAAACGCCCCAGATTTTACTGCAAAAGACCAACAGGGTGAAAACATTACACTAAGCCAGTTTCTGGGTAAAAAAGTTATCCTGTATTTTTACCCAAAAGACTCTACTCCAGGCTGCACCGCTCAAGCCTGTAACTTGAGAGACAACTATCAAAGTTTACTGGATAATGGCTATATCGTGTTAGGCATTAGTACTGATTCTGAAAAACGCCATCAAAACTTTATTGAAAAAAACACCCTCCCTTTTCCATTAATTTCAGACCCTGAACATCTAGTTCACGATCTTTATGACACCTGGCAATTGAAGAAATTCATGGGTAAAGAATATATGGGGACAGTAAGAACAACATTTGTGATTGATGAAAAAGGCATTATCAGCGACATCATTACAAAAGTGAAAACGAAAGAGCATACTGCTCAAATTTTAAAATAGAGACTCAAATAATCAAAAAGCCCGCTTCATTCTCACATGATGAATAGCGGGCTTTTTATCACTCTTATTGTCGAGTCAAACGATCATTACCTAATACAATCGGCATTGATGCGCGGTAAGGGTTAATATCCAACCCTCCTCTACGCACATAACGCGCATAAACAATCAAAGTCTCTGGCTTACAAATACGCATAAGATCAATGTAAATACGCTCAACACATTGCTCATGAAAATCCGTATGTTCACGAAAGGATATAATGTATTTCAACAGTTGTTCATGGTCAATTTTAGTCCCTTTATAATCAATAAATACCGACCCCCAATCTGGTTGATTTGTGACCGGACAATTTGACTTTAGAAGGTGACTGACTAATCTTTCCTCCACAACACCTTGAGCCTCATCTAAAGCCAATAATTCAGCATTAGGATGATATTCGGCGATATCAACATCGAGCTCATCAATACAATAATCAGGCGTTAACACTACCAAAGCCGACATGGAATCTACATCGCGCAACATCACAGTGACATCCGCACCAGCCGCTTCTGAGAGATCTCTTTCTAATAGAACTTGAACCTCTACAAAAGACTCGTAACGCATTTGATTCAATGAATTTAAATATAATTTAAAGGACTTAGATTCTATAATATTTGGCGAATTATAAGGTAAACGAAACTCTGCTAACGCAACGATTGGCTTACCTTTTAAATTTAACCACGATACCTCATAAGCATTCCAAATATCTTCACCAAAAAAAGGCAAGCGCTCTGCCTCTATACCCATTTCGACCCACTTATCCACTCTAGCAATGGGGTAAAGCAACCCTGCATCATACTCAGAAACATACTCTGTTTGCTGACCTAAGGGTAAAGAACCCATATTCATTTCCTCAATTACGAATGCCCCTGCCCTTGTTCAGCAAATGTAAGCCAAACGAGAACAACACGACGATAAACACACATACAATCACTAATGCCCACAATACATTGATATCCGACACACCAAGAATACCGTAACGAAAGGCACTAACCATATACAACACAGGGTTTAACAATGATAGATTTTGCCAAAAACTCGGCAACAAATCGATCGAATAAAACACGCCACCTAAATAGGTTAATGGTGTAAGAATAAAGGTTGGGACAATAGATACATCATCAAAACTTCTGGCGTAAATTGCATTCACAAAACCACCCAACGAAAACAAAATCGCCGTAAGCAACACAACTACCATGGTTAAAAATATATTTTGTAACGTCAGGTGCGTAAAAAATAATGACAATACAGTCACAATCAAGCCAACACATAAGCCACGCGCGACGCCACCTAAAACATACCCTATTAGAATAACCCAATTTGGCGTTGGCGATACCAGCAACTCCTGAATACTATTTTGAAACTTTGCTGAAAAAAATGATGACGATACATTAGAATAAGAATTGGTAATTACTGACATCATAATTAATCCCGGCACTATGTACTGCATGTAACTAAATCCACCCATACTACCGATACGACTGCCCATAACGTGGCCGAAAATAGCAAAATACAGCGACATGGTAATTGCTGGAGGCAACAAGGTTTGCGGCCAAATACGCATAAAACGACGGACTTCACGGCGTAAAATCGTATAAAAAGCGATGAAAATTTCAGAGTTTTTCATTAATTTGAACCTTTAATAAGTTTGACGAAAAGCTCTTCAAGTCGATTAGACTTATTACGCATACTCAATACATTGATCGACTCTGCACTTAAAGCGTTAAAAATACCGTTTAATGCCTGCCCTTTCACAACCTCCACCTCAATCGTTGCAAAGTCATTTATAGGCGTTACTGAATAGCCAGCTACCGTCCAATTAGCCACTACACGCTGATCTAAATCCAGAATAAAAGTTTCTTGATTTAACGTTTTCAACAGTGCTTTTACGCTAGTGTTTTCAACAATCTCACCATTATTAATAATCGCAATATTACGGCAGAGTTGCTCAGCCTCTTCCAAATAATGTGTCGTCAGAATAATCGTGGTGCCTTGCTCATTTAAAGCTTTAATGAATTCCCACATAGAGCGACGCAGCTCGATATCCACGCCAGCGGTAGGCTCATCTAAAATCAACACATCGGGCTCATGAATCAATGCTCGTGCAATCATCAAACGACGCTTCATACCACCGGAAAGCATTCGCGACTGTGCATCTTTTTTATCCCAAAGACCAAGTTGCTTTAAATATTTTTCAGCGCGCACTTCAGCCACTTCCTTGCTAATGCCATAAAACCCTGCTTGAGTAACAACAACATTAAAAACAGTCTCAAAAACATTAAAATTAAACTCTTGGGGAACCACACCTAAATGCTGTTTAGCCTTCGCGAAGTCACGATCGATATCAGTACCAAAAATAGACACCTTACCAGACGTCTTATTCACTAAAGAACACAAAATGCCAATAGTCGTCGACTTACCTGCACCATTAGGCCCAAGCAAGGCAAAAAAATCGCCTTTTTCAATTTTTAAACTGACACCTTTAAGCGCTTCAAATCCACCGTCATAGCGTTTTTTTAGGTCACTTATTTCGATTGCATATGTCATAATTATGGGTCTCGTTCGGCCAAGGCCAACTTAATCGTTATTTTTGAATAGGTTTTTTTGTGGAATCACGCAATCAGTACATTTTTAATGCTTTTGAAGAATTGCGTCAGCGTATTGCTGAGCACTCACCCTTTGATCAACCAGAACTGGCTGAAGAAGAAATTGACTTTCTAGAGAAGTGGGATCAACTCACCCTAAACATACAAGCCAACGACACACATTATGTGTTTGATGCTCAGGAATTTCTCGCCCGATTCATTCGCTGTTACGCCAACTTAGTCCCACTAATCAAACGAGAACTATTATGGTTTATCGGCGGCGAATGTTTACACTTCTTAGGCGATGAAGAAATTGCATTATATCAACAACTAGAAGAACAACTTTATGATCTCGACAGCCAACAACAAAAGTATGATATTGCAGAGCAAATCACACTTTTAAGAAAAGGGGTACAAGTACATTAAGAGGGTAATCAGGGCAGATCTCTCTGCCCTACAACCTCTTATGGCATTTTCTTAAATACCAAAGTACCGTTTGTACCACCAAACCCAAAAGAGTTATTTAACACTACGTCTATCTTACGTTTTTGTGGCGTAGAAGAAACATAATTAAGATCACAACCTTCACTTAGCTCTTCTAAATTAATTGTCGGAGGGGCAATCTGATCACGAATTGCCAAAATAGAAAAAATAGACTCTACCGCTCCTGATGCACCCAACAAATGCCCTATCATAGACTTTGTCGAACTCATCGCAACATCCGATGCATCCGCACCCATTAACGCTTTAACCGCTTGGCTTTCGGCATAATCACCAGCCAACGTAGAAGTACCATGCGCATTAATATAGTCAATGTCGCTTGGCATTAAGCTAGCATCATTTAATGCGGCTTGCATAGCAGCAATAGCACCCTCACCCGTCGAAGGAGGCGACGTCATATGATACGCGTCATCACTCATACCAAAACCAACCAACTCAGCGTAAATCGTTGCGCCACGCTTAACAGCATGCTCGTACTCTTCTAACACAAGCACACCGGCACCATCACCCATAACAAAACCATCACGATCTTTATCCCATGGACGACTGGCTGTTTTAGGATCATCATTTCGAGTGGACAATGCTCTTGCTGCACCAAAACCACCAATACCTAATGGAGTAATCGCCATTTCAGCACCACCGGCAATCATAACGTCAGCATCGCCATAGGAAATCATACGTCCTGCCATACCAATATTATGCGTACCTGTTGTACACGCAGTAACAATAGAGATATTTGGTCCTTTGAAACCAAAGCGTATCGCCACATGCCCAGAGACCATATTAATAATGCCACCTGGTACAAAAAAAGGAGATATGCGCTTAGGACCCGACTCATTGAGAAGCTTAAGGTTTTTTTCAATTATTGGTAGTCCACCAATACCAGAACCAATCGCACACCCCACCCGAGTTAAATCGGCTGTGTGCTCATTAAGGTTAGCATCCTCTAATGCTTGTACCGATGCGGCAATACCATATTGAATGAAAAGATCCATCTTGCGTGCTTCCTTTACACTCATGTACTGAGTAGCATCAAAGCCTGTAACCTGCGCCGCAAAACGAGTGGAAAATTGACTGGCATCAAATGAAGTTATGTTAGAAACCCCACTTTTACCTTCCAATACGTTATCCCACGTATCTTTTACATTGTTGCCAAGGGGCGTCACCATTCCCATTCCTGTGACTACAACCCGACGACGAGACATAGGACTCCTCCAGAAAACCGCCCCACTATGTAGGGACTTAATAATAAGAAAAGCCGCTGTAAAAAATACAAGCGGCTTTTCGGGAAACTCAACTCACCAAGAAATTACAAGTTAGCGTTGATGTAATCATTCGCTGCTTGTACGGTAGTGATTTTTTCAGCTTCTTCATCAGGAATTTCAGTATCAAATTCCTCTTCAAGAGCCATAACCAATTCAACAGTGTCTAGGGAATCCGCACCCAAGTCATCGACGAAAGAAGCTGACATAACAACCTCTTCTTCTTTAACACCTAGTTGTTCGCAAACGATTTTTTTAACGCGTTCTTCAATGCTACTCATCAGAAGTTCCTACTCTACTCGTTAATAGCTCATTTTGAGCATATTGTAATGTCCAACCGCCTAAAAATATAAGACGTGATTCTCAACATGAACCGGAGTCGTATTTTCGTTGAATTAAAAACAAAATTCAACTCAAATTACGACATATACATGCCACCATTGACATGTAATGTTTCTCCAGTGATGTAACCTGCGCCATTTGACGCCAAAAATGCGACAGCTGCCGCAATTTCTTCTGGTTGACCAAGACGTGAAGCTGGCACTTTTTCTACCAACTTAGCCTTATGCTCCTCTGGAAGCACTTTAGTCATATCTGTTTCAATGAAACCAGGAGCAACACAGTTGACTGTGATGCCGCGGGATCCAATTTCTGCCGCCAACGAGCGACTAAACCCTTCTAACCCTGCTTTAGCAGCAGAGTAGTTTGTTTGACCACCATTGCCCATTGAACCAACAACAGAACTAATACTAATAATACGGCCGAATTTCGCTTTACTCATACCACGTAAACACGCTTTAGTGACACGAAATACTGATGTAAGGTTAGTATTAATTACTTGCCCCCACTCATCTTCTTTCATGCGCATCATTAGGTTATCACGAGTAATACCTGCATTATTAATCAAAATAGTGGGCGCACCATATTCTGCATTAATTTCCTTGATTACTGCATCGACTGACTCTGGAGATGACACATCCAATACCCAGCCTTTGCCATTGTCACCAAGGTACTCACTAATGCTTTGCGCACCAGTTTCGCTCGTCGCGGTACCAATCACCGTTGCACCTTGCTCAACAAGAGCAGAGGCAATCGCCTTACCAATACCACGAGTAGCGCCAGTAACTAACGCTATTTTGCCTTCCAGACTCATCATTGTCTCCAACTTTTCAATCTAAACTATAGGATTACGAATTTAGGCAGACAATGCCGCCTCAAAACCACTCACATCACCTAAGGAAGAAGCAGCCAAACCTTTCACAATTCTTTTATTCAAACCACTTAATACTTTGCCTGGACCACACTCTAGCGTAGCGGTAACACCAAGTGTTGATAACAACTCAATAGATTGCGTCCACAAAACAGGCTCACTCAATTGAGAAACTAAATTCGCTTTAATTACTTGCGCATCGGATACAGAGGTTGCACTAACATTTTGAACCAACACACAAGTCGGTTCACTAAACTCAATATAGGCCAGTTTCGCTGCTAACATTTCACCAGCAGGAATCATCAATTCACAGTGCGAAGGTACGCTAACAGGAAGCGGCAATGCTCTTTTGGCACCGGCTTCTTTCGCATTACTCATTGCTGCTTCAACGGCCGCAACATGCCCAGCAATCACAACCTGACCTGGAGAGTTAAAGTTAACAGCACTAACAATGCCGGGAGCCGCTTCACAAGCCGCAACCACCTTATCATCAGCCAAACCGATAATAGCTGCCATAGCACCTTCACCAGCAGGTACCGCTTGCATCATGTATTCACCACGCAGTTTAACCAGCTCAACAGCATCCGTAAATGCCATGACACCTGAACAAACTAAAGCAGAGTATTCGCCCAAGCTGTGACCAGCAACATAAGCAGGTTTTGCACCACCTTGTTGCTCCCAAAGGCGCCACAATGCAACACTTGCTGTTAGCAGTGCTGGCTGAGTTTTATCTGTTTGCCCTAGCTTTTCCGCATCACCTTGGACTAGCGCCCACAAGTCATAACCCAGAACGCCAGATGCTTCAGCAAAAGTTTGCTTAATAATGTCATGTTTCTCAGCTAAATCAGCCAACATACCTAACTGCTGAGAGCCTTGCCCAGGAAAAACAAAAGCCAATTCATTATTCATTTCAATTCCTCATTATTAAGACGCTTGCGAATTGTTTCACACAAATTCACTCTCGCAATGTCAATTCCATACTCGATCGCACCGATCATCGCTTGTAAATCAGATCGGCCGTGACCTTTTACCAAATTACCGCCAACACCCACCAGACAAGCCCCATGACGATGCTTAGTTTGGTAAAAAGTCTCGAAAAACGACTCATCTCCACCCTGTTCTTTAAGCTGCGCCATCAAAAAAGACAACAAACCTTCAGAAGCTTTTAATACTGCATTACCAACCATGCCATCACATACAATGACATTCTTTTCGCCATGATATAACTCTGTACCTTCCGCATAACCTAAATAAGTTGGCCACTGCTTAGCCAGCAGAAGCGCATCAGTTTCTCGAATAACAGAACTACCCTTTGAACTCTCAACACCCACATTCAACAAGCCGACTTTAGGATGCTCATCACTCAACGCCTCAACGTATGCAGCACCTAACTCAGCAAACCCCTCAAGCATAGAAGGCGGACAATGCACATTAGCGCCAAGATCAACCAAACAACGCAACGGATTAGAATGCAATTCACGGATCAAAGCAGGATACAGTTTTGGCCTAAGCACACCCAAGAGATGCCTCGCCAGAGCAACCATAGCCCCAGTATTTCCAAGCGTAACCACAACATCAGCGTCTTTTTCACTCAAACTATATAAAGATTTATACAGAGAACTTTCATGACGGCGAAAAAGTGAAAGGACGATTTCCTCATCTACTTCTATGACATCGCTACAAAGAACCAAAGATAAACGATCACAAAGAAGGGGAAGTTCAAAATCTGAGCTGGAATTTGGGGAATGATACAGTACGATCTCTACATCATTATGCTGGGAAAGAACATGAAGAGCTCCTTCAAATGCAATGCGGGGACCTAAGTCCCCGCCCATCGCGTCTAATGCTACCCTGATCATGGGTAAATTAGTTACTCACCTTTAGGGGTGATAACTTGGCGACCACGGTAAAAACCATCAGCAGAAACATGATGACGACGGTGAAGTTCACCAGTAGTCTGTTCTACAGAAAGCGTTGCGCTAGTCAATGCATCGTGTGAACGGCGTTGGCCGCGACGTGAACGAGTCACTTTACTTTTTTGTACTGCCATTTCTTGGAGCTCCTAACTTTTACTTGACCTTTAAATCAGCCAATATACTAAATGGATTCGGTTTTTTTTCGTCATCCGGTGCGTCATCGGTAGACGAGGCATACTTTACAGCTGTTGGGTTGCAACCACTTTCTTCGTGATAAGCGACAATAGGTAAAGCAAGTATAATTTCTTGCTCAACCATATCAGCTAGGATTACGTCTCCATCGGTCATGACAACAGGGTCATAATCACTCGGTATATTTTTCGCATGATCTTCGTCATAAACGAAGGCCAGCGACAAATCTATCGACAGCTCCTGAGGTACCGCTTCCATACAACGCTGACAAACAGCTTGTACAGTTGCTTTCAGTAAGCCAGTAGCAATGTAGCGCCTATCCTCATCAACTCTAAAGTCTAGATGAATATACGCATCACCCTCATCCGACGCCAAGACAGCACTAAGCTCCTTAAGCTGGTTAAGGTGCAAGTACCCTTCAATCGCTGACTCATGGTGAGCGTATTTACGAGGGTCAAAATATTTAGGTAATAGGTCATTCAACATGGCGGCAAATAATATGGACACTTGCCCGTTTTGTCAAAGTCTAACTGCACTTAAGTGCTTTTTTTTCACTGTTTTTCACTTTCACAGCAAAAAAAACGTAAAATAGCCACTTCCCCCCATTAAATCAGCGATTTAACTATGACAAAAAATTTAATCCTTGGCTCTTCATCACCCTACCGACGTGAACTTCTCGAACGTCTAAAACTGCCTTTTGAATGTCAGTCACCAGAGATTGATGAAACTCCCTTAAGCGGCGAAACACCCACCGATCTAATTAAAAGACTGTCCATTCAAAAAGCTCAAAAAATCGACTCTTTACGACAAGAGCAAAACGACCTCATCATCGCTTCTGATCAAATGGCCATACTAGGAACACAAATAATAGGAAAACCACACACCAAACAAAACGCCATTCAACAACTGCTGAGTTTTAGCAATCAAAAAGTGACTTTTTTAACAGGACTATGTGTATTAGATACCGGCACTCAAACACACAAATATCACCTGAGTGAATATCATGTTTATTTCCGCCAGCTTGGTAGGAAAGAAATAGAAAAATACATTGATATAGAGCAACCATTAAATTGTGCAGGCAGCTTTAAATGCGAAGGATTAGGCATTACTTTATTTAGAAAAATGGAAGGCGACGACCCCAACAGCCTAATTGGACTCCCTCTTATTCAACTTTGCAGCATGTTAAGAGAGTACAATATCAACCCTCTAAGTTAACTTTTTCGCCCACTTATTCAGATAAAAACCAACAAAACAATCGCCCCCTTACACAAACCAGCGCGAGATAAACATTACCCCGCGCTCCAACACCACAATTTTTTTGAAACTAAGGCGTTACATAGACAAAAGATACTCGATTATATCCCAATACCTCACGCCCCATATCCGCCACATTAATAAAGCGCACTTGCCGATTAAGCTGTTCACCGACACCGGATTTAAGTGATGCTACATACTGATCACCTAACTCAATAGACGACATTGCGTCTTCATTTCGACTTGAAACAAAACCAACAACATGCTGATCAGGCGATAAGTCTCGTAAAAAACGACGTACTCTAGGCAAATCTCCTACTGGCATTTGAGCCACAATATCAAACTCAGAACTGTGTGACGCCATTAAAGCTATATCATCAATTCGCACCATGATATCACCTGCACCACGGCGATTTATGTAGACAACCTGATAATCATCATGGTCGTCTTGGACCACTATTAACAACTGGCTATTATCAGCGCCATACAAAAGGTAATCTTTAAAAAAATTATTTGCCCATGCATTACTGCTACCACAATTACGACTCTCACACTGAAAAAGTACATTCTGGCCATGCGCTAGCAACAGGGTTTTATAATAGGAAAAGACCGCCTCCAAAGGCACATTCCGATCTATTTTATACAAAGAACGAAACGCTGAACCTTTTACTCTTAATACAGACTCAGGCTCCCAACCACGCCCTGAGCGCTGAATACTTCCTAGCGGTATTTCTAATGATTGATTCTCTTGTGTATTACTTTTAACAAGCTGAGCATCACGATAAGGAGCAAGATGCGTGGTATCCGCCACCACACAGCCTGTCATTAACATCGTAAAAACGACCATGATTCTTTTGATTTTATTCATATTGCAACTCTCTTACACATCGAATGTGTCACTAATTGAGATCAATAAATCGTTGAACTTCAAGCGCCACCAAAGAAGCAGTTTCTGGCTCTAAATGAAAATGGTGATTACCCTCTAGCCACTTAAGGGTTAAATCTGAAAACAGTGCCGTACGCCTTTTAACCAAAGAAACATTGTTCTGAAAAATCCCTTCCTCGGCCATTAAAGCCAATGTCGGACACTGCACTTGCGCAATAAAAGCCTCTACACACGCTTCGTCCATGCGAAATGGCGAAGGCAGGTTGAGCTTACTATCATGCCGCCATACCCAATCATCATCTAACCGCCGTGACCCTCGACTCACCAAAGGTAAAGCCGCTTCCCTCGAAAGCGATGTAAACCCTTTCATTCGCGCAGAAACCATCGCGCCTTGATCATGATAACGAGTACAACGCCCTAATCGCTGTTTAGCCATTTTTTGAATCGATTTTTTTAAAGTAACGACTCTTTCTGTCGGCTCTCCGATCAGCGGTCCTACATTATCCAAGATAATGAGCCCACGCACTTTCTCCGGTGCAACTGCCGCTACCATCATAGCAACTGCCGCCCCCATACTATGCCCAACCAACCAACTGCTCTGGTCTGACAAATTCAGTACAGACACTGTATCCAACACATAATCCCATAGATGATAAAAACTACCAGCGGGTCGATGATCAGATAAACCATGCCCAGAGAAATCCAAAGAACAGTGAGAATAGCGTGATAAATATGGAGCAAGACATTGAAAACTGGCCGCATTATCCAGCCAGCCGTGCAGTGAAATAACGTTAAGAGAAGACGAACTAGAAGAAGACCATTGCAACCCTGCTATTTTGGTGTGCGCAAGATCAAAAACAACATCATGTCCCATTTCAATTCCTTATTTCTCAATAAAAAAGGACTGAACCAAGCATAAAACTCAATTAGAAATAGCCCAGCGATACTGACAACATGCTTCAGCAAGCAACTCCCCCTCGACAGAGGCCAATGTCGCCGTAGTCATAGACAGCCGCGCATGAAGCGGCTCATCCGATAAATACTCGACTAATTGAGACGCAAAAGGCTGATGAGTAATCAATAGAATCGAATGAAAAGGCTGTTCATTAAGCCACAGAGCGACATCAAGCACTCTACCACTAGGAGTAATAAGAGGACAGGATTGCGCAGTTAGTCCTGCCTGCCCCAATGCTCTCAAGAAATACTGCGATGTTTGCTGAGCACGTCGATAAGGACTTACAAACACAGCATCAAGAGACTCCCCAACTTCCTTAAAAGCCTGGGCAGTCTTAATAACTTCACCAACACCTAATGGCGTCAACTCACGAAGACTGTCCTGAGCATAGCCATGAGCGAAAGCATTGCCATGCCGCAGCACATAGAGACGCTTAAGCTTACTCACCCTCTTTTACCTTAGGCCACGGCTGGAAAGGAAAAGGCTTCTCTTCACTATCATAAGAGAGAAACTGAAAAATTTGACGAATAAAAACGCCCATATTACGCAACCAACCTGATATCGTAATTGGCTCATAACTAGAAGCAAGTTTAACGACACTAACAACAATAACTAAGATACCAAAAACAGTAATGGCGACATTCAAAAGACACCAATAAAAAAGCATAAAAATCAATCGAAACCAAAAACCTTGATTTGTGTAACCTGGCTTAGCCATGGTCTTTCTCCTCATACGTCGCAAATTCGACATCCCACGTTTGTTCGCCAGTCATCATTGAGCCGATTAGCGATTCCAATTTTGCCTGATCAAAAAGAAGCTTAGACAACCCTTCGGCCAGAGGCATATAAATAGCATGTTTGTTCGCCTCTTCAACCACCATACGCAATGTATTCACACCCTCAGCCACTTCGCCAAGCTCTTCTACCGCGTCCTCTAATTTTTTTCCAGAACCGATAGCATAGCCCACACGATAATTACGACTAAGCGGCGAAGTACAGGTCGCAATCAAATCCCCCATACCTGCCAATCCTAAAAAAGTCATAGGGTTGGCGCCAAAATGCACAGCAAAACGACTCATTTCGGCAAGACTTCGCGTCATAATCATTGCCATTGTATTCTCACCAACCTGCATCGCTTTTGCTAAACCACACACAATCGCATAAATATTTTTCAATGCGCCAGCAAGCTCAATTCCAGTACTATCGGTACTTTCATAAACTCGAAACGTCGGCGATTTCAACAGAGCAACAACACATTCTCTTACTTGCCCTGTACTGCTCGCAATCACAGTTCCAGTCATTTTTCCTGCGGCAATTTCTTTTGCCAAATTCGGCCCACTTAGGACACCAATTTTTTGCGTTACCTTATTACGACGCAAAATATCACTCATAAGTTCAAAGTGATTAGGGTTAAAGCCTTTTGTCGTACTAATTAATATTTTATCTGGCGTCAAAAGCGGCTCAATACGCTTCACAACCTGCTCAAAAGATTTCGATGGGATAGAGACAAAAATAGTGTCGCTTTCCTTAATTGCTTGCTCTAAATTACTCGTGGCTAGCAACTCTTGGTGTAATGGCGCATTGGGCAAGTAGCGACTATTTAGACCCGTTAAATTAATCTCTTCTACCTGCTGCTCGTTACGCATCCATTGACTAACTTGATGGCCGTTATTTGCCATAATATTTGCTAATGCTGTACCAAAACTACCACCACCCAATACACAAACCGCTCGCTTTTTCATTATCCCTTCTCTTTTAAAAATAGCATCCACTCATCTTTCAGGATGAACAACTCACTTCTAACGATTTGCCCCACTCAGGCGCACGCTGCGCTAAGCTATCTGCCCATAGATGCTCGTCAAAAGGCGCTGTCAGTACAGTTAATAACCGACGAAAGGGCAAGAAATCCCCTTGTTCAGCAGACGTTATCACTTCATGAGCAAGGTAATTCCTTAACGTGAATTTAGGATTCACCCGTAACATACCATGACACACTAAAGGCCATTCTGTTACTACCTGAAACCTTGCTTCTTGATATCGAAGCAACCAAGACTTCATACGTTCACGATCAATTACTTCATCTAGAACCACATCAAATTCATTAGGTTGAACATGACATAGAAGACGAAAGAAAATACTATAATCCATCTTTTCTAGTGCTAAAATGTCCAATAAAGGCGCCAGTAAAAGCTCAATTGACGCATACCCAACCAAGCCCATCTTTTCCGCCATTAGCTGATTATAATGCGCCTGCAAGGCTACTTCATAATGCTGAAGAATAGCGATCAATTGATTCCGCTCAAGATGCGCCGAAAAACAACGCATAAGGCAATTGAGATTCCATAAACCAATACCGGGCTGACGCGAGAATGCATAACGACCCTCATGATCAGAGTGATTACACACCCAATTTGGTTCATAGTCTTCCATGAAACCATAAGGTCCATAGTCTATTGTTTCACCCGTAAATGAAAAGTTATCCGTATTCATCACACCATGCTGAAAGCCGACAGTCTGCCACTTAGCAATCATTCTAGCGGTACGCTCTACAACCTGAATCAACATTCCTTCAAGAGGCGACTCCAGTGCCAAACAATCTGGATAATAATACGTCAAGCAATAATCAATCAGCCGATTCAGCTCTTCCTTTTTTCCTTGAGAAAAAAAGAATTCAAAATGACCAAACCGAATGTGCCCTTGTGCAGTACGTAACAACATAGCCCCAGGCTCTGGTCGCTCACGATATACTGCCTCAGAACTACTATAAAGCGCTAAAGCACGAGAAGTGGGTATCGCCAGAGCGTGCATAAACTCACTGGCTAAATACTCTCTAATACAAGATCGCAAAACAGCCCTACCATCTCCTCGACGCGAAAATGGCGTTGGCCCTGCCCCTTTCATATGAAGATCATGAAGAATGCCTTGACCATCTAAAATCTCACCAAGCAGTACACCTCGACCATCTCCAAGCTGTGGAGAAAAACCACCAAATTGGTGTCCGGCATAAACCATACTTAAGCTATTTTCCAAAGACTCTTCGCCACTCAGAATACGCTTAGTGTCAGGAGATTTAATATTGATAGATAAAGATTCTGCGAGCGTTTGGTTAAACTCAACCAAACGCTGCTTATGAAGTGGCTGGACAGACGTTTTTGCATAAAACGCCTCTCCTAAACCGGCAAAGTGATGCTCTAAATGCATAGGTACTCACTTATGAAGATGGTTTATTATAGCGAGGTGTTAACCATGTATTCACAACGAATACTCTCACCTACTACCTTTTCAATCTCTGGAATAAGAAAAGCATCGTCTTCGCTAGCAAAACTAACAGACTTACCCATCTCTCCACCACGCCCTGTACGACCGATGCGATGAACATAGTCTTCAGGATCTTCAGGCAAAGCATAGTTAACGACTAACTCAATGTTATCAACATGAATACCACGGCCGGCAACATCGGTAGCAACCAATACCTGAATAGTGCCATCTTTAAAGCCTTTTAAGGTTTTAACACGTTTATCCTGAGCAACCTCACCAGATAAAATGGCACAATTTATATTCGCTTTTCTTAGCTTCTCATAAAGATCGCGCGTTTCGTCTCGACGATTAGCAAAAACAATTGTTCGCTGATTTCCATTACCTTCAATCAATTGCTTCAGTACTGGCCATTTTTGATCTGCTTCAACAGTATAAATAACCTGATCTATATTTTTATTTGTTGCTTCTTTTGGTACCACAGATACTTCTTTTGGAAAATAAGTCCACTGTGTCGCTAACGCTTGAATATCTTTCGGGAAAGTAGCACTAAACAACATAGTTTGACGCTTTTCTTTATGCGGCGTCATGCGAATAATACTTTTCACATCCGGGATAAAACCCATCGACAACATACGATCAGCTTCGTCTAATACCAAACATTCAACCTGACTAAGCAATACTTTTTTATGACGAGCAAAATCTAACAATCGCCCTGGCGTTGCCACCAAAATATCAACATTTTCTGTTTCTAATTGTTGCTTTTGCTTTTCATAGCTCATACCACCAACTAACGCGACAACATTCAGATGACAGTTAGACGTTAATTTCACCGCCTCTTCTGCAATTTGTAATGCTAGCTCTCGAGTCGGAGCAATAATCAAACCGCGAGCAAGATTATTAGCACGCTTTTCGGTTAACGGATAATCTAAAAAGTCGCTAATCATAGCAATCAAGAAAGCAGCGGTCTTCCCCGTCCCTGTTTGCGCCTGACCAATCAAGTCATACCCTTGTAAGGTAATCGGCAATGTCTCGGCCTGGATTTCACTACAATATTCAAACCCCATTTCAGAGATGGATTTCAATACACGATCTGGCACATTTAAATCATGAAAACGGGTTTTGTCTGTTGTTTTTTCTACTTTAAAGTCATCAATAGACCATATTGGAGCGCTCTTATTTTGTTGAACACTCTCTACCGGCTTATCGGAAGTAACACTGACGGACGCCCCAGAAGTTTCATTGATTGGCTTGTTTTCTGCTTTGAAACGCTTATTAGAACGACGTGGACGTTTTGACTTTGGCGTTTGCTCTGATGTAGGTTCTGATTTTTTGTTTTCCATATTGGAATCTATATGCTTCTTATGTATTTTTACGTTTATGTATCTTTGCGTGGAGTGTACCTAAATGGTAGGTCTTTATCACCCCTTGCTTTACGTAAGTTATTATTGTCGGTAAGGAGGCAAGCTATTTATTAGTTGCCGCCCGTATCGTTTTGTACGCAAGCGCTTATCCAATATATGAATTTCACCGGAATCTGTTTCGCTACGTAATAATCTACCCGTCGCCTGCACTAATCGCAGAGAGGCATCTGGTATTGTAATCTCCATAAACGGATTACCGCCACGCTGTTGAATCCATTCAGCCAGTGTCGCATCAACAGGATCATCAGGCACTGCAAAAGGAATTTTAGCAATATAAACACAGGTCAAATAATTACCTGGTAAATCCACCCCCTCCGCGAAACTTGCCAATCCAAACAGTAAACTCCCCTTCTCTTCGTCAATACGTGCCTTATGTGAATCAAGAATAACACGCTTTGACTGTTCGCCTTGCATCAACAATACATCTTGCAACTTAGCTGAAAGCGACTTAGCTACCTCCTCCATTTGACGGCGAGAAGAGAATAATACCAAACTGCCCTTCTTAGAATCCACTTTCTTATCAAGGTATTCAACAATCTCTTGAGTATGTTGCTCAACGCGATTAGGCTCATTTTCCATATCTGGTATAACTAGCAAGCCATTTTTCTGAAAATCAAAAGGGCTCAACACTCTTAAGTACTCACTTTCTTGAGGTACACCTGAGCGCATATTAAAGCGGTGAAATTGATTTAGCGCGGTCAGTGTGGCTGATGTTACAACTGCACCAAAACACTTATCCCATAGCTGCTGGCGCAATGTATGCGCAGCAAGGATAGGCGACCCACCCAATTCAATATCCTGCTCCATACCTTGCCCAGTCACTACAAGCCAACGCGCATTAGGAGGAAAACTTTGATCATCAACTGTAGCGTAGAGACGCCAAAGCTCTACGCTTTGCTCTAAACGACCTAAAATCACACCAAGAATCGGTTGCCATGTTTCTGCGGTTTCTGGCGTAACGCCCATCCCTTCATTTTGCTTTGTTTTTTTGCACTCATCTTGAATACTTTCGATGTTATTAAAAAGCTTTTGATAAGACGTTTGTAAGCTATAAGACAACTGCCGTAACTCATCAGGTATCACGCCGAATTCAAAACGATGTTGATTATTATCCTTATCCAAGCCCAAACCTTGAATATAGGGAGCTAGCCCTTGCTGCGCGTACTGAATAAAATTAACTATGCTTTGAATTTGCTGTGGAATTTTAAGCAGTAACTGACCTGTCAAACTCACATCATCAGTCAACTCTTGCTTTAAATTAACTAAATTCTTTTCCAGCTGCCTCAACCACGCAATGCCTTGCTGCAATCTAACTTCATGACGAAAATGGCTAATTGCCTTATCCGGCAGATGATGACCTTCATCAAACACATAAATCGTTTCTTTAGGAGGCGTTAAGATAGCACCACCACCAAGTGATAAATCTGCCAACACTAAATCATGGTTCGCCACAATCACATCTGCATCTTCAATTTCGCCCCGCGCTTTAAAAAATGGGCACGCCGAATAATTAGCACAGTTTCGATTCGTACATTGCTGATGGTCCGTCGTTAAGCGACGCCAATCTTGATCCCTAATAATGCCAGGCCAGTTATCCTTATCCCCATCCCATTCATCTTTAGATAAGGCCACATCCATCTCTTGATAAAGTACAGTATTAACATCATCAGATTGCATATGCTGCTCAAACAAACCAGCAAACATATCCTCAATCCCTTGCTCTTCTGACCCTAAAAAACCTTCTAAGTTATTCAAACAAAGATAACGACCACGTCCTTTTGCTAAAGTATATTTAAAACTTATCGCGGTATGTTCCAGCAGATTCGGTAGCTCTTTATGAAGGATTTGCTCCTGTAAAGCCACTGTCGCAGTAGATATCACTAATTTTAAACCACGCGCTTTAGCTATAGGTATAGCAGCTAGGCAATAAGACAGGGTTTTACCTGTACCTGTTCCTGCCTCTACAACAGCTACATGCTTTTCACCGAGCCGCTCCCCCTCACTACCCTGCTTAATATTACCTAAGGTACGAGCAATAGCACCGATCATCTGGCGCTGACCAACTCTTGGTTTATGGGACTTAGCTTCCAGCGAGGCTCGGTAAGCAAGATGAATTTGTTTTTTTAGTTCGTCTGAAAGCATTTAATTTATTGAGTATCGTGAATAATGCTGTATATAATAACAGTTACTGTATAAACAACCAGATGGCGCTATGATTAAATTAACCAACAGACAATCTGACGTACTAGAAACCATTCGTGAATTTATTAGCGAAACAGGCTTTCCTCCAACACGTGCAGAAATAGCCAGTCGCCTAGGGTTCAAATCTCCCAACGCCGCTGAAGAACACTTAAAAGCCCTTGCCAAAAAAGGGGCCATCGAAATGCTTTCCGGTGCTTCTCGCGGCATTCGTTTACTTGAAGACCCAAATCAATCTGAAAAGGCCGACCTTGGATTACCTGTTATTGGTAAAGTGGCTGCCGGATTTCCAATCTTAGCCCAAGAAAATATTGCTTCTCATGTTAACGTACCAGCAGCGATGTTTTCACCAAAAGCGGATTATCTTCTTTCGGTTTCCGGCACCAGCATGAAAAACATTGGCATCATGGAAGGTGACTTACTTGCCGTTCATAAAACAACGACGGTTCGAGACGGGCAAATTGTTGTCGCTCGCATAGGCGAAGAAGTTACCGTAAAACGGTTTTTTCAAGACGGCAGCTTAGTTCGCCTGGCCCCAGAGAATGAAGATTTTAACGACATTATCGTGAATCTAGAAAGCGAAGAATTTGCTATTGAAGGCCTTTCCGTTGGCGTTATACGCCAAACCATTTAAGGTTACTACCCTCAACTGAAAACCAAAAGGCGAAGCCAATGCTTCGCCTTTTTTTAATGCAGAATTTTTGGCCTTAAGTCCATATCTTCTGGATATTCCGTCTCATCACCAAACGTCTCCTCTTCCGAATAAACAAAATCAATTCCCGCATGAAACATACATTTTGCCAATTCGAAATAGCGCTCTTTAAGATACGATTTTGTATCCGCCGAGATGGTTAACGTTGCTAACGGCTCGGTATCTTCACCTTCCTCTCCTGCTGGACGCAATACAATATCGCCATTATCCAGCTCAACTATTTCTAGATAGGCTTCTTTCATATTCAATACTCTGAGGACTCCTCTCTAAAGCGCAACACCAATTCGGTCAAATTAGCCAAAAACAAATTAACAGAAGCACCGGCATCGCTACCACGCCCAATCAGCTCACCATCATTCGCTTTTACAAACATCGATGGACGACATTCAAATTGAACCAAATAGGCCTGCTCCAATTGATTTAACCAAGAACGAGAGGCTAACGATAAATCTCGCAACTCACTTAACACAGGAACAATAACGCCTTTATCCTGAGCGTCACAAAACAAATCTTCGACCGAAGTACTTGAAGAAAGGTGATACGCTAAGCTCACCTCTTGCAACAACCCATTTAACGCACTGCGTAAATGAAAGATAGCAGCGCTCTCCAAGCCGACACCCAACCAAGACTCTTCACCTTCTTGACTTTGTCGAAGGAAACGGCGTGCAGAATCCAATTTTTGATTAGTGATACTTGCAGGTGTAGCACCACTCATTTCTTTTTCTTCCCTTCTTCAACAACCCATTTTCCACCAACATAATATGCTTTCCAGCCTGTTGGCTTACCTTCTTCTTCTGTCATTACATACTGCTCTTTTGTCTTACGACTATAACGAATAATCGTCGGACGACCTTCACCATCAGCCACTGGAGCATTAGAGAAAAAGTGATATTTAGGATCGATTTGCGCCATAAAAGGAAGTAACTCCTTCACTAAAGGCGCTCTTGTTTCCCGCTTACGAGGGAATTGACTTGCAGCTAAGAACAGACCTGTCGCACCATCCCGTAAGATATAATGATCTTCAACTTTAAGACAAGCCAGATCAGGCATAGGAACCGGATCCATTTTAGGCGGCGCTGCTTCGCCACTTTTCAGCAATTTTCGAGTATTTTTACAGTCATCATTGGTACAACCAAAATACTTACCAAAACGGCCGGTTTTAAGCTGCATTTCTGATCCACATTTATCACATTCAAGCACTGGACCATCATAGCCTTTAATCTTAAATGTTCCTGCTTCGACTTCGTAACCCGAGCACGTTGGGTTATTACCACAGACATGCAACTTGCGATGCTCATCCATCAAATAACTGTCCATCGCTGAACCACAAATTTTACAGCGACGCTTGTTGATCAACGCTTTTGACTCTGCTTCCTCATCATCCACCGCAACCGCTTCATCACCGCGGGTTAAGTTGATAGTTGCTTTACAACGCTCTTTCGGCGGCAAAGCATAACCAGAACAAGACATGAACACACCCGTACTTGCCGTACGAATCTGCATTGGTCGTGAACACGTTGGACATTCAATATCCGTTGGTGTCGGCAAGTTCAACATCATTCCATTTTCAGGATCTTCTGCCTTAGCAAGCACCGCACTAAAACCGTGATAAAAAGCATTAAGCGCTTCAATCCAATTTTCACGACCTTCAGCTACCGCATCTAACTGCTCTTCCATTTGCGCAGTAAAACTGTAGTTCATCAAAGAATGAAAACTATCGACCAATCTTTCAGTAACGATATCTCCCATCTTTTCAGCGTAAAAACGACGATTTTCTACTCGAACATAACCACGATCCTGAATGGTAGATATAATCGAGGCATACGTTGATGGTCGACCAATTCCACGCTTTTCAAGCTCCTTAACTAGGCTTGCTTCACCAAAACGCGCGGTAGGCTTTGTAAAGTGCTGCTCTGGCAATAGTGCTTCCAGAGCTAATGATTCACCCTTAGCGACGTCAGGTAGGATATTATCCTCACCTTTTTTCACGACACCTTGCATAGCTCGAGTATAACCGTCAAAACGCAAAATACGCCCTTTCGCTTTAAACTCATAGTCGCCACTAGTAACAGTAACAGTGACCGTGGTAGAGGTATATAGCGCTGGTGTCATTTGACACGCCATAAATTGAGCCCGAATCAACTCATACAAACGATGCGCATCTTTTTCCATGCTCAACAAATCTTCTTGACGCACACTAACATCAGAAGGTCGAATCGCCTCGTGAGCCTCTTGAGCCCCCTCTTTACTACTGTAGCGAATCGGCTCTTCAGGTAAATACTTATCACCAAATTTTTCTACAATATAATCACGTAATGCCTCAACAGCTTCTAGACTCAAATTAGTCGAGTCAGTACGCATGTAGGTAATATAACCGCCTTCATACAAACGCTGAGCCAACATCATGGTCTTTTTGACGCCATAACCTAGACGAGTGCTGGCGGCTTGCTGCAAAGTAGAGGTAATAAATGGCGCAGATGGTTTGCTGCTTGTCGGTTTATCTTCACGATTACTCACCAAATATTCTGCGGCATTTAAGCGAGCAAGGTGTTCATCGGACTCTGTTTGACTTTCAGGACGATATTCTTTGCCCTGATATTTAGCTGCAGCAAATTTAATCGTATCTTTAGCTGGTGTAGTCAGAAGCGCATCCAACTCCCAGAACTCATCAGGAATAAAAGCACGAATTTCTTTTTCACGCTCAACAATCAAGCGCACAGCAACGGATTGAACACGCCCTGCGGATAACCCACGCGCCACTTTCGCCCACAATAGAGGCGACACCATAAATCCAACAACACGATCTAAAAAGCGACGCGCTTGCTGAGCATTAACTCGATCCATATCTAATTCGGACGGCGTTTCAAAAGCGGCTTGGATGGCTTTTTTTGTAATCTCGTTAAAAACAACTCGTTTATAACGGCTATCATCTCCACCAATGGCTTCACGAAGATGCCAAGCAATCGCCTCCCCCTCTCTATCCAAATCGGTCGCGAGATAGATGGTGTCAGCATTTTTGGCAAGACGCCTCAATTCTTCAACGACTTTTTCTTTACCTGGAAGCACTTCGTAATGCGCAGCCCAGCCATTTTCAGGGTCAACACCCATACGAGAAATAAGTTGTTGGCGAGATTTGCGACGTTTGTGCTCAATCTTTTCTTCCGGGCTCATCTTTCGCGTCAAGGCGGCTTGTTTAGCGCGCTCCTGAGGAGTAGATGTCGCTGTTGTACCCGAAGGCAAATCTCGAATGTGTCCGACACTCGATTTTACAACGTAATCGTTGCCTAGGTATTTATTGATGGTCTTCGCCTTAGCTGGCGATTCCACGATAACCAATGATTTTCCCATTGAACTGTATAAGCCTTATTTTAGTACGTCTGAAAATCTACGTTGGTGTAGTTTAGTCTGTCGGGGCGCTGATATTAAGCAAACACCTTTTATATGACAAGCGATCACTGTATTGTTTCACATATTATCGCTTGCTGAATCCTGTATTTCTTATTTAACATACTGAATTCATTGCTTAAGGACAATCATGGCGCTCCTACAAATTCTCACAATTGCTTTTTTAATGATTATTGTACTGATATCAGTCGTCATCGGCTCACGTGCACATCAAAAAGAAAAAGAACAAACTGAACGTCGTTTTAAGCAACTTCAATTATCTAATCGCGCTGATCGAGTGGAATACCACCTACTTAGTTTGATAGACATTAATACCGATTCTATTGCCAGTGATGTCCTCTACGACTATTACCTAGATACACTCCGTGAACTGCTCCAATATTCTGATGACGCCGAACGCATTGAAGCGCGCATCACTAAGGCCGAAGATGACCGTGACGCAGAACTTATTGAATTCGACCCAACCCCGCAACCACTTAGCTTTCAACAAAAAGCCAACTATAAAGAACGCTTAACAAAGGTGGCAAAAATGCTACTTTTTTTAAGGCGACGCGGCAGACTCAGTAATGCTCACTATAAACTGTGTTATGACTATTTACGCTGGCTAAACCTATGGGTTCAACTTAATCGCCAAATAGTCCAAGCCAATAAAAACTTTCTGAGCGGTGACACTCGTGTAGCACAAACCCTATATGGTGTTATTCTGTCACACCTTAAGTCTGATTCTATTGAAAGACCAGAAAAGAAAGCACTGCAAACTTTTGTGACCGATAGAATGAAACAGATCATAACACCTAAAATTGAAGCCATTCAAGAAACCGATAATCAAGAAGAAGCGTTAAGCCAACTCATTCAAAACCTTCGCACCAATGAAGATGCGTCTGAATTAATCAATAACAACCCGAACAAGAAATAAAATCAACTCAGTTTTATATCTGCCAAGGACGGCAACAAATCAGCCATCACCTGAACCAACTCTTCACCACCATTTTCATGCCAATACACCGCAACTGACTCTTTAGAAATTTCTATCGCAATAATCCATGGCAACAACAACGCTAAAGCGTCTTTATTTTGATCACTTAACGACAAAGACCGATTACACCACCAGCCAGGCGCCACCTGATAATGCTTCCAGACATCATAAGTAAGCAATAAAACTTTATCGACACTTCCTTCAACGCATTTAGCTCGATAGAATGAATAAGAGCACGCTTTATGCACTTCCTTTGATTTATCCCACTTGTCAGGAAGCCCGATTGATGTAAGCTGAACAATAAGATTATGCTTCCTAGCAAGCATTCTTAGCGCCATTCGTCGCCGCTCTTGTTTTGGCGGCATGATCCACAAGGCGGACCCCATTAAGGAAAGTGTGATAATCAAAACTATGAACACAGTCATTAAGCGTCTCTTTGTTTTTTTAGGCTGAATTTAATATATCGCGTTGAATACGGAGGTTTTTATGTTGTACAAAAAAATATTACTGGCGGTTGATCTCACTGATGAGAGCATCAAGGTTGCCAACAAAGCAGCGGCCCTATGCTCTTCATTAGACGCTGAACTGGTTATCGTACACGTCATTGAATCACTAAACTACGCCTACGGTGGCGACGTTCCGATTGATATCACTGACATCCAACAACAACTTCAAGACACAGCAAAAGAACGCATGTCTATTCTTCAAGAGCAACTTAGCATAACCGTTAAAGAAACGTGTGTAACCCAAGGTGGAATCGAAAGCGAAATCCATCGTATCGCAGAAGAAAAACAAGTAGACCTTATTACCGTTGGCAGTCATGGTCGCCACGGCTTAGCATTATTACTTGGTTCTACCGCGAATGGCGTTCTACATGGCGCACCTTGCGACGTTCTTGCGGTACGCGTTTTAAAAGATTAATAAAAAAGGCGATGCTACCCAGCATCGCCTTTTTTACTCTTTTCTTTTAACGCCTAGTCCACGTTGTCCCTTCACGACTATCCAGTAACTCGATACCTTGACTGGCTAACTCATCACGAACTTCATCACTACGTGCGAAGTTTTTATCTTTACGCGCCTGAGTACGCTCATCAATTAACGCCTGAATAGCGGCTTCATCTAAACCTGAAGACACCGTACTGTTCTGTAAAAAATAAGCAGGATCCTGCTTCAGTAGCCCCAGCAAATCCGCCAACGC
Organism: Marinomonas sp.; assembly: GCA_052107635.1. Taxonomy (GTDB): domain Bacteria; phylum Pseudomonadota; class Gammaproteobacteria; order Pseudomonadales; family Marinomonadaceae; genus Marinomonas. The sequence goes on along the minus strand of JBQEFB010000019.1, from coordinate 7,994 downwards.
TAATAACTCAGCCGCCAACAATTCAGCCTGTGCCTCATCTTCTACTTTGGCTTTATTAAGTTCGCGTACCAACTCAAACAAAACAGATACCGCAACTGCTGTATTAAAGTCATCTTCCATAGCCGCTTCAAAGCGCTCAGTAAACACTGTTGGTACATAGCTAGCCGAGACAGCCTGATTGCGCAATGCGGTATAAAGCCGCTCTAGAGCAACCTTAGCTTCGTTAAGGCTCTGATCAGAATAATCAATCGCACTACGATATTGACTAGAAACCATCAAATAACGAATCACTTCAGGGTTATATTTTTCTAGCACATCGCGCACGGTAAAGAAGTTACCAAGAGATTTAGACATTTTCTCATTGTTAACACGGACCGCACCACAGTGAACCCAGTAATTAACATATTGTTTACCCGTCGCCGCTTCAGACTGTGCAATTTCATTTTCATGATGCGGAAATTTAAGGTCCGGTCCACCACCATGAATATCAAAATGACTACCTAGGCAATTAGTAGACATAGCGGAACACTCAATATGCCAGCCAGGACGCCCCAACCCCCAAGGTGAAGACCAAGAAACCTCACCTTCTTTTGCCTGTTTCCACAAAACAAAATCTGCCGGATGCTCTTTAGCCACTTCAACATCAATACGCGCGCCAGCCAGCATATCTTCAAGCTTACGATTATTTAATTTACCGTAATCTTTAAATGCCGCAGTTCGATAATAAACGTCCCCTGATGTGCCTTGATACGCAAATCCTTTATCGATAAGAACTTGAATCATATCGATAATTTCTTGCATAAACTCAGTCGCTTTTGGCTCACGATCTGGCATTTTATTACCAAGACGCAACTCATCTTCAGTTTGCGCTGCAATCATTCGCTCAGTGAGCGCTTGTGTCGTTTCATTATTTTCGTCGGCACGTTTGATGATTTTATCATCCACATCCGTAATGTTACGTACATAGGTTAATTCATACCCTAAATGACGAATAAAACGAGAAATAATATCAAAAGAAATCATCGCACGAGCATGACCAATATGGCAGTAGTCGTACACAGTGTTGCCACACACGTACATACCTACTTTACCTTCCTCTATTGGCTTGAAAATTTCTTTCTTCCCCTTTAGGGTGTTATAAATCTTCAACATCTCGATTATTTTCCTTTTGCTTCAATTTTGGCCCAAGAATCACGCAAGGTTACCGTACGGTTAAACACCACACTCTCTTCTTTTAGATCGCGGCAGAAATACCCTTCACGCTCGAACTGGAAGCCCTGGCCTTTTTCAGATGTTAATAAAGAAGGCTCTACTTTGGCATTCGTAAGCACAGTCAAGGATTCAGAATTAATGAAATCCAAGAAAGTTTTATCTTCATAGTTCGCATCAGGCGCTTCATTATCAAACAAGCGATCGTATAAATTTACGGTAGCGTCTACTGCATGCTGCGCACTTACCCAATGAATCACACCTTTAGGCTTATACCCCTCTGGATTAACGCCTAAGGTATTTTCATCGTAACGACAAAGCAACTCAACTACTTCACCCGCATCGTTTTTAATCGCTTCATCACAGGTAATAACATAACCGCCACGCAAGCGAACGGCACCTTCTAATGTCAAACGTTTCCATTTACGAGGTGGCTCTTCTGCAAAATCCGCTGCATCAATAAAAAGCACTTTACTAAAAGGAACTTTTCGCTGTCCGGCGTCTTCATTTTTGGGATGATTATTCACCGTAAAGATTTCTTCTTTACCTTCAGGATAGTTTGTCAAAGTCACCTTAATAGGGTTTAACACTGCCATTGCACGATTAGCATTCGCATCCAAATCCTCACGAATAGCGTGCTCTAACATACCGACATCAACCACACTGTCCGACTTGGTGACACCAATGCGTTCACAAAAATTACGAATAGATAAGGCAGTATAGCCACGACGACGCAAACCAGAGATCGTAGGCATACGAGGATCATCCCAACCGTAAACATGTTGTTCATCTACTAGCTGCTTTAACTTTCGCTTACTGGTTACTGTGTAATTCAAATTCAACCGTGCAAATTCAATTTGCTGCGGATGAGCAGTTCCCAACGTATCCAACACCCAATCGTACAATGGACGGTGATCTTGAAACTCCAAAGTACAAATAGAATGAGTAACGTTTTCCAACGCATCAGACAAACAATGAGTGAAGTCGTACATTGGGTAAACACACCACTGATCACCCGTTTGGTGGTGATGCACGTGACGCACTCGATAAATAATAGGGTCACGAAGATTCATATTTGGGCTCGCCATATCGATCTTCGCACGCAGAACCACTTCACCATCTTTGTACTTACCATTTTTCATATCGGTAAAAATGGTCAAGTTTTCTTCCACACTACGATCACGGTACGGACTATTCTTGCCTGGCGCTTTAAGCGTGCCACGGTATTCACGCATTTGCTCGCCATTTAACTCACAAACATAGGCTTTACCTGCTTGAATCAACTGAACCGCAAAATCGTAAAGCGCTTCAAAATAGTTAGATGCAAACTTAGGCTCGTCTAGCCATTCAAATCCCAACCATTCCACGTCATGTTTAATAGATTCAATGTACTCAACACTTTCCTTTTCAGGATTAGTGTCGTCAAAACGAAGATTACACTGACCATTGTAACGCTGAGCTATACCGAAATTTAAACAAATAGATTTTGCATGACCAATGTGTAGGTAGCCATTCGGTTCAGGTGGAAAGCGCGTCGTCACAACGCCATTGTTTTTGCCTGTTTCGATATCTTTATCAATGATTTGGGTAATAAAATTACCTGGTTTTGACGTTTCTGACATGATTGATGTAAGTCCCGATAAAATTGCTTATAACAGTATTGTTAATTTGTTAAGTGAGTATATCCGATTTAGGATTCATAGTGATATTGAAGAGAAAAAAAATCCACTATGAAAAAACATATTTCGCAGCAAAAAACACGACAACACCAACAACAATGGTAAGCAGCTGCTTCTTTTTCCATAAACCCACCAAAAATGCAGAAAACGCCCCCAACACCCAAGGATTTGCTACCGAAACATTAAATTGATGATTTTCAGTAAAGACCATTGGCGCAATAATTGCCGTTAGTACAGCCACAGGTACAAACTTTAGCGCTCGCTCCAAAAACTCAGGCATGACCACCTTATGCGCTCGAGCAAACAAAACAAAACGTATGCCAAAAGTGACAGCAAACATACCCGCAATCACAAATATAGATTCCAGAGTGGTCATAGTTTGACCTCCTCGCTTATCTCACTTGTAGACGAGCTAACTGATTTATCCACTGAAACAGCCTGAGGCCGTGAGCCAGACCCATTCATAGCAAGATCGCTAAAGTAACCGACACAAACAGCAATCACGGCGGACACCAACAAGCCTAAATTATTCGGTAAATCCACCAAGATAACCGATACCACAGCGGCGCTGATCATAGCAAACCAGAAAGGAGCCGTTTTCAAATAGGGGGTGATAATACTGATGAAAGTTGCCACCATCGCAAATTCAAGCCCCCATTCGCTCATCCCAGGAATCAGCTCACCAGATAAGACGCCAAGTACAGTAGTGATATTCCACATCAGATAAAACGATAAAAAGGAGCCTATATAGGTTCGATGTCCACTGTTTATATTAATGACACCATTACCGTATAAGGGACGAACTGCCGCATAAGTTTCATCGATCAAACCAAAACCCATAACAATACGCAATTTCATGGGCAGGTGTTTTACATACTTAACCATATCAGCAGCGTACAAAAGGTGCCGTAAATTAACAATAAAAGTAGTCGAGACGATCACCCACAAAGGTGCATGTATTGAAATCAAACCAATGGCCACAAATTGCGCTGAACCTGCAAACACAATAGAAGACATGGCAATGGCAAACCACGGACTCAAACCATAATTGGATGCTAAGGAGCCAAACAAAACCCCAAAGGGAATACCACCCATAATCATAGGAATGGATGCCACAGCACCGCGGCGCATTTCTTGAAACCAACTCATAATATTTTTTCCATATACCTATCTGCCCTTTTATAATGTGAGGGCGTTATTCTTGGCTTCTCGACAAAACCATTCTTCTCATACAAGGCATTTGCTGCCAACAAACTTGAGTTAGTCTCGAGGGAGATCCAAGCAACACCCAGACCTTTCCCGTACTCGACGACACGATCAATCAAGCGCTGAGCAATTCCTTGCCCCTGACAATGCTCTACCACAGCTAATTTCAACATAGAGATTGACACCCCATCTTCCTCAGGGAGCACCGACACCACACCCAACACCTTTTCATCTTGACCATGCACACCAAGGGCACACCAAATACGACCACCAGGTTGCAAAATGTGATGTTCAGGATCATTTAACACCGCCTTATCATAGGCATTAATTTGATCTGGGAAGAAACGCGACAACCAAGCCATATTCAAATCGTGGTAAGCCGCTTGATGATGAGACTCAAACGGCACCACCTCGATTCTACGCAATCGATCTAGTACTTTTTGTGCCAAACCGCCGTTGAATAAGTCTTGCTCTAAGCGATCAAGGGCCGCCATAAAATGGGTACAAGGCAGCTGGGTGACTTGTTCTAATACCACCGCCATTTCTTTTAACACTGGCTGCACCTGACTCATCGCGACATGTCCCGATTCAGACAAAGCCAAACGAGTACGTCTTTGATCATGAGGATCCGCCACTTTCACCAACAAAGACTCTTGTAACATCTTGCCCACTTGCTTACTGATCGCTGGGTGACTGACTTTTAAACTGTCCGCCAGCTCAACCACCGACATAGCTTGCGTCGCATGAAGCGAACTCAAGATAGGAAAATAGGTCGCGGAAATAGGCACCTCACACGCCTCATAAATGACTTGCACCTCAGCAAACAAAAAATCACTTAAACGCTTTAAGCGACTGCCTAATGTTAAAATTCCAAACTGTTCCATAACTTACCTTATAGATATCCGTAACCAGTTACGGATATCTATAATATTCACTTTCATTACTGAAATCAATGACGTTAATTTAGTGAGAGATGGGCACCATCTGCTATAATCCGCGATTAATTCAGGTCAACGCTTTACCCTAGAGGAAATAAAGATGTCAGAAAAAGCCGTAGTGGTGTATTCCGGAGGAATGGACTCATTTACCGTGTTGCACACCGCTATCCAACAAGGACTAGAGGTTCACGCACTCTCTTTTAACTACGGACAAAAACACAGCAAGGAACTTATTGTTGCAGCCGAGGTATGTAAACACTTAAACATCCCTCACAAAATCGTGGATATTACCGCGATCAATAGTCTGATGGCTGGATCCTCACTGACCAGTGATAGCGAAATACCAGAAGGCCATTACGAAAATGAAAGCATGAAATCCACTGTGGTACCTAACCGCAACATGGTATTGCTTTCCATGGCCATTGCTTACGCAGTGTCTTTAGAATCAGGCAAGGTCTATTACGGCGCCCATTCTGGTGATCACCATATTTACCCGGACTGTCGACCTGAGTTTGTCGAAGCAATGAACGCAGTATCTAAGATTGCCAACTATCAATCAGTTGAAATCGTGACACCTTTCTTGCATTCCTCTAAAGGTGAAATATTACAGGCAGGCTTAACCATGAACTTAGATTACGCTAACACCTGGACTTGTTATAACGGCCGTGAAAAATCCTGCGGTAAATGTGGGGCTTGCAACGAAAGGCTAGAAGCCTTTTTAGAACAAGGAAAAACCGACCCTCTAGCGTACGAAGCATAGACACTATAAACACGTATATTCATTCAATTTAGTCTTTATTGGCTTCTGTTCCACAGATTCCCAATGGACAACTAAAGTGATCACCCTTACCTCGAACTGTTTTTCGAGATGTAATAGGCATAACACATGTACTCAATCAAAGAAGCTTTCTATTCGTTACAAGGCGAAGGCGCACACGCTGGCCGACCCTCTCTATTCTGCCGCTTCACGGGCTGTAACCTTTGGTCTGGTTTAGAGAAAACACGCGCAACTTCTGACTGCCAGTTTTGTGACACAGACTTTATCGGCACCGATGGCCAAAATGGCGGAAAATTCAAAACCGCACAGGCACTTCGCAAACACATTGACGCACTTTGGCCTGTCGGTCATGGACACAAGTATGTGGTTTTCACTGGCGGCGAACCCGCACTACAACTTGACGATGAATTGATTGCTGAAATGAAACAGCATGGCTACACCATCGCCATCGAGACCAATGGCACCCTAGCTCTGCCCGAAGGCATTGATTGGATATGTGTCAGCCCTAAGACATCCAAACCACTTAAAGTAATGCAAGGTAACGAATTAAAATTAGTCTTTCCACAAGACCATCTCCCTCCTGAATTATTTGAAACATTAGATTTTGACCATTTTTACTTACAACCTATGGATCAAGGGCATTTATCTGAGGCGCAAATCCCTCTTATAAACACACAACAAGCCACGCTAAATTTTTGTTTATCACATCCACGGTGGCGTCTTAGCTTACAAACACATAAAATGCTCAACATCGACTAGGCGCTAGCGCGCCAATTTTTACTTTTACTACCATTAAGGAATGCAACATGATCATCCTACACACAAACTACGGTGACATTCACGTCGAACTTGACTACGAAAAAGCCCCTAAAACAGCGAAAAACTTTGAAGAATATGTTACATCTGGCTTTTATGACGGCGTAATTTTTCACCGTGTAATTAACGGATTCATGGTTCAAGGCGGTGGTTTTGAGCCAGGCATGACTCAGAAAGAAACACGCACACAAATCGAAAACGAAGCAGATAATGGCCTGAAAAACGAAATAGGCACTTTAGCAATGGCCCGCACTATGGACCCTCACTCTGCTTCCGCACAATTTTTCATCAATATCGCTGACAATGCTTTCTTAAACCATCGCAGCAAAACATCTGATGGCTGGGGTTACGCTGTATTCGGTAAGGTAACCGCAGGCATGGATATCGTAAATAAAATCAAGGACGTCAAAACCACAACAAAAGCAGGACATCAAGACGTTCCTGCTGACGATGTCATCATTGAAAGCGCTGAATTAGTTAAAAACGAAGACTAATGATTCGTTATTTAATATCAGACTTGCATCTTAGTGACAAACGCCCGGACTTGATCCGGGCGTTTGTTCAAATGATGAAGCAACTTAGCGAAAAACACCCAAATGGTGGTGCTAGGCTCTATATTATTGGTGACTTTTACGAAGCTTGGATTGGTGATGATTATCAGCCAGAGTGGAATATACCCATCGAGAAAAGCCTTCGCCAACTATCTGACTCAGGTATAGGTCTGTTTTTTATCCACGGCAATCGTGATTTTTTAATTGGTAGTGCTTGGTGCACTCGCGTTGGCGCAACATTACTTCATGAACAAACGCTTGTTAACACTAACATACATCCTATTTTACTCACTCATGGCGATGAATATTGCCAAGAAGATTACGAGTATCAAAAATTCCGCACCATGGTAAGAACACCAGAATGGCAGAAGCAAATCCTTTCAATGCCACTCGAAAAGAGAATTGCACTGGCCGAACAACTACGTAATGACAGCAAAAGCATGTCAGCAGATAAATCTGAACAAATCATGGACGTTAGCGAAAGTAGCGTTCAAGACTCTCTTAAGAAAAAGCATACGAATATTGTGATACACGGCCACACACACAGGCCTGCTTTTCATATTCACGAAAATTATGTTCGATGCGTTCTAGGAGATTGGGACAAATCAATTTGGCTCGCAACGCTAGACGAAAAGCAACTTTGCCAAGCCAACAGCAATGTGAGTGACTTTCTTAAAAATGGCCTTAATAGCCTAGAAAACATTCAAACATTATCTATTACTTGAGCCCTGAACTGTCATAAAAAAACCATTACATCAATCAATGTGAAGTGACCCCATAAAGTTGGACTCATTTCTAAGCGGCTACCAAGGCCTGA
>JBQEFB010000018.1:0-64840 GCA_052107635.1 Marinomonas sp. | reverse complement strand
CGTCAAGCTTATAATTAAGAAAGCCCTGATAGCTAACGCTGTCAGGGTTTTTTTTTGTTTGAAATAAGTCGGGAAAAACACAGGGCTCGATCTAGCCCTCACCCTGCCAAGGGGGAGTTGGAGGGGGTGTTTTTTGGGGCTTGTCGCTCTGAAAGTAGTGCTTGTGTAGAGTATTGGACGTTTCTTGTTCTTCCATTTGCTTGCGCCTGTCTCGTACCTCGACGCGTCAGCACAAATGTAAAACAAGAACCTCTAACATCAAATACCTAGAACAGATGAGCAGGGTTAGACCCCTTAAAAAGTCGTATAGTATCCAACCAGTCACATCACTCGATATTTAAGGACTCTGGCTCTAGTCGTAGCTTCAGTAGAGTTCTTCCATTTGCTTGCGCTTGTCTCGTACCTCGACGCGTCAGTACACATGTAAAACAAGAACCTCTAACATCAAATACCTAGAACAGCTGAGCAGGGTCAGATCCCTTAAAAAGTCGACATCAAAACTCTTCTCCAGATGTAGCTAAACACTTAAAAGCGATAGCACCTTTACCTTTCTTCTATTTAGCGTCCCGAGCTAGCTCTTTAAACTACGATACCGTGTTTCATCACATGATTTGATCTTTAATAAAATTTATCTTCATAACATAAGGTGACCTTTTTTATTCACAATTACGTTTTTGATATTGGATTGTTAATAACTTAGGTGCTTATCCACTGTATTGTATGAATGAAATACAGCTCTATTTGCATAGTAGACCTAGTATTAAGTCTTCTTTTTAGCGAAAGCGTCAAGTTCTACCCCCAAATATCACAATTAATGTATTAAATATTTACCATACCTGAACACACGAAAAGGTAGGAATTCGCTACTATAGGTATAAATGTTAACTTGATAGAGTGAGCTTATGTATCTTAATTGTTTTTCAGAATCCATGAAGGATTCTAGTGTTGTCGGGTCGAAGGTTTTGTGTGAATCCCGGAAAACTAAAGTGCCAAATCGCCTGCAAAAATTAGCAGGACGCTCCTTATTGACTATAGGGGTTCTATTTAGCGTGTCTGTTAGTGCTGCGCAGGCTCCTATTGAGCCAAAAGCAGGTGAAAAATTTAGCTATGACTGGCTAAAAGAGTATGCTCGTAACTTAGCGGTTCAGCCTTATCAAGATCATAAAGCAGAATTGCCTAAGGATCTTACCGCTTTAGATTGGGATGACTATCAGCAAATTCGCTTTAAGAAAGATCAAGCGTTATGGGGTAAAGATGACTCTGAATTTAGAACAGAGCTTTTTCACCTTGGTAATGGATTTGATACGCCAGTTCATATAAATGAGTTAGATCATGGTAAGTCAATCCCCGTTCCTTATTCTGCTGCAATGTTTGATTATGCTGAATCTAAACTAAAAGGTAAGACCCTATCGAAAGACCTTGGTTTTGCAGGTTTTAAAATGCAGTATTCCTCAGACTGGCAGCGTGATGTTGTGGCTTTTTTAGGTGCTAGCTATTTCCGTGCAGTTGGTGATGAAATGCAATATGGGCTTTCTGCGCGAGGTTTAGCGGTAGATACTGCCTTGCAAAAACCAGAAGAGTTTCCTGTATTCACAAATTTTTGGTTCGAAAAGCCAAAGCCAAATTCTAAGGAAGTGGTTGTTTATGCCTTAATGGATTCGCAAAGTGTCTCAGGTGCTTATCGTTTTCATATGAAGCAAGGCGAACCTTTCACGATGAAAGTAGATGCTGCTATTTATCCTAGAAAATCGATAGAGCGTCTAGGTGTTGCCGCGATGACAAGTATGTATATGGTTGGCGAAAATGATCGTCGAACAGGTTACGATTGGCGTCCAGAGGTCCATGACTCAGATGGTTTGTCTATGCAGACAGGTAGTGGTGAATGGATTTGGCGTCCATTGGCAAACCCTAAAAAACTAGGTTTTAATTCTTACAGTGACAATAATCCAAAGGGTTTTGGCTTGTTGCAGCGTGATCGTAATTTTGATCACTATCAAGATGATGGCCTTTTCTATGAGAAGCGTCCAAGTCTATGGATTGAGCCTATTGGTAAATGGGGTAAAGGTTCGGTGCAATTGGTAGAGATTCCAACGTTAGACGAAACGTTTGATAACATAGTTGCTTTCTGGAAGCCTGCTCAGGAGATCAAGCGTGGTCAAGAGTTGCTATACAGCTACAACATGTATTGGGGTAGCCAGTCTGCGGTACAGTCACCTAAAGCACATGTGGTGAATACCTTTACCGGTATTGGCGGCGTAATGGGTAAAAAGCGTCATCATTATAGTAAGCGCTTTGCTATTGATTTTGCCGGTGGTTCTTTAGCCAAACTGGATCAAAATACAAAAGTTAAAGCGGTGATTAATACATCAAAAGGTAAGATAGAAATTGAGTCCGCTCGCCCTCTTAGTGCTATTAATGGCTACCGAGTGATGTTTGATTATGTGCCAGCAGACAATACTGAAACTCCAGTAGATATGAATGTTTATTTGGAAGCGAATGGTAAGACATTGTCTGAAACATGGCAGTACCAATGGACTCCACCAGCGGGTAAGGATAGAGAGTTGCATAATCCAGGTCATTTAAGATAACCGCTCGTTGTTATTTTAGAAATAAAAAAAGCGTCAGTTGATACTGGCGCTTTTTTTATGCTTGCTGTTTATTCGATATAACGCATTGGTATAAGTTTGCGACCGTGTGCAGTATAGGCCCTAAACCTCTGTTGCAATTCATTAGGCAGTTGTTCTATCTCAATACTCATAAAACCATTGCTGCTATAAAAAGAGCAAAGGTGTGAATAGGCAAAACAGTAACAGTGTTTTTCAATCAAAGCGGGTCGAATTGAGCGTAAAAGATATTTTCCTAGGCCTTTATGTCGAAAATCTGGAGCGGTTACCATTGCTGTCAATAGTTGATAGTTTATAAACTGTTTGAGGCGTACAGCGCTTAATATCTTATCTTGGTTTTTTAGTATCCAGATAGGGTCTGCTTTATTAGGTTTTCCACTAGGATAGTGCTGTTGGTAAAATTTTTTCACCAGTAAAAACCAAATTTTTGGTACGCGTTCTACTTTTAGTTGTGAAGTAAGCATGTCACTGCTATCTATATGGTGAAATATCTATAATAGCAATAGAGGGCCATGACAGCTATTTTGTTGCTGAAGTATCCGTAACCTATTTCTACATTTATGGCATTATCAGAAGCGTGTAATGTCGGTAGCGAGTTACAGTGAATTTTAAGTAATAAGAATAGAGTAATGAGAAGTATGTATTCTATTTTTATGAGTTGGGTGAGAGTGATTGGAGTAAAGAGAATGCAGAGGGTTTTATCGCTTTTGAGTGATAGTAAGTTTCATTCTGGTGAAGAGTTGGGTGAGGCGCTGGGTGTGACTCGAGCCGCTATTTGGAAAAAACTAAAAAAGCTAGAAAGTATTGGTGTAAATGTCAATTCAGTAAAGGGTCGGGGCTATCGGTTACCTGCTCCTTTAGAGTTATTGTCTGAGTCTGCTTTACTTGAATCAGGGATAGATAGCAATGTTGCTCTTATGATTCTGTTTGAAACAGATTCTACGAATGGAGATGCTAAGCGTCACATTGACAATGGTGGCTCGTTACCGGTTATTGTTACAGCAGAACGTCAAACTAAAGGTAAAGGGCGTCGAGGTCGTCAATGGGAATCAGGTGTAGCTAAGAATGTTACCATGTCATTTGCTTGGCGCTTTGAAAGAGGAGCTAGTGTCGTTGAAGGTTTGAGTTTAGCTGTGGGGGTGGCAGTGGCGCAGACGCTAAAATCTTTAGGTATTCCAAACCCAGGTTTAAAATGGCCCAATGACATACAAATAGATGGTCAGAAAGTCTGTGGGATTCTTCTAGAAATGGTGATTGATGAAGATGCTTGTAATGTCATCATTGGCATTGGTTTAAATGTTGAGATGGATAAAGATGTGATGGTAACTGTAGATCAGCCATGGACCGATCTTGCCTCTCGATTAGACCATATACCAAGTCGTAATCGAATTATTGCGGATTTAACGAATGAGCTTGTGATTGTTTGTGAACGTTTTGAGCAAGGGTATGGAATGAAGCACTACCAAGCTTTATGGCAAGCTCATGACGTATTATTTAATCAGCCAGTGACGGTGAGCTCTATTTCGCAGCAAAAGACAGGTATTGCGCGAGGGATTGATCAAAGTGGTGCTTTATTGATTGAGGACGATGGTGTGCTGATCGCTTTACATGGTGGGGAAGTCAGTGTCCGTCGTCGCTAGAGTGTTGGTTGTTGATGTTGGTAATACCAGTGTCAAATATACCGCATTTGAAGGTGATACTATTCTATGGCAAGTGCGTGATAGTGAGGTCCTTACTAAGGATAGCTTTTCTCCAGCCGCGATATATTTTGCAAGTGTGCGTTCGTCGGTAGAAAGTGAGCATTTAAAGAGTCGATTAAAAAGAGAATACTATGCCAGTAAATGGGTCGACATCAAAAGTGAGCCTGAGGTGTGTGGTGTTCGTAATGCTTATTTAGAACCTCATAGGCTAGGTGTAGATCGTTGGTTAACTGTGATTGCAAGTTTCCATTTGTTTGGTGGTAATGTCGTTATTGTTGATGCAGGTACGGCAATTAAAGTGGATATGCTAGACATGCATGGACAGCATTTAGGTGGTTATATCGCGCCTGGGGTAGCTATGATGGAGAATGCATTGCTATCCCAAACTGCTCGTATTCGTTATGACCAATCAGAGAAAGAAAAAGGGTTCGGGTTGCCTAACTCGACAGCGAGAGCGGTTACTGAAGGGTGCCATGAAATGGCACTAGGCTTTCTGGAGCGCCTGTATGCACAATATAAACACTTTCGCTGGGTAGTGACTGGAGGTGATGGGGGATTTCTGTTGGCATTGTTAGGGATCGATGCCATGCAAGAAACACACTTGGTTGCGATAGGGGCAAAAATTGTGGGTGATGAGTATCTAGGGAGTTGCTCGTGAAGTGGTTTTTTTATTTTATTGTGATGGCAAATGCGGTGTTTTTTACTTGGAGTGCTTTTGTTGGAGATGAGCCAGCCACCCCCACGGAGGTAGTATATGCCCCGCCAGTTAGTGAAAAAATTCGTTTATTGTCTGAGGCGTCTAGTCAGAATGAAACTGTTGATAATAGCTCTCAGAATCAAGGTGTGGCGGCAGCGCTAGATAATGCGGTAGCTGGCTTTAAAGGTAGCGATGCATTTTGTCCTCGAATTGAAGTTGAGAAGAAGGTAGAAGAGCAGCAAATTATTAAATTATTAAATGATTTAGGCTGGCGTTATTCTATGCAGAGTACGGTTGGTAAGCGTCCTAAATTTTGGTTGTACATTGATGCTCCGGCAACTAAAAAGGATGCCACCGAGATTGTGAAGTCATTAACGGCAAAATCTATTGATAGTTTTATTATTACTCGTAAAGAAATGAAGAATAGAATCTCGCTCGGACTTTATTCATCTAAAGGGAGGGCGCAACAAGTGCGGCAACGGATTCAAGCTGACTCTGGATACACTGTGAATATCTATGAGCATATGAGAACGGTGTCTTTGCATCAGATCGATATTAAGCAAGAGATCAACAGCGAGGATTGGGATGCTTTTCTTTCTCAGTTCGATTTAACCAAGATGATGATAAAGTTAGAAAAAAATCCTTGTTAGTGCTTGCAATTCAAGATGTGATTCATATAATGGCTCCCACCTTTTGGGGTGTTACGAAAGTAGCGATGAGTACGTGGAGGGGTTCCCGAGTGGCCAAAGGGAGCAGATTGTAAATCTGCCACGAAAGTTTCGGTGGTTCGAATCCACCTCCCTCCACCAATTGCGGGTATGGTATAGTGGCTATTACCTCAGCCTTCCAAGCTGAAGAGGCGGGTTCGATTCCCGCTACCCGCTCCAAGCTCATGTAGCTCAGTTGGTAGAGCACACCCTTGGTAAGGGTGAGGTCGGCAGTTCAAATCTGCTCATGAGCTCCAGCATCAATGCAAAGATAGGTGGTTATTCCGCCTTTTTTATTGTCTGTTTTTTGGGCGATTACCCTTGCTTATCTTAGCAAATTTGGGTACCATCCTCCGCCCATACGATTGTAGGCCAATAGTTCAATTGGTAGAGCACCGGTTTCCAAAACCGGCTGTTGGGGGTTCGAGTCCCTCTTGGCCTGCCATTTTTCGTATCCTATTTCTTAGTTAGGGATTACCTTAAAGTATGAGATCGAGTACTGAAGCTCAATCGTCTCGCGGAGACGTATTTAAGTGGGCGATTGTTGTTCTACTAATTGCTGTTGGCGTTATTGGTAATAACTATTTTTCTGCTGAATCACTATTGTATCGCTTGATCGCTATTCTGGTTTTGGCTGGTGTTGCTGGTTTTGTTGCTTTGCAAACTGCGAAAGGTAAGGCGTTCTTTACATTGGCTAAAGAAGCTAAAACCGAAATTCGTAGAGTTGTATGGCCAACAAGGCAGGAAACAATACAGACAACCTTGATCGTGTTAGCGGTTGTTGTTTTTATGTCTCTCGTGCTATGGGGGGTAGATTCGCTCCTTGGTTGGATCGTTTCTTCGGTAATAGGTTAGGGGTTGCTCGTGACGAAACGATGGTATGTAGTACAAGCGTACTCAGGGTACGAAAAGCATGTGATGCGCGCATTGAATGAGCGCGTGCTGCTTATGTCGCAAGAAGATAATTTTGGTGACATCTTGGTTCCGACTGAAGAAGTTGTTGAAATTCGAGATGGCAAAAAGCGCAAGAGTGAAAGAAAATTCTATCCTGGCTATGTATTAGTTCAGATGGATATGAATGATGACTCTTGGCACTTGGTTAAAGGTACGTCGCGTGTGTTGGGCTTTATTGGCGGCACAGCGTCTAAACCTTCTCCTATCACCGAGCGTGAAGCAAATGCTATTTTGCAGCGCGTTAATGATGGTGTTGATAAACCGCGTCCTAAGACTTTGTTTGAAGTTGGGGAAGTCGTGCGGGTTAGCGAAGGTCCATTTGCTGATTTCAACGGTGTTGTTGAAGAAGTGGATTATGATAAAAGCCGAATCAAAGTGGCGGTGCTTATTTTTGGGCGCTCGACACCGGTTGATTTGGAATTTAGTCAGGTTGAAAAAGCCTGATTTTGTTAAACGGGTAGCCTTCGGGCGGTGACCCATCTGGAGTTTAAAAATGGCTAAGAAAGTCCAAGCTTATATCAAGCTACAAGTTAAAGCGGGTCAAGCGAACCCAAGTCCACCAGTTGGTCCAGCACTTGGTCAACATGGTGTGAATATCATGGAATTCTGTAAAGCGTTTAATGCGAAAACCCAAGGTGTTGAGCCTGGTCTTCCTACGCCAGTAATTATTACTGTATACAGTGACCGTAGTTTTACATTTGAAACTAAGTCTACTCCTGCTTCTGTATTACTTAAGAAAGCAGCTGGCTTGAAAAGTGGTTCTCCACGTCCAAACACTCAAAAAGTTGGTACGGTTACACGCGCTCAACTTGAAGAGATTGTTGTTGCTAAGCAGGCTGATTTGACTGCTTCAGATATGGATGCGGCAGTTCGTACTATCGCTGGTAGTGCTCGCGCTATGGGTCTAGAAGTGGAAGGTGTTATCTAATGGCTAAATTAACTAAACGCGCTCGTTTGATCGCTGAAAAAGTAGAAGCGACAAAATTGTATTCTGTTGAAGAAGCAGTTGCTCTATTGTCTGAACTATCTACTGTTAAATTTAAAGAATCTATCGACGTATCTGTAAATCTAGGCGTTGACCCACGTAAATCTGATCAAGTTGTTCGTGGTTCTACAGTATTGCCTAATGGTTCAGGTAAAGATGTTCGTGTTGCTGTATTTGCTCAAGGCGCTAACGCCGAAGCAGCAAAAGCAGCAGGCGCTGACGTTGTGGGTTTTGACGATTTAGCTGAACAAGTTAAAGCCGGCAACCTAGATTTTGATGTTGTTATTGCTTCTCCAGACGCAATGCGCATCGTTGGTCAACTTGGTCAGATCTTAGGCCCACGTGGTCTAATGCCTAATCCTAAAGTTGGCACAGTAACACCAGACGTAGCAACTGCAGTGAAAAATGCAAAAGCTGGTCAGGCTCGTTACCGTACAGATAAAAATGGTATCATTCATGCAAGCGTTGGTTCTATTGACTTCGCTGCAGATATGGTCCGAGGCAACCTAGAAGCGCTTTTAGCTGATTTACGTCGTGCTAAGCCTGCGTCTTCTAAAGGTGTCTTTATGAAGAAAGTTGTCTTGTCCTCTACAATGGGACCTGGCATTCAAATTGATTTAGGTGCTCTTACTTCTGTGAAGTAAGCGTCTAAGTCATGAGCTTTGGGGTCTGCCTTCATTTGTTTGTTGTGCAGGCCGTCAAAGACCGCAGGAACCAAATGGTTTAATAACAACGTTGAAAAATGTTTGTCCTGCGCAGATGGTGTGGCCCGATTCAGATTTACTGGATCTAACTCACCAGCAAGTACTTCGAGTAATCGAAGAGTTGGTAAAAAATAGGGGAGTTTACCTCCCTGCTAATCCAGGAGAAAACCAATGGCATTAGGTCTAGAAGACAAAAAAGCCATTGTCGCCGAAGTTAGCGAAGTTGCTAAAACTGCTCTTTCTGCAGTAGTTGCTGATTCTCGCGGTGTTACCGTGGGTAATATGACAGCACTACGCAAAGAAGCGCGTGAAGCAGGTGTATATGTACGTGTAGTACGTAACACTTTGGCTCGCCGTGCGGTTGAAGGCACTGACTTCGAATGTCTAGCTGAAAGCTTTGTTGGTCCTACGTTGATCGCTTTCTCTAACGAGCACCCAGGTGCGGCAGCTCGTTTATTGAAAACGTTCGCGAAAGCGAATGACAAGTTTGAAGTAAAGGCATTGGCGTTCAACGGTGAGTTGATCCCAGCTGGCGACATTGATCGATTGGCAACACTGCCTACATACGACGAAGCTATTGCGAAACTGATGAGTGTTATGCAGGGCGCAACAAGCAAACTTGCTCGTACTCTTGCAGCGGTTCGCGATCAAAAAGAGCAAGAAGCAGCGTAATACGGTTTTCCGTATCCCTTCTTGATAAAAATTTTGTTTTATCGCCTTCGGGTGATTTTAAAAGAATGCTAGGAATCTGAGTCATGGCTCTAACTAAAGAAGATATCATTAATGCAGTAGCAGAAATGTCTGTAATGGACGTTGTTGAACTAATTTCTGCAATGGAAGAAAAATTCGGCGTAACTGCAGCTGTTGCTGCTGCTGGTCCTGCGGCTGACGCTGGTCCTGCTGCTGAAGCTCAAACTGAATTTGACGTTATCCTTACTGCTGCTGGCGATAAGAAAGTTAACGTAATCAAAGCAGTTCGTGCAGCAACTGGTCTTGGCTTGAAAGAAGCTAAAGGCATCGTTGATAGCGCTCCTGCAGCTGTTAAAGAAGGCGTTTCTAAAGAAGACGCTGACGCACTTAAAGCTGCTCTTGAAGAAGCTGGTGCATCTGTCGAAATCAAGTAATGATACTTGTTTTTCCAGATTTCGACCTATAGTCGAAATGGCTGGTGACATTTTGTCACCGGCCTTTTTGGGTTTTTAAAAACTCAAATAAAACATAAAAGAATTTTCAAGTGGGAGATAATGCTCCCATATATGGTAAGGCCTGATTTGGGCCTTTTGCGTCAATGTGCACAAGCTGGGGAATGCTGATGGCTTACTCATATACTGAGAAAAAACGTATCCGTAAGGATTTCGGTAAACTGCCGCCCGTTTTGGATGTGCCATACTTGCTGGCAATACAGCTTGAGTCCTACCGTAATTTTCTGCAAGAAGGCAAAAGCCTTGCAGAGCGTGGGGAATTAGGTCTGCATGGGGCCTTTAAATCTGTCTTTCCAATGGTTAGCTTTTCTGGCAGCGCGGCGCTTGAATACGTCGATTACCGTTTAGGCAAACCAGTATTTGATGTTAAAGAGTGTCAGTTGCGTGGCGTTACTTACGCAGCACCTCTACGCGTTCGAGTTCGACTCATCATTTATGATAAAGAGTCCTCCAACAAGGCCATCAAAGACATCCGCGAGCAAGAAGTCTACATGGGTGAAATTCCACTCATGACGGACAATGGTACGTTTGTAATTAACGGAACAGAACGTGTTATCGTTTCTCAATTACACCGTTCACCTGGTGTGTTTTTTGACCACGACCGTGGTAAAACACATTCATCAGGCAAACTACTTCATTCTGCTCGCGTAATTCCTTATCGTGGTTCTTGGTTGGACTTCGAGTTTGATCCAAAAGATTGCGTCTTCGTTCGTATTGACCGACGTCGTAAGTTGCCAGTGACTATTATCCTGCGCGCTTTGGGTTTTGGAACTGAACAAATTCTTGATACTTTCTTCGACACTACTCGTTTCTTCTTAACCCGTGATGGTTTTGAAATGGAACTGGTTGCTAATCGTCTTCGTGGTGAAACAGCTTTATTTGATATTGCTGATGCAAACGGTGAGATCATCGTTGAAGAAAGTCGTCGTATTACAGCTAAGCACATTCGTGTTATGGAAAAAGCGGGTCTTGAACGCTTATCTGTGCCGCTAGAGTATATGCTTGGTAAAGTAACGGCGAAAAACTTAGTTCATCCAGCGACGGGTGAACTTATTGCGGAAGCGAATACTGAGCTTTCTGTTGAGTTGCTAGAGGCACTAGTGTCTGCTGGCATTACAGAAATTGACACCTTGTACACGAATGATTTGGATAACGGTCCATTCATCTCTGATACGCTTCGTATTGATCCTACTCATAACCAACTAGAAGCATTGGTAGAAATCTACCGTATGATGCGTCCTGGCGAGCCACCAACTAAAGAATCAGCTGAAGGCTTGTTCCAAGGTTTGTTCTTCAATGAAGATCGTTATGACTTGTCTGGTGTTGGTCGAATGAAATTCAACCGCCGCTTAGGCCGTGATGAAGATACTGGTTCTGGTATTTTGAATAATGACGATATCGTTGCTGTTCTTAAAACCTTGCTGGATATCCGTAACGGTAATGGCATGGTGGATGATATCGATCACCTTGGTAACCGTCGTGTGCGTTCTGTTGGTGAAATGGCTGAAAACCAATTCCGTGTTGGTTTGGTTCGAGTTGAACGTGCTGTTAAAGAGCGTTTATCTATGGCTGAAGCGGATGGCCTTATGCCACAAGATCTTTTGAATGCGAAGCCTGTGGCTGCAGCAATCAAAGAGTTCTTTGGTTCTAGCCAGCTTTCTCAGTTCATGGACCAAAACAACCCGCTTTCTGAAGTAACTCACAAGCGTCGTGTTTCCGCATTAGGGCCTGGTGGTCTAACGCGTGAACGTGCAGGCTTTGAGGTACGTGACGTACACGCCACTCATTATGGTCGTGTTTGTCCAATCGAAACACCGGAAGGTCCAAACATTGGTTTGATCAACTCCTTGTCTACTTACGCGCGTACCAATAGCTACGGCTTCTTGGAAACGCCTTATCGTAAGATTGTAGATGGCAAGCAGACTGATGAAACGGTGTATGTATCCGCGATCGATGAAGCGAAATATGTTATTGCCCAAGCCTCTGCGAATGTAGATGAAGAAGGGCGTTTGGTTGATGAGTTGGTTCAGGTGCGTCATATGCACGAAACCACTTTGATTCCAAAAGAGAAAGTGAACTTGATGGATGTATCTCCTCGTCAGGTCGTTTCTGTTGCCGCCTCTTTGATTCCGTTCCTAGAGCACGATGATGCTAACCGAGCTTTGATGGGTTCGAACATGCAGCGTCAAGCTGTACCAACGCTTAAGGCAGATAAGCCTGTTGTTGGTACTGGTATGGAGAAAAATGTAGCGAAAGACTCTGGTGTTTGTATTGTTGCTTCTCGCGGCGGTGTGATTGAGTCTGTAGATGCAAGCCGAATTGTTGTGCGTGTTAATTCTGAAGAAACACTTGCCGGTGAAGCGGGTGTAGACATCTATACGCTGACTAAATATGTTCGTTCTAACCAAAATACCTGTATCAATCAGCGTACTTTGGTAATGAAAGGCGAGAAAGTCGCATCAGGCGATATTATGGCTGATGGTCCTTCTGTTGATATGGGTGAATTGGCTCTTGGCCAAAACATGCGTATTGCTTTCATGCCTTGGAACGGTTTCAACTTCGAAGACTCGATTCTTGTTTCTGAGCGTGTTGTTGAAGAAGATCGATTCACCTCTATTCATATTCAAGAGCTGACTTGTGTTGCTCGTGATACGAAACTTGGGCCAGAAGAAATCACTTCTGATATCCCGAACGTAGGTGAGGGTGCGCTTTCTAAACTAGATCAGTCCGGTATCGTTTATATCGGTGCAGAAGTTGAGCCAGGCGATATTCTAGTTGGTAAGGTGACGCCTAAAGGTGAAACACAGCTAACGCCTGAAGAGAAGCTTCTACGAGCTATTTTCGGTGAGAAAGCATCAGACGTAAAAGATACGTCTCAGCGAGTTAAAACGGGCACATACGGTACTGTTATCGATGTGCAAGTCTTTACTCGTGATGGAATTGAAAAAGATGAACGCGCTAAGTTCATCGAAAAGTCGCAGCTTGATCAGGTTCGTAAAGACTTGAATGAAGAGTTTCGTATTGTTGAGAAAGCCACTTTTGAGCGTTTAGCTGAGACATTGGTTGGTCAACAAGCAGAAGGCGGACCAGGATTGGCTCGCAATGCGATTATTACTGAAGAGTTCTTGGCTAATCTTGATCACCCTGAATGGTTCAAGATTCGCGTGGCGAGCGAAGAAGCGAGTGAGCAGCTTGAAAAAGCGCAAGCGGCTTTGGTTGAACGTCGTAAAGAACTTGATGCGAAATTTGAAGATAAGAAACGTAAGCTACAAACAGGTGATGATTTAGCGCCTGGCGTTCTTAAAATTGTTAAGGTTTATGTTGCTATCAAACGTCGTATTCAGCCTGGTGATAAAATGGCCGGTCGTCATGGTAACAAGGGTGTAATCTCTAAGATTATGCCGGTTGAAGACATGCCTTACGATGAAAACGGTGATCCAGTTGATATCGTGTTGAACCCGCTTGGTGTTCCATCGCGAATGAACGTTGGTCAGGTCTTGGAGACTCACTTAGGTGCGGCATCTAAAGGCTTGGGTCGTAAGATCAACGAGATGTTAGCGATAGAGCGTGAGAAAGCTGAAGCGGTTGCAGAACTGCGTGGCTTCCTTGGCGAAATCTATAATGGTTATGAAGGTGACTTGCGTTGCGCTCGTACTGAAGATCTAGATGGCTTTACAGACGAAGAAATTTTAACGTTGGCACAAAACCTTAAAGGTGGTGTTCCAATGGCGTCTGGCGCCTTTGATGGTGCAAAAGAGTCTGAAATCAAACGTATGTTGCGTCTAGCTGGCATTAATGAAAGTGGACAAATTAAGTTGTTTAACGGTCGTACTGGTGATGCTTTCGAGCGTCCTGTGACGGTTGGTTATATGTACATGCTTAAGTTGAACCATTTGGTTGATGACAAAATGCACGCACGTTCTACTGGTTCTTACAGCTTGGTAACTCAGCAGCCATTGGGCGGTAAAGCTCAGTTTGGTGGGCAGCGTTTCGGGGAGATGGAGGTATGGGCACTAGAAGCATACGGTGCTGCTTATACTCTTCAAGAAATGTTGACAGTGAAATCCGATGACGTGAATGGCCGTACGAAGATGTATAAAAACATCGTCGATGGTGATCACAGAATGGAACCTGGAATGCCTGAGTCCTTCAACGTGTTGGTCAAAGAGATTCGTTCTCTTGGTATCGATATTGAGTTGGTAGCCGATTAAGCACGAATCACATTTGATCTGCTGGGGAGCAAGACTCCCCGGCCTTATGAGTGGGGCGAATAAACCATGAAAGACTTATTGGGTCTTCTAAAATCACAGGGACAATCTGACGAGTTTGATGCGATCCGTATTGGTTTGGCATCACCGGACATGATTCGTTCATGGTCTTACGGCGAAGTTAAAAAGCCTGAGACTATTAACTACCGTACGTTCAAGCCAGAACGTGACGGTCTGTTCTGTGCAAAAATCTTTGGTCCTATTAAGGACTATGAATGTTTGTGTGGTAAATACAAACGTTTGAAACACCGTGGTGTTATTTGTGAGAAGTGTGGTGTTGAGGTTGCTTTATCTAAAGTGCGCCGTGAACGCATGGGTCACATCGAACTAGCATCACCTGTTGCACACATTTGGTTCTTGAAATCACTACCGTCTCGTATTGGTCTTATTTTAGATATGACGTTGCGTGACATTGAGCGTGTTTTGTATTTTGAATCTTTCATTGTGATTGATCCAGGTATGACAACGCTTGATAAAGGTCAGTTGCTAAATGACGAGCAATATTTTGAAGCGCTAGAAGAATTCGGTGACGAATTCGATGCCCGTATGGGTGCAGAAGCGGTTCAGATGTTACTACGCGATTTAGAAATGCCTGAAGAAATTAATCGCATGCGTGAAGAGCTAATTAGCACGAATTCTGAAACTCGTATTAAGAAGCTATCTAAGCGTCTTAAGCTGGTTGAAGCTTTCTACCATTCTGGTAATAACCCAGAATGGATGGTGCTTGAAGTGTTGCCAGTTCTTCCGCCAGATTTGCGTCCATTAGTCCCTCTTGAAGGTGGCCGATTTGCGACGTCCGATTTGAACGATCTTTACCGTCGTGTGATTAACCGTAATAACCGTCTAAAACGCCTATTAGAGCTTTCTGCTCCAGATATCATCGTACGTAACGAAAAGCGTATGTTGCAAGAGTCTGTTGATGCATTGCTTGATAATGGTCGTCGTGGTCGTGCGATTACGGGTTCTAACAAACGTCCTCTTAAATCTTTGGCAGATATGATCAAAGGTAAGCAAGGTCGTTTCCGTCAGAACTTGCTAGGTAAACGTGTAGATTACTCTGGTCGTTCAGTAATTACTGTAGGTCCATCACTGCGTCTACATCAGTGTGGTCTACCTAAGAAAATGGCACTTGAGTTATTCAAGCCATTCATTTTCTCTAAGCTTGAACTTCGTGGCATGGCGACGACGATCAAAGCAGCGAAGAAAATGGTTGAGCGCGAAACACCTGAAGTGTGGGATATCCTCGAAGAGGTTATCCGCGAACATCCAGTGATGTTGAACCGTGCACCAACACTTCACCGTTTGGGTATCCAAGCGTTTGAACCTATGTTGATCGAAGGTAAAGCGATTCAGTTGCACCCACTAGTGTGTGCGGCTTATAACGCCGATTTCGATGGTGACCAAATGGCGGTCCACGTTCCATTGACAATTGAAGCACAGCTTGAAGCTCGTGCCTTGATGATGTCTACGAACAACATCCTATCTCCAGCAAACGGCGAACCTATCATCGTACCTTCTCAGGACGTTGTATTGGGTCTGTACTACATGACTCGTGAGAAAATCAATGCCAAGGGTGAAGGCATGGCATTTTCTGACATCAAAGAAGTACACCGTGCGTATGGTAGTAAGCAAGTTGAATTGCATGCGAAAGTAAAAGTACGCGTTAGCCAAGTGGATACAACGCTTGATGGTGACAAAGTGCCGTCTACTTTCATTGCCGACACCACTGTTGGTCGTGCTTTATTGTTTGATATCGTGCCTGATGGCCTACCATTCTCTGTTATTAACCAGAGCATGAAGAAGAAGGCAATCTCGAACCTGATCAATGAGTGTTACCGTAAAGTGGGCTTGAAAGAGAGCTGTATCTTTGCTGACCAATTGATGTACACAGGTTTTGCTTATGCAACGATTTCTGGTTCTTCTGTTGGTGTGGATGATTTTGTTATTCCACCAGAGAAAGCCGCAATTATCGCGAAAGCAGAAGCAGAAGTTAAAGAAATCGAATACCAGTATGCGGATGGTCTTGTAACACAAGGTGAGAAGTACAACAAAGTAATCGATTTATGGTCTCGTACCAACGAAACCGTAACTGAAGCTATGATGAAAAACTTGGCGAAAGAGACCACTGTCAATAAAGCGGGTGAAACGGTTGAACAACAATCTTTCAACTCGGTTTACATGATGGCTGACTCCGGCGCCCGGGGTAGTGTTGCACAGATGCGTCAGTTAGGCGGTATGCGTGGTTTGATGGCGAAACCAGATGGTTCCATCATCGAAACACCGATCACTGCGAACTTCCGTGAAGGTCTATCAGTACTTCAGTACTTTACCTCCACTCACGGTGCTCGTAAGGGTCTTGCCGATACAGCATTGAAAACAGCCAACTCTGGTTATTTGACGCGTCGTCTTGTAGACGTTGCGCAAGATTTGGTTATCACTGAAGTAGATTGTGGTTCGACTAACGGTATTTCCGTTGCGGCTATGATCGAAGGCGGTGACGTTGTTGTACCACTAGGTCATCGTGTATTGGGCCGTGTTGTTGCTCAAGACGTGATCGATGCTAAGGGCAATGAAGTGCTTCCTGCAGGTACTTTGATCGACGAGCACAATGTTCGTACTATCGAAGCGGCAGGTGTGGACGAAATGCTTATCCGTTCTGTTATCACTTGTGATACTCGTCATGGAGTATGTGCTAAGTGTTACGGTCGTGATTTGGCACGCGGACATCAAGTTAATATCGGTGAAGCGATCGGTGTTGTGGCAGCGCAATCCATCGGTGAGCCAGGTACACAGCTGACGATGCGTACTTTCCACATCGGTGGTGCGGCATCTCGAGCTTCTGCAGTCGATAGCGTACAAGTTAAGAGTGCAGGTACGGTCCGCTTCAATAAGATGAAGAGTATCGAGCGTGACACAGGACATTTGGTTGTAGCTTCTCGCTCCTCTGAGTTGGCGATTGCTGATGAGGCGGGTCGTGAGAAAGAGCGTTACAAGCTTCCTTACGGTGCTGTTCTTAGTGTGCGTGAAGGTGATGAGGTTACTGCTGGCCAGATCGTGGCTAACTGGGATCCGCATACACACCCAATCGTTTCTGAGATGGAAGGTCGTCTTGAATTTAGTGGTATGGAAGAGAACGTTACTATTCGTCGTCAATCTGACGAAATGACGGGTCTGACTACTATTGAAGTCATGGAAATTCGTGACCGTCCGACAGCGGGTAAAGATTTACGCCCAATGATTGCTGTAGTTGATGCACAAGGTAATCCAGTATTGATTCCAGGAACAGATTCTCCTGTGCAATATATGCTACCTGAAAAAGCATTGCTGAGCTTGGATCATGGTGCAACGGTGAAAACTGGTGAGGTGCTTGCTCGTATTCCGCAAGAGTCTATTGGTAACAAAGATATCACCGGTGGTTTGCCGCGAGTGGCAGACCTATTTGAAGCGCGTCGTCCGAAAGATCCAGCTGTTATGGCTGAGACTACGGGTGTGGTTAGCTTCGGTAAAGAAACAAAAGGTAAGATTCGTTTGGTTGTTACGCCACAAGATGGCAGTGACCCAATCGAGACGTTGATTCCTAAATGGCGTCAAATCAACATCTTTGACGGTGAAGAAGTGGCTAAAGGTGAGATTATCTCCGATGGTCCGATGAGCCCTCATGATATCTTGCGTCTTAAAGGTGTAGAAGCGCTTGCTGATTACATCACTAACGAGGTGCAAGAAGTTTACCGCTTACAAGGCGTTGTGATTAACGATAAGCACATTGAAGTTATTGTTCGTCAAATGTTGCGTAAAGTAGATGTTGGTGAGTCTGGTGATACAGATCTTATCCAAGGTGACCAAGTTGAATTAACAACACTTTTGGATGCAAACGAGAAAGCGGAAGCAGAAGGCAAATTTACTGCTAAGTTTGAGCGTGTGCTTCTGGGTATCACCAAAGCGTCATTGGCTACTGAGTCCTTTATATCAGCAGCGTCCTTCCAAGAGACAACTCGAGTCTTAACGGAAGGTGCGGTAACTGGTAAGAAAGATCACTTGCGTGGCTTGAAAGAAAACGTTGTAGTAGGCCGACTAATTCCAGCTGGAACAGGTTTGGCTTACCATAGCGAACGCAAGCGTAAAAAAGAGCTTGCACTAGCAGCAGCGAACGAAGGCAGTGCGACAATTAGTGCTTCAGAAGTAGAAGAAGCATTGAGTGCCGCACTAAAAGGCTAGATATTCGTTGTTAAATGTCTAGGGAGGTGATTTTTTAGTCGCCTCCCTATTGACTGTTTTATAGGCGCAAATTACACTTGCGCCTCCTTAATTTTGGCGATTTCCGCCATAAGTATTGGATCTGTGGAGCTTGTTTAATGGCAACCGTTAACCAGTTGGTTCGTAAACCACGTAAACGTAAAGTGGCAAAGAGTGACGTTCCTGCGTTACAAGCTTGTCCGCAACGCCGCGGTGTCTGCACACGCGTATATACTACTACACCTAAAAAGCCTAACTCGGCTTTGCGTAAAGTATGTCGTGTTCGCTTGACTAACGGCTTTGAAGTAACTTCCTACATCGGTGGTGAAGGTCACAACCTACAAGAACACAGCGTAGTGCTGATTCGTGGCGGTCGTGTAAAAGATCTACCGGGTGTTCGTTATCACACAGTACGTGGTAGCTTGGATACTTCAGGCGTACAAAATCGTAAGCAAGGCCGTTCTAAATACGGTACTAAACGCCCTAAGTAAGCTAACGCTGCTTAAGTTATCGTTTAGACATAATTTTTTAATACAGTAAGGCCGAGCAATAATCGTATTGTCTCGGGCGAACCTGAAGAGGATATAGACATGCCTAGAAGACGCGTCGTCGCAAAGCGTGAGATACTTCCGGATCCTAAACACGGAAGCCAACTTCTTGCTAAGTTCATTAACCACGTAATGGTTAGTGGCAAAAAATCTGTTGCAGAAAGCATTGTTTATAATGCACTGAATACAGTAGCAACTCGCGCTAAAACTGAAGAGCCAATGGGTCTTTTCGAAAAAGCTCTAGAATCCATCCAGCCAATGGTTGAGGTTAAATCTCGCCGTGTTGGTGGTGCGACTTACCAAGTCCCTGTAGAAGTACGCCCAGCTCGTCGTGTAGCTTTGTCTATGCGTTGGTTGGTTGAAGCGTCTCGTAAGCGTGGTGAAAAATCCATGGCGCTTCGTCTAGCAGGTGAAATTCTAGACGCATCTGAGAATAAAGGTTCTGCTGTTAAGAAACGTGAAGACGTTCACCGTATGGCTGAAGCTAACAAAGCATTCTCTCACTACCGTTTCTAATAGACCGGAGCAACCAAGACAGTGGCACGTAAGACACCTATCAACCGCTACCGAAATATTGGTATCTGTGCGCATGTTGATGCGGGTAAAACGACGACAACTGAACGCGTTCTTTTCTATACTGGTTTGTCTCATAAAATTGGTGAGGTGCATGATGGCGCCGCAACAATGGATTGGATGGAGCAAGAACAAGAGCGTGGTATCACTATTACTTCAGCGGCAACGACTTGCTTCTGGAGTGGTATGAGTAAACAGTTTGATCAGCATCGTATTAACATCATTGATACGCCTGGGCACGTAGACTTCACTATTGAAGTGGAGCGTTCTTTGCGTGTTCTAGATGGCGCGGTGGTTGTGCTTTGTGGTTCCTCTGGTGTACAGCCTCAAACTGAAACGGTTTGGCGTCAAGCAAATAAATATGAAGTGCCTCGTATGGTGTTCGTCAATAAGATGGACCGTACGGGTGCTGATTTTTTCTCTGTTGTGAGTCAATTAAAAGATCGTTTGGGTGCGAATGCTGTACCAATACAAATTAATATAGGCACCGAGGAAGATTTTCGAGGTGTTGTTGATTTGGTTCTCATGAAGGCTATCCGCTGGAATGAAGAAGATCATGGAATGACTTTCTCTTTGGAAGATATTCCTAGTGACCTTCTTGATGAGGCGAATGAGTGGCGTGAGAAGTTAATTGAAGAGGCTGCAGAGGCGAATGAAGAATTGACAGATAAATATCTTGAAGAAGGTGATTTGTCCGTTGAAGATATCAAAGCTGGTTTGCGTGCTCGCACATTAGCCAATGAAATTGTATTGGTAACATGTGGTTCTGCCTTTAAAAATAAAGGTGTTCAGGCTGTCCTGGATGCTGTGATTGAGTACATGCCTTCTCCTGTTGAAGTTAAAGCAATAGAAGGTACGCTTGAAGATGGTGAGACTGTTGTTACCCGCGAAGCGGATGATGATGCTCCTTTCTCTGCGTTGGCGTTTAAAATAGCGACTGATCCATTTGTCGGAACGCTGACCTTTATTCGAGTGTACTCTGGTGTATTAAAAACAGGCGATGCTGTTTATAACTCTGTTAAGCAGAAGCGTGAACGTGTCGGCCGAATGGTTCAAATGCACGCTAATAATCGTGAAGAGATCAAAGAAGTGCTTGCTGGAGATATCGCTGCCACAATTGGTATGAAGGATGTTACGACAGGTGATACGCTTTGTGATATGAAAGATATAGTGGTACTTGAACGCATGGAATTTCCAGAGCCTGTTATCTCTGTTGCGGTTGAGCCTAGATCTCAAGCCGATCAAGAGAAGATGGGCATTGCGCTAAGTAAACTGGCACAAGAAGATCCGTCTTTCCGTGTTGAAACGCAAGAAGAGACCGGGCAGACGATTATTTCTGGTATGGGCGAGCTGCATCTTGAAATTCTTGTTGACCGTATGCGTCGTGAATTTAAGGTGGAGGCTAACATTGGTAAGCCTCAAGTATCGTACCGAGAAAAAATTCGCAAAGAAGTGACGATTGATCACAAATTTGTACGTCAATCTGGTGGTCGTGGTCAATATGGTCACGTCGTAATGAAGTTAATCCCGACTGATAAGGAAGGGCTTGAGTTTGTTAACGAGATTGTTGGTGGTGCTATTCCAAAAGAATACATCCCTGCAATAGAAAAGGGTGTTTCGGAGCAAATGAAGAATGGTGTGGTCGCTGGATATCCATTATTGGGTATTAAGGTCGTGCTAATCGATGGTTCATTCCATGATGTTGACTCCAATGAAATGGCCTTTAAAATTGCAGCTTCTCAAGGCTTAAAGAAAGGAGCAGCAGATGCTGATCCTTGCGTTCTTGAGCCTGTAATGAAAGTGGAAGTTGTTACTCCTGAAGAGTACATGGGCGATGTGATGGGAGACCTGAATCGTCGTCGTGGTCTTGTACAGGGGATGGACGATTCCCCGTCTGGTAAAATTATTCGTGCAGAAGTGCCTTTGGGTGCGATGTTTGGATATGCAACAGACGTGCGGAGCTTGTCGCAAGGGCGTGCAAGTTATGCGATGGAATTTGAGAAATACGCTGAAGCACCAGCTAGTGTGGCAGACGCGATCATCAAAAATGAAGATTAATCATCATACTTACTAATTCTTAAGGTGTATGTATCATGGCAAAGAGTAAATTCGAACGTAATAAACCACATGTTAACGTTGGTACTATCGGTCACGTTGACCACGGTAAAACAACACTAACTGCAGCATTAACTCGTGTATGTGCAGAAGTTTTCGGCGGAACCGCTGTTGCTTTTGACGGTATCGATAATGCTCCAGAAGAGCGTGAGCGTGGTATCACTATTTCTACTTCTCACGTAGAGTATGATTCTCCAGTGCGTCACTACGCACACGTGGATTGTCCTGGACACGCCGATTATGTTAAAAACATGATCACTGGTGCTGCTCAAATGGATGGCGCGATCCTAGTATGTGGCGCAACTGACGGCCCTATGCCTCAGACTCGTGAGCACATCCTTCTTTCTCGTCAAGTAGGTGTTCCATACATCGTAGTCTTCCTAAACAAAGCTGATTTGTTGGCTGAAGATTGTGGTGGTGCGGATTCTGAAGAATACGCTGAAATGATTGAATTGGTTGAAATGGAATTACGTGACCTTCTTTCTGAATACGACTTCCCAGGTGATGATACTCCAATCATCCCAGGTTCTGCTTTGATGGCATTGAACGGCGAAGACGATAACGAAATGGGTACTACTGCCGTTAAGAAACTTGTTGAAACTCTTGACTCTTACATTCCTGAGCCAGAGCGTGCAATCGATGGTGCATTTATCATGCCTATCGAGGACGTATTCTCTATCCAAGGTCGTGGTACAGTAGTTACAGGTCGTGTTGAGCGCGGTATCGTTAAAGTTGGTGAAGAAGTAGAGATTGTTGGTATCCGTGATACTCAAAAATCTACTTGTACTGGCGTTGAAATGTTCCGTAAGCTTCTAGACGAAGGTCGTGCTGGCGAGAACTGTGGTGTTCTTCTACGTGGTACTAAGCGTGATGATGTTCAGCGTGGTCAAGTATTGGCTAAGCCTGGTTCTATCACTCCGCATACTGAGTTTACTGCAGAAGTATATGTTCTTGGTAAAGATGAAGGTGGTCGTCACACTCCATTCTTCAAAGGCTACCGTCCTCAGTTCTACTTCCGTACAACTGACGTAACTGGTGCTTGTGAGCTTCCAGAAGGCGTAGAAATGGTTATGCCTGGTGATAACATTCAAATGACTGTTACTCTAATTCACCCAATCGCGATGGACGATGGTCTACGTTTCGCGATTCGTGAAGGTGGTCGTACAGTTGGTGCGGGTGTTGTAGCTAAAGTAATCAAATAATTAATTTTTAGAATTAATTATTTAGAGCTAGAAAAGGGCTGCTCGAATTTCGAGTGGCCTTTTTTATTTGTTGGTAAATTTTATCCTTTCGAAATTGGTTACTTGACAACCAGTTTTCGAATAGCTAATATTCGCCGTCCTTAAAAAAAGGATGTTAGCCTAATAAATGTACAGTTAGGTTATCAAAACAATGTATTTGGAGTTGGAAATGCAAAGCCAAAAAATCCGTATTCGTTTGAAAGCGTTTGATCATCGTCTGATTGATGCTTCAACACAAGAAATTGTGGATACAGCGAAACGCACAGGTGCGCAAGTACGTGGACCGATTCCACTTCCTACTCGCAAAGAGCGTTATACAGTATTGATTTCTCCACACGTAAACAAAGATGCGCGTGATCAGTATGAAATCCGTACACACAAACGTGTTCTTGACATCGTTGAGCCAACTGAAAAAACAGTTGATGCCCTAATGAAGTTAGATCTTGCAGCAGGCGTGGAAGTACAAATCTCTTTGGGCTAATTAGTTCAAAGTTTTGGGGTGCGAGAACCGACTGGATATCAGTCGGCTTATGCACAATAGTGGAATGGTCTGGAATGATCAGCCGTAGCGGGTGATAGCCCCGTACACAACTGGCAAATGAGGTAAAAAATGACTATTCAATTAGTCGGACGCAAAGCCGGTATGACACGCATCTTCACTGAAGATGGTGTATCCGTGCCAGTAACCGTCATCGAGGTTGAACCGAACCGCGTTACTCAGGTGAAAACTGCAGAAACTGACGGCTACCAAGCTGTTCAAGTAACTGTTGGTACTCGCCGTTCGAGCCGCGTCAATAAAGCAGCTGCAGGTCATTTTGCAAAAGCTACTGTTGAAGCAGGTCGTGGTTTGTGGGAGTTCCGCCTGGCAGGTGATGAAAAAGAAATCAATGTTGGTGATGAGCTAACTGTTGCTGATTTCGAATCTATCTCTATGGTTGATGTAACTGGTCAATCTAAAGGTAAAGGTTTTCAAGGTGCCATCAAGCGTCATAATTTCAGTATGCAAGACGCTACACATGGTAACTCATTGTCTCACCGTGCACCTGGTTCTATCGGCCAATGTCAAACACCTGGTCGTGTTTGGAAAGGCAAGAAGATGGCAGGACACATGGGCGCAGCACAAGTAACTACTCAGTCTTTAGAAGTAGTTCGTGTTGATACAGAACGCAACCTTATCCTTGTGAAAGGTGCGGTACCTGGCGCTGTAAACGGTGATGTTATTCTTCAATCAGCTGTTAAAGCTCGCTAAGAGGGGTAGACAATGAACTTGAATCTTACAGGCGCAGAAGGAACTATTGAAGTTTCTGAAGTAGCCTTCGCTCGTGAATACAACGAGGCGCTAGTACACCAAGTAGTTACATCTTACTTGGCTGGCGGTCGTCAAGGCTCACGCGCACAGAAAACACGCTCTGAAGTAGCTGGTGGTGGCCGTAAACCTTGGAAACAAAAAGGTTCTGGTCGTGCACGTGCAGGTACAATCCGTAGCCCATTATGGCGCTCTGGTGGTGTTACTTTCGCTGCAAAACCACAAGATCACTCTCAGAAAGTAAACAAGAAGATGTATCGTGCAGCAATGCGCACCATCTGGTCTGAATTAGTACGTCAAGACCGCCTTGTTGTTGTTGAAGAACTTAAATTGGAAGCTCCAAAAACTAAGCTCTTCAAAGCAAAAATGACAGAATTGAATGTTGAGAATGCTTTGATTATCTCCCATGATTTGGATGATAACCTGTTTTTAGCAGCTCGCAACATTGCAAACGTAGATGTGCGTGATGCGGCGTCTATCGACCCTGTTAGCTTGATTGCTTACGACAAAGTGTTGGTGACAGTTGGTGCTCTGAAACAAGTTGAGGAGACACTAGCATGATCGGCGAACGCATTTATAAAGTTCTGTTGGGTCCACATATTTCCGAAAAAGCAACTATCGTTTCTGAAGGAAACGGTCAGTATGTTTTTCGTGTTACTGGTGATGCAACGAAACCTGAAATCAAAAAAGCTATCGAAGCACTTTTTGAAGTCAAAGTTGAGTCTGTTCGCACGTTGAACCAAAAAGGTAAAACAAAGCGTACAGTTCGTGGTCTAGGTAAACGTAGTGACGTGAAAAAAGCGTACGTACGTTTGGCTGAAGGCCAAGAAATTGACTTCATGGTCGCTGAATAAGGGGAGATAGGTCAATGGCTGTTGTAAAATGTAAGCCAACGTCTGCAGGCCGTCGTCACGTTGTTAAGGTTACCAACAACGATTTGCATAAAGGTGCGCCATATGCACCTTTGCTAGAAAAGCAAAGCAGATCTGGTGGACGTAACAATAACGGACGCATCACTACGCGTCACGTAGGTGGTGGTCATAAGCAGCATTATCGTATGATTGATTTTCGTCGTAACAAAGACGGAATCACATCGGTAGTTGAGCGTTTGGAATATGATCCAAACCGTTCTGCGAATATTGCATTAGTTAGATATGCTGATGGTGAGCGTCGTTATATTATCGCTTCCAAAGGCATGGTGGCTGGCACTGTTCTTTCTAGTGGTGCAGATGCGCCTATCAAAGCTGGTAATACTTTGCCTCTGCAAAATATTCCAGTTGGTAGTACCGTTCACTGTATCGAGCTTAAGCCAGGTAAAGGTGCACAAGTTGCACGTTCAGCCGGCGCTTCTGCTCAGCTAGTTGCTCGTGAAGGTCGTTACGTAACGCTTCGTCTTCGTTCTGGCGAAATGCGTAAAGTATTGACTGAATGTCGTGCTACTTTAGGTGAAGTATCAAACTCTGAGCATAGCTTGCGAGTTCTTGGTAAAGCTGGTGCTACGCGCTGGCGTGGTGTTCGTCCTACCGTTCGCGGTGCGGCAATGAACCCAGTTGATCACCCACATGGTGGTGGTGAAGGTCGTAGCAAAGGTGGTCGTCATCCTGTTACACCATGGGGTGTGCCTACTAAAGGGTACAAAACACGCAGCAACAAGCGTACTGATAAACTTATTGTACGTCGTCGTACTAAGTAATAAGAGGAAACGACTGTGCCACGTTCATTAAAAAAAGGTCCTTTTATCGACCTTCATTTGTTGAAAAAGGTAGAGGCTGCGGTAGAGAAAAATGAGCGCCGTCCAATTAAGACTTGGTCACGCCGTTCTACTATCTTCCCTGATTTTGTAGGGTTGACTATCGCTGTCCATAATGGTCGCCAGCATGTTCCAGTTCTTGTAACTGAAGACATGGTCGGTCATAAATTGGGTGAGTTCGCTCCGACCCGAACATATCGTGGTCATGCTGCGGACAAGAAAGCCAAACGGTAACAAGGGGTATTAATATGAGTGAAGTAAAAGCTTCATTAAAAGGTGCTCGCCTTTCAGCGCAGAAGGCCCGTTTGGTTATAGATCAAATCCGTGGCAAATCTGTTAGCGAAGCACTGAACATCTTAGCGTTCAGTCCTAAGAAGGCGGCAGTAATTGTCAAAAAAGTACTAGAGTCTGCTGTAGCTAACGCTGAGCATAACGAAGGTGCTGATATTGATGACTTGCGTGTATCTACGGCGTATGTTGATGAGGCAATGACTCTGAAGCGTATTAAGCCACGTGCTAAAGGCCGTGCTGACCGTATACTTAAACGCGGTTGTCATATTACAGTTAAAGTCGCTGACTAATTAGGAGAAACCCAATGGGTCAGAAGGTTCATCCAACTGGAATACGCTTAGGGATTGTTAAAGACCATACTTCTACTTGGTATGCGAACAATCAAAACTACTCTAAGCTGTTATTAAACGATCTTCAGGTTCGTAAGTACTTGGAGAAAAAATTAGTTCAGGCTTCTGTTTCTCGTATTGAGATTCAGCGTCCTGCTCAAACAGCTCGTATTACTATTTACACTGCCCGTCCAGGCATTGTGATTGGTAAGAAAGGTGAAGATGTTGAGAAACTACGTAATGCAGTTTCTGAAATGATGGGCGTTCCTGTCCATATCAACATCGAAGAAATTCGTAAGCCTGAACTGGATGCGAAGTTGGTAGCAGCAAACATTGCTAGCCAATTAGAGCGTCGTGTTATGTTCCGTCGTGCGATGAAGCGTGCAGTACAAAACGCTATGCGTGCAGGCGCGAAAGGTATCAAGGTTCAGGTAAGTGGTCGTCTAGGCGGTGCTGAAATTGCACGTGCTGAGTGGTATCGTGAAGGCCGCGTGCCTCTTCACACTCTACGCGCTGACATTGACTACGCTCCTTATGAAGCAAACACAACTTACGGCATCATCGGTGTTAAAGTGTGGATCTTCAAAGGCGAAATCTTGGGCGGTATTGAACAAGTGCGTGCTGATAAAGGCGCACAAAAGAAGAAGTCTAAGTAGGGGGTAAGTCATGTTACAACCGAAACGTACTAAGTTCCGCAAAATGATGAAGGGCCGTAATCGCGGTCTTGCTCTTCGCGGAAACCAAGTTAGCTTTGGTGAATTCGGATTGAAGTCCACTGAACGTGGTCGTCTTACTGCTCGTCAAATTGAAGCGGCGCGTCGTGCAATGACTCGTCACATCAAGCGTGGTGGTAAAATCTGGATTCGTGTGTTCCCTGATAAGCCGATTACTCAGAAACCTCTTGAGGTTCGTCAGGGTAAAGGTAAGGGTAATGTAGAATACTGGGTTGCACAGATTCAACCTGGTAAAATGCTTTATGAAGTTGAGGGCGTTTCAGAACAGCTAGCTCGCGAAGCTTTCGCATTGGCTGCTGCTAAACTTCCTTTGTCCACAACTTTCGTAACGCGTACGGTGATGTAGATGATAGCAAAAGAACTGCAAGAAAAGTCTGTAGCAGAGCTACAAACGACCTTGGTTGAGCTTCTACGTGAGCAATTCACATTGCGCATGCAGAAGGCTACTGGTCAGCTGACGCAAACTCATTTGCTTCCTCAAGTCCGCCGCAATATTGCACGTGTTAAAACCGTGCTAAATGATAAGGCAGGAAACTAAGATGGCAGAGACAAAACCGCGTATCGCTACTGGTAAAGTAGTCAGCGACAAAATGGATAAAACCATTACAGTACTAGTTGAACGTACAGAAAAGCATCCGTTATACGGAAAATATGTACGTCGTTCAACTAAGCTACACGCTCACGATGAAAACAATGAGTGCCAGATCGGTGATACTGTTAAGGTCGTTGAAACACGTCCTTACTCTAAGTCTAAGACTTGGAACCTGGTTCAAGTTGTTGAGAAAACTGCAGCTATTTAAGCTGCAATTTTCCTTCGTGAGACTTGTTATCTAATTTGATTGGAGAGCAGAAATGATTCAAACAGAATCGATGCTTGATGTTGCAGATAACAGCGGCGCAAAGCGTGTTCAGTGTATAAAAGTACTGGGTGGCTCACATCGTCGTTATGCTGCTATCGGTGACATTATTAAAGTCACAGTGAAAGAAGCGATCCCTCGTGGTCGTGTTAAGAAAGGGCAAGTTCTAAACGCAGTTGTCGTTAGGACTAAGAAAGGTGTTCGTCGTCCTGATGGTTCTGTAATCCGTTTTGATGTAAACTCAGCGGTTCTATTGAACGCTTCAGGGCAGCCACTTGGTACTCGTATCTTTGGCCCTGTAACACGTGAGTTGCGAACTGAGCAATTCATGAAAATTGTTTCTCTTGCACCTGAAGTGCTGTAAGAGGGAAGGGGACATTTATGCGTAAGATCAAACGTGACGACGAAGTAATCGTGATTGCAGGTAAAGATAAAGGCAAACGCGGAGTTGTTAAAGTAGTAGACGAAAGCCGAGTTCTTGTTTCTGGTATCAACATGATCAAGAAGCATGAAAAACCAAACCCTATGAAGGGTTCAACTGGCGGTATCGTTGAAAAAGAAGCACCTATCCAGGTTTCTAACGTAGCTATTTACAATAAGGCTACAGACAAAGCGGATCGCGTCGGCTTTAAATTGAATGAAGACGGTACGAAAGTACGTATCTTTAAATCAAACAGTGAAGCGATCGACGCCTAAGAGCGAGAATTATAGCCATGGCGAGACTTAAGAAAATTTATAAAGATCAAGTTGTATCAGCTCTTACTGAAGAGTTTGCATACAATAATGTGATGGAAGTGCCGAAAATCACTAAAATCACATTGAATATGGGTGTTGGTGAAGCTATCGCAGACAAGAAACTTCTTGAACATGCGGTAAATGATCTAGAAGCACTTAGCGGCCAGAAAGTTGTAGTGACTAAGGCTCGTAAATCAGTAGCAGGCTTTAAAATCCGTGACGGTTATCCGATCGGTTGTAAAGTTACTCTACGTGGTGAGCGTATGTGGGATTTCTTCGATCGTTTGGTCGATGTAGCGATTCCTCGTATCCGTGACTTCCGTGGACTTAATCCTAAGTCTTTCGACGGTCGTGGTAACTACAGCATGGGTGTTAAAGAGCAGATTATCTTCCCTGAGATCGACTACGATAAAGTAGATCGTGTACGTGGTATGGACATCACCATTACAACGACTGCTCGTACCGACGAAGAAGGTCGTGCTTTGTTAGCCGCCTTTAGTTTCCCTTTCAAGAAATAAGAGGTAGGAATCATGGCAAAGATATCAATGATTCAGCGCGAAGCAAAGCGTACTAAATTAGTAGCTAAGTTCGCTGAAAAGCGTGCCGCTCTAAAAGCGATCATTAGCGACGTTAATGCATCGGATGATGAAAAGTGGGAAGCAAACTTGAAACTTCAAGCTCTTCCACGCGATTCATCTTCTTCTCGCCAGCGTAACCGTTGTCAAATAACGGGTCGCCCACATGGTGTTTATCGTAAATTTGGTTTGTCTCGAATCAAATTGCGTGAAGCAGCTATGCGTGGTGATGTACCAGGCTTGAAGAAAGCTAGTTGGTAAGCAAGTAGAGCGCTATCATAATACATGGCAGTGAGTGGGTTGTCTAAATACTAGACATTCTGCTCGCTGCTGTGTACTATGCGCGAGCTCTATTTGCTGCACAATGGTTTTTAATTAGGAGCTCTTTAATGAGTATGCAAGATACCCTTGCGGATATGTTTACACGTATTCGTAATGCACAGATGGCTGCAAAGACCTCTGTGAGCATGCCTTCATCAAAAATGAAGGCATCTGTCGCTGCAGTTCTACGCGAAGAAGGTTACGTAGGTAACTTTTCTGTAGACGAAGCGATAAAACCGACTTTGACTATCGAGTTGAAATACTACGAAGGTAAGCCGGTAATCGAACAAATTAAACGCGCATCACGCCCAAGTTTGCGTCAATACAAAGGTCACACTGCACTACCTAAAGTAGAAGCAGGCCTTGGTGTTGCAATCATATCTACCTCTAAAGGTGTTATGACAGACCGAGCAGCTCGCGCTGCTGGTATCGGCGGTGAAGTAATCTGCACAGTTTTCTAGGAGTTAGTATGTCTCGAGTTGCTAATAGTCCCGTGACGCTTCCTAGTGGTGTAGATCTAACCCTAAATGGCCAAAATGTTGTTGTTAAAGGCAGCAAAGGTTCTTTAGAGTTTAATGTTCACACAAGCGTTGTTGTGTCTAAAGAAGAAAATATTATCACTTTCGCTGCACGCGATGGTGCAAAACAAAGCCGTGCCTTAGCTGGAACTACTCGTGCTTTGGTCAACAACATGGTTGTTGGTGTAAGCCAAGGTTTTGAGAAAAGATTGCTTCTTCAAGGTGTTGGTTACCGTGCTGCGCTTAAAGGCAAAGTACTTAACCTGTCTTTGGGTTTTTCTCACCCAGTAGACTACGAACTGCCTGAAGGCATTACAGCTGAATGTGCTTCACAAACAGAAGTTGTAATCCGCGGTGTTGACAAACAAGCCGTTGGTCAAGTAGCTGCAGAAGTTCGCGGTTTCCGTCCACCAGAGCCATATAAAGGCAAAGGTGTTCGCTATGCTGACGAAAATATTCGTCGTAAAGAAGCTAAGAAGAAGTAGGTAGGCATTCATGAACACTAAGAAACAATCTCGAATTCGTCGTGCACGTCGTGCACGCCTACATATTCGTGAGCTAGGTGCGAATCGTCTTACTGTACATCGCACGCCACGTCATATGTATGCTCAAGTGATTTCTTCATGCGGTAGCACAGTACTAGCAAGTGCTTCTACACTAGAAGAAACTCTACGTGCTACAGCGACTGGCAACAAAGAAGCGGCTAAACAAGTCGGTACTTTGATTGCTACACGCGCTAAAGAAGCAGGTGTCACTTCGGTCGCTTTTGACCGTTCTGGCTTCAAATACCATGGCCGCGTTCAAGCTCTTGCTGACGCTGCACGTGAAGCCGGTCTAGAGTTCTAAAGGGGTAGCAAATGGCAGTTAACGATCAACAAACTAGCGACCTCCAAGAGAAGCTAGTTCAAGTAAACCGCGTTGCGAAAGTTGTGAAGGGTGGTCGTATCTTCTCCTTCACTGCTTTGACAGTCGTTGGTGATGGAAATGGTAAGGTTGGCTTCGGTCGCGGTAAAGCGCGTGAAGTCCCTCAAGCTATCCAAAAAGCGATGGAACAAGCTCGTCGCAACATGGTTTCAGTAAGACTTGATGGTGATACTTTACAGTATCCTATTAAAGCAGTGCACGGGGCTTCTAAAGTCTACATGCAGCCTGCTTCTCAAGGTACTGGTATCATCGCCGGTGGTGCAATGCGTGCAGTTCTAGAAATTGCAGGCGTTCACAACGTATTGGCAAAATGTTACGGATCTACAAACCCTGTAAACGTAGTTCGCGCTACAATCAAAGGTTTGCAAGATATGAAAGCACCTGAGCAAATCGCGGCAAAACGCGGTAAGTCAGTCGATCAAATTTTGGGGTAATGTGTTATGGCGAATAATACCATCACAGTTCAACTAACCCGCAGCCCGATCGGTCGTCTTCCAAAGCACCGTGAAACTGTAAAAGGCTTGGGTTTGCGTAAAGTTGGCCAAACACGTGAGTTGGAAGATACTCCTTCTGTACGTGGTATGGTTAATAAAGTTTATTACATGGTAAAAGTGGTAGGGGAATAACATGTTCTTAAATACACTTAGTCCTGCTGAGGGTAGCAAACATGCTCCTAAACGTGTTGGTCGCGGTATTGGTAGCGGCTTGGGCAAAACCGGCGGACGAGGCCATAAAGGTCTTAAATCTCGCTCAGGTGGCTCAGTAAAACCTGGTTTTGAAGGTGGTCAAATGCCTTTGCAGAAACGTCTGCCAAAATTCGGTTTTACTTCACGTCAAGCAAAGTATGTTGCTGAAGTTCGTTTAAACGAACTTGCTGCTGTAAATGCTGAAGTTGTAGATTTGGCTGCTCTTAAAAGCGCCGACATTCTTGGTCATCAAATTAAGACTGCTCGTGTAATTTTGTCTGGTTCTATCGACAAAGCGATTACCGTTCGTGGTCTTAAAGTGACTAAAGGTGCTCGTGCTGCTATTGAAGCTGCTGGCGGAAAAGTCGAGGAATAAATGGCAAAGCGTGGCTCACTACCAGCTGGGATGCAAAATGGATTAAGCGAACTTTGGTCGCGTATTCGTTTTGTGTTTATAGCAATTATTGTATACCGAATTGGTGCACACATCCCTGTCCCGGGTATTAATCCGGATAGATTGTCTGCCCTGTTTAATCAAAATGAAGGCACAATTCTGAGTTTATTTAACGTATTCTCAGGGGGCGCACTCGAGCGGATGAGTATTTTTGCGCTTGGTATTCTGCCCTATATTTCTGCCTCTATTATTATGCAGTTATTAACGGTTGTGAGTCCGCAGCTAGAGCAACTGAAGAAAGAGGGTGAAGCGGGTCGTCGTAAGATTACTCAGTACACTCGTTACGGTACTGTCCTTCTAGCACTTGTTCAGTCTGCCTCAATGGCAGTCGGCTTGGCCAGTCAAGGTATTTCGTTTAGTAATGGTATAGAGTTCTACGGCGTTGCTGTTGTTACTCTCGTTGCTGGTACGGTTTTCTTGATGTGGTTAGGAGAGCAAGTGACAGAGAAAGGAATTGGTAATGGTATTTCCATTATCATTTTCTCCGGTATTGTTGCAGGTCTACCTTCTGCTCTAGGTCGTTCATTTGAATCGGCTCGTCAAGGCGATATTAATATTCTTGCCTTGTTGCTAATTGGTGTTATTGCTATTGCGACTATCGCACTCGTTGTTTTCATCGAGCGTGGTCAGCGTCGTATAACGGTTAATTATGCTAAGCGTCAACAGGGCAACAAAGTGTTTGCTGCACAAAA
The DNA here is from genome assembly GCA_052107635.1 of Marinomonas sp. GTDB lineage: Bacteria > Pseudomonadota > Gammaproteobacteria > Pseudomonadales > Marinomonadaceae > Marinomonas. The sequence continues at coordinate 32,117 of JBQEFB010000018.1, read as the reverse complement.
GAGTCATTTGCCTCTTAAAGTGAATATGGCGGGTGTTATTCCTCCTATCTTTGCTTCAAGTATCCTTCTTTTCCCAGCTTCGATCGGACAATGGTTTGGTCAAGGTCAAGGAATGGAATGGTTGCAAAATATCTCTTTGGCTCTCGCTCCTGGGCAACCTCTCTATGTGTTGTTGTTTTCGATAGCAATTGTTTTCTTTTGCTTCTTCTACACGGCGCTGGTGTTCAACCCTAAAGATGTGGCAGATAATTTAAAAAAATCCGGTGCTTTTTTGCCGGGTATTCGTCCAGGCGATCATACAGCTCGATATATTGATGGTGTAATGACTCGATTGACATTGTTTGGTGCTTTGTACATCACTCTAGTGTCGTTGATGCCTCAGTTCTTTGTTGTTGCGTGGAATGTTCCATTCTACTTTGGCGGTACTTCGTTGTTAATCATCGTCGTCGTCGTCATGGACTTTATGTCCCAAGTTCAAAGTCACTTAATGAGTCATCAATACGAGTCGTTAATGAAGAAGTCTAATCTGACTGGTTATGGTCAAAATGGCCTAATGCGTTAGCATAGGTTGGAGTTGAACATGAAAGTACGTGCATCTGTAAAGAAAATCTGTCGTAACTGTAAAATCGTTCGTCGTAACGGTGCAGTTCGAGTGATTTGCACTGAGCCTCGACACAAACAGCGTCAAGGTTAATAGCGAATTCGTTCGATGATAGGGTAGGGTGGTTGATTATTCGCCTAAAGATAGGCATAATCAGCCGCCCTCATGAAAGCAAAGTGATGATTTAATCATCCATAACAACGGAGTGAATTGAATGGCTCGTATAGCCGGTGTCAATATTCCTGACAATAAACATGCGGTCATTTCTCTGACTTACATCTTCGGAATTGGTCGCACACGTTCACGCGCAATTTGCGCCGCGTCAGGTGTTGCAGAAACTACGAAAATTGGTTCTTTGAGTGATGATATCCTTGATGAACTTCGTGGCGAAGTTGCTAAGTATACTGTAGAAGGTGATCTACGCCGTGAAGTCAGCATGTCTATCAAACGTCTGATGGATCTAGGTTGTAATCGTGGTATTCGTCATCGCCGCAGTCTACCTGTTCGTGGTCAACGTACCAAAACGAACGCTCGTACACGAAAAGGCCCTCGTAAGCCTATTCGTAAGTAATATAAACGCGTTTCGCTCTAGTCGCTAAGTCCACTAGAGCTGAGCATTAAATAGGAAAGTGCAATATGGCTAAGCCAGCTACGCGCAATACCAAGAAAAAAGTCAAAAAGACGGTTGTTGATGGTGTTGCTCATGTACACGCTTCATTCAACAATACGATCGTGACTATCACCGACCGCCAGGGCAATGCTTTGTCTTGGGCTACGGCAGGTGGTTCTGGTTTTCGCGGATCTCGTAAAAGTACTCCATTCGCAGCTCAAGTAGCAGCGGAACGTGCCGGTACTGTCGCACAAGAATTTGGCCTTAAAAACGTCGACGTAATGATCAAGGGCCCAGGTCCAGGTCGTGAGTCCGCAGTTCGTGCATTAAATGCATTGGGCTTGCGTATTAATAACATCACAGATGTGACGCCAATCCCGCACAACGGTTGCCGTCCACCTAAGAAACGTCGCGTTTAATTGAGGAGACAGATACATGGCTCGTTATATAGGTCCAACTTGTAAGTTGTCTCGTCGTGAAGGTACCGACTTGCAATTGAAGAGCGGTTCACGCGCTCTTGAGTCGAAATGTAAAGCAGATACAGTTCCTGGTGTGCACGGTGCACGTCGCGGTCGCTTGTCTGATTACGGCTTACAATTACGTGAGAAACAAAAAGTACGTCGTATGTACGGCGTTCTTGAAAAACAATTTAGTAATTACTATAAATCTGCTGCTCGTCTAAAAGGCGCGACTGGTGAAAACCTTTTGCAACTTTTGGAATCTCGTTTAGATAACGTTGTATACCGCGCAGGTTTTGGTTCTACACGTGCGGAAGCTCGTCAACTAGTAGGCCATAAAGGCATCCTAGTAAACGGCGCAACGGTTAACATTCCATCTTACCAAGTACAAGCTGGTGATGTTGTGTCTATCCGTGAAAAAGCTAAGAAGCAATTGCGTATTCAAAGCGCACTAGAGCTATCTAAAAATCGCACATCGATCCATTGGATCGAAGTTGATGCAACTAAGTTGGAAGCAACTTTTAAAGCTGCTCCAGAACGTGCCGATTTATCAGCTGAAATTAATGAGAACCTAATTGTCGAACTTTACTCTAAGTAAGTCGGTGATTGGGATTAAGAAATAGGTGGATCTATGCAGCGTTCAGTGAGCGAATTGTTAACCCCACGCAACATTGAAGTTCAGGAATTAGGCAAAACGCGAGCTAAAGTTACACTACAACCGCTTGAACGTGGTTTCGGTCATACTTTAGGTAATGCGTTGCGTCGGATTCTATTGTCTTCAATGCCTGGTTGTGCAATTGTTGAAGTTGAAATCGACGGTGTATTGCATGAATACAGCGCAATTGAAGGGGTTAAAGAAGATGTCATTGAAATTCTTCTTAACCTGAAAGGAGTTGCGATCGCTCTACACGGGCAAGATGAAGCAACTCTTACTTTAAGTAAAAAAGGTCCTGGTATCGTAACAGCTGGTGATATTCAGTTAGTTGCTGATGCAGAGATCGCTAATCCTGACCATGTTATTGCACACTTGGACGATACTGCTGAACTTTCTATGCAGATCAAAGTGTCTCGTGGTCGTGGTTATGAGCCTGCTGACGCTCGTGTTGCTAGTGACGATGAGACTCGTCCTATTGGTCGCTTGCAACTGGATGCCTCGTTCAGCCCTGTTCGTCGTGTAGCCTATAGTGTTGATAATGCTCGAGTAGAGCAACGTACTGATCTTGATAAGCTAGTTTTAGATATCGAGTCTAATGGTACGATCGACCCTGAAGAAGCTATCCGTCGTGCAGCGACTATTCTACAACAACAAATTGCTGTGTTTGTCGCCCTTGAAAGCGAAAGCGAAGCACCAGTTGTAGAAGAAGAGGATGAGATTGATCCAATTTTACTACGCCCGGTTGATGATCTTGAGTTAACCGTTCGCAGTGCTAATTGTTTGAAAGCAGAGAACATTTATTACATCGGTGATTTGATTCAACGTACTGAGGTTGAGCTTCTTAAGACGCCTAACCTAGGTAAAAAGTCGTTAACTGAAATCAAAGATGTTTTAGCACAGCGTGGTTTGTCTTTGGGAATGCGTTTGGAAAATTGGCCACCGGCTAGTTTGAAAGACGATAGCAAGGTACTAGCTCGCTAGGTCATTGTTCCCTGACCACCGTAGTTTGGTAAGGAATATAAAATGCGTCATCGTAAGAGTGGTCGTCACTTAAACCGTACTAGCTCTCATCGTAAAGCGATGTTTAAAAACATGGCAGCTTCTTTATTCGAGCACGAAGTTATTAAAACTACGTTGCCGAAAGCTAAAGAGCTTCGTCGTGTTGCAGAGCCTTTGATCACATTGGCGAAAGAAGATTCCGTTGCGAATCGTCGCCTTGCCTTTGCTCGTACTCGTAGCAAAGATGCAGTAGGTAAATTGTTTTCAGAACTTGGTCCTCGTTACCAAGCTCGTCCTGGCGGTTATGTTCGCATTTTAAAATGTGGCTTCCGTGCAGGTGATAACGCACCTATGGCTTACGTTGAATTGGTCGACAGACCTGTTGCGGAAGCAGCTGAGTAATATCAGTTTGTAACAAAAAAGCCGAGCTTATAGCTCGGCTTTTTTTGTACTTAAATTTATGTTTAAAAAAAGCGGCTAAGCCGCTTTTTTGTTGTATACCGAGTCTTGTCTTCTAGTAGAGCGTTGCTAAACTAGCATCTCTTTTAAGAAGCGACCAGTATGAGAACGAGTTGACTGAGCTACATCTTCTGGTGTGCCCTCTGCTATTATATAACCACCGCCACTACCGCCTTCTGGTCCTAGGTCTATAACCCAATCTGCCGTTTTAATTACATCTAGATTATGCTCAATAACGACAATAGTATTGCCGTGATCTCGTAAGCGATGTAACACCTTCAGTAGTTGTTCAATATCGGCAAAATGCAATCCTGTTGTTGGTTCATCAAGGATATATAATGTTTGTCCAGTATCTCTTTTAGATAGTTCTTTTGCTAATTTGACTCTTTGTGCTTCGCCGCCAGATAAGGTTGTCGCTGCTTGCCCTAATTTAATATAGCCTAAGCCAACGTCCTTTAACGTTTGAAGTTTCCTAGCTATCGAAGGAACAGGGTCAAAGAAATCTCTAGCATCTTCAATTGTCATTTCAAGACACTCACGAATGTTTTTGCCTTTGTAATGTATCTCTAGGGTTTCGCGGTTATACCGCTTCCCTTTACAAACATCACATGGTACATAAACATCGGGTAAGAAGTGCATTTCTACTTTAATTACACCATCGCCCTGACAAGCTTCACAGCGCCCTCCTTTGACATTGAAGCTAAAGCGACCTGGTTTATAACCACGAGAACGAGCCTCTTGAGTCGCGGCAAAAAGTTCGCGCATCGGTGTAAAAATTCCAGTGTATGTGGCCGGGTTAGAGCGTGGTGTTCTGCCGATTGGGCTTTGGTTGATGTCTACGCATTTATCAAATAACTCTAAACCTTCAATACGTTCATGAGGTGCGGCTTTTAGTGTGGTTGCTCCATTTAATGCGGTTGAAGCTAATGGGTACAAGGTGCCATTAATAAGAGTAGATTTCCCTGACCCCGACACGCCAGTGACACAAGTCATCACACCTACTGGAAGTTTTAGATCGACGGAATTTAGATTATTACCAGTCGCGCCTATCAGGTTCAATGATTGGTTATCTTTTGCTTTGTTTCTTGTTGTTGGGATTTCTATTTTGCGTTTACCCGTTAGAAATTGGCCTGTTACCGAAGCGTCACAATTCATTATATCTTGAGGTGTTCCACTAACGATAACTTCACCACCGTGAATGCCTGCTCCTGGACCAATATCAACAACAAAATCGGCGACTCGGATAGCATCTTCATCATGTTCTACCACGATTACAGTATTACCTAGATCTCTAAGACGGGTTAACGTTGCGATAAGACGTTCATTATCACGTTGGTGTAGGCCTATAGAAGGTTCGTCCAAAATATACATGACACCAACTAGTCCAGCGCCAATCTGACTTGCTAAACGAATTCGCTGTGCTTCACCGCCGGATAGGGAATCAGCCTTTCGGTCTAATGTTAGGTACTCAAGACCGACATTGACAAGAAAGGTTAGGCGATCACGAATTTCTTTCAGTATTTTAGAAGCAATTTCACCTCGAGAACCAGGAAGTGCTAAATTTTCAAAATATTTTAGGCATTCTACGATTGGATAGGTGACGATTTCCGGTAATGTTTGCTCATTAATAAAGACGTTGCGTGCTGAGCGATTTAATCGTGATCCATGGCAATCAGGACAGGGTTGAGTACTAATATATTGAGATAAGTCTTCACGTACACTATCAGATTCAGTTTCATGATAACGGCGCTGCAGATTAGGTAATACCCCTTCAAAAGCATGGGAGCGAATCATTTTATCGCCACGTTCATTAATATAAACAAAATCGATTTTATCGCTTCCTGATCCTTTGAGTATTTTGTTTTGAAACTCGACAGGAATATCTTTAAATTTCGATTCCACATCAAAACCATAATGTTGAGCCAACGCCGTGAGTTGTTGGTAGTAGAAGATACTACGTCTCCCCCAGCCGCGAATAGCGCCTTCGGCCAGAGTAAGAGTATCATCTTGAATAATACGATCTGGGTCGAATAATTGATGAGTACCAAGCCCATCACAGGTTTGACAAGCACCATTTGGATTGTTGAAGGAAAACAGTCTCGGTTCAAGTTCTGTCAGACTATATCCACAGACTGGGCAAGCAAATTTACTTGAGAAAATATGGATATCTTTTTCGTCATCCATATTAATGACTTTGGCAATACCATCTGACAATGCTAGACAGGTTTCAAATGATTCAGCTAAGCGTAACTGTAAGTCTTGGCGTACTTTAAAGCGGTCAATTACCACCTCAATAGTATGTTTCTTATTTTTTTCTAAAGGAGGAGTATCGTCTAAATCGACAACGATGCCGTCAATTCGAGCACGAATAAACCCTTTAGATAACAAGTCACTAAGCACATGTAGATGTTCACCTTTGCGATCTTTTACGATCGGTGCAAGTAACATCATTTTAGTTTCCTCAGGGAGAGAGATTATCTTATCGACCATTTGTGATATGGTCTGCGCCTCAAGAGGCTCTCCATGGTCAGGACATCGTGGCTGGCCTGCTCGCGCAAACAAAAGACGGAGATAATCATAGATTTCTGTGATCGTCCCGACTGTTGAGCGTGGGTTATGTGATGTAGATTTTTGTTCTATAGAGATTGCAGGGGAAAGACCTTCAATATGATCAATATCTGGCTTTTCCATCATGGATAAAAATTGACGAGCATACGTAGAAAGGGATTCTACATAGCGTCGTTGGCCTTCTGCATATAATGTGTCGAAAGCAAGGGAAGATTTACCCGAGCCTGATAAGCCTGTGATCACCACGAGTTTATCTCTAGGAATGTCTAAATCCACATTCTTGAGATTGTGGGTGCGCGCTCCGCGTATGGTGATGGTATCCATGAGTCTCCAAATAATTTCTTAGCTATAGAAATTTACATCGTGTTGGTGGAATAACTGTCTATTTTTACAGTACTTGAAATAGAGCTTCAACGGTATTTTAAGTAAAATAGTCATCTTTCTTTTTTAAACCCTAAGTTGAGTGGTTGTAATCTCCTTATGGATGGACTCGAACGTCGTTCTGTTCTCGCTCTAGCGTCAGTATATCTTTTTCGAATGCTAGGTCTTTTTCTTATTATGCCTGTGATCAGTGTTGCTGCTGATGGTTTGACTGGCTCTAATGCGGCGCTTATTGGCACCGCAATTGGTATTTACGGCTTTACCCAGGCTTGTTTGCAAATACCGATGGGGATGTGGTCTGACCGTATTGGTCGTAAACGGGTTATTGTTATCGGTTTATTACTGTTTGCTTTAGGTAGTTTAATTTGTGCAAACGCAACCGATATTAGCGTCTTGATTATTGGTCGTGCAATTCAGGGCTCAGGCGCTATTGCAAGTACCTTGATGGCATTATTGAGTGATGTGACTCGTGAAAAAAATCGTACTAAAGCTATGGCAACGGTAGGTATTAGTATTGGTGCTTCGTTTATGTTGTCGTTGGTCTTAGGGCCGTGGATTTTTGCTCTAATCGGCTTATCAGGATTATTCTACCTATCATTTGGATTTTCATTCTTAGGCATCGCATTGGTGTTATTTATGGTACCGAATGTGGTGCAACATACCTTTCGTCGAGATACCACGCCTAGCGCTGTTGCATTAAGGAAAGTACTTAAAGACAGTAAGCTACGTTTTTTAAATACAAGTGTGTTGTTGTTACATGCGAGCCTAACGGCATTGTTTGTTACCGTACCTCATTTATTGATTTCCCGCTTTGGACTTCCTTTGGCTCACCATAGTTGGTTGTACTTAGCTATAATGGGTTTTGCCTTTGTGGGTATGGTACCATTAGTTATTATTGCTGAAGCCAAAGGCAAGATGAAAGAAGTCGTTTTTGGTGTTGTAGTATTACTAGGTTTTAGTACTTTATTGCTACAATGGGCTCCATATTTATGGGCGTTTGGTTTGTTACTTTGGGCGTATTTTGTTGGTTTTAATACCTTAGAAGCAACGTTACCGTCTTTGATTAGTAAATTAGCCCCCGTGGGTTATCGCGGTACCGCAATGGGAGTTTTTTCTACTCACCAGTTCTTAGGTTCTTTCATCGGTGGAATTGGTGGTGGCTGGTTACTGCAGAATTTTTCCAGTAATGGGTTATTCCTAATCGTAGGCTTAGTATTGCTCTTATGGTCCGTGGCTTGCTTATGTCAGCCTGCTATAAAGCAGCTGAGCAGTATAGCATTTAGCCTACCGGATGGTGATGAAGTCGCCATGAATGAGTTCGCAGATCAACTTTCCCATGTGGAAGGTGTTGAAGATATGCAGATTTTTATAGATGAGCGCACGGCTTATTTAAAAGTAGATAAAAAAATACTTGATAAAGAGACGTTACAGCGCCTTGCGCCGCAAGCGAATCTTTAACGATGACAATGAATTATTTAATTGGAGAGCGTCATGGCACGTGGAATTAATAAAGTTATCCTTATTGGTAACGCAGGCAATGATGCCGAAGTGCGTTTTATGCCATCGGGTGCAGCGGTTGCAAATGTTAGTTTAGCGACAACAGAAAGTTGGCGTGACAAGCAAACAGGTCAAATGCAAGAACGTACTGAGTGGCACCGAGTGGCATTTATGGATCGTGGTAATTTCCGTCTAGGCCAAATTGCTGGCGATTTTATTAAGAAAGGCTCAAAAGTTTACGTTGAAGGCTCTTTGCGTACACGTGAATGGGAAAAAGATGGCATTAAGCGTTATACAACAGAAATTATTGCGAACGAAATGCAATTACTGGATGGCCGCGGTGATAATAACAACGGTCAGCAAGGTGGTTACGGTAACCAAGCTCCCCAGCAAGGTGGTTACAACCAAGCGCCAGCGCAACAAGCACCACAGCAAGGTTTTAACCAGCCTCAAGGTGGTTACAATCAAGCGCCTGCTCAGCAAGCGCCACAACAAGCAGCTCCGCAAACTCAACCACAGTCTTTTGGCAGCTGGGGTAATGCACCACAGCAAGCGCCTGCTCAACAAGCGCCACAACAACGCGCTCCACAACAGCCAGCGCCTCAACGTGCACCAGCACCTGAGCCAAAGCCTCAACAAGCGCCAAACTTTGATGACTTTGATGATGACATTCCGTTTTAAAACAGTAGTGTAATTAAAAATGTCTAAGTAAGCTTAAAAGTCCCTTTAATAGGGACTTTTTTATTAACAGTTTCGATAATATTATTGTGATTAAAGAAGGGTCTCGTGATGAATAAAGGTCTGTTAGCGTATTGTTGGTTTGGGGCTGTCGGCTTGTCAATCTAATCAAAATGCGACTCAAATCGTAGCAAGTACATCAACACTTGAAGGTACAACATGGCAGGTAGAGGATATCGATCTAGGTGGGGTGATTGATGGTAGTAGGGTTACCTCAAACTAGGTGAACAACATAGAGTGTCAGGATCTACAAGGTGTAATAGATACTCAGCGGCAATTGATGTGCAAGAGGATGCATTCTTGGTATCGAAAGCAGTGTCCACTCGTCGTTTCTGTGCGCCTTCGCTTAACATGCAGGAGCAGCGCTTCTTATCTGCGTTAAATGATGTAACGTATTATGAATTCAACGGTCATAACGCTTTGATTGTTTTTGATGATGCAAATGCTCAAAGACTTAAGTTGGTGGAAGCCGCTTCAAAAGAAGAGTAATCGTTTATTTACTTTATACATAGGACGAATCAATGTTGTTAGGCGCTATGTTCGGAACCAATGATCTCGCGAAGGCGGGTGTTTTTTACGATGGGCTTTTACGTACGATCAATATGGTTCGTACGATGGAAGTGGAAGGCGAGATTGGATACGGTGTTGCTGGCGGCGAAAGTTGCTTTTGGATTTTAACGCCGTTTAATAAAGAACCTGCGACAGTAGGGAATGGCGTTCAAATTTCGTTTCAAGCGTCGAGCAATGAAGAGGTGGAAGCCTTTTATCGGGCTGCGTTGGCATTAGGTGGTTCGGATGAAGGTGCGCCGGGTTATCGATATCTTCCACATTACTTTGGTGCTTATTGTCGTGATATAGATGGGAACAAATTGCATGTTGTGTGTGTGGATGGCTCAGAGGATATTGAATAGAAATATCCGCTGAGCGTTTGGTTTCATTTCTGAAAGACGCTTATGGCTGAGCCACTGCCAGCACTATTTTCCCTAAATGGTATTTTTTCTGAAACGCTTGTTGTGCCTGAACGATCTCTTGTAGTGGGTAGGTTTGCGCCACCAGTGGTTTTATTTTTCCTTGCTCAAGGTAGTGAATCAAGTTTTTAAACATGTTCGGTGCTAAAACCGTGCAGCCAAATAAGCTCAAGTCTTTCAAGTATAGAGTTCGTACGTCTAGCTCTACAAAGGCACCACCAATGGCGCCAGAAACAGCATAGCGACCACCTGGGCTTAATACTTGTAAGAAGGTCGGCCATTGCTCACCGGCAACAAGATCAATCACTACATTAACACTATTCTTCCCCAATACAGACACTAGATCATCTGCACGGGTAACAACTTGGTCCGCGCCTATATCGGTCAAGGCTTGGCGTTTACTAGCGCTGGTAATGGCAATCACATGAGCGCCACGCGCTTTTGCTAATTGCACAGCCGCAGAGCTCACACCACCACCCGATGCTCCAGAAATTAAGACACGATCTTGAGCGCAGGCATTGGCTCGGCTGAGTATGTTTTCCGCTGTCGAGTAAGAGTACGGGAATGAGGCCAGTTCAGAATCTGATAGGTCGCTTTGAATAGTGTAAGCGTGCCTGTCTGTCACCTTGGTATATTGCGCAAAGCCACCATTGCACTCTGAACCGAAATGGCCTGGCGGATTGAGCGTTTCACCGTTGGCTGTCTTGCAGACAGGGCTCGATAAGAACGCGCTCGCCAATGCGTTTTGGATTAACCTTGCAGCTAACGGCCACTATGATACCGCAGATATCTGCCCCTTGAATAAGAGGGAACGACAATACGTGGCCTGATCAACTGGAGTAAGAGCTATCGGCCTCTTTTTTCGAATACCACGCTAAGCGAGTGTTGAGGTCGGTGTTGTTGACGCCTGCTGCTGAAACACGAATCAACACATCTTGGTTACTCCGGGTCAGGATGGGTAAGTCGTCGCGATAGTGTAACTTGTCTGTGTCGCCATGCCCGGTTAGGACGACGCCACTCATTGTGTCTGGAATAGTGGATATCATAGTGGTTAGCCTCTTAATGAGATGTTTGAGTGGTATTCATCAGAACGGACAGTGTGGTTTGAGCTGCAACGACCGCTTGTGCGCCTAAAATAGGCCAGGCACTGGAAATGCCTTCATGTAACAAGAACAAAGGGTCGATTAAGTCTGATCTTTGGCTTTTTCCGCTAAGAACTGGCGGCCTTCCTCTTTGTGTTCTTTAACGGCTTTATTAATCAGTTCGTTATCGGGAAAAGCGGCAATGGCATTCATCGACAAACAGCCATGAGGGGCGTTTTCTGCCATTAATCTTAGAAAATTTGTTTGAATCGAGAGGATATCTGGCAGAGAATTATCGGTATACTTAGCGCTTTTTGGCGCGTAGCCTAGGTGCTTCAAAGGCACAGCACAAGAGAAGAGGTTGAAACAGTGAACGATGAAGAGGAAGGGTCTTTGTTTGCCCAAGAGGTGGCTGGCATTCAACCTTTAGAAAAAACTGAAGTCTATTTGGCTAAAAAAGGTATTCCAGTTGATTTTCACGCGCGTAAACGTGCGGCTATTATGGTTCAAGAAGCAGATAACAATCACCTTTCTCATGACTACGTTGAAAAAGTGGGACCCAATGATGTGTTGGCATATCAGCGTTCAGGTGTTCAGGATGGCGTATTTAAACGTTTACGCCAAGCAAAATATGGTATTGAATCTCGTTTAGATTTACATCAAAGGACGGTTGCACAGGCTAGAGAGCTGGTTTATCAGTTTGCAGAAGATTGCATACGTAATGATATTCGTGTGGCAATTGTTGTTCATGGAAAAGGCGACCGGACACCTGACCCTGATAAGCAAGCGATGATAAAAAGCTATATTAATAAGTGGTTACGTGATTTAGACAGTATTATGGCCTTCCATAGCGCTCAGCGTTACCATGGCGGGCTAGGTGCGGTGTATGTGCTGTTCAAAAAAAGCGACAAAGCACGCCTTGAAACCTGGGAACAAAGTCAAAAGCGGTAACATATCTTGTTTTGAGGATAAAAGCATTTTGGTTTGTTCATGTAGTAAAAGTCACAAATTTGTTATAATTCCCTTACTTTGCGGTCTTGAGTTTCATTAGGCTGCCCCAAAACATTCCAATCACCGTATTCTAATTCACTAGAGGTAGAGAATGACTAATAGCACCGCACATCACCCTGCGTTTACTTTTTTGCGCAGCGAATTTATCGATGCTCTAAACGTAACTGTTCAAGAGTTCGAGCATACTGTTACAGGCGCTAAACATTTTCATATTGCATCAGAGAATGATGAAAACGTCTTTTTAGTTGGTTTAAAAACCGTACCGACAGATTCTTGTGGTGTCGCGCATATTTTAGAGCACACTGTATTGTGTGGCTCCGAACGATTTCCTGTTCGTGACCCATTCTTCATGATGATTCGTCGCTCTTTGAATACTTTTATGAATGCGTTTACGTCTTCAGACTGGACGGCTTACCCGTTTGCCAGTAAGAACAAAAAAGATTTTAACAATTTACTTGGTGTTTATCTTGATGCGGTGTTCTTTTCTCGTTTGGATGAGTTGGATTTCTCTCAAGAAGGACATCGACTTGAGTTTGCTGAGCCGACTAATGCCGAGTCTGAGTTAACTTATAAAGGCGTCGTGTTCAATGAAATGAAAGGCGCGATGAGCTCGACTACGTCAGTACTTTGGCAAACGTTAACAAAATATCTATTCCCTAATAACACTTACCACTTTAACTCTGGTGGTGAGCCAAGTGATATTCCAGATTTATCTTATCAAGACCTATTAGCGTTTTATCGAACTCACTATCACCCATCGAATGCGGTTTTCATGACATTTGGGGATATCCCCGCTGAAACGTTGCAAACTGAATTTGAAGAAAAAGTACTGAATCGCTTTGAACGTCTTGAGACACAAGTTAGTGTGCCGAATGCTAAACGTTACTTTTCTCCAGTTCGTGTAGAAGAAGGGTATGCAGCGGATGAAGTCAAAGAAGATGGTAGTCATGTTGTCGTTGGTTGGTTATTAGGAGAAAGCATCGATTTAGGCCAGCAATTTGAAGCTGAATTATTATCAAGTGTCTTGTTAGACAATAGTGCTTCACCATTACGACGCGTGCTTGAAAGTAGCAAATTGGGTCGTGCTCCATCGCCTTTGTGCGGTCTTGAAGACAGCAATAAAGAAATGAGTTTTATGTGTGGTCTTGAAGGAGTGAAACGTGAAAATACCGCTCAGGTCGAAGCACTGATTTTATCGACTCTTGAAAACATTGCTAAGAACGGAATTCCTCAAGATATGGTTGATGCCATGCTACATCAATTGGAATTAAGCCAACGTGAAGTAGGTGGCGGTAGTTATCCATATGGATTACAGCTAATTTTGGCAGGCTTATCAACGGCAGTGCATTCTGGTGATGTGATTGCTCAATTAGATTTAGATCCAGTGATCGAGTCCATGCGCGAAAAAGTGCAGGATAAGGATTACATCCCTAATTTAATTCAAACTTTATTATTGTCTAATGCGCATCGTGTCACTATCACTTTAAGCCCTGATGATGCTTTGGAAATGCGCCGTAATCAGTCAGAAAAGGATCGTTTAAGTAGTATTAAAGCGGCGCTTTCTGATGAAGAAAAAGCCAATATTATTGCCCGCAGTGAAGCATTGAAAGTGCGACAATCACAAGTCGATGACATGAGTATTTTGCCAAAAGTTGGCCTTGAAGATGTGCCAGCACGTTTGCCTGAATATGAAAACCATCAACAAGCTGGTGAGTTGCCTGTTACGTTTTATCCGCAAGGCACCAATGGCCTAGTGTATCAGCAGTTGGTTATCACTTTGCCAGAGCTTGATGAAGAGGAAAAAGAGTATCTACCTTTATTTTCTTCATTGATTACAGAGCTTGGGGTTGGGGAGCAGGATTATCTTACTATTCAAGAGCGACAAGCTCAGGTTTGTGGTGGATTAAGTGCGTCTAACTCGATTCGTGCGAGTATCGAAGATCGTCAAACAGTAAGTGCGTATTTTGTGTTGACGTCTAAAGCGTTAGTGCCGAATGTGGTCGCGATGAGTGAGTTACTAAAAGACACCATGTTACATGTTCGTTTTGATGAAATTAGCCGAGTGAAAGAGCTGGTGGCACAGCGTCGTTCACGTCGTGAGCAATCAATTACTGGTCAAGGCCATTCATTAGCAATGACCGCTGCAGCAAGTGGTATATCAGGCTTATCTGCTCAACAAGAGCAGTGGGGTGGTATGACGGGTATTCGTAGTGCGATTGCATTGGATGATGCGATGAAAGCAGATGATGCTGCAGTAGAGTCGTTATTTGCGATTTTCTCTCGCTTGCATGGCAAATTACTTAACGCGCCTAAGCAGATGTTGTTGGTGGCTGAGCCACAGCATGAAGCCAGTCTTCTTGAAAGTGTGTTACCAGTATTTGCCGATCTGCCTAAAGGTGAGTCATCAGCGGCATTTGTTTTACCTGCAGTGGACAGTAAAGTAAATACAGCTTGGCTTACGGCTACGCAAGTTAGTTTCTGTAGTAAAGCCTTTAAAACTGTATCGGGCGAGCATCCTGATGTCGCGGCGTTAACAGTATTAGGTGGTTTTCTACGTAATGGCTTTTTGCACCGAGTTATTCGTGAACAAGGCGGTGCTTACGGTGGTGGCGCGAGCTTTGATGGTACCAATGGAGCTTTTCGTTTTTATTCTTATCGTGACCCACGTTTAACAGAAACATTAGCGGATTTTGATGCTTCTATTGAATGGATGTTAAGTGAGACGCATACCGATGATGCATTAGAGGAAGCTATCTTAGGTGTGATTAGTTCTATGGATAAGCCTGGTTCGCCAGCGGGTGAAGCGCAAAGTGATTTTTATATTCACTTGCATGGACGATCTTTGGCGTATCGTGAAGCATTTCGTGCTCGCATTCTTGCTGTGACCCTTGAACAGCTAAAAAATGTAACGAAAACCTATTTAAACAAAGAAAATGAAAACGTGGCAGTGGTAACGTCAACCGCTAAGCGTGATGAATTAGCTGCGTTAGGCTTTAATATTCAAACTTTATAATGCAAAAACGTGACAGTTTTTTACCAACGGAAAATGTAATGGATCAGTTTCACGATATACGCCCTTATAACGACGATGAAGTCGTTGGGGTGTTGAATAACTTGGTGGACACACCAGACTTTATTAATACCATCATCGACTTTCGATTTGCTGGTTGGCCTAAATTATTGCGAGCGCCCTTGGCGTTTGCAGTAAAAGTTGCTTTAAAGCGTCAAGTCTCAGGCATAAACAATGTACATGACTTTCAAATGCGTGTTGCTGGATACATGGAGCGAATGATCAAAACCACGACCTCTGATGTAGAGTATCGGGGTCTTGAAAAGTTAGAGAAAGGCGTTGGTTACTTATTTCTATCGAATCATAGAGATATCGCGATGGACCCAGCCTTTGTCAACTATGGTTTGTATTTAGCCAAGTTGAATACAGTGCGCATTGCAATAGGTGATAACTTATTACGTCGACCATTCGTATCTGATTTGATGCGTTTAAATAAGAGCTTTATTGTTAAACGTTCTGTTAATGGTATTCGTGAAATGATGGCTGCCTTTGCGCAATTATCTGGTTACATTACACATTCATTGACTAAAGATCAGTGTAATATTTGGATTGCTCAGAAAGAAGGGAGAGCAAAAGATGGTGTGGATCAAACTGATCCAGCGCTTATTAAAATGCTTTATATGAGTCAGAAGAAAGAAAAAATTTGTTTCCCTGAAGCGATGGCAAAGTTGAAAATTGTACCTGTGTCGATTTCTTATGAGTACGATCCGTGCGCTTTTGATAAAGCGCGTGAATTGTACGAGAAGTCGACAACGGGGAATTATGAAAAAACAGAATTCGAAGATATAGATAGCATTAAAAACGGTATTGTGGGGAAAAAAGGTAAAGTAGTAGTGACCTTTGGAGATATTCTGAAAGACGGAATTGATACACCTGAAGAGCTGGTGGCTGCTGTTGATCGTCAAATTATTACAAATTATGCTATTCAGGGCAGTAATAAGGCGGCGTTGGCTATTGAACAAGGTTTGCCATCCACAGATAGTGCTTTTGCAACGTATTTAGAGACGTGTCCACAGGATTTGCGGGATACGGTGATAGCTATGTACGCTAATCCGTTAAAGCAACAGATGAAATATCTAAAAAAATAAGAATCAAGTTACAGATTGTGAGGCTAGGAATGTTGTTAAGGTCGTGGATTAGTTCACCTATTTTCTTTGTGTATTACATGTTATCAACGTTATTATTTGGTGCAATAGGGCCACTTTCTATCGTGTTATTACCTGAGAGATATCGTCAGCCTTTACTTAATGTGCATAACAGAGGCTTGTTGTGTATGTTTTGTTGGCTTTGTGGTGTAAAAGTCGAGATTATTGGGCGCGAGCATATCCCTAAAAATCGACCTGTTGTTTTGGTGGCGAATCATCAGAGTGAGTGGGAAACGTATATGCTACAAATCCTTATAGCGCCTGTTACAACAGTGTTAAAAAAAGAGCTGTTGTCGATACCTTTCTTTGGTTGGGGGTTGCGTATGGTCAATCCCATTGCAATAGATAGGTCTAAGCGAACTAATGCATTAAAACAGATAATGAGCCAGGGAAAAGAGCGTTTAGAAAATGGTACTTCAGTGTTAATTTTTCCAGAGGGAACTCGGACTAAACCCACAGAAGAAAAAGAATTTAATAAAGGTGCTGCTATGCTCGCGACATCCGCTAAAGCGCCGATTTTGCCTGTGGTTCATAATGCGGGATACGCTTGGCCGAGTAAGAGTTTTTTCAAGTTTCCAGGCTCTATTCGTCTTGTGATCGGACCGGTTATTGAGTCTGAAGGTAAAAAAACGTCTGAGCTGCACAATGAAATGGAGCAGTGGATGCGAGCGGAAATGGCAAAGTTGCCTAACGGTAAATAGTCCATTAGGAAAAAAGACTAAGCGCCTTATCTTTATGTTGTTTGTCGATGGGGTGTATTAGAAATAAAAAAGCCGCATTATATAATGCGGCTTTTTTGATTCTGCTTGAACTCTCTTGTCAGATAAAGCTTAGTATTTTTTGAATACTAGGCTGGCATTAGTGCCACCAAAGCCAAAGCTATTAGACATGATCATATTCAGATCAACATTATCTTGGCGAGTTGTTACCACTGGAATATTACCAGCAGCAGTATCAAGCTCGTCAATATTAGCTGATGCTGTAATGAATTTATTTTCCATCATTAGCAAGCAGTAAATTGCTTCATGAACACCAGCAGCACCCAGAGAGTGGCCAGACAATGATTTAGTTGAGCTGATAGATGGGATCTTGTCACCGAATGTCTCATTCACTGCTTGAAGTTCTTTCATGTCGCCAGCAGGAGTACTTGTACCGTGTGTATTGATGTAATCAATATCTCCATCGATAGTGCTCATTGCCATTTGCATGCAACGTTTTGCGCCTTCGCCAGAAGGGGCAACCATGTCGTAGCCGTCAGACGTCGCGCCGTAACCTACAAGTTCTGCGTAGATTTTTGCACCACGTGCTTTTGCATGTTCTAGTTCTTCAATAACAAGAATACCGCCACCACCTGCGATAACAAAACCATCACGGCTTGCATCGTAAGCGCGAGACGCTTTTTCTGGTGTTTCATTGTATTTAGAAGACAAAGCACCCATTGCATCAAACATACAAGTTTGTGCCCAGCTTTCTTCTTCACCACCACCTGCAAAAACAACATCTTGTTTGCCAAGCTGGATAAGCTCCATGGCGTTACCAATACAATGAGCACTGGTTGAACAAGCTGAGGTGATAGAGTAGTTAACGCCTTTAATTTTAAAAGGAGTCGCTAAACAAGCAGAAACAGTGCTGCCCATAGTTTGTGTAACGCGGTATGGACCAACACGCTTTACACCTTTTTCGCGTAGAGTGTCAGCGGATTCCACTAGGTTTTGTGCAGATGCACCACCTGAACCAGCGATCAAGCCAGTGCGAATATTGGAAACTTGCTCTTCTGTTAAGCCGGAGTCTTTAATCGCTTGCTCCATAGAAACATAGGCATAAGTTGCCGCATCGCCCATAAAACGGCGAACTTTACGATCAATATCTGATGAATCTAGGTCGATGCGACCACAAACGTGGCTGCGGAAGCCTTTTTCTTTGTAATCTTCAGCGAAACGAATACCAGAACGGCCCTCGCGCAAGGAGTTCAAAACACTCTCTTTGTCATTGCCTAAGCAGCTGACAATACCAAGACCTGTTACTACTACACGACGCATAAATGTGCCTCTTTTACTCTTAATCTTTAGAAGTTTTCTGTTGACGAAAATAAACCTACGCGTAAATCTTGCGCAGTGTAAATTTCTCGACCATCAACTGATACGCTTCCGTCTGCAATCCCCATAATCAGCTTGCGCTCAATAACGCGCTTAAGGTGAATATGAAAGGTAACTTTCTTTGCGGTTGGAAGAATCTGACCTGTGAATTTTACATCTCCAGACCCCAGCGCGCGACCGCGGCCTTTGTTGCCTTTCCAACCAAGGAAGAAGCCAACTAGTTGCCACATAGCATCCAAACCTAAGCAGCCAGGCATTACTGGATCACCAGGGAAGTGGCATTGGAAGAACCAAAGGTCTGGATGAATATCAAGCTCAGCTATAATTTCACCTTTACCGTATTTGCCACCATCAGTTGCAATACGAGTGATTCGATCCATCATCAGCATATTCCCAACCGGAAGTTGAGCATTGCCTGCGCCAAACATTTCGCCATGGCCGCATTGTAATAGTTCGTCTTTTTCAAACGAGGAAGCTGTAGTCATTATAATCCTATTTCCACATTCAGCGAATAACTCGATTTAGCTATGCTGAGTTGCGTGGTCCTGTTAGCAGTATAAAATCCACCGGATTATAGCGTCTCAAGCTACTAATATGAATGTTTGTCTCGAAAAAAACCGCCAAGACTGTGTAAAAAATGAGCGTAATCGTCTTTCTAGTGAAAAATGTTCTGTTATTTTGGTGGAGGCAGTAAGTTTTAGAGAAAGGTTGTGTGCTATAACGATTCACAAAGAGGGTGTTGGAACACGCTAATGTTAAAAGGTTTGGAGTGAGAATAAACGTAAAAATACGGTGTAATAGAGAGAGTGTAGCGATGTCAGAGCAAAAAAAAGCGCTCTTTAGTAGAGCGCTTTTTTACTGTATTGCATATTAGGTTCTGCGTTTTACAGAGCTGTTGGCAATAGTAATTAATGCGTTTTTATAATCTGATTCTGGTAAGCAAGCAATGGCATTAATAGCAAAATCTGCTTGTTCTTGTGCTCGTTGTTCGGTGAATTGGATTGCACCACAAGCTTGCACATCCGTAATGATTTCTTCAAGTTGATCAAGTCCGCCGGTTAAAATGGCATTTCTTACTCGTTCCACTGCTTCCGGACTACCGTGCTTCATGGTATAGATTAATGGCAGAGTGGGTTTTCCTTCAGAAAGGTCGTCGCCGACACTTTTACCCATTTCTTCTGCAGTACTAGTGTAATCCATGACATCATCGATGAGCTGGAAAGCGGTTCCAACATACATGCCATACTGCTGTAAGGCTGTTTGATAATCTTGATTAGCACCAGCAATAACCGCACCACAAAGAGCGGCACCTTCAAACAGTTTTGCTGTTTTATATTGAATAACTCTTAAATAGCTTTCTTCTGTTGTGTCGGGATCACCGCAGTTGATTAGTTGCTGAACTTCACCTTCCGCGATGATGTTAGTCGTCTCTGCGAGAATTGCCATGCAATCCATGCTGTGAATATTAACCATCAATTGAAATGCGCGAGTATACAGAAAGTCACCAACGAGAACGCTAGGAGCATTCCCCCATTCTTCGTTAGCTGTTTTTTTGCCACGGCGCATATCGGATTCATCTACCACATCATCATGTAACAATGTAGAGGTGTGAATGAATTCAATAACGGTCGCCATTTTGACGGCATTTTGTAACTTATCTTGATCCAAATCTGCACTTGCTCGTGCAGCTAAAAGGACTAACAAGGGGCGTAATCGTTTACCACCATTACTAATAATGTAGTAACCAATTTGCTCTATAAGCGGAATGTCACTACGTAACTGTGACAATATATAATCATTTACTTGGCCAAACTCGTTGGCTACAACATCATGGATTTGTTTAGATTGCATGCAATTTCCGAAGCTAAAAGTCTCAAGCTGAACAGCAAGTTCGGACTATGCTAGGTAAGCACTGTGCTGGGGTCAACCCAAAATATGAAAAATACACAATACATTTCCTTTTCCCTTGTTTTGAGTGGTGTGATTTTGTACAATCTCGCGTCCGATTTATCCACGTTTTGCTCCCTATCATATGGTCGTTGGTTTTTTTGTTGTAATTGACAAAAATTCAGTGCCACTAGAAGTAGGTCAAACTCAATTCAGTAGCCGGGTAAATCTCATTGGAGAAGAACATGTTTGCAGTAATTAAAACTGGCGGTAAGCAATACCGTGTAGAAGAAGGCCAAACCCTTAAAGTTGAAAAACTAGCGGTTGAAGAAGGCGGCGTTATTGAATTTAACGATGTTCTTCTTGTAAGCAATGGTGACGACGTTAAAGTTGGCGCACCTGTTGTAGAAGGCGCTAAAGTAACAGCGGAAGTTGTTTCTCACGGTCGCGGAGACAAAGTGAAAATTTTGAAATTCCGTCGTCGTAAGCATTCTATGAAGCGTATGGGTCATCGTCAGTGGTTCACGGAAGTGAAAGTAACTGGCATTAACTAAGCGCTAACTAAACTAATTAAGGAGTAAATCATGGCTCATAAAAAAGCAGGTGGTAGTACTAATAACGGTCGCGACTCCGAGTCGAAACGATTAGGTGTCAAACGTTTCGGTGGTCAAGTTGTGATTCCAGGTAACATCCTTGTTCGTCAGCGTGGTACTCAGTTCCACCCTGGTGTAGGTGTTAAAATTGGTAAAGACCACACTTTGTTTGCTGTCGCAGAAGGCCAAGTGAAATTTGAAGTTAAAGGTAAATTTAAGCGTCGTACAGTGTCTGTTATTACAGCACCTGTTGCAGCTTAGTTTTTACTAAAAACTTAAAAAAGAGCTCCGCTATGCGGGGCTTTTTTTTTGGAAAAATTCTATAATCAGCATCTGTTGATTTTGATAATGCACCTAAGAGGTGAATCTGTGAAATTCGTTGATGAAGCCAGTATCTATGTAAGAGCGGGTAAAGGCGGAAATGGTTGTTTGAGCTTTTGGCGTGAAAAATTCGTAGCGAAAGGTGGTCCTGATGGTGGAGATGGCGGAAATGGCGGCAGTGTTGTGCTGGTTGCTGATGAATCCCTAAATACCTTGATTGATTTTCGTTTTACTAAAAAATACATCGCCGAGAGTGGTGAGAGTGGTCAAGGCCGTGATATGACTGGCTCAAAAGGGCCTGATCTTGAGATTATAGTGCCTGTTGGGACGACTGTAATCGATGAGGATACTGGAGAAACCTTAGGGGATCTTGTTAAGGCGGGCGAAACCTTGAAAGTTGCATTGGGTGGTCATCATGGCTTGGGGAATACTCGATTTAAATCGAGTACAAACCGTGCGCCACGTCAGACAACAAAAGGTACTGTGGGTGAAGAGCGCTCATTGAAGCTAGAAATGAAAGTGTTAGCGGATGTTGGTTTGCTTGGTTTGCCTAATGCGGGTAAATCTACTTTTATTCGTTCGGTGTCGTCTGCTAAGCCAAAGGTTGCAGATTATCCGTTTACTACGCTAGTACCTAACTTAGGTGTGGTAAAGGTTAAGAAGCACCAGAGTTTTGTTGTGGCTGATATTCCTGGAATTATTGAGGGGGCTTCTGAAGGGGCTGGTCTTGGTATTCGATTCTTGAAGCATTTGGTGCGTAACCGTATCTTGCTTCATATCGTTGATTTAGCACCTTGGGATGAAATAACACCTGCTGAGGCTGCTGTTATCGCGGTGAACGAGCTTCATCAATTTAGCCCTGCGTTGGCGCAGCGTGACCGTTGGTTGGTGCTTAACAAGACTGACATGGTGCCGGCTGATGAATTAGAAGAGCGCTGCCAAAGTGTTGTTGATGCATTAGGTTGGGAAGGCAAAGCGTATCGTATTTCCGCTATTTCTGGCGAAGGTACAGAAGTATTGTGTCTTGATCTGATGACTGCGCTTGAAGAGAAGCGTGAGTTACTCGCAACTGATGAAGAGGCGCGAGAAAAAGAAGAAGCAATACGTACCTTGATTGATGAAGAAGGTCGTAATCGTATTCTGTCTCTACGTGATAAGCGTCGTAAAGCAGGTTTGTTATTAGACGATGACGAAAACTTTGACGATGATGATTACGATGTGGATGTGGAATACGTTCGTTAATTTGATATAGCGAGATAGAAAGTAGGACCATGGATATTCGAGATAGAATTGCTAAAGCACAGCGCGTGGTGATTAAAATCGGCAGTGCCTTGTTGACTAATGATGGTCAGGGTTTAGATGTGGCAAGTATTAGTCTTTGGGTTGCGCAAATCGCAGAGTTAAGAGCGCAAGGCAAAGAGGTTGTGTTGGTGTCATCTGGCTCCATAGCAGCAGGTATGAAGCGTTTAGGCTTTTCTTCTCGACCGACACAGGTGAATGAGTTGCAGGCTGCTGCTGCAGTGGGGCAAATGGAGCTTGTGGGTGTCTATGAATCTCATTTTGAGCAGCATGGTTTGTGTACGGCACAGATCTTATTGACTCATGATGACTTATCTAACCGCCGGCGTTACCTTAATGCCCGATCTTCGTTGCGAACGTTACTTAATCTTGGTGTTGTACCTATAGTTAACGAAAATGATACGGTTGTAACCGATGAGATTCGTTTTGGAGATAATGACACTTTAGGGGCTTTAGTTGCGAATCTAGTTGAAGCTGATGTTTTGATTATTTTGACGGACCAGTTGGGGTTGTTTGACAAAAACCCTCGAGATTATAAAGACGCTGTTTTATTGCCGTATGTGTCAGCCTCTGATGATCGTTTAGAGTCGATGGCAAGTGGTGGTGCTGGTGCTTTAGGTAGTGGCGGTATGTTGACAAAAATTCGCGCGGCACGCTTAGCTGCGCGTTCGGGGGCAGATACCTTGATTGCGTCTGGTCGTGAACAAGATGTTATTATTAGGGCTGCACAAGGTGAGCTTGTTGGTACTTGGCTTGAGCCTGACCATTGTCGCCAAGCAGCACGGAAATTGTGGATTGCAGGGCACCTTAAAAGTCGTGGCTCCTTGGTGTTAGATGTGGGCGCTGTTAAAGCCTTGCGCAAAGAAGGAACAAGTTTGTTAGCCGTAGGTGTAAAAGATGCTGAAGGCTCTTTCTCGCGAGGTGATATGGTGTTGTGCGTTGACGAACAAGGTGTTGTTGTTGCTCGCGGGTTGGTGAATTACAGCGTAGCTGAAACCTTAAAGTTGCTGGGGCGTTGCTCTTCTGAAATAGGCAGTGTGTTGGGTTACGAAGGTGAGCCTGAGCTAATACATCGTGACAACCTGGTGATTGTTTAGTATTTGAGGAGAGTGTAATGGCAAAGCCAGGGCAATCGGGTTTGGCGAGAGTATTAAGTGCTGCGCGCTATTCGTGCCAAGGCCTTAGGGCGCAATGGAAATATGAAGCCGCTTTTCGTCAAGAAGTTTGCTTGTTTTTTATTGCGCTTCCTTTTGCGTTATGGCTTGGTGATACTGGGCTTGAGAGGGCGATACTGATTTTTTCTGTTGGTATGGTATTGATTGTAGAGACGTTCAATTCAAGTGTCGAAGCGGTTGTTGATAGGATTAGTAATGAGCATCATGAATTGTCAGGTCGCGCTAAAGATTTAGGGTCTGCAGCTGTTATGCTGGCTTTGATGTTGGCAGTAGTTGTTTGGGGTGTTGTGCTACTTAGCTAGAGCGTCAAAAATAAGATATAAAAAAACCGGCATAAGCCGGTTTTTTTATAAGTGTTAGGCCAGTGCTTTGATCTTAGCACTCAAGCGACTCTTATGACGAGCTGCTTTGTTTTTGTGATATAGGCCTTTATCAGCTGCTTTGTCTAGCTTAGAAGTTGCTAGAACGTAAGCTGCTTGTGCATCAGCTTGATTACCTGCTTCGATAGCTGCATCTACTTTTTTCAAGTATGTGCGAACCATAGAGCGCAGGCTACCATTATGAGCGCGACGTTTGATCGCCTGGCGCGCACGTTTTTTTGAACCGGCGGAATTTGCCACAGTCTGGCTCCTTTCGTTATATT
Organism: Marinomonas sp.; assembly: GCA_052107635.1. Classification (GTDB taxonomy): domain Bacteria; phylum Pseudomonadota; class Gammaproteobacteria; order Pseudomonadales; family Marinomonadaceae; genus Marinomonas. The sequence continues at coordinate 7,861 of JBQEFB010000018.1, read as the reverse complement.
AGGAAACGGCACAGCACTGTGCTGCGTCGTGAAATCAATGTCAAGTTTGACTTGAGAATCTCGCGCCGAATTTTACCAGTTTTTCAAGTTGTCACAACCCCATTATACAAAAAATCACCAAATCTACTGGCTTATTTCGCTGCCTTGTTGTGTATTCAGGTGGTATTCTTGCCCCAATTTGTTGGAATGGTTAGCAAAATCACTATGTCGGAAAATAATCCTACCTTGAAAAAAACATCAAAAAATAGTTCGTTATTACGATCTGGTGTCTTGGTATCTGTATGTACATTTCTATCTCGTATCCTTGGTTTGGCGCGAGACTCGGCTTTAGCTTATGTGTTGGGAGCCAGTGCGGGGGCTGATGCATTTTATGTGGCTTTCAAAATACCTAATTTTTTTCGGCGATTATTTGCCGAAGGGGCTTTTGCTCAGGCCTTTGTTCCTGTGTTGAGTGATTATAGAGTTAATGAAACAAAGGAGGAGGTGCGGGCGTTAATCTCGGCTGTATCTGGATCTTTGGCATTGGTTTTATTGCTCATGACTGCTTTGTTTATGGTATGCGCTCCATGGGTGGTTTATGTATTTGCTCCTGGTTTCGAAACAGGTAGTGAGCAATCGCATTTAGCCTCTGAGCTGTTGACGATTACGTTTCCATATTTATTGTTTATTTCCCTTACTGCGCTCGCTGGCGGTATTTTAAACGCTCATGGAGAATATGGTGTTCCGGCGATCACGCCAATTTTTCTGAATATTACCTTGTTAGTTGCGACCTTGCTGTTCGCTCGTAATGCGGCACAAGCTGAAGTTTCAGTGGCTTGGGGGGTCTTTTTTGCCGGTTTTATTCAACTGCTGTTTCAGATGCCATTTTTAGCGCGCCTAAAGTTATTGCCCATGCCGTCATTGAATTTTAAACATCCAGGAGTGAAGCGGATTTTGATTCTGATTGGGCCCGCATTGTTTGGTGTGTCGGTAGGGCAAATTAATTTGCTGTTAGATACTGTTCTAGCGTCATTTCTACAAACCGGCAGTATTACCTGGTTGTATCTTTCGGATCGCTTGTATGAATTACCGTTAGGAATTTTTGCTATTGCGATTAGTACGGTGATTTTGCCGTCTTTGTCTCGTAGCTTTGCAGGGAAGGCAACAAAGGAGTTTTCAGATACCTTGGATTGGGCATTACGGATTTTGTTGTTGATTGCAGTGCCGTCGGCACTGGCTTTATTTATGTTGGCGGAGCCTTTGATAGCAACTATTTTTTATCGAGGAGAGTTGACGGTATTTGATGTGACGAAAGCGGCGCAAAGTTTACAGGCTTATTCGTTGGGGTTGATTTTTATGATGCTTATTAAAGTGCTTGCTCCAGGCTATTACGCTCGTCAAGATACGAAAACACCAGTGCGCATCGGTATTATCGCTATGATCGCCAATATGGTCTTTAATTTAATATTGGTGTGGCCATTGGGTCATGTGGGGCTGGCATTGGCAACGAGTCTTTCTGCTGCTTTAAATGCCTTTTTATTGTGGCGTGGTTTGCGGCAGCAAGGGCATCATCAATTTTCACCACGATGGAAGATGATCTTGCGAGTGTTGGTAGGGGCTACGTTGGCGCTTGCGGGATGGATTTACTTCTTCCTTCAGCAGGGGTTGGTTTGGACACAAATGAGCGACTTGTATCGTGTAGGAGAGATTCTTCTTGTGGTTATCGGCGGCGTTGCTGTTTATGGAGTGACGGCGGTATTGATGGGCTTGCGACCTTCTGCATTTAAATACGGAGTTGATTTGTAGAAATAGCGACTTGTACTTGCTGAGGTTGTGCGAGTTCTGGCCTACCTTCAGGTAGTGATCTGCTATATAATCTCGTTTATTTTTTGGTACTAGGTGGAATTGTCTTGGGTGTGGCGCTATGGAGTTAATACGAGGTACGCATAATATTCGTTTAAAGCATAAAAAGTGTGTGCTGACGATAGGTAACTTCGATGGTGTTCATCTTGGTCATAATGCCATTCTGAATAGAGTTAAAGCGCTGGCGGAGCATTATCAAGTGCCTGCCGGTATTATGATTTTCGAACCACAACCAAGAGAGTTTTTTGCGCCAGATAGTGCCCCCGGCCGTATTAGTCGACTTCGGGATAAAGTGATGTTGCTGCAAGGGCAGGGCATTGATTATGTGTTGTGTTTGCCCTTTAACCCTAAAATCCAACAGCTCGATGCACAGGCTTTTTGTCAGCAAATTTTATTTCAAGGTTTGTCTGTTCGTCACTTAGTTGTAGGAGATGATTTTCGCTTTGGCTGTGATCGTCAAGGAGACTTTGATTACCTTAAACAATTTGGCGAAAGTCATGGTTTTGATGTAGAAAACACACCTACTGTATTAAACGCAGAGGGAGATCGCATTAGTAGTACCTTGGTTCGTAATGCGTTAGAGCGTGGTGATATAGTCGCAGCGGAAAAAAGTATGGGACACCCAGTCACTCTGAGTGGTCGAGTGATTGGTGGTCAGCAATTGGGTCGCACACTAGGATTTCCTACTGCAAATGTTCATTTAAAGAATACCCAATCTGCGTTGTCAGGCGTATATGCTGTTCAGCTTTATGTCGCGGGTGTTTCTTATAATGGTGTTGCAAATATTGGTGTGAGACCAACAGTACAAGGTAAAACGCCAGTACTAGAAGTACACTTATTTGATTTTAATGGTGACCTATACGATCAGTACGTTCAGGTCACCTTCTGTCGATTTATTAGGGCAGAGCGAAAAATGGCCAGCTTAGATGCGCTGGAAAAACAAATTCAATGTGATAAAGAAGAAGCAATACACTTCTTTGCCTAATCAGTGAACTGATGATCTTTGAGGATAAATCGATAAACCATGAGTGATTATAAACCGACGCTTAATTTGCCAAAGACAGATTTCCCAATGCGTGGAGACTTGGCAAAACGTGAACCTGCAATGCTGAAGCAATGGCAGGATATGGATCTATACAAAAAAGTACGAGAAGTGAGTAAAGGTCGTAAATCTTTTATTCTTCATGATGGCCCTCCGTACGCAAATGGCAGTATTCACATTGGTCACGCGGTTAATAAAATCCTCAAAGATATTATTGTTAAGTCGAAAACTGTTAGTGGTTTCGATGCACCGTATATTCCTGGTTGGGATTGTCACGGCTTACCAATTGAACATAAAGTAGAGCAACTAATCGGTAAAGCGGGAACGAAAGTATCCTACAAAGAATTTCGCGCCAAATGTCGTGAATACGCTTATACCCAAATCGAAGCTCAGAAAAAAGATTTTATTCGTTTGGGTGTAATGGGAGATTGGGAAAAACCTTATCTCACGATGAATTTTCAAACTGAAGCGAACATTGTTCGTGCTTTGGGTAAAATCGCTGAAAATGGTCATTTGGTAAAAGGCTTTAAGCCAGTTTACTGGAGTGTAGTCGGTGGTTCTGCTTTAGCAGAAGCTGAAGTGGAATATCAAGATAAAACATCCTTGTCATTAGATGTGCGTTACGCACCTCAAGACGAAGCGGTGTTGTTGGCTAAATTCACTAATGTGGAGGGAGAAGGTAAAGTTTCTGTTGTTATTTGGACGACAACACCTTGGACCCTTCCTGCAAGTCAAGCCGTGTCTGTGCATCCTGAGTTTAACTACGCCTTAGTTGAAGTTGATATGGGATTGGGCAAAGAGCGTCTAGTTGTTGCAGAAGACATGGTCGAAAGTTTGATGGTGCGCTATGGTGTTTCTGATTTCCGTATTGTAGGGCGTACTGTTGGTGCAGAGTTAAAAGGCACTGTCTTAAACCATCCGTTCCTAGAACGTGATATTCCTGTCATTCTTGGCGAGCATGTAACCACAGAAGCGGGTACTGGTTGTGTACATACTGCACCAGATCATGGCGTAGACGATTTCAACGTTGGTCGTGAAAATGGCATTGGCACCATTAATCTTGTACAAGACAACGGTGTGTATTCAGATGTGGCAGGTGAGTTTTCAGGCTTGCACGTTTATAAGGTTGACGGAGCAGTGCTTGATGCTCTGAACCGTAACAATGCCTTAGTCTTTGAATCAAAAATCTTTCACAGCTACCCACATTGCTGGCGTACTAAAACACCATTGATCTTCCGTGCAACGCCACAGTGGTTCATCAGTATGACCAAAGAAGGTTTGCTTGATGCTGCTAAGCATGCGGTTGAAGAAGTTAAATGGGTACCAAGCTGGGGACAAAATCGCATGGAAGGGATGTTGAATAACAGCCCTGACTGGTGTGTCTCCCGTCAACGTACTTGGGGCGTCCCGATTGCTTTATTTATCAACAAAGAAACACAAGAGCTTCATCCTGAAACACCTCGTTTGATTGAAGAAGTAGCAAAGCGTATCGAACAAGAAGGCATTGATGCTTGGTTCGAAATGGACGCTGAAACCCTATTGGGTGATGATGCGGCAAAATACAGCAAAGTAACGGATACGTTGGATGTATGGTTTGATTCTGGTGTCACCCATTATTCCGTTATCGATCAGCGTGAAGAATTAAGTTTCCCTGCTGATTTGTATTTGGAAGGCTCTGACCAGCATCGCGGTTGGTTTCAATCCTCATTGAAAACGTCCATCGCGATTCGCGGTGTGCCACCTTACAAACAAGTGTTAACACACGGTTTCACAGTAGATGGCGATGGTCGCAAGATGTCAAAATCATTGGGTAACGTTTTGTCTCCGCAAAAAGTGATGGACACCTTGGGTGCGGACATCATTCGTTTGTGGGTAGCGGCAACCGATTACACCACTGAAATGACCGTTTCTGATGAGATTTTGAAGCGTGTTGCGGACTCATACCGTCGTATTCGTAATACCGCGCGCTTTATGCTGTCTAATTTAACTGGCTTTAACCCAGCGACAGATGCGGTTTCAAGTAGTGATATGTTGGCGTTAGATCGTTGGATTGTCGATCGTGCGGCTTTGTTGCAAACAGAGTTGGATACGGCTTACAACGAATATCAATTCCATACCGTTAATCAGAAAATACAAAACTTCTGTTCTGTGGATCTAGGTGGTTTCTACTTAGATATTATTAAGGACCGTCAGTACACTACTCAGCCTAATAGCTTGGCGCGTCGTTCCGCACAAACTGCTTTGTTCCATATTATGGAAGCCTTTACTCGCTGGATTGCGCCAATTCTTAGCTTTACAGCCGATGAGTTATGGCAGGCAATGCCGGGTGAGCGAAGTGAGTCTGTCTTCTTAGAAACCTGGTACGAAGGTTTAGAAACACTGGCCGGCGATGAGCCTATGGGTCGTGATTTTTGGAAGCATGTACTGGAAGCCAAAGTTGCTACCAATAAAGTATTAGAAGCAGCGCGTAGCGAAGGCAAGATGAAAGCCAGCCTAAGCGCAGAAATCACCTTGTATTGCGATGACGCTTTACAAGCGACCTTGAGCCGTCTCGATGATGAGCTACGCTTCGTATTGATTTCTTCTGAGGTTAAAGTATTGCCTTTGACTGAAGCGGATGATGAGGCAGTTGCTACCGATCTTGACGGTCTTAAAGTTCATGTGGAACTTAGTAAGTACACTAAATGTGTGCGTTGCTGGCATCACCGTGAAGAAGTTGGTAAACGTGAAGCGCACCCTGAGTTGTGTGATCGTTGTATTTCAAATCTACCCGACGGGGAAGGTGAAGAGCGCCTTTACGCCTAATGAAGATTTATTCGTTATTTCAACAAGTGCAGCGCTGGTGGGCGCTGGCACTTGTCGTGTTTGCATTAGACTGGATAACTAAGCAGTGGGTCGAAACGAGCATTGCTTATGCTCAAACAATTTCTGTGTTCCCTTTCTTTAACTTAACGTTGCGCTATAACACTGGTGCAGCATTTAGTTTTTTGGCTGATATGGGCGGTTGGCAACGCTGGTTTTTTTCTTTTATAGCTTTGGCTGTCGTGGTTGCTATTAGCTGGCGTTTAGTAAAGATCTCAACAACTAATCGTTGGGAAGCTTTGTCTCTTAGTCTTATTTTAGGTGGGGCGATGGGGAACCTGTATGACAGATTGTTTTATGGTCATGTTGTGGATTTTCTAGAACTTCATTGGCAGCACTCGTGGTTTTTTCCTGCATTTAATATTGCAGACAGTGCGATTACTTTGGGTGTTGTTTTAATGTTATTTGAAAGCTTGGTGGCGAAGCCCCAAAAAGGTACAAAAAAATGAGTGTTATTACTCCAAATAGTCAGGTGACCTTATATTTTGAGTTGTCTTTAGAGGATGGACAGATTGTCGACTCTAATTTTGAGCACGAACCTGCTTGTTTTGTTTTTGGTGATGGGAATCTGTTACCTGCATTTGAATCCGTTTTAGTTGGCATGAGTGTTGGTCAAGAAGATAGCTTCAGTATGTCTCCTGAAAAATCATTTGGTGCACGCAATGAAAATAACCTTCAAAGTATGCCTCGTTCACAATTCGCAATGGATTTAGAACTGGGCATGGTTGTATCGTTTGCTGATGCAAGCAAAAACGAGTTGCCAGGTGTCATTGCAGAAATTAATGAAAATGATGTGATGGTAGATTTTAATCACCCATTAGCGGGCCGAACATTAACTTATCGCGTACAAATTGTGGCGGTCGAGGAGGTCGCATGAGTTTTGCTATTCAGTTAGCGAATCCTAGAGGCTTTTGTGCTGGGGTTGATAGAGCTATTGAAATTGTTAATCGCTGCTTAGATTTATTTGAAGCACCTATCTATGTGCGTCACGAAGTTGTACATAATAAATTTGTTGTTGAATCTCTAAAGGGTCGTGGTGCTGTTTTTGTTGATGAGCTAGACCAGGTTCCTGATGACAATATTGTCATTTTTAGTGCTCATGGAGTGTCTAAAGCGGTACGAGATGAGGCTGCAAAGCGTGGCTTAAAAGTATTTGATGCTACTTGTCCTCTTGTAACTAAGGTGCACCTAGAAGTTGTGCGTTACTCAAGAGATGGCACTGAGTGTATTTTAATCGGTCATGATGGTCATCCAGAAGTGGAAGGAACCATGGGGCAGTATGATAATAAACAAGGCGGTGCTATTTATCTTGTTGAAAGTCCTGCTGATGTATCTAAGCTAAAAGTTGTCAATCCTGAAAAGCTTGCTTTTGTTACACAGACAACGCTTTCTATGGATGATACTTCTGTTGTTATAGATGCGCTTCGACATCATTTTCCCAGAATAACAGGTCCTAAGAAAGACGATATTTGTTATGCCACGCAAAACCGCCAAGATGCCGTTAAAACTTTAGCTGAAGAATCGGACTTAGTATTGGTAGTTGGTTCTGTGAATAGCTCTAATTCTAATCGTCTGCGTGAACTAGCAGAGAGGATGGGGGCAAAAGCGCATTTGATTGATAATGCGAGCGAAATTCAAAATGATTGGCTGATGGGAATTCGAAGTGTTGGGGTTACTGCAGGCGCTTCGGCCCCAGAGATTCTTGTTAATGAAGTTATAAATCGCCTCATTCGTGAAGGTGGTAGTACGCCAGAAGAGTTAAAAGGCAGAGAAGAGAATGTCTCTTTTTCAATGCCGAAAGAATTACGGATTATTGAGCTTTAAAAAAGTTTAGATTCTTTTTAATAAAAAATGAATCTTTTATTAAAAAGCGCTTGCTCTAAAAAAAATACAATGTATTATACGCATCCACTGACACGGACAACGACGCAAACAACAGTTTGCAACTTGGTTTACTAAGTAAGTCGATTTGATGTTAGTACGCTCTTTAAAATAGATAATCAGATAATTTGTGTGGGCGCTCATTGGAGATCTTCAGAAGATCATCGCCGTCCGGTTTGCCGGAAGGTAGTTGATCAAAAAAATTGAAGTCTTACGAGAGTCTACACGGCAATC
>JBQEFB010000017.1:0-66332 GCA_052107635.1 Marinomonas sp. | reverse complement strand
ACAGATTTAGTGCAACCCTTTTTCGAGAAAAAGTGACATTTATCGCGATTCATTTAAAAGAAGTATGAAATCGATCAATTAACCAACAGAAACAAACATAATTGTTTGTTTTTCAACCACCACATAGAGCCAACACCTCTAAACTTACCCATTGCGAACCAGCTAAGGTAAACTCACGCCTTCTTATAAATACTGCATGGCATACTAATAGTGACTCTACCTCACCCTTCTTCTCATCTAAATACATCACACAACCACATAACAATAGCGGTAGCACCAATGGAAGGCGTAATGGATCACACCATGCGCAATTTACTTTCTGAAGTGGGTGGAATGGATTACCTTGTTTCCGAATTCATTAGAGTGACTCAATACGCTATACCTGCACACACCTTTAAGCGACTCGTTCCAGAAAATGCAAATCAAGCCACTACTAAGTATCACCACCCAGTCCATACCCAACTACTAGGAAGTAACGCAGAGCTAATGGCAGAAAGTGCCTTTAACGCAGTTCAATCTGGCGCCACACATATAGATGTTAATTTCGGCTGCCCTGCAAAACGCGTAAATGGCCATGGTGGTGGCTCGGTATTGCTGCAAACCCCCAACATACTAAATGCCATCATGAGCAACATTCGCCAACAGCTCCCCAAACATATCCCTGTTTCTGCAAAAATTCGCTTAGGCTATGAAGATGAAGCATTGCTATTAGATAATGTTGCTGCAATAGAAAGCGCTGGTGTCGGCACACTCACCATTCATGGACGAACCAAAAAAGACGGCTACAAACCACCTGCTCGATGGGAAAAAATAGGGGTAATTCAAGATCAAACCAAAATGATTGTTGTTGCCAATGGTGATATTACAGACACAGAGTCTTTATTACGCTGTAAATCTATTACTGGGTGCCGTCACTTCATGATTGGCCGAGGATCCCTAAACAACCCATTTGTTTTTCAGCAAATAAGAGATCAGCTAAACGGACTACAATACATCACCGACCATGACGCCCTACTAAATCTATTCAGCAGCTACCGCGAACAATTAAAAGATCATTATGATGAAGTAGCAAGCTTAGGAAGATTAAAGCAGTGGTGCGGACATTTGAGATTCGAATACCCAGCAATAAAAGAAAACTTACAAACATTAAGAAGAAGTAACAGTACAGATGAATTAATCGAAAAATTAAATGATATATTCTAGTATCAAAAATAATATTGAATAAAAAGAAACAATGGGGAAAAAATAAAATCAGGAAAGAAAAAACAAGAAAGGAAGTTAAACAATGGTGCACCCGAGAGGATTCGAACCTCTGACCGCTCGGTTCGTAGCCGAGTACTCTATCCAGCTGAGCTACGGGTGCTCAATCGTTGTTTTGCAAAGAAATTAAAGAAGAAATCTTTAAACTCTTTTAAGTAATGGTGCACCCGAGAGGATTCGAACCTCTGACCGCTCGGTTCGTAGCCGAGTACTCTATCCAGCTGAGCTACGGGTGCTCAATATAAAATCACATTATCTTTTTAGAAAGGATAGCTTCTAATAAGATAAACTTGAAATGGCGGAGAGTTAGGGATTCGAACCCTAGATGAGTGTTAACCCATACACCCTTAGCAGGGGCGCGCCTTCAGCCACTCGGCCAACTCTCCAAACAAGTGCGGCGTAGTATATACACCTTATTTGTTTTGTAAACCCTTTTTAGAAAATTATTCTTCTAAAACTTGTTCGCCCTGTTCTTTCTTAATGCGTAGGTAAATTTCTTCGCGATGTACAGATACATCTTTAGGTGCATTGATACCAATACGAACCTGATTACCCTTTACACCAAGTACAGTAACAGATACTTCGTCACCAACCATTAACGCTTCACCAACACGGCGAGTAAGAATAAGCATACAATTTTCTCCCTGTAATCCCTTTCTAATATCTGGACTTAATTCATACAGTTTGTAAGGAAATTCCTACAAGGCAATTGTATCGTTAAGAGAAATATTAAGCTATCCCGAGTTTGTGGTTATATTATGGTCAATTTGTCACCAAGTTGTGAAAAAATGTTACGCTTCACTAATACCAGCCGCACTATCACTCAATTTAAACGCGGAATGCAACGCTCTTACCGCCAACTCCATATACTTTTCATCAATGATGACTGAGACCTTTATCTCAGAGGTGGAGATCAATTGAATATTAATAGACTCACCTGCTAAAGCACGAAACATAGAACTGGCAACACCAGCATGAGAGCGCATTCCTACACCTACGATGGATACTTTTGCTATTTTCGCATCAGACAATGTGGCGCGAGCGCCTAACTCACTTTCAATGCCTTCTAAAATAGACAACGCTTTATCATAGTCAGTACGATCAACAGTAAAAGTAAAGTCTGTCGTACCATCCGCTGACACATTTTGAACAATCATGTCTACTTCAATATTTGCATCACTAATAGGACCCAAAATACGAGAAGCAATCCCAGGCGTATCAGGCACCCCTTTTAAGGTCAACTTAGCTTCATTACGATTAAACGCAATGCCAGAAACAGCAGGTTGCTCCATGTTTTTATTCCCTTCAGTCGTAATCAATGTGCCTTCACCTTCAATAAAACTCGATAGTACCCTAAGTGGAACCTGATATTTACCTGCAAATTCGACAGCCCGAATTTGCAATACCTTTGAACCTAAGCTTGCCATTTCAAGCATTTCTTCAAAGGTAATTTTATCTAAACGACGCGCACTATCTACCACTCTAGGATCGGTTGTGTAGACACCGTCTACATCGGTATAAATTTGGCATTCATCAGCCTTAAGAGCGGCAGCAAGTGCCACCCCTGTCGTATCGGAACCACCTCGACCTAGAGTCGTAATATTTCCGTGTTGATCGGCCCCTTGAAAACCTGCAACAACAATAACTCGACCAGCAGATAAATCAGCTTTCATTGAGTCAGTATCAATTTCCTGAATACGCGCCTTACCATGAGCGCTGTCAGTTGTTATACGAACCTGAGACCCGGTATAAGAACGCGAATCAATGCCACGCTTCATAAGAGCCATAGACAGCAACGCTATCGTGACCTGCTCTCCTGTTGAAAGCAGCACATCCATTTCACGCGCACTAGGCACCGACTGCACACTTTTTGCCAAGGCAATTAGTCGATTGGTTTCACCACTCATAGCAGAGACAACCACAACAATATCATCACCTTGCTGCTTATGTTTATGCACTCTATCTGCAACCGCTTCAATACGTTCTACCGTACCAACAGAAGTGCCACCGTATTTTTGAACTAACAACGCCATAGTCTTTTACTTACCCACAATAAATAGCCCAAACAGGGCGAATACTTCTTAGACTTTTTCAGCAACCCAATCAGGAACCATGGCCATAGCGCTAGGTAATCCTTCAGGGTTAGTACCGCCAGCTTGAGCCATATCAGGACGACCACCACCTTTACCATCAACCAAAGGCGCTACCATTTTAATAAGATCACCCGCTTTCACTTTCTTGGTTAATTCCTTAGTGACACCAGCGATCAAACTTACTTTGCCGTCGTTAACACAAGCCAACAAAATAACAGCTGATTCAAGTTTACTTTTAAGCTCGTCCAGTAAATCACGCAACTCTTTAGGATCATTAACATCCACTTGAGCAACCAGTAACTTACCGCCATTAATATCAACCGCTTGAGAAGCAAGATCCGCTCCTGCCAATGCAGCCATTTTACCTTTTAATAGATCAAGCTCTTTTTGCAGAGCTCGGGTGTGCTCACTCAATGCGATCACTTTATCTAACGCTGTTTCTTTGCTCCCCTTCACAAGAGAAGCCACTTTTGAGAGCATGGATTCGATGTGACGAGTAGCGTCAATCGCTGCTTTTCCAGTCACCGCTTCAATACGTCGAACACCTGCAGCGGTACCGTTTTCCACAAGAATCTTAAACAAACCAATATCGCCAGTACGTTTAACATGCGTGCCGCCACAAAGTTCGATGGAATAATCCGCTCCCATGGTCAATACACGCACTTCGCTATCGTACTTCTCGCCAAACAAAGCCATTGCGCCTTTTGCTTTGGCCGCTTCAACATCCATAATGTCTGTTTCAACAGGACGATTTAAACGAATCTGTTCGTTTACCATGTCTTCAATTTGCTCTATCTCAGCAGCAGTAACGCCTTCAAAATGCGAAAAGTCGAAGCGTAGTCGTTCAGAATCAACCAACGAACCTTTTTGACCAACATGCTCACCCAACACACGACGTAATGCTTCATGCAGTAAATGCGTGGCTGAATGATTCAGTGCGGTAGCATTGCGCAAAGAACGATCTACTGCAGCAGATACCTTATCACCTACGACTAAGCGACCTTCTGTTACCTCTCCATGATGCAAATGCGCCTTGGCTTGTTTCGTTGTATTAGATACTTTAAAAGCACCAGGGCCACGAAGCCAACCTTGGTCGCCAACTTGACCACCAGATTCACCATAAAATGGCGTTGTTTTTAATACAATCACACCAGATTGACCGGCCTCAATAGCATCAACTGAAACACCTTCTATAAGGATCATCTCAACTTCACACTGATCTTCTAGCTGATCGTAACCCGTAAATTCTGTCACTGTATTAAGATTCACACTGCCAGACATATCCATACTGAAATTACTTGCTGAACGTGCTCGAACACGCTGAGCATTCATAGCAGCCTCAAAACCAACTTCATCTATTTCTAAACCATTTTCACGAGCAACATCGTTCGTTAGATCCGCAGGAAAACCAAATGTGTCGTACAATTTAAAGACGGTTTCTCCTGGTAAAATCTTCTTATCACCAAGATCTGCAATCGCCTCTTCCAAGATTTTCATACCTTGGTCCAACGTTTTTGCAAACTGCTCTTCTTCTTTTAACAAAATAGACGCAATACGATCTTTTAGATTATGCAGATCTGGATAAGCCTCACCCATCTCTAAATCCAGTGCATCTACCAATTTATGGAAAAACACACCGCTTTGCCCCAACTTATTACCATGACGAATTGCTCGTCGAATAATGCGACGCAATACGTAACCACGACCTTCATTAGAAGGGATGATCCCATCGACGATCATAAATGAACATGAACGGATATGGTCTGCAATCACCTGCAAAGACTTAGACGTAAGATCCTCGGTCCCTACCGCTTTAGCAGAGGCTGCGATTAAGTGTTGGAATAAATCAATTTCATAATTACTGTGAACACCTTGCAGTATCGCGGCAATACGCTCTAGCCCCATACCAGTATCCACCGAAGGCTTCGGCAAAGGTGCCATTTCACCATTTGCAGAGCGGTTGAACTGCATAAAGACGACATTCCAAATTTCGATAAAACGATCGCCATCTTCTTCAGGAGAACCAGGAGGCCCACCCCAAACATGCTCGCCATGGTCATAAAACACTTCAGAACAAGGCCCACAAGGGCCGGTATCACCCATTGCCCAAAAGTTATCCGATTGATAACGACCGCCTTTATTATCACCAATACGAATGATTTTTTCTTTCGGCAAACCAATTACTTTATTCCAGTAATCAAACGCCTCGTCATCGTCTGCATAAACAGTTACCAGAAGCTTTTCTTTTGGTAACTTCAAAATGACGGTTAAAAACTCCCAAGCATAGCTGATTGCTTCTTTTTTAAAGTAATCGCCAAAACTGAAATTACCCAGCATTTCAAAAAAAGTATGGTGACGGGCGGTATAACCGACATTCTCAAGGTCATTGTGTTTACCACCCGCACGAACACAACGCTGAGAGGTTGTTGCTCGGGTATATGGGCGGACATCATCACCAAGGAAAACATCTTTAAATTGCACCATTCCGGCGTTGGTAAACAACAAGGTAGGGTCGTTTCCAGGGATCAACGAGCTAGATTCTACAATCTGGTGCTGCTTGCTTTCAAAGTACGATAAAAATGATTGGCGTAACTCAGAACTCTTCATAATTGGATGAGTCTCTATCTTTTAATTTGTATGGCGAATTGAAATGCGCGAATGATCTATAAAAAAGTCCATTCCGTGCAATGAAATACACAAAATAGTACACGCAAAGGATAGGTATATTCAAAAGAAAACGAGGGGATTTTAAGCTTATTTTGCACAATACTTAAGCAAAAGCGTCTTTTCATGATAAAAAGCCGCTTTTGCTCAGTAGGACTACTTAGCAGTGTTGCCGTTAATGTAGCGATATTTCGGACGAGACGTCATTCGAGTGACGAGTTCATACCCAATAGTATCGGCATAATCCGCCACTTGTTCTACTGGTACATCACCACCCCATAACACGACTTCCTGGCCCATTTCAGGCACCATACTAAAGTCTGAAAATCTGACGGTGATCATATCCATAGAAACTCGACCCGCTAAGCAAGCAGGCTGACCTGCAATTTGCAACGGCGTTTCTTCTTTAGCATGTCGAGGGTAACCATCACCATAACCTGCAGCAACAGTAGCCAAAACGTGATCTTCTGATGCTTCATAACCATAGCCATAGCCAACAGTATCGCCTTGTTTAAGGGATCGAATCGACATAACTTTAGAAGACAAGGTCATTGCTGGAGACAAGCCTAATTGACGGCCAGTTACATCTGCGAATGGCGAGATTCCATACAACATGATACCAGGACGAATCCAACCACCTTCTGGCACACTCCACTTCATAACAGCAGCAGAGTTGGCAACACTGGCTTCGATGCCTCCGATTACCTGACGAGTTTTCTCAAAGTACGCTAATTGTTCCATAGTCGCAGAATCAGATAAGTCATCAGCACAAGCAAAGTGCGTCATTAGCAACACCTCTCCAACCTGACCCGACGCCCGCAAACGACCAACAAAATCATTTGCGCCGTCTGTATCAACGCCTAAACGGTGCATGCCAGTATCAAGCTTAACAAAAATCTTTTCGATTTTTACCTGACTGCTAAGCAGCTCAGATAATTGCTGCTCATTTTCTAGCGCAGACCAGAAGCCATGCTTTTCACACAACGCCCACTCATCTGCTTCAAAAACACCTTCTAGCAACATAATTGGAGATGTTATACCTGCTTCACGCAACTCTAGCGCTTCTTCGATTGCGGCAACGGCAAAAGCGTCAGCTTCTTCATCCAAAAACGAAGCGACCTTAACGGCACCGTGTCCATAAGCATTACTTTTAACAACCGCAAACGCATTACAAGTCGGCTGTAGTTTTTTTGCATAACGATAATTGGTTAAAATAGCGTCCAAATCTACCGTTGCTGTCAGTGGCCTTGCCATCTTTGCCTCCTAATTACTTGTAACGTTTTACAGAAAGATCTTGAGAATCAATGGCTGTTTTATCATCAGACATAATGTCAGCAATAACAGCCGCAGAACCACAACTCATAGTCCAACCTAATGTGCCATGACCTGTATTTAAATAAAGGCCTTCAACACCACTCGCACCTACAATCGGCGTGCCATCTGGTGTATTTGGTCGTAATCCGGTCCAGTATTCCGCTGCCGACAAATCACAACCTTGGCCAAATAACTCTCGTACTACATGAGTAATTGTATCTGTTCGTACTTTAGGCAACTCTAAATTAAAGCCATTCAATTCAGCAGTACCTGCTGCACGAATACGACCACCTAAACGAGTAACAGCTACTTTATAGGTTTCATCCATCACGGTAGAAGTAGGTGCAAATTTAGTATCTGAAATTGGCACCGTTAGGGAATAACCTTTCACAGGATAAATAGGAACTGAAATATCAATCATTTTAAGCAGTTCTTTCGAGTAACTGCCCATGCAGACTAATACTTTATCAAAAGTAAGATCACCTTGATCTGTTTTCACCGCACGAAGCTTACCGCTTTCTACGACTAGCTTATCGATAGAAGTATTAAATTTAAAAGTCACTCCCATTTCATCACACTGTTTCTTCAGCTCTTGACAAAACATGAAGCAATCGCCTGTTTCATCACCCAGTAGGCGTAGCCCACCTTTAAACTGATCAATCACTGGTGCAAGGCCCGGCTCTACTTTTAATATTTGTGCAGGTGTTAGTACTTCATGAGGAACATTCAGCGCTTGTAGCACTTTAATATCTTTTTCAGACGCTTCTACTTGAGCGTCTTTACGGAATAGCTGAGTCGTACCACCTTGCCCACCATCGTATTGAATACCGATGTCTTTACGTATCTGAATAAATTGATCACGACTGTATTCAGCCAATGCCATCATTCGAGATTTATTAACGTCATACGCTTTTGCAGTACAGTTAGACAACATCTGTCCCATCCATACTAACTTTTTCATTTCCGGTTCTGCGCTTATTTTAAAAGGTGCATGCTTTTGCATTAGCCATTTAATCGCTTTTAATGGAACACCTGGCGCAGCCCATGGCGCAGAATAGCCTGGAGAGATTTGACCAGCATTAGCAAAACTGGTTTCCAGAGCGACACCTGGCTGACGATCTATCACTGTTACCTGATAGCCTTTTTTGGCTAAATAGTAAGCAGAAGTTAACCCAACGATACCAGCACCTAATACACAAACTTGCATACGAACACACCCAAAATAATCAAAGTCGATATGGGCATTCTTTCATAAGATTTACAGTTTTTTCATCTTATTTGAAAATACAAAGCAGTTAATATAACTACAAAAATAAATATATTAAGCATTTTATAAAACCCCAGAAGAGTTTTGATATCACATTAAATGTTAGCATCTAAAAAACGCCAAACAAGAGACCACGCCCAATGCAAAAAACAACCTCGACAATGGATCACGCTCTTATTTTACTTGGCGGTCGAGAACACTCCGTTAAAGAAATTCATACCAAACTAAAACAACGAGGGCACAGTGAAGAAGAGATTGCCGCTACCATACAATCACTGCTTGAAATCAACTATTTGAATGATCAACGCTTTGCAGAAATTTTTGTTCGCAGTAGAGTCAACAAACCACTAGGTGCACTTAGAATCAAATATGAATTAACACAAAAAGGCATTAAAAATGAACTTGCCGACGACGCATTACAAGACTGCAATGCAGATTGGTTCGAGCTAGCAAAAGAACTCAAAGAAAGAAAGTTTGGAAAGAATCAATACAAAGACTTCAAAGAGAAGGCAAAACAAATGCGTTACTTACAATATCGCGGCTTTAACTTCGATCAGATCCATTATGCGCTAGAACCTATCGAGGAATGAAAAGCACAGACTAAAGCTAACACCTTATAAAAAAGCAGGCTCAAGGCCTGCTACTTTATTTTATTTCAAATGCGATGACTCACTAAAATATAGTGAATTAGTCCTCTGCGGCGTCTTCTGAAGGTACGTCTTTTTCATCTGATGCTAAGTCTTTCTTCGGTAATAAGTCTTCACGAACCTTATTTTCAATTTCTTTAGCCATGTCAGGATTATCCGCTAAGAACTGAGCAGCATTGGCTTTACCTTGACCAATTTTATTGCCTTCATAGGCATACCAAGCACCTGCTTTATCCACAAAGCCTTGCTTAACACCAAGGTCAATAATCTCACCCATACGATAAATACCTGCACCGTAATGGATTTGAAATTCTGCTTGTTTAAAAGGCGGAGCAATTTTGTTTTTAACAACCTTAACGCGCGTCTCGTTACCAATCACCTCATCACCTTGCTTCACCGAGCCGATACGACGAATATCTAAACGAACAGAAGAATAGAATTTAAGCGCATTACCACCAGTCGTTGTTTCCGGTGATCCAAACATAACGCCAATCTTCATACGAATTTGGTTAATAAATATCACCAAGCAATTCGCATTCTTGATAGAACCCGTTAATTTACGCATTGCCTGCGAAAGTAAACGCGCCTGTACGCCGACAGAAGAACTCCCCATTTCGCCTTCAATTTCAGACTTAGGAACCAAGGCCGCTACCGAGTCGACTATGATAACGTCAACACTGTTTGAACGAACCAACATATCGACGATTTCAAGCGCTTGCTCACCGGTATCAGGTTGAGAGATCAAAAGATCAGCAATGTTCACACCCAATTTTTCAGCGTATGAAGGATCAAGAGCATGCTCAGCATCAATAAAGGCACAGGTTTTGCCTTGCTTCTGAGCTTCTGCAATCACACTTAGCGTTAATGTTGTTTTACCTGACGACTCTGGTCCGTAAATTTCACAAATACGACCATAAGGAAGTCCACCAGCACCTAGCGCAATATCCAGACCTAACGATCCAGTAGAAACCGTATCAATATCGAGCTTAGCGCCTTCACCCATTTTCATAATGGCGCCCTTACCAAACTGACGCTCAATTTGAGACAGTGCTGCGTCTAACGCTTTTTTCTTGTTGTCGGCAATAGATGACATAATGGAATCCTTGTGGCTAATTTTCGTTGTGAGTAACTCTAGCGTCTTTTTTAAATAAGCTCAAGAAATACTGTATATAAAAACAGTATTATTTTTTGCTGTCTTTTACCCGCGACACGACACCATTTAAAGCAGTAAGCACCGTGGCTTCACGCACAGCCTGACGATCACCTGAGAATAAAAAACGTACAGCCTCAGCTTCCTCCCCTTTTAACTGCCAAGCAATATAAACACAACCTACCGGCTTCTCGGGAGAGCCACCTGATGGCCCAGCAACCCCGCTTACCGCGACGGCAACATCCCCACCCAAGGACAAAGCACCAGCGCACATTTCGACTACTGTCGCTGCAGAAACCGCCCCGTCACACTCAAGTGTACTGCGCTTAACAGATAAGCCTCTTTCTTTTGCTTCATTGGCATAACTAATTACACCACCAAAGAACCAAGCAGAACTGCCAGATAGCTCGGTGCAGGTCGCTCCTATCAAACCTCCTGTACAAGATTCTGCGGTGACTAGCTGCCAATTTCTTTCTTGTAATACATTGGCAGCTCGTTGCGCTGCCTGCATCATTTCCTGCATCTGACTCATCTTATTTCACACCTTAAATCCTGATTCAATTTGCCGTAGAATAGCGCTCTTATTTTTGGATCACAATCGAGCAAACCACATGAGTAAAACGTCAACAGACAATCACACGCCCATGATGCGCCAGTACTTTAGTTTAAAGTCTCAACACCCCAATCAATTACTTTTTTACCGGATGGGTGATTTTTACGAACTATTCTATGACGATGCTAAACGCGCCGCGAAATTGCTCGATATTACCTTAACCGCAAGAGGATCCTCTGCTGGACAGCCAATTCCGATGGCAGGTATTCCATTCCACGCGGCTGAAAACTATATTGCTCGTCTTGTTCGCTTGGGTGAATCAGTCGTCGTAGTTGAACAAATAGGAGACCCAGCAACAAGCAAAGGCCCTGTTGAAAGACAAGTCGCTCGTATTGTTACCCCTGGTACTATTAGTGATGAAGCCTACTTAGAAGAAAAGCGCGAAAACCTTTTATTATCAATTGCCCACCAAAACCGCAAAGGCTTGGATGTTTTTGGCTTTTCGTATTTGGATATGGCCAGCGGGCGCTTTTGTGTTTTCGAAGTTGATGGTTACGATGCTCTAGCCAGTGAACTGCAGCGCCTTACTCCTAGAGAGATTCTTATTTCCGAGGATTTCCCCGCACGTAAAACCATCAATCTGGAAAAAGGCGTTTCTGAGCTTGGTCCTTGGCACTTTGACTATGAATCCAGCTATCGCCAACTAATTCAGCAGTTTAATACAAAAGACCTATCTGGCTTTGGTTGTGAAGCCCTAACCGCTGCAGTCGCCTCTGCTGGCGCATTATTACAATACGCTAAAGACACTCAGCGCTCTGCATTACCACACATTTTATCTATCACAGTTGAGCATAAAGACGACTCGGTTCTTATTGATGGTGCAACACGTCGAAATTTAGAAATCGATATCAACCTTGGTGGCGGCACAAGCAATACATTAATCAGCGTCTTAGATGAATGTGCTACACCAATGGGCAGTCGCCTGCTAAAACGCTGGCTACATACACCAATTCGAGATCTCGATGAGATTCTAGCTCGTCAACAGGTGGTTGATGAGTTGAAATATCAGCGTTTATACAGCGAATTAGAAAACCCTCTTAAGAAAATTGGTGATCTAGAGCGCATATTGTCTCGTGTCGCACTACGCTCTGCTCGCCCTAGAGATTTATTACGGTTAAGACTCGCTTTAGAAGCAATACCGGAGATCAATCAACTTCTTGCGACAACCCAAGCAGAACGTTTATTACAACTTAATCAGCGTATTATTGCTCAACCCGACATCACGACGACACTCATCACTGCGTTAGTAGAAAACCCTCCATCAGTTATTCGAGATGGCGGCATCTTCGCGAAAGGATATGACGGCGAACTAGACGAATTATTATCGCTTTCCACCAATGCCACCGATTACTTGGCAGAAATGGAACGCAGTGAAAAAGAGCGCACTGGCATTAGCTCTCTGAAAGTTGGTTTTAATCGTGTTCACGGTTATTACATAGAAATCAGTCGATTGCATTCCGATCAAGCACCAGTGGAATACATCCGCCGTCAAACACTAAAAAATGCTGAACGATTCATCACTCCAGAGCTAAAAACATTCGAAGACAAAGCACTAAGCGCTAAATCAAAAGCGCTTGCTCGAGAAAAAGAACTCTACGAAGCACTGCTTGATCAATTAAACGAATCACTATTAGTGTTGCAAACCACCAGCCAAGCTTTAACGCAACTGGATGTATTAACAACTTTTAGCGAACGCGCAGATACACTTAACTTAACCTGTCCTGAACTGCATAACCGTGGGGGTATTCAGATACAAGGTGGTCGCCACCCTGTTGTCGAAGCCGTTATTTCAGAACCTTTTGTACCTAATGATTTAGAAATGAATGAAGCACGTTCACTACTAATGATTACTGGTCCTAATATGGGTGGTAAATCCACCTACATGAGACAAATAGCACTGATTGCTTTATTGGCGCATACCGGATCGTTCGTACCTGCTGAGAGCGCATCTATCTCTGTTGTGGATCGTATCTTCACTCGTATGGGGTCATCGGATGATTTAGCCGGCGGACGCTCTACGTTTATGGTAGAAATGACCGAAACCGCAAACATTTTGAATAACGCAAGCAAACAGAGCTTGGTATTAATGGACGAAGTAGGTCGTGGCACAAGCACATTTGATGGTTTGTCATTAGCATGGGCTGCTGTGGAGTACCTTGCGAATCAATTAAAATGCTACGTATTATTTGCCACTCACTACTTTGAGCTAACCACACTTGCAGAACAACTTGATAATGCGGCCAATGTTCATTTAACCGCAACCGAATATGAAGATGAGATCGTCTTTTTACATAAAGTTCACCCAGGTCCAGCAAGTCAATCCTATGGCTTACAAGTTGCTCAATTAGCAGGCGTACCTAGAAATGTTATTAGTCATGCCAAGCAAAAACTTGCACAACTCGAAATATCCACTGGTATTGAAGCAACAAGCACACCTGAACGACCACAAGTAACTGTCCAAGAATCAACATCGGCTTATTTACCACAACAAGCGGATTTATTTGTTCAAGCTGATCAAAATGCGCTCAAAGACGCGATTAGTGAATTGGACCTAGATAATATGACGCCACAACAGGCAATTAACGAATTATATCGTTTAAAATCTGATTTCTAGTAAAAGCACGAATAAGCTAAGATCAGATAAATGTAGGGGAAAAGCGATTGCTGCTTGATGCAGCACAGCCTATACCTCTAAAATAGCGCTCAATAATTTTTACTAGCTTGAAAGGAGAAGTCGAATGGCTTTCATCGTTACCGATAACTGCATTCGCTGCAAATACACTGACTGTGTAGAAGTCTGTCCTGTAGACTGTTTCTACGAAGGCCCTAACTTTTTAGCAATCAATCCTGATGAATGCATTGATTGTGCTCTTTGTGAACCAGAGTGCCCAGCTAATGCCATTTTCTCTGAAGATGAACTTCCAGAAGATCAAGAAGTTTTTATTGAACTAAATCAAGATCTTGCTCTGATTTGGCCAAATATTACGGAGAAAAAAGATGCTATGGCTGACGCTGCAACATGGGATGGCGTAGAAGATAAACTAGAATATTTAGAGCGATAATCACAATCTAACGATTCATTTTTAAAAAAGCGGCATTTATGTCGCTTTTTTATTATCTAAATGACAGAAGATCTGAATTAAAAAAAAATAGAAACAGTGATCTAAAGAAAACGACAGGCATAAAAAAGGGTGACCTAAGCCACCCTACTACCGCTTCACATCCTGTTAAGCTTCTCATCCTTTGAGTTAACGTCCATGCTCGCTTCATCCGGAAGCTATTCACTATTCCGTGTTAACCAAGCCTAATCCATCAAGCCATTGCTAAATCCATTTACCCATCCGTGGTAAGCCTTTCCTTTATCCGCTTAGCATCTTGCCGAGCACACATCCTATGCAGTTCATCCATGAATTCCCTTTGGATGCGTTCAATGCACCATTAAATAAGGAGAAAACAAGTAATCAAAATTTACGCGAATAAATATAAATATTCTTAATTATCAAATAGATATGTAGAAAATGGAAATAAAAAGCACCTTTAACTACACAACAAAAGGTAATGCCCTACACTCTATGTAGTCATTCCCCTACATTACACTATGCATAAGCAACAAACTCATCAGCCCAACCAATAGCACCTAAATAAGTCTCGTAAAGTTCATCGCTATTTTCTAACTTTTGCCCTGTTCCATAACTCGCCACTAAATCCAATGTATTTCCGACTCGCCCAGAGCGATGCACAATAGCGTTAATAAACTCACCAGGTAGCGGTAGCTTACTTAAGACTTCATCTAGACTCATCCCTACACACACATCAATCATAGAAAGCATGCCCGCCAAAAAATATTTATCTGCATTCTCATACCCTCTACGCTTAGCTAATAATTCCACATGCTTAGCTCGAATCATGATGTTCTGTAAAAGTACATGACGTGATCCGGTCATTTCAGACATTAACAACAAATTTACTAAGGCTTTCAATTGATCCATACCAATCAAGGTAATCGCTAAATGGATAGAGTCAACAGAAGCGACTAAACCAGTAATAGGAGAATTTAGGAAACGTAATAATTTATGCACCAAGCCAACATCTTGACTTATCAAGCGCTCCAACTCATCGACTTCCATCTTGGATGTATTTAACAGAGCTGCCATCAGTTGTAATAACGTCATACTATTAACTTTCGATGATTTACTTGAAACAATTTCTGGTTTTTCAAAAAAGTAACCTTGGAAGTAGTTCACTCCTAATAACCGACAAAATTGGTACTCTTCCCATGTTTCTACTTTTTCCGCAATAATTTCGACATTAAAGCCACGTAATGCTTCTATTTGCTGAAAAAAACCATCTTGACCAAGGGCTAAAATATCTAATTTAACGTAATCAGACAATTCAATAAATGGCACCATTTTCACATCGAAAACAAAGTCATCCAATGCAATGGAATACCCTGCTTTTACCCAACGACGCAGGGAGGCTAATAAAGCTGGGTCATAAATAGCATCTTCCAACACTTCAATAACAACACTTTTTCGATCAATTGGCACGCCGCTTGGATTAAGCAAATACGTTCTTGGAAAATTAATAAAAGCTTTTTTCGCTCCTACTAGATTCGCCATGCCTATCTCAAATAAGCTAGCAGCAATCACTTGTGCTGTCGCCGCGACGCCATCTGTAATCTCAGCCGTTAAAGCATCACTCGATTTGCGATAAAGTAACTCATACCCCATAGGGGCAAGACTGGTATTAACAATCGGTTGTCGAGCCAGTACTACCGTATGATGAGTTTGACTCTGCAGGCTTTCCATATCTTTTACTTCTCTCCCTTGAAAGTAACTTTCTTAATCCATGCCTGTTTACTAAAAATTGCCATTGGGCACAGGCAATAATCTTGGTACCATGTGTATCTATATAATGCAAAAAAAATCATGAGGAAAACAATGCCAGTATATCGCTCAAAAACAACAACTTCAGGCCGTAACATGGCAGGCGCACGCGCCTTATGGCGTGCTACTGGTATGAAGGACGATGACTTTCATAAACCAATTATCGCTGTGGCAAACTCTTTTACTCAATTTGTTCCTGGTCATGTCCACTTGAAAGACCTAGGTCAACTAGTTTGCCGAGAAATTGAAGAAGCTGGCGGTGTTGCAAAAGAGTTTAACACGATCGCAGTTGACGACGGGATTGCCATGGGTCATGACGGCATGCTGTACAGCTTACCATCTCGCGACCTCATTGCTGATTCTGTCGAGTATATGGCTAATGCTCACTGTGCGGATGCACTCGTTTGTATTTCTAATTGCGATAAAATCACACCGGGAATGCTAATGGCGGCAATGCGCCTGAATATCCCTGTTATTTTTGTTTCCGGTGGTCCAATGGAAGCAGGTAAAACGAAACTATCAGAAAATAAATTAGATTTAGTAGACGCTATGGTCATCGCTGCAGACCCGACTGCAACAGATGAGATGGTCGAAGAATACGAGCGTTCTGCCTGCCCTACTTGTGGGTCTTGCTCTGGTATGTTTACCGCAAACTCTATGAACTGCCTAACAGAAGCGCTTGGTTTAAGCTTACCGGGTAACGGTACAACACTTGCCACTCACTCTGATCGCCACCGTCTATTCCTAGAAGCTGGTCGTCGTATTGTCGATATCACAAAGCGCTTTTACGATAACAATGAACCACAATGGGCCCCACGTTCGATTGCCACATTTGAAGCGTTTGAAAATGCAATGACGCTAGACATCGCGATGGGTGGCTCAACCAATACGATTCTTCACTTATTGGCTATTGCCCGTGAAGCGGGTGTCGATTTCACCATGGAAGACATCGACCGCTTGTCGCGTCGCGTCCCTCAGCTTTGTAAAGTAGCCCCTAACTCACCGAAATTCCATGTGGAAGATGTGCATCGTGCTGGCGGTATTTTTGCCCTATTAGGCGAACTTGATCGTGCGGGCATATTACATAACCAATGTCATACCGTGCACTCAGATACCTTGCTTGAAGCATTAAAAACATGGGATATCATGCGTTCACCTACTCCAGAAGTGATCGAGTTTTATAAAGCAGGTCCTGCTGGTATTCCAACACAAACGGCATTTAGTCAATCTACTCGCTGGCCATCACTAGATGGTGACCGAGCTGAAGGCTGTATTCGTTCATTAGAAAACGCCTACTCCCTAGAAGGGGGATTAGCAGTCTTGTACGGCAACATTGCTCTTGATGGCTGTGTTGTTAAAAGTGCTGGTGTTGATGAGTCTTGCCTAGTATTTGAAGGTCCTGCTCACATTACTGAATCTCAAGATGAAGCCGTTAAAAACATTCTTGATGATACGGTAAAATCAGGCGAAGTTATCATCGTACGCTATGAAGGTCCAAAAGGCGGTCCAGGCATGCAAGAGATGCTGTACCCAACGTCTTATATTAAATCTAAAGGATTAGGCAAAGCCTGTGCTTTACTGACTGATGGACGCTTCTCTGGTGGTACGTCTGGTTTATCTATTGGACATGTCTCTCCTGAAGCTGCAGCTGGCGGTGCTATCGGTCTGGTAGAAAGTGGCGATATTATCCGCATTGATATTCCAAACCGTACTATCAATGTTTTACTCAGTGACGAAGAGCTACAAAGTCGTCGTGATATCATGAACGCAAAAGGCGAAGCAGCTTGGAAACCAGTAGAAGAGCGACCTCGTAAAGTATCAGCCTCACTAAAAGTGTATGCTCATTTTGCAACCAGCGCCGATAAAGGGGCTGTACGCGATCTCGATCTGCTTAAATAATTAACGAAAGAACCTCAAAAGGCCGCATTGCGCCATATTAGGCGCGGCGGCCTTTTTCATTGAACACAGGATAAAACATGCTTAGCTATCGTCATATTTACCATGCTGGCAACCACGCTGACATTTTAAAACACATTGTTGTCAGCGAGATCTGCAAACACCTAATAAAAAAAGACGCGCCTTTTTTCTATCTCGATACGCACGCAGGGATTGGGAAATACGCACTAGATTCCGATAAAGCACAAAAAAACAAAGAATACCAAAGCGGTATTGCACGCTTATTTGAAGAAAAGAATTTACCTGAACCGATTGAGGCGCTACTGGATATCGTTCGGGATATGAACCCAAACAGCTCTCTTACTTACTACCCAGGTAGTCCTAAAATTGTCGATTACTATGTACGCCAAAAAGATAAATTGCATCTTTGTGAGCTGCACCCTAATGACTACCCTATCTTAGCGGCACTCTTTCCAAACAAGCGTAAAGCTAATGTGGTAAAAGATAATGGTTTTGATGCCGTAAAAGCTATGTTACCGCCGCCACAGAAACGTGGTTTTGTGCTTATGGATCCACCATATGAGGTCAAGAAAGATTACCAGTACGTTGTACAAGCATTGGTTGATGGCATAAAACGCTTCCCTCAAGGGGCCTACGCGATTTGGTACCCGGTACTTGGTCGTAAACAAGCCAATGATTTATTAAAAGCGGTAGAGGCCACCAAAATACGCAATGTCTTGCTGCTTGAGATGAACATCAGAGACACAGAAAAAGAACGCGGTATGGCTGGTAGTGGGATGATTATCGTTAATCCACCTTGGACACTAGAAAAAGAAGCGAATCAATTTCTGCCTGTTTTGACCAAGTTATTAGCAGAAGACGACCAAGCAAACTATCAAGTGCAATGGATTACACCGGAATAAATCACTAACAAGGAGCAGACCTATGACAACTGCGAAGACCCCTTTTGAGCTGGCATTTGAGCACATGCCAACACCTGCTTTTATTATAGAAGCTCAAACCGGAGCGCTATACTCAATAAACAAAAGCTTCGCACGTTTATTTGAGAGCTTTAATACTAAACCTAGCGATTCTTGGTTGGAGTTGTGTGAAGACGCGCATAATATTGAAGATTGGCTAGCTTTATGTAATCAGATCCAAAATGGTCACATAGATAGATGTGAAAATGTCCTTCGCATCGGTCAAAAACAAATTAATACCCAACTCGAATTTAAACCGCTTGGGGATTATATTCTGGCCTGTATTTACAATACAGATCACATGGATTTAGTCGACGCCGAAAACACCTTACTGAAATTTGCGTTAACAGAGTCTTCTGCTGGCCTATGGATTTGGGAAACGAGCTCTGATCTTATCTCATGCTCTAAATCAATCGCTATTTTACTTGGATTTACGCAAGAAAAAACGCCTCGCTCTGCACAAGAATGGCATGATCTTGTTCACCCTGATGATATTAAAAAACTGAAGGGGATTGTCACTAGACATCTTGAGCAACACCAAAGCAGCTATGAAGCCACCTACCGTATTAAAAACGCAGATAATGAATATATGTGGGTGAAAGAGCGCGGTCGAACATACACAAAACAACTGGATGGCAGTATCAAAAAGGTCATTGGGTTTGTTGAAGATATTAGCTCACAAAAAGCACTTGAAGAACACTTACGAGACCAAGCAACCTTTGATGAGCTGACTGGACTACTAACCCGTGGCGCAGCATTAACCCACTTTAAAAAGCAACTAGGGCTTGCTAAGCGTCAATACACGCCATTAACCATGGCTAAAATAAACCTAGATGCTACTGGCCGACTACCATCAATGCCGATGGAACTGCGTAATTTAGCAATACAAACATCCGCGCGTCACATCTATAAAAACATACGTGAAGCAGATGTACTCGCGAGAGTCGAGCCGGATAAATTGCTACTACTGTTGCCTAACACTAGCGTAAAAGACGCTCAAATATTGTTGGAACACATTATCAACCCTACTGACAGTGAGGTTTCTACGGTGGTTGATGGAAAACTCAATTTAATTGATTTTTGTGTCGGCATTGCCGCTTTCCCAGAAGACGGGGAATCGATAGATGAGTTGGCTCAAAGTGCCAATGAAGCGGTCGAAACAGGCAGACAAACACAACAGCGTGTTGTAGTAAATTAGCCCTAGCATACATAAAAAAACGGTTAGTCCCATATTAATACGAGACCAACCGTTTTTTATCGATGATTAATAACCAAACCAACTATTCTATAAAGAAAAGCCAGAAAGATAACTCACCCTACAATAATTAATCGTTTTTCCCTTCTTCGATACTACGCTCAATGATAGGCGAAATAGTCATACCTTGAACTACGATAGAAAAAATAACCACAACATACGTCATCACAACCATAAGAGTATGGTAATCCACATTATTTATAATCAATTTCCCATGTGGAATTGAGGCCGCCATGGCCAGCGCTAAACCACCACGTAATCCACCCCAAGTTAATATTTTAATCGAATGCGCGTCATAGGTACGAAAACGACGAAAACCAATATAAGGAATAGAAATACTAATGAAACGAGCTAATAGCACAAGAGGAATCATTAATAGACCCAATCCTGCTTCTGCCCATGTCACAGGAAGAACAACTAATAACAAGCCGATCAAAATAAATAACAATGAGTTAAGGAACGCATCAATGGTATGCCAGAAATGCGATAGTGTTTCTTTACTGTGCTCTGAGAAACCAACGCTGCGCGTTACATTACCAATAAAGATACCACTAACAACCATTGCCAAAGGCCCTGATATGTCCAATAAGTTTGCTAACGCATAACCCGCACTTGGAATACACAGAGTAATCAACAACTCAATGCTACTATCATTACTACGACAAATTAGCCAATGAGCGATTAAAGCAATCACAATACCAAATAAAATACCGCCAACAGCATCAACTAAAAACAGTTGAGCCACACCACCAAAAGTAGGTTCTTGACCAGTAAAAATCAACGCGAAGATAGTTGAGAAAACAACAAGGCCAACCCCGTCATTAAACAAAGACTCACCTTCTACTTGGACGGATATTTTGTCCGGTGCATTCATTTTTTTGATAATCGCTAGCACGGCAATAGGGTCAGTAGGACTGATTAAAGCTCCGAACAACATGCAATAGATAAGTGGTAAATCCCAACCACATATCGCTAGTGCCCAGTAACAAAAATAACCAATAATAACCGTCGAAATCAATGTTGAACCAAGAGCCATGATGGCAATTTCCCAACGTTGATTGCGCAGTAAGCTAAGGTTAATTTCTAATGCACCCGCAAAAAGAAGAAAACCTAACATCCCTTTTAGCAGCAACATATTAAAATTCAGACCATCTACTGCTTGCGCAATGGATTCTGTAATACCACCACTAGACGCCGATGCTAACACCATTAATAAAAGTGAAATCGCAACCGATCCTGTTGTAATAGCGATCGTTGTTTGCAACTTCAAGATATATTGATTCGCAAAGGCAATAAAAATCGCCACAACGGACAATAAACAGAGGAAATACCAAGAGTTCATTTTTTCTCCAAACTAAAAAGACATTATTTAAAAACGAAATTATTGGGAATAGCTCTTAGAAGCAGAACTACGCCGAAATATGGAATCATATGAACCTAGGTAAATCAGAACACTAAGTTCAATATTTGATTGCGTACTTTTTTTGCCCTCCAAGAAAAGCACAAAACTAGACACGGTTATTTAAGCAACAACGGTAAGAAAAAAGGCATTCAGCTAGGCTTTGAAATAAGCAAAAAATAGGGATAGCTTTTTGGAGAATTTTCAAGTATTAACTGAAGCGACAAATATAAAACTCTAACGGGTGACAGTACAATCAGTTAGATCAATATCGACTATATTTGTACTGTTTAAAGTATTCATAATTGCCGCTAAACAAGGAGGAAATAATGTCTTCTATTATTTGGCGCTGCTTCTTTGATAAATAGAAAAGCGGTAATCGTAAGGATTAGGGCCAGAAGCGGTAAAGGCTTCTTCTGCCATTAAAGTAAATGATGGCCACTCAACGTCAGGGAAATACGCGTCACCTGCAATCTCAGCATCAACATGAGTTATGTATAAACGGTCAGCTTTTTCCAAGGCGAGTTGATAAATCTGCGCCCCTCCAATCACCATAACTTCCTCGTATCCATTAATAAGGCAAACATCTTCACCCAATGAAATAGCCGCCTCAAGAGAATGTACTACATCAACACCTTCAGCTTTATATTCCTTGTCTCGGGTAATCACAATGTTACGGCGACCTGGTAGCGGCTTACCGATCGATTCAAATGTTTTGCGTCCCATCACAATAGGCTTACCCATAGTCGCTTGTTTGAAATATTTAAGATCGTTGGGCAAATGCCAAGGTAATGAATTATTAATCCCAATGACGTGATTCTTAGACATAGCAACAATTAAAGACAGCATATAAAACGACCTTTTAGAGAAATTATTCTTTCGACATCCATCTCAATTCAGCATGAGGTTGAGATTTTCTTCTGATACAATTATCACTATTTATTATACCTATGATACGTGAGATTGCATTTTCTAACTCATATACACATCCACTAACAGACAACTCCCAAGGCATTTTTATGAAACAGTATTTAAACCTGTGCAGTCGCATCGTCAACGAAGGCGTATGGGTAAAAAACGAACGCACAGGGAAACGCTGTTTAACCGTTATTAATGCGGATTTAACTTACAATGTTGGTAAAGGAGAGTTTCCTCTAGTAACAACTCGTAAAAGCTACTTCAAATCTGCTATCGCAGAAATTATTGGCTATTTAAGAGGCTATGATAATGCGGCTGATTTTCGTGCTCTGGGAACAAAAACATGGGATGCAAATGCTAACCAGAATGATGTTTGGCTAAACAACGACTTTCGTAAAGGCGAAGATGATATGGGTCTTTGTTATGGCGCTATTGGTCGTAACTTCCCAACCGCAGACAACAGTGGAAAAATCGACTTATTGAAGAACATCATCGACGATTTAAGCAAAGGTGTGGATAACCGTGGGGAAATCCTTACGTTTTATCACCCTGGAGCATTCCACATGGCTTGCCTTCGCCCTTGTTTGTACAGCCACCACTTCTCTTTACTTGGTGACACCCTTTATTTAAACAGTACACAGCGTAGTTGTGACGTCCCTCTAGGACTTAATTTCAACATGGTTCAGGTCTATGTCCTACTCGCCATCGTTGCGCAAATTACTGGGCATAAAGCAGGTCAAGCTTTTCATAAAATAGTGAATGCTCACATCTATGAAGATCAACTAGAGTTAATGCGCGACGTACAGTTAAAACGTGAGCCATACCCTCTACCGACACTCAAAATAAACCCAAAGATCAAATCGTTAGAAGATATTGAAACCTGGGTCACCATGGACGACTTCTCTATTGAAGGCTATGAGTTCCATGAACCTATTGCTTACCCATTTTCGGTGTAATAACACAACCTTATCCGCTCACTCACTCATCACTTTCCCAAAAATGTAAAAAGCCAGCGCCTCTACTTTGAGGAACTGGCTTTTACTATGCCGTTGTTATTCACTTTTTAATAAATAGCGATTAGCTTATGACTGTGGATACTTTTTCATTTTAAACCCAAATACGATTAGCATAGCACCAATAATAACCATAGGTACTGATAGCACCTGCCCTTCAGTCACCCAACCAAAAGCAAGGTAGCCTATTTGTGAATCCGGCTCTCGAACAAACTCTGTGAGGATACGAAACACGCCATAACATAATAAAAATAAGCCTGATACACAGTAGCGCGGTTTACTCTTTTTAGAAAAAAACCATAAAATGGTAAACAGGGCAACACCCTCTAAAGCAAATTGATAAAGCTGTGATGGATGACGAGCAAGCTGAAACACATCTTTAGGGAACACCATCGCCCACGACACATCGGTCGGCTTGCCCCAAAGCTCACCATTAATAAAATTACCGATACGTCCCGCACCCAATCCAATAGGCACAAATGGTGAGGCAAAATCAGTCACATCCACAACGTTTTTATTATAACGTCGAGCAAATACCAACATCGCCAAAATAACACCTATTAAACCACCATGGAACGACATGCCGCCATCCCAGATTTTCAATATAATAGAAGGGTCATCAACAAAAGCTGGAAACTGATAAAATAGAATATAACCGACTCGACCACCTAATATTACACCCAGCGCACCATAAAAGATCATGTCGCTGACCATCTCTTGGGTCCACAACCCATTCGATTTTTTAGCGTGGTAGGAACCTAGAAAATACGCCCCAGCAAAACCAATCAGGTACATAATACCGTACCAATGTACGGCAAGTGGTCCTAATGAAATCGCAATAGGGTCAATCGTTGGGTAAGCAATCATAATGGTAAGGGAAACCTCAAAGGCAGTGTTTAATTCACGGTATTTGTTTTCGAAGGACGAACCAAACGTTCGATGTTGGCTTCTCGCATTAGTATTGTCATCGTATTTACTACATCATCTGCATGCGTAAGATGAATGACTTGATCTAGAATTTCTTGCGCTTGCACTATCGAAAGATTACGAATAACCGCCTTCACTTTAGGCAAGCTAGTCGAGCTCATCGACAGCATATCGTACCCCATAGCCATGAGTATAATGGCACCCATAGGGTCACCTGCCATTTCACCACAGACACTGAGGCTTATCCCCTCATTTTTCACTTGCTTTACAATAGAGTATAAAGCACGCAAAACAGACGGGTGGAAACAGTTATACAAAGTGGCTACTCTAGGATTATTACGATCCACGGCTAATAAGTATTGCGTTAAATCATTACTACCAACCGACATGAAGTCGACTAGTTCGGCTAATTCTTTCACTTGATAAACCGCCGCTGGAACTTCTATCATCACACCAACTTGTGGCATTTTGACATCGTAACCTTCTTCTTTTACTTCCTCATAAGCACGGCGAATTAATGCTAATGCATCTTCAACTTCGGCGACATGTGAAATCATCGGCAACATGATTTTCAAATTATGCAAACCTGCACTGGCTTTTATCATAGCGCGAATTTGTGCCATGAAAATTTCTAAATGGTCCAGTGTAACTCTTATACCACGCCAACCAAGAAAAGGATTTTCCTCTGATATAGGAAAATACGGTAACGCTTTATCACCGCCAATATCCAAAGTTCGTACAGTAACGGGAGCTGGAGCAAAACCTTCTAATTGCTGACGGTAAATATGCTCCTGTTCCGCTTCCGTAGGAAAGCGGTCACGTACCATAAAAGGAACCTCGGTCCGATAAAGACCAATCCCTTCGGCGCCTCGATCTAAAGAGCGTGTAATATCAGCCGTCAAACCAGTATTCACAAACAACGACAAACGATAGCCGTCTGTCGTTTCACAAGGAAGATCTTTAAGCGTTTCATACTCTTCTTCTAACAGACGCTCTTCATCAACAATCTGCTTATAATTCTGTGTCAAATTTTCAGAAGGATAAGTAAACACTTGCCCTAAGTATCCATCAACAATTAGGTCTACTTTATCGAGCTGGGCATAAGGTAGATCTAACACCCCCATGACAGTAGGAATGCCCATCGCTCGTGCCAAAATGGCGACATGAGAATTACCCGACCCCATGACAGACACTAGACCTTTAATCTTATCAATTGGAATTTCACCTAACATCGATGCAGTTAACTCTTCACCAACAATAATTCCTGGCTCATTAAAGCGTTCTGCTAAGTTAGGGGCTTTTTCCTGTAGATGAGCTAAAATACGACGACCTAAATCGCGCATATCTGTTGCCCGCTCACGCAGATAAGGGTCATCCATTTTATTAAAATTAGCGATGTGCGTCTTAATAACTTGCCTAAGTGCGCCCTGAGCCCAATTTCCATTGTTAATCTTCTTTTCAACAGAGGTAGCAAGGGAGTTATCATTTAGAATTTTTAAATAAACATCAAATAATGCTTTTTCATCACTGGACAGATGTTGGCTAAGTCTACTACTTGCACGTCGAATATCTTCACGTACGGCTTCAAGAGCTTGGGAAAAGTCATTAATTTCAGACTCAAAATCGGTTATAGCACGATCCGGAATAACATCTAAATCTGCTGGTGGATATACTACAACACCACGTCCAATAGCGACTCCTGAACTCCCCGATACACCTTTATATCGAAAATCAGAACCAGAGGGTACAGAATCAACACTAAGGCTTGTCATTGCACCCGTTGCTTCCGCATGAGCAATAACACCCGCTAATTGAGCTGAAAGCGTAATAAGAAACGCTTCTTCACCCTCATCAAATCGACGTTTATCCTCATGCTGAACCACCAACACCCCTAAGACTTGGCGATGATGGATAATAGGGACGCCTAGAAATGAGCGATAACGTTCTTCTCCCGTACCATTTAGATAATGAAAAGAAGGGTGAATATGGGCATCTTCAAGGTTAACCGGCTCCGCACGTCGACCAACTAAACTGACTAAACCTTCATCAGACTTAAGACTTGCATTACCAGCGACACCAGCATTTAAGCCACGAGTCGCCATCAAAACATACTCACTGGTATTAGGGTCAACTAAATAAATAGAACAGACTTCTGCTCGCATCGCCCTACGCACACGACGAACAATAATGCCCAACGCATTTGGCAAAGACTGTGCGGCAGTCACTTCTTGGGTAATACGTCTGAGCAAACTTAGCATTATTTTTCTTACACCCTAAGTAATCTAAAGTTAATGAGTTGCTTTGATTATCTTTTCTAATTTTCGGTGTGCATTGGGAATTAACTCTTTCAATGCTCGACGATAAACATCCTTTTTAAAGGCAACCACTTGGCCTAGCGGATACCAATAACTGACCCAGCGCCAACCATCGAACTCAGGGCAATCCGTTCCATCGACACAAACACAAGCATCGGGACAACGAATTGATAACAGAAACCATTTCTGTTTTTGTCCAATACACAATGGCTTACTGTTATGTCTTAACATGCGTTTGGGCAGTCGATAACGCAACCAACCACGGGTTTTACCCACAATTTCTACCTGGTTTGGCTCCAAGCCGACTTCTTCCTTTAACTCTCGGTATAAAGCATCTTCTGGCGTTTCATTTGGTTTAATACCACCTTGGGGAAATTGCCATGCATTTTGCCCTACTCGCCTGGCCCAAAGTAGCTGGCCGCGCTCGTTCATCAGTATGATGCCCACATTCGGTCTATATCCGTCTGCATCAATCACGAGCTATCACCTTTTTACGTAAGAATAAATTAAATTCATTGTTCCATAATTCGCCTTATTGCACAATTAAGACAGGTGTTATTTGTTACCCTCACCGTTATACTTTAAGCACACTAAAAGAACCGAGGATGACTTGTGACGCTCGCAATATTTGATTTAGATGGCACTTTACTAAGTGGTGATAGTGACTACACTTGGGGAGAGTTTTTAGTAGAGAAAGGACTTGTGGATACACAAGTCTACGCGGAAGCAAATGACCGCTTCTTTCATCAATACCAATCTGGCACATTGGACATTCATGAATACTTAGCTTTTAGCTTAGCGCCTCTCACCTTATTTAATAAAGAAGAGTTAACCCAATTACATAATACCTTCATGGCTGAAAAAATTGCCCCTATGATGCAACATAAAGCCCAAGCACTGTTGCAGCACCATAAAGAGCAAGGTCATTTCTTACTTATGATCACCGCCACCAATCAATTCGTCACGGGTCCAATCGCAGAAAAAATGGGAATGGATCACATCATTGCGCCTATTCCCGAAATCATTAATGATCGTTACACAGGAAACATTGTTGGCATTCCTAGCTTTCAAGAAGGTAAGGTAACAAGATTGAATGACTGGTTAGCTGAAACAGGCTATTCGATGGAAGGAAGCTATTTCTATAGCGACTCCCGTAATGATTTACCACTGCTGGAGCTTGTAACACACCCCATTGCAGTGGACGCAGACCCAACACTGACAGATATTGCCAAACAGCGTAATTGGGAACACATTTCACTACGAGACTAGATCAACAGCATTGGTCGTTTATTTCTACTTATCGATACCTGATAACACAATAAAAAGCTCCTTTACCTAATATCAGTAAAGGAGCTTTTTAATGACCAAACTTAAACAATATTATTTAAATCAAAGCCCCATATTATTATGGATTCGATAGAACAAGGCTTTTAAGTATTCTGTTTCATCAATAGCAGGATGAACTGGGTGATCAGGTGCTTGGGTCCCGCGGTAAATCAATTGAGAAAAACGCTCTAACTGACGACTATTACTACGGATAATCTCATGTAGTCGGTTGGTTTCTAAATGCATAGAACATGAACCTGTTACTAAAATCCCACCTTTCGCAACCAAACGCATCGCCAATTGATTAGCACGATGATATGCGCCTTCACCCGCTTTGATGTCTTTTCGGCGAGCAATAAAAGCGGGAGGATCCATAACAACAACATCGAAACGTTCTTTATTTTCAATTAAAGAAGACATCGCCTCGAAAGCATCACCATGCATAAGCGTAGAGCTACCTTCATATTGATTTAACTTAAGGTTGGCATCTACGTGGCTAAGCGCACTTTCAGACGCATCAATAAAGGTAACATCTGTTGCACCTGCAGCTGCGGCTTGAACACCCCAGCCACCAATGTAAGAAAATACATCAAGTACACGCTTACCATCACAGTAATTCTGCATAGTTTTACGGTTTTCACGATGGTCATAAAACCAACCCGTTTTTTGACCATCCCACACTGGTGCTTGAAACAGCACATCATTTTCTTGCAAGAAAACTAATTCAGGAACCGTACCAAATGCTTCTTCAACGTAAGATTCTAGCCCTTCAATTTGGCGCATCTTACCATCATTTTTCATTAAAATAGCTGTGGGTTTAATAACGTCTTGCAGAGCTTCAATAATTTCGCTTTTTAAACGCTCCATACCAGCGGTAGATATTTGCACTACAAGAATCTCGCCAAAGCGATCTACAACCAAGCCTGACAAGCCATCAGAATCACCAAACACTAGACGGTAATAAGGGCCTTTATAAGCCATTTCACGTAATGATAGTGCGATTTTAAGGCGATGAACTAGAGTAGATTTATTCATAACAGAATCAACACTACGGCTAATTAAACGACCGCATATTAATGTGTTAGGATTAATCATCGCAATACCAAGTGGTTTTCCTTGCGCTGTTTCAACAACAACCTGATCGCCGGGAGTAAACTGTTTTAATGGTGTCTTATTAGTATCTACTTCATTACTGTAGATCCATTGATGACCCGCTCGTAGACGTCGATCAGCTTGCCCTTTTAGTCGAATAACGCTCAATTTCTTCACCCAGTGATTTTAAAAAAATCTATTATAAATGCTATACACGCAATTGCCATGAATTAAGTCGTTGAATTCGCTACCTTGCTCAGTCAACTCTATGCGCAACAGGTAATTATGACGGCGATATTAGGCTAACAATAGGTCTAATTCGTCTTCTATTAATAACGCCTCACCAAGCTCATAAATAATACTGTCCACAAGACCAGCGGCTTTGGCTACCGCTTTAGGAAAACCATCAACCACCAGCTCCTCATCTCTCTCATCCCGAATACAGGCATTCAAGTAACATGCTAGATTCAATACACAAGACAATGGTTGTGGGTCTTTATCTGCGAATGGTCTTTTATGCAGCCTGACAGCTTCCCCTAGTTCAGGTGGAAATTTCCATAAATCCATCAAGGCCTTACTAGCATCTTGTGTTGTAAAACCAAGCTTATCCACTTCCACTTTGGTTCGGCTAATGTATTGTTCTTTAATCAGCTTTTGTATTTCTTGCGCTATGGCAGGCTCAGTTAAATGCAACAATAAACGTCCAATATTATGAACAATACCAGCCGTAAAAGCTTCTTCAGCGTTAACAGAATCTGTCCGTTTAGCCAACCATTGTGCTAACAGCGCAACACGAAACGAATTATTCCAAAATATTTTTAAATCAATACCTTGTACGCTTTTAACCGAATTGGAAAAACCTGATGCAATGACTAATGTTCTAAGTTTGTTCGTACCTAAAATAACCGTTGCTTCATCGATAGAATAGACTTTTCTAGACAACCCAAAATAAGCAGAATTAACTACCCGTAGCACCTTTAATGACATAGTTTGGTCATGAGCAACGTTATTGGATATATCAAAATAGTTCGCGTTAGGATCATTTAGCATAACGATCAGCTCTCTAACGACATCAGGCACATTAGGAAGTTTATCGGTATTCCTTAACAAATCTTGTATTTGCATATAACAGCCTTCATACCTTCGAATAATCTATGTTTTGAAAATAAGAAAAAGAACACAGCAGCACACTCACTTTTGACATTGTCTATCTACAAAAAAATGAGAATACTAAGAGAAAGAGGATAGCCCTGCCGCACGGGCGATTAGCTTTTCTTTCAGCTGAGTATTTTTTTGAAACTGCATCATTCCCTTGTTACGAAGCTGAACAATGAGAGGCTGCTGTGTAGTAAATAATCGTTTAAAGCTTTCCATACCAGCCGCCATCGCAATGTTATCAAGCATACGAGCACGCTGATAACGACGCAATACCTTGCTCGAACCTAAACACTCACCTCGTCGATGTGCTTTTGCCAATACTTCAACTAATGCTTTTACATCACCAAAGCCTAAATTTGCACCCTGACCAGCTAACGGATGAATGGTATGCGCAGCATCACCTATTAAGGCAATTCCCGCTTTCACATAGTGTTTTGCATGACGCTGACGCAGTGGAATAGATTGTCGAGAGGTAGTCACCTTCAATACATTAAAGCGCTGACTAATCGCATAACCAAGTCGTTCACAAAAAGCCTCATCATCCAAGACCATCAGTGACTCTGCATCTTGAGGAGAGACGGACCATACAATCGATACAAAATGACGATCTGCGATACTGGGTAAAGGTAAAAAGGCTAGCACCCCCTCCTCTCCAAAACTTTGCCATGCGGTGTTCTCATGAGAACTCTCTATTTCGATTGTCGCGACAATCGCATGATGTTCATAATCCCATTCAATAGTATCAAATGCATTACTCGTACGCAGTTTAGATAAAGCGCCATCAGCAGCAATGATCGCTTGCGCTTCCAACTGAAGACCTGACAATAAGGATACGGATACTCCTGATTCACTCAGTTGATGATCTTCTAACTCATCAGATAGATATAAATCGATATTAGAAGACAGCTTAACTTCCCCCATCAAACTATCACAAAGTACTGCGTTCTCGAGCAAATGCCCCAACTCAGGCAAGTTGGTTTTATGCGCATTAAAATCGATATAGCCTTCACCTAAACCATCCCAAACTACCATATTATTATAGGCACAGAGTCTATCTTTATCGATTTTCTGCCACGCACCAGCAGACTCTAATAAGGCTTTCGATTGGCATGAAATAGCACTAACACGAGCATCATAACTAGGAGGAACTGAGAGTCTATAATCGCCATTATGCTTATCGACTAACGCCACGCGCAATGACGAATCCGCCAGCAATAAGGCAGCTAAGGACCCCACCATACCAGCACCAACTATGATTAAATCGTATTGCTTTGCCATGCACTTATCCCCAACCGCAAACCTTTAATAGTAAATAATCTTTAATGACGTTGCGCCATAAAAGCTTCAATTTCATCAATTTCCCGTGGCAAGCCATGCGTCAGAATATAAGGACCCTCTGCTCGAATCAAAATATCATCTTCAATACGAATACCAATACCGCGCCACTTCTCATCAACCTGATGGTTATCCAAAGACACATACAACCCTGGCTCAATAGTTAACACCATACCCGCTTCAAGTGGGCGCGACTGTCCATCCACACGATAAGCACCACAATCATGAACATCTAAACCAAGCCAATGACCTGTATTGTGCATATAAAAATCGCGATATGCTTTGCTCTCAATCAGAGAGTCTAACTCCCCAACCAATAAACCTAAGGTCATCAGGCCCTGTGTCAGCGTTTTCACCGCAACGTTATGACATGCTTCGTAAGGTGCTCCTACTGTTAACTCTTTCAGTCCAGCAGTATGAGCATCTAACACAACTTGATACAAGTCTGCTTGTGGCTTAGTAAATTTGCCACTCGCTGGAAACGTGCGGGTAATATCTCCTGCATAACAATGATACTCAGCCCCAGCATCAATCAAAATTAAATCACCCTCATTGATAGTGTCGTCATTGTTAATGTAGTGCAGCACACAAGCATTACTTCCTGAGGCAACTATATTGTTATACGCAGGCTGGCGTGCACCAGATTTCATAAAAACATAATTAAGCTCAGCTTCTAATTCATATTCCTTCATGCCTGGACGAACCGTTAGCATTGCTTGTTTATGAGCCTCAACACTGATTTGTGCTGCTTTTTCCATTAAGGCGATTTCTTCTGCATCTTTACGCAAACGCATTTCTGAAATAGTCGACGCTAAATCGATCAACTGAGTGGGAGGCACTGCTCCCGCTCGTGCTCGTGCTGTTAATTGGTCACGCCATTGCAAGATTTGCTGACGAAGGGGTTCGTCAGCAAATAAAAATGCAACATTATAAGCACCATCTAACAAACCTAATGCCGCTTGACTCAGCTCACCTAACGGCACCGCATCAGTAACACCAAAAGTACTAATCGCACCTTCAACACCATAACGAAAACCTTCCCACTGTTCTTTTTCTGGATCTTTTGGCAAGCTGACGAGTGTCGTCTCAGCCTTTTTTCCAATCAAAACATAAGCACTTGGCTCAGGAAATCCTGTTAAATAAAAGAAGCTGCTGTCCGGTCGAAACTCATACTCACAATCATTATTACGCGTACAAAGATCACCAGCACGCACAATAGCGACTGTATTTTCAGGTAAAGATTGGATCAATCGCTCACGTCTAGCTTGGTAAGTTTGACTTTCGATTTTCATGCTCACTCTCTCTTATATTAAATGGAACCACAGCACTCAATAGGAAATTAGTGCTATAAGGCTAGTTAATGCAGTGATGTTTGCTTGGTATGATCAATATTAGGATTAACCTCATAATGCTCTGAGTACAACATCATTGCAGACAAGCGAACATATTCTACCAATTCAGTAAGATCCGTTTCATTGTCGTTATTTTCTTCTAACACTCGCATATCAGCTTGCATGCCTGAAATATTGGCAAAGTCACGCAACACCTGCTTTGTTTCATCAGTCAGATCTTTTTTCTGACCTGACAAACCATAACCAGCCAAAAAGCCGTGCGCCCATTGAGATAAAGTAACACCGCGCTCACAAATTTCTGCATCTTCATCTGAAATACAAGGCACTAGTGCGTATTCACCATTTTGTAATAACGTCAGCGTCGCAGTATATAGTTCAACGATCGCAGTACGACTGGCATCTTCTTTCCAGCTTTCAATATCGCAAAACTCAACAACCATGGTTAGCCAGTCTTCTAATGGTAATGTCACCCCTGCGGCTAAATAACCACAAAGTTGTCCATGCAACTCCGCAGGAGATGCACTGATGGACTCAGAGACAAAAACATCAGCGATCAAATCAAAATCAAGCGCATCTTTTAACATTTCTGTGGACATGGAATGTCTGCCTATTTCTATTATGTAGTCTGAATAATGAAAAGCTATTAATCATAGCCCTAACGCTGCAAAGCAAGAAGCCGTCCCTGTCGGCACGGCTTCTCATTCAATAACAACACGCTCTAGCTTAGAAAACATCTAGTTTCATCGCTACTGTCTAATAAATTAATATCTCAAAGACAATATATGGGGCGATGTTAAACCGCTTTCAAGGCTAAAAATTATGCTAGTTGCTTTAGACCTGATTCAAGTGTTTGTAAAATCAAGGTATTAATTGTCATCGGACCAACACCACCTGGTACAGGAGTATACGCCGCTACACGGTCTATTAATGGTGCCAGTTCAATATCACCAACGCCACCTGGATGATAACCGGCGTCAACAACGACAGCGCCATCTTTCACCCATTCAGCCTTAATAAACTCTGGTTTACCAACGGCACCAACAACCACATCGGCTTGTTTGATTAAGTCTGGTAGATTTTGCGTGCGTGAATGACAGATTGTCACAGTCGCATTAGCGTTCAACATCATCATCGCCATTGGTTTACCCAAAATAGGGCTACGACCAACAACAACCACATGTTTGCCCTCTAACTCAATCTTGTAATCAGCTAATAAGCGCATAATACCCGCTGGCGTCGCTGCACCATAGGCAGGTTCTTGCATTGCCATACGACCAAAACCAAGACAAGTCACACCATCTACATCTTTACGAGCCTCAATAGCATCAAAACATAAACGCTCGTCG
Organism: Marinomonas sp.; assembly: GCA_052107635.1. GTDB lineage: Bacteria > Pseudomonadota > Gammaproteobacteria > Pseudomonadales > Marinomonadaceae > Marinomonas. The sequence continues at coordinate 32,126 of JBQEFB010000017.1, read as the reverse complement.
ATTTGAGCAGGCACAGGATGCTGCAATAAAATACCATGTACATCTGGATTATCATTCAATCCATTAATAGTATTTAGCAGCTCTTCTGTCGTAGTAGTATCTGGCAATTCAATTGCCATCGAATCCATGCCGACACGGCGGCAGGCATTACCTTTCATTTTTACATACGTTGTCGAGGCTGGATCAGCACCAACAAGAATCGTTGCTAGAATCGGAGTTCCGCCAGTGCGCTTTTTAAGTTCAGCGACTTGAGTTTGAAGGCGAAGTTCGGTTTCTTTGGCGCAAAGCTTACCGTCAAGAACCTGTGCAGTCATGGATGGACTCCTGCATAAAATAATATAGTGGATTGAGAGGGGCGCATTATAACCCAACTTAGGAATAGATAGACGCTCTAGCAACACTTTTATTCATAATAGCAAGCTAAATACAACGTAAATAAGACCTTAAGCGGGCTCTAGATAGTCCACCATCAGCTGAAGATTCTTCTGCCCTCTAAATTCATTAATATCCAGTTTGTACACTAGACGAATTTTTTCACAGGCGTCATTCGGCCATTTATCCAAATCGACAAAAAAGCAAATTGCATCAAGTAACAAGCCGCTTTGTGGTTCTCGCACCATAAGCTTTAAATGCTTTTCACCAACCAGTCTCTGTTGCAGAACATCAAACACACCATCAAAACAAGGCTCAGGAAAAGACTGCCCCCAAGGCCCTGATAAGCGCACCTGCTCTGCAAAACTCAGACTAAAATCTTCTGCGGCTAATGGGCCGTCCGTTAACATTTTAGCTTCAAGCTGTTCTGGTGTTACCCACTCACTAATAATCGCATCAAACGCTAAACGAAACGCATCATAGTGAGATTCTTTGATACTCATACCGGCCGCCATCGCATGGCCACCAAACTTACTCAATAATTGAGGGTAACGTTTTGCAAGCAAATCCAATGCGTCACGAATATGCACTCCTACGATCGAACGAGCCGAACCTTTTAACTCATCCTCACCGACTCGAGCAAAGGCGATCACAGGTCGATGACATTTTTCTTTCATCCGTGATGCCAGAATTCCAATCACCCCCTGATGCCAATCAGGATCATAAAAACACATACCATTCGGCAGCTCGGTTTCATCATCTAGTAAAGTAGACAAAACGTCTTCAGCTTGGTCTTTCATATCTGATTCAATCGCCTTTCGCTCACGATTGAATTGATCTAATTGCTGGGCATATTGTTTCGCCTGATGTGGATGAACCGTTAGCAAACACTCAATACCAACCGACATATCATCCAGCCGACCTGCTGCATTTAATCTAGGACCCACAACAAAACCAAGGTCTGACGCTTTCAATCGAGTATAGTCTCTGCGTCCAATATCCAATAAAGCCAAGATACCTGGACGGGCTAATCCAGCTTGAATACGCTTAATACCTTGTTGCACTAAAATACGATTATTAGCATCTAAAGAGACCACATCAGCGACCGTCCCTAAGGCAACAAGATCTAAAAACTCCGCCATTTTCGGCTCAGGTATATGCTGCTCCTCAAACCAATTACGGCGCTTTAACTCAGCACGAAGAGCACTCATAACGTAAAAAATCACCCCAACGCCAGCTAGGTTTTTACTACTAAAACCACATGCAGGGTGATTCGGATTCACAATCGCATCCGCTTCTGGCAGTTCGTCACCCGGTAAATGGTGGTCTGTTACCACGACTTTCATTCCGTAAGATTTTGCCGCACGCACGCCCTCTAGACTCGCAATACCATTATCAACCGTGACCAGCACTGCGGGAGATTTATCTTTTGCTACTTCGACGATTTCTGGCGTTAATCCGTAGCCAAATTCAAACCGATTAGGGACTAAATAATCTGGTGCAACAGCTCCCATCGCTTCTAAAGCAAGAATTCCCAAACTGGTACTGGTTGCACCATCGGCATCAAAATCACCAACAATGAGAATCTTTTGCTCCGCAACAATCGCATCCGCCAAAATAGTCGCGGCGGCTTGTAGACCAAACAAGGGACCGGGCCTTAATAATAGCGGTAATCGATAATCTAACTCATGACTCGAAGATACCCCTCGAGCTAAAAAAATACGGCGTAAACTCAAAGGCATATCTGCTGGAAGTTGATCGTTATCTGTCAGAAATGACCGTCGCTCTATGTGCATATTATTACTCAGAATACTGAAACTATTTATCGTTGATCGCTAAAGAATAGTATAAACAACATGCCCGATTGCATAAGGCATATTCATAGCTAGTCATTAGTAACCTGCAGGGTAAAGGCGTGACAACAGCACCGGAACTACGGTCTCCACACGTAAGATACGGTCACCTAAGTGCACCGACTCCATACCAGCCTCCAGCCACTTGCCGACCTCAAATTCATTCCAACCGCCTTCTGGCCCTAGCGCTAAAACACAAGGTTCAGTAATCGCAACTGGGCAAGGCTGCGCTTGATATGGGTGAGCCAACAAACCTCGTTTATTCGCAACAATTGCAGGTAACTGATCTTCAACAAAAGGACGAAAACGAGGAATCATATGGCAAACAGGCATAACAGTATCTTTCGCTTGCTCTAGGCCTTCCAATAAAGACTGTTGTATCGACTCATACTGAAGCACAGGACTTTGCCAATAACTTTTTTCAACTTTTGCAGAGTGAATAAGATAAATTTCCTTTACCCCCATTGCGCTAATATTCTGCAATGTTCTTTTGAGCATATTAGGTCTTGGCAAAGCCATGACCAATACCATAGGTAAAGCAGAAGGAGGTGCAGAAGACAACGACAATGAATGAATAATACTAGGGCTTAGATCAGTTGATGCCTGATAAATACCTTCACCAATGCCACCGTTCAACAAGCCAACACGCAAAACATCACCGGTGAGAGGTTTTATTACTTTTGACACATGCAACTGTTGACGTTCTGTTAACGAATACTGTCCACAACCGCATTCATTTTTAGGATCAAGTAAAATTAAATTCATAAAAAATGACTGATAGGAAAGGTAAAAGAAAAAAGCCGCTCCTCATAGAGGACCGGCTTTATTTATCGACAGATCTAATACTTTATTAGATGCGTTCCGCAACAAACGCCTGCACATCACTCAAACTGTTATCTAGCACAGTATAAGACTCTTTACGCTCGAAAAGGTCTTTCATATGTTCAGGCAAACTTGGAGTCTGACAACCTGCTTTTTCAACGGCTTCAGGGAATTTCACCGGATGCGCCGTTGCTAAAGTAATCATAGGTACAGAGGTATCTTTCCAACACTGACGAGCCGCTTCTAAGCCAATCGCTGTATGAGGATCAAGAAGGTACTGAGTAGATGCAAAGACATCAGCGATAACCTCACAAGTCTTCTCATCATCTACTTTATAGCTATCAAAGTTCTCTTTAACAAAAGACCAAGCCTCGTCATTTAATGACACATCACCGTTATTAAAACGTGCCATCAAATCATCAATAGCAGCGCCATCTCGACCGTGTGCATCAAACAATAAACGCTCAAAGTTACTTGATACCATAATATCCATACTTGGAGACAAGGTAACGTTTAGCGACTGACGACTCATATCATTTTCAGCAATAACACGATGTAATATATCGTTTTTATTCGTTGCAACGACTAGTTGATCAATCGGTAAGCCCATTCTCTTCGCTAGGTAACCTGCAAAAATATCACCAAAGTTACCCGTTGGTACTGAGAAGGATACCTTGCGATGCGGCGCACCAACTGACAAAGCAGAAGAAAAGTAGTAAACAACTTGAGCCATAATTCGCGCCCAGTTAATCGAGTTAACCGCGCCTAATTTTGCCCCTTTCAAGAAAGACTGATCAGCAAAACTGGATTTCACCATGCCTTGGCAATCATCAAAGTTTCCTTTTACTGCAATATTAAAGACATTGTCATCAATCACTGTCGTCATTTGACGGCGCTGAACATCAGAAACGCGCTCATGCGGATGCAATATAAAGATATCAAGATGCTCAGAGTGGCGACAGCCTTCAATAGCGGCAGACCCTGTATCACCAGAAGTAGCCCCTAAAATAACCAATTTTTCTTTGCGCTCTGACAGAACATAATCCATCAAACGACCTAAGAGTTGTAAGGCAAAGTCTTTAAACGCAAGTGTTGGCCCACGAAATAACTCAAGTATCCATTCGTTATTACCAACCTGAACCATAGGCGCAACAGCAGTATGATTAAAACTAGCGTAAGCCTCATCAATCATTGTTTTAAACGCATCAGCAGGAATATCACCTTCAACAAAAGGCCACATCACTTTAAATGCTAATTCTTGATAACTAAGGTTCGCCCACGATGCAATTTCTTCTTTACTGTAATGAGGTAACGTTTCTGGTACATACAATCCACCATCATTCGCCAAACCAGCTAATAAAACATCACCAAAAGAAAGGACTGGTGCTTTTCCACGAGTTGAAATGTATTTCATACTATTACTCCTTAAACCAAAGTTTCGACACGAATACGCTGAACAGTACCCGCGACATCTGGCAAGGCTTCTATAGCGGCGATGGCGGCGTTCATCGCACGCTCCTTCACCTCATGCGTCATCACAACAAGTGGCACTAAATCACTACCTTCTCGTTCACGCTGAATCAATGATTCAATGCTAATACCATTATTAGAAAGAATTTGCGTAATATTAGCCAATACACCCGCACGATCTTGAATCGTCATATTCAAGAAGAAACCACATTCAACTTCTTCAATAGGCAATATTTGAATATCAGATAGTGCATTAGATTGAAAAGCAAGGTGTGGCACTCGATTAGTCGGGTCTGCCGTTAGTGTACGAGCCACATCAATGACATCGGCCACGACTGACGAGCCTGTTGGCATCGCGCCGGCACCAGCACCATATGTAAGTGTAGGACCAACTGCATCGCCTTTAATCATCACGGCATTCATAACACCATTTACATTGGCCAATAATTGCTTGTTAGATATCAAAGTGGGATGGACACGCAATTCGATGCCATTTTTAGTGCGATTCGCAATGCCTAAATGCTTGATGGCATAACCAAGATCATGAGCAAACGCAACATCTTCAGAAGTAATCCGACTAATACCTTCGGTATAAGTTTTTTCGAATTGCAGCGGAATACCAAATGCAATGGATGCCAAAATAGTTAATTTATGAGCAGCATCAATCCCTTCAATATCAAAAGTTGGATCTGACTCAGCATAACCCAACGCTTGCGCTTCTTTTAATACATCATCAAAATCTCGGCCTTTTTCACTCATTTCAGTCAAAATGAAATTACCAGTACCATTAATAATACCAGCAAGCCAATCAATACGATTGGCAGATAAGCCTTCTCGTAGAGATTTAATAATAGGAATACCACCTGCTACTGCAGCCTCAAAAGCAACAATAACGCCTTTTTCTTGTGCTTTTGCAAATATTTCATTGCCGTGTTCAGCAATCAGCGCTTTGTTAGCGGTTACTACATGCTTACCATTGCTAATGGCGGTCAGTACGAGATCCTTCGCAACCGATGTACCACCAATAAGTTCAAGTACAATATCAATGTCTGGATTGTTAACCACATCGAAAATATCGCGGGTAATGTTGATGCCAGTAGTGTCACATGTATCGTTATCGCGTCGCGCACCAACTTGCTCAATGATAATACTACGGCCAACACGTCGTGTGATTTCTTCTGCGTTATTACGCAGGATATTAAAACTGCCTGAACCTACTGTTCCCAGCCCACATATTCCGACTTTTACCGGTTTCAAAACAATACCCCACAGAGATAATTTAATTGTTTAAAGACGTTTATTTACAACATCCAAGCTTTGCTATTATAGCGTCAGAGTTAATCAAACCCAACGATGAATACGCTGAACAAAACTCATGTTTAGTAGAATATTTTGCTATACCACTATAAGCCAAGCTCTTTTGCCAAAGCCTCAGCAGATAAATATCCAGGTATAAACTTACCATTACCTAAAATAATACTTGGTGTGCCACGAACGCCGACTGAATTACCCAAATTAAAATCAGCCGCTACTGGGTTCACACAAGTATTTTCAGGCACTTTATTACCTTCTTTTGCTTTTGTTAGCCATGCTTTTGGGTCATCAGAACACCAAATACTAACCATTTTTTTGTAAGAGTCAGAACCAATACCCGCTCGTGGGTAGGCCAAATAACGCACAGTAACGCCCATCTCATTAAGCTTAGAAACTTCTTTATGAAGCATTCGACAATAAGCGCAATCTACATCCGTAAACACAGTAATGTGTGCTTTTTCCTGCTCCGCTTTGTAAACAATCATTTGCGATTCAGGCAATGTTTCGATTTTAGCTAATTTGGCTTGTTCGGTTTCATTTTCAACAGTACCGTTATCTACATGATACATATCACCTGCAACAAAATATTTACCATCTGCAGTAACATGTAGAATAGGTCCATCTTTTAAAGCAACAGTGTAAAGGCCAGAACCTGAATGAAACTCTGTACTGTTAATTTTATATTGGGGAAGTGCTTGTGTTATAGCGGCATTTACCTCAGCTTCACCCGCTAAAGTAGCAGTAGAAAACAGGGTAAGTAATGAACTCATCATTACGAATCGGGGAAAGTACTGAAAAAGACACTTCATTGAATACCTCAAGTGAATAAGATGAATCAATATTAGGCCACATATCTATAGTGAAGTTCCATAAAAAAAGGCGACTTTCGCCGCCTTTTTTTAACACAGAAAAATTAACGTTTAGCCAATTTCTCTTTAATACGTGCTGATTTACCAGAACGCTCGCGTAGGTAATAGATTTTAGCCTGACGCACGTCACCACGACGTTTCACTTCAATACTGTCAACCACTGGGCTGTAAGTCTGAAATGCACGCTCAACACCAATACCGCTAGAAATTTTACGAACGGTAAACGCTGAGTTAAGACCGCGGTTACGCTTAGCAATTACAACGCCTTCATAGGCCTGTAGACGCTCGCGTGAACCTTCTTTAACTTTAACTTGAACGACAACAGTATCACCAGGACCGAAGGCTGGGATTTCTTTTGTCATCTGTTCAGCTTCAATCTGCTGAATCAGTTTAGTTTTATTACTCATGGATGTGACTCCTAATGATATGGTTTCTTGCCAAGCGAAGGTTCTTCTCTTTGACAAGCTCGCAATTCCTACTCTGCCGAGGTTGAATCTTCAGTTTCGCGAATAAACTCTTCTAACAACAACTGCTGTTCCTTGTCCAACTCAAGGTCTTGCAGAAGGTCTGGCCGGCGTTGCAAAGTTCTTCCGAGCTTTTGCTTTAATCGCCAACGTCTAATCGCCTCATGGTTGCCACTAAGTAAAACCGAAGGGACAGATTTATCATCTAACACTTCTGGTCGTGTGTAGTGCGGGCAATCCAACAAACCATCAGAGAATGAATCTTCATCCGCTGACGCCTGCTTTCCTAATACTCCTGGAACCATACGAAGTACAGCATCCATAAGCACCATAGCCGGCAACTCACCACCACTTAGAACAAAGTCGCCAATTGACCACTCTTCATCAATCTCAGATTGAATCAAACGCTCATCAACGCCTTCATAACGACCTGCTACCAGAATAAATTCTGCTTCTTTAGCAAGCTGTTGCACACCTTCTTGCGTCAGCGTACGCCCTTGAGGGGATAGATAAATAACTTTTGCGTTCGGCACCAATAATTTGGCACTTGTAATCGCATCTTTAAGAGGCTGAACTTTCATCAGCATCCCAGGACCACCACCATAAGGCCGGTCATCTACTGTCTTATGCCTGTCATAAGTAAAGTCTCGGGGATTAATAAAATCCATCGACACTAACCCTGACTTAATGGCTCTGCCCGTTACTCCATACTGGGTAATGGCTTGAAACATCTCCGGAAAAAGCGATATTACGCTAACCTTCACGCTATGACTCCAGCTCTACGATTAAAATTCTGGATCCCAATCAACAACCATTTCTTGCTGTTCTAGATTAATATCTAAAACATAAGACCCTGGCGCATAGGGAATCAAGCGTTCTTCACGATCAAAACTGCCTTCACACGCACGGACAACGACAACATCATTCGCACCGGTTTCCATAAGCTGAGAAACCTTCCCCAAGAGGATACCCTCTTTGGTTATAACCCTAAGACCTTCCAGCTGACTCCAGTAATAATCACCTTCCTCTAACGCTGGTAGCTCTTTGCTATCAATGTAGACATCCATACCACAAATTTCTTTTACAAGATCTCTGTCAGTATAGCCTTTCACTGCAGCCACCAAACCACGACCTTGCAGACGCCCTTGGCTTAATTCAACGGTCTTCCACCCACTAGGAGTTTTCAACCACCAATGCTTGTAATCAAAGATTCCTTGCATCGGATCGGTATGGGAATAAAGTTTCACCCACCCTTTAACACCATAAACTGATGTAATGCGTCCAACCACAAGGGCTTGCTCAGGAGCGGCCGCTTGTTTTAATTCAGACATAGCACTACCTCAGTTATTAAGCGTTTTTGCCAGCATCTTTAATAAGCTGCGCAGCACGGTCAGAAAGTTGAGCGCCTTGGCTAACCCAATGATTTACGCGATCTAGATCGATGCGTAGACGTTCTTCTTGACCACGAGCAATAGGGTTAAAGAAACCCAAACGCTCGATGTAACGACCATCACGTGCACGACGGCTATCAGCCACGTTTAAATGATAGAATGGGCGCTTTTTAGAGCCACCACGAGAAAGACGAATAGTTACCATATTATTGGTTCCTTATTGCTTAACGAAACGCCTCTTGCCGAGTCGATTTTTGACTCATACTACAAGACGGCGGCATATTCTAGTCGATAAACTAGAAAAACAAAAGGGCGATTTACTCGCCCTGGCATTATTAATGACTATTTTAACTGTCATTCATAAAAATAACACGATATTACTATAGTTTAGGGAAACCGCCACCAGGCATACCACCTGGCATCATTCCACCTAAACCACGCATCATTTTTTTCACCCCGCCTTTGGCGGACATTTTCTTCATCATCTTCTGCATTTGCTTATGCTGTTTCAAAAGACGATTTAAATCCTGAATCTGTAAGCCGGCACCCGTACTAATACGCTTCTTGCGAGACCCGTTAATAACATCTGGATTACGTCGTTCAGCAGGTGTCATTGAATTAATCAACGCTTCCATCTGCACAAACATTTTATCATTTACTTTTTCTTGGATATTCCCAAGCTGCCCCATACCAGGAAGCTTGTCTAACATAGAGCTCATTCCGCCCATGTTTTTCATTTGCTGGAGCTGCTCTTTAAAGTCTTCTAAATCAAAGCCTTTGCCTTTCTTTAGTTTTCCAGCCAGCTTTTCAGCTTTTTCCTTATCGATCTTCTGTTCGGCTTCCTCAATAAGAGAAAGCATATCTCCCATACCAAGAATACGAGATGCTAAGCGATCAGGATGAAAAGGCTCAAGAGCATCTGTTTTTTCACCAACACCCAAGAACTTAATCGGTTTACCGGTAATATGACGAACAGATAACGCAGCACCGCCACGAGCATCGCCATCAGTCTTAGTTAAGATGACACCTGTCAAAGGCAAGACATCACCAAATGCTTTGGCTGTGTTCGCCGCATCTTGACCTGTCATTGCATCAACAACAAACAAGGTTTCGATTGGGTTAACCGCAGCATGAAGCTCTTTGATTTCAGCCATCATAGCGTCATCGATCGCCAAGCGACCCGCCGTATCCACAATCAAAACATCTTTATGCGCTTTTTTCGCATAATCAACCGCGTTATTGACGATATCAATCGGTGTTTGTGACAGATCACTAGGAATAAAGTTTACGCCAACTTCATTAGCAAGCGTTTCTAGTTGTTTAATCGCTGCAGGGCGATAGATATCAGCACTCACAACCGAGACTGATTTCTTCTCGCGCTCTGTTAAATATTTAGCAAGTTTAGCTGCCGAGGTTGTTTTACCCGCCCCCTGAAGTCCAGCTAATAAAATAATCGCTGGGCGCGCAACACGAAGGTTTAAACCATCGTTCGCCTCACCCATCACTTTTTCAAGTTCCTGCTTAACAACTTTTAAGAAAACTTGGCCAGGACTTAGGCTTTTTGTCACCTCAGTCCCTACTGCACGCTCCCTTACCGCATCAATAAAATCCTTTACGACGGGTAATGCAACATCAGCCTCAAGAAGTGCCATTCGCACTTCACGCAGCACATCTTTAATATTATCTTCTGTTAATTTAGCTCGACCTCGAATACGATCAAGCGAGGAAGTTAAGCGATTCGATAAATTGTCGAACATATTGCCCTCAAATTTTTTGTTCTATATGGAAAAAACCGACTATCTCGGTTTATCCAAGTTGAAATTACCCCTATTATAACGGATAAATGTTTATCACCCTATACCTTTACTCTATGGATCCTTTAGTTTCATGACTCAATTATCGCTTTGGCTTACTTGTATCGCTTACTTAGTCGCTGGATCAGCTTATTACTTTCGCCCTAAAGCCCGTGCTACACAACTGCTCGGGGCGCTGGCAATCGTTTTACACACAGTGGCATTAAGCCAATTCCTCTTTCACCAAGATGGTTTCAACTTTTTGTTAATAGGATTATTGATTGCTGTGATCGGTAATGCTCTTTTATGGTTTAGTAATCGAAACAAAGATCTTTCCTTACTTATTTCGATTGCTTTCCCTTTAGCCGCCATTATTGTTGCGCTCAATGCAATCGAACCTTGGCAGCTAAAACAGCTTCACAGTGACTCTTGGGGAACCAGTGTTCACATCTTGATTGCCTCTGCCGCTTATAGTTTATTTACTGCCGCATGTGGCGTTGGGATACTGCTTGCTATTCAAGAGTATCAACTCAGACACCACCGCCTTAAACAATTGCTACGAGTTCCGCCTCTACAGGTATTAGAGCGCTTAATGTTTGAATTTATTTGGGCAGCGTTTATTCTACTAACCATCACGATCGCGACCGGCTTTTATTTTATTGAAGATATGTTTGCTCAACACCTTGTACACAAGACATTTTTCACAATAGCTTCATGGTTCGTGTTTGCAGGATTATTACTAGGACGCTATTTTGTTGGCTGGCGTGGTCAACTAGCTGTAAAACTAACGCTTAGCGGCTTCTTTTTACTCATGCTAGCCTATTTTGGTAGCCAAATAGCCTTACAAATTTTGGCACATTAATACATGATGCATGAAAGTCGTTTGACAGCGACTTTTTAAGCACTAATAATCCATTCAACTACACTATTGAGGCAATCCCTTTTTGAACGATGTTCCCTTAGGTATTCTTAGCGGAATACTGGTTTTTCTAATTATGCTTTCCGCTTTCTTTTCCAGCTCAGAAACGGGCATGTTGTCGCTCAATAAATATCGACTTAAACATTTAGTCAAAAGCAAAAATCGCTCTGCCATTAAAGTAAGTAAATTACTTGAAAGGCCAGACCGTTTAATTGGCTTAATTCTAATCGGCAACAACTTTGTTAATATTCTCGCGTCTGCCATTGCCACCATCATTGCCGTGCGTATTTGGGGTGATGCTGGTGTCGCTATTGCTACTGCAGCATTAACGGTCATTGTATTGATTTTTGCCGAAGTAACTCCTAAAACATTAGCTGCTATTCACCCTGAAAAAATCGCCTTTCCTGCCGCTTGGATTTTAGGGATTCTATTAAAAGTCTTATATCCTATCGTCTTTTTGATCAACACCTTATCGAATGGACTATTAAGATTAGTCGGGATAAATGCATCACAAACGAATCCAGACACACTGGACTCGGAAGAACTGAGAACCGTCGTTAATGAAGCAAGCGGCCTTATCCCAGCCGCACACCAAGAAATGCTCATTTCCATATTAGATTTAGAAAAAGTCTCAGTTGAAGACATTATGATCCCTCGTAACGAAGTTGTCGGTATCGATATCGAAGATTCAATAGAAGAGATCATTGAACAGATATGCCAAAGTCGCCACACCCGTATGCCGGTTTACAATGGCGAGCTTAACAAAGTCATTGGCATCTTACATGCACGCCACGCTGCAATATTCCTACGTGAACCTTCACCAACTAAGGCAGCCCTATTAAAAGCAACAATAGAGCCTTACTTTATTCCTGAAAGCACGTCACTAAATACAGTCCTGCTTAACTTTCAAAAAGATCATAAGCAAATGGGCATCGTCGTTGATGAATACGGCGATGTACAAGGCATTGCAGCACTAGAGGATGTACTAGAAGAAATCGTCGGTGAATTCACTCCTCCTACACAAGAAGAAGAAGACGAAATACAACCACTCGAAGATGGTACTTTTAGAATAGAAGGTTCAACACACATTCGAGACATCAACAAAACACTTAATTGGCATTTACCTACGGACGGACCAAAAACCTTAAATGGACTGATTATTGAAACACTAGAGTTTATTCCTGAGCATCAAATCAGCCTATGGGTCGGCAACTACATCATTGAAATCCAAGAAATCGAAGATAAAGTTGTGAAATACGCTAAATTAAAGCTAAAAAAGTAAGGAAGACATCATGAGATACTGCCCACAATGCGGCCATCCTGTAAATATGTCGATACCTGAGAGAGACGATAAAATACGAGCTGTCTGCCCAAGTTGCGACTACATAGATTATGACAATCCTCGCATGATTACTGGCACCATCCCAATGTATAAAGGCAAATTATTACTCTGTAAAAGAAACATAGAACCACGACTTGGTTACTGGACTTTGCCTGCCGGATTTATGGAAAATCAAGAAACAACAAAAGAAGGCGCATTACGAGAAACATTAGAGGAAAGTGGCTCAGAAGCCATCTGCAGACAAGCCTTTAGTATGATCAGTATTCCACAAATCGACCAAGTACATTTATTTTACCTAGCAGACTTAAAACAAGATGATTTTCATGCAACGGAAGAAAGCTCAGAAGTTGCTCTTTTTGAACTTTCTGACATTCCTTGGGATGAATTGGCTTTTTCTAGCATAACCAGAACATTAAAGCTGTTTATTGAAGATCATAAAACCGGACACTATGGATTCCATGAAGACACTATTTTAGTTAATCGGACAACTGAATAAAGTGATAAGCGACTTCTTCATAAGGATGAGCCGCTAATAGCGCAGCGGCAATCTTTTCTTTAAGGTCATCCTTCAGTACCATTTCAACACGATACTCATCCATCTTTTCCAATACACCACCCTCTCCGATAAAAGGAACTGCACTATCATTAGGACAAAACTGCCCTTGTCCTTTCACTTGCCAACAGCATTGATCATAATCCCCGATAGCACCAGCACCTGCCAAAAAGACCGCTTTTTTCACCACCTCTAAGTGCGTATCAGGCACATAAAACACCAATGAATACATGACTTTTATCCTACATCCAAAAAACTAATCTGCTCAGAGACCATAACTCTTACTCTCTGAACCAGAGTTAAATAAAAATTTAAACACAGGCTACTTATCTTGCGCTTCAAGCAATGGCTCATAGCGTTTATCTGTTAGTATTTTTAGAAAAGCAACTAATGCATCAATTTTTCGATCAGATAGCGCATGAGCTTTCAACTCTACCGTATCAATCGTTGCAGAAACTTCCGGTGCACGCCAAGGCTCACCTGTTTCTGGGTTAATAACTCGCTCAGGATTATTATAATGATCGTAGAACTCCATCACAGTACGTAAATTTTTAAATACGCCGTTGTGCATATAAGGTCCGGTAACGGCAACATTACGCAATGATGGGTTTTTAAACTTACCGTCATATTTGGGATCAGTGACAGCGGGATTATCAAGTAATCCGTGATCAATAAAGTCTGGCTTCAAATGACCAAAACTCAACAACACAGGATTAGAGGGCACACCTATATTACGATACTGATGATTCGTAAACGGCTCTTTCTTACTGTCTTCTGATTTCAGCATGTGGCAACTATTACAATTGACATTATTGTTAGAGAAAAACAATGTACGACCAAGATCTTCTAGTACCGTTAACTGATATTCGCCCTTCAAAAAACGATCATATTTGCTGTCATAGCTAGAGAAAGCATCTGTACTCTCAAATGCCTGCAAAGCGTTACCAAAGGCAATATAAGCAGGCAGCAAAACGCCCGATTTACCCTCTTGATGATCAAAGATAGACTCGCCATATAATCCCATAAACAGCCCTTTATACAACGGACTTTCCTGTAAGCGCTTAACCACTTCTTCAGGACTTGATAACCCCATTTCCACAGGATTAACTGGTGGTCCACCAGCCTGGTCAGCTAAAGTGCTAGAACGGCCATCTAAAAATTGTCCACCTACATATTCTTGCAACGCTTTATCAAAATGAAAATGAGGGGAAGTACTCGCATAAGCCGCCATAGGCGTATTGCGAGAACCTAGTGACTTACCATCATCCCCAAGAGAAACCATACCTTGGCTTGCATTAATTCGATGGTCTGTAAATGCCTTATCCGGCTCATGACAAGTAGCGCAAGACATAGTCCGATTAACAGAAAAAGATGGATCAAAAAATAGTACTTGCCCCAATTGCACCTCAGACAGCCCTTCTGCCTGAGCTGCACTATTAACAACCAATATTGTAAACAAAAAAGCAAAAACCTTTATCATTTCCATGTCCGCCGAATACTTGAATATATATTAAAAAAAGGCTGCATTATTATTTTCCAAACACTATCGTAATGCTGTCGCTTACTTGCACCCAACCCAAACCCTTTTCGATTCGGCGCATCTTTGGACACCTTTAATGAACCAAACAACCAATCCCACAATGCCAACACACTGCCAAAATTATGTTGCATATTACTTTTTTGATGATGTACCTGATGCTGCGCCGGTGATATTAAAATACGCTCTAACCAACGACCGTAACTAAGGCGTATATGGCTATGTCGTAGATTGCCCGTGAAAGCAAACAGACTAACGGTAAAGAGATTTCCACCTAAAACAGTATACAGATCCACTCGTGCGCCAAAGCAGAATATAAAAACCCCCGTGATAACACCGGCTACAATGGCATGACGCAATGCATACAAGGTATTTTCTATCGGGTGTAAACGATAAAAGGTCAGTGGATTTAATGACTCCGCACTATGATGCACTTGATGAAATTGCCATAACAGGCGACTACGATGCATCCATCTGTGTAAGCAGTAACGACTTAAATCTCCCGCTAGGAATAAGCTCACCGTATATAACAAAACAATATTGCGATAGCGCCAAGGTAGAAACAATGGATCCGCCAAAGCGTTAAGCAAACCCAAAATCCACACAGCAATAGTCTGCCCTGACAATAGAACTGGTAATATCAATAACGTCTTAATTAACCAGTTAACCAAAAAATAACGATAATCTAACTGCGCATCCGCACTCCACCAATACGCTTTTAAGTGGGCAGTCGAAAAAGACTTACCTGCTCGCAGGTACCATATCAAGGCGACTAGTGCACTGACTAACAAATACCCCCAAAAGACCCGCTCACTTCCGTTCAAAAACACCCCTAAAGGGGTATTAATCGCCATCAGCATCAATCAGTTTAGCCGTTACACCAAGACTGCTAACAAGCTGGCGATAAAAAGCTTTTTGTAAATCTAACAATCCCTGAAACAAAGGAATCATGTCATTAATATTATAATTATGATCTGCAGGTGTATTGCGATAAGCCGTTAATGAATCCTGTAACGCAGCTTGTACAGCCGCTATTCCTTCACCATCCGTCGTTGAATACACTATAGTCGCAATATTAGGCTGTTGATCCTCTCCTAGTAGTTGCTGATTAGTAGCCAGAAGTCCTCCGATAAACGCCCACGAAGCTTTACTATAAGGATATTGCTGACTTTCTGGATGAGTCTGACCCAGTGTTTTTTTAGTCAAACCACTAATTTGAGCGATACGCCAGTCTCGTGTTTTATAAATATTCTCAATTTGCGCATTAATCAGTAATGATAACGAGTTATCTGGATCATCTAGGAAATCTGCACGGTGCTCTTTATAACCATCACGAACCTGAGTTAATCGCTTACAAACATTTGAAGAAATCACTTCAGCCATTTCTTTTCTACGCGGAGTCCAAGGACCACTAAACATTACATCATCGAGCGCCCCTAAGGTTTTATAGGAGATTTTATAAAGCACTTTAGACGCTTTACTTTTACTCTTCATCAAACGAGCTAAGGTTTCATGAACGTTCTCATTACCCATATGAAAATAATCAATCATCAAAGGATAATCCATCGCATCCATGTCATAGCCGCCAAGAATATAACTTGCCTGCACCTTCCCCCAACCTTCTGCTAATTGCACAAAGGCTTGATGACGCTGATCGATGGATTCGCTGCTTAAAGAAGTTTGCAAATCCGTACAATAACTTACTGCACTGTCTGCATTGGCTTGGATAACATTGTCATAAATAGCAACATAAGGCTCTTGCTCCACTGCTGCAGCCAATGTTGGCACACCAAGTAACAAGGCGAGTGATAAACGGGTAAAAACTTTCATAGTTGCTCCAGAAAATGTAGCAAGGCCGTGCGCTGTGCACGACCCAGTTCAATAAATGTTAATTTGGCAGTTTCTGCTTCACCACCATGCCAGAGGATGGCTTCTTCCGGCGTTGCTGCTCGCGCATCATGTAAAAAACGTTCTCCTGCCCGAACACGCCCGCCTATTCCCCATAGAGGCGCTGTTCGGTATTCACGCTCACTGGCCAAAAACTCTGGTCGCCCATCTTGTAACGATGACCCCATATCGTGAAGCAGAATATCGCTATAAGGATGGAACGCTTGTCCTTTGGCTGTGGTTAATGTCGCGCGGTGACAACTACTACACCCTACCTCATAAAACGTTCGTTGTCCTTCGCGAGCCTGCTGATCTAAGTCAACAGGCTGCGGGGCTTTATGGCCACGAATATACGCCACAATAGCCTGTAATCTGAACTCAGGAAGATCCAAAATACCCTGCGGTGATTGTCGCCCACGAGGCGCGGCTAGACAATCTAACTGTGCAGGTTGACATAACTCTTGTGGGTAAGCGGGATTAGTCAAGCCAAGATCATGGGCTGCCGCATTGGCAGATTGACCAATAACACTCGCTTCCGAGGCCTTCCAATTAAAACGTCCTAATACTTTTTCCGCTTGCTCCGGTGGGTTTAACCAATTGGGCCTCCCACTTATACCATCTTTGTTACGGTCTAATGGATCCGCCCAAGCGAGTATTTCATTCTGAGGAACTTGCTCAATCAAACCTAATCCAACCAGTGCAGGAGGCTGACGTAAAGAGATCACCGTATCATCTGCTAAAGGGCCATAAGCTAATCTATCTAAATAAGGAGAAAACCTAGATAAGGTTAATACTTGGCCATCTGGATAAGTAAAAGGCACTGACGCTATATGCAACCTTGTTCGCGCTTCTGGCATCACCTTCCCATTACCATTAATGGCAACTTGAACGCCATACACTGGATCTGGGACACTATCGTGTGCGGGTGCATCAATGTTATCTAATGACCAACGCAACCCATGCTTACTTGGCTGAGTTAGCTTAAATACCAGTGAACGTAATGGCTGACCGTCTTTACTTAACGTTGGCGCACCACCACTATCTATGTGACAACTGGTACAGGTATTGGCATTAAAATGAGGACCTAAACCATCACGTGCAGTGGTTGCACTAGGCGCTTCCACCCAAGGAATAGAAAAAAAAGAGCGACCAAGAATAAACTGATCATTCTCTTCATCCGTCATCTCAAGCGGTTGAGAAAAAGGCTTATTGCTTCTAGCATCCGCAAACAACTTACTATTGAAATGACTAGATACCGATACGGTTTCACTGTATACCATATTGGGTAACACCAGAAACAAAAAAACGCCTCGAAAAATACTTCTCGCGACGATGTAGCCGTTACTTTTCATAGATCACTATATTGAATGGTTCGTATCCATTGATAAATGAGACACGCTATCTATTATATTTAATAAATAGCGCGCTCCTTTTTTATAACATCGCTAATATTTCAATCGTTATATTTGAGTTTCTTCAGTATCAGTCACATCATTAGTTGTCAAAGAAATACCGTATGCACTCGCAACTGTCACCATTTGATCGCCCAAACGACGCAATTCATTTTTAAGTGTCACGATATTTTGAACACTCTCTTCGTTTTCTGGGTGAATCTGGTAATCAAAATGCATAGTTGTCGTTGCTAACGTATTGATTTTCGCAATACGCATTTCAATATCGGCCATCAATTTCTTGATTTCAGCTTGCTCATCACTAGATAGATTATCCAAGAAAGCAGGGCCTACTTTTTTACCTTTATACTCGCCAGTCAACACATTCTTGATACCTTGATAGTTCATCGCAATATCACGATGCGTATTATCAGAAAAACAAGAATGCTCGTCTTCTTCACTTGGCGTTAATACCGCAACAGCGATACGCTCATTCGCCAATTCAGACTTAGAGAAAACCCCCATACCAGCAAGAATTTGTTTCAAAGAAGTCGCTGTTGGAATGTTTTTAGATTTTTCGTCACCAGACAATTTATCTAGTAACGCAGCGCGATAAAGACCGTTATTACCACTTACTTTTGTATTCCAAGCACTTGATACTGTCGCTAAGTCAGCTACTAACTTATCAGCAGCGGCAGTAAGGTAATCTAAACGACGTTGCTTTAGTTTATCCGTTGTAAAATCAGACAGTGGTCGCTGACCTGCAGTCATAGGACCATTAGTAATTTTGTCTTCGATCATGTTGCTGTAGTCTTGATCTTGACCCCACAGCAAAAACTCAATGGCATGATAACCACTCGCCACGTTAGCATCGCCGCCGTTTACATTTAACTCACCCAGAACTTCTGGCGTAATTTTAGAGACATTTACAGAGTGAGCATCTTCGCCACCTGGTGTAAACATACCTTTAGTATCAATAACATTGCCGCTCGTACGCTTATAGTTAGCGTCTACCGTGTAATCAATCAGATTTTCATCTAATGGCCAAGAGTTGACCTCACCTTCTAGACCGCCGTAAGCTTCTGCAACCCAACCATCTTCAGCGTCAATTGGACCATTAGAAAGACGGAATATTTCTGTCGAGCCGTAGCTTTCACG
Source organism: Marinomonas sp. (assembly GCA_052107635.1). Classification (GTDB taxonomy): domain Bacteria; phylum Pseudomonadota; class Gammaproteobacteria; order Pseudomonadales; family Marinomonadaceae; genus Marinomonas. The sequence continues at coordinate 12,991 of JBQEFB010000017.1, read as the reverse complement.
AGAAGCTAACCAAGCATCTTTAGCGGCTTGTAATGTAGTTGCCGTTGGATTGGCAGCAAATGCATTGATCGCTTTTTGTAGCGTTTTTGCATCTTTCCACGCATCTTGATAATTTGCAGAAGCGATAGTCGCGTAAGTGCTTAATGTTGCTTGTTTTGCATGTTGGGAAACCGCAGCTATGCTCGGCATTGAAAGGCCAAGCGCTGCACTTACGATAAAGGTACTTAGAATCGTTCTCACTATCATTAACTCCTAATGTGTTTTTTTTAAAATATTCGTCAAACTTGCCCTAACCTTTAGAGCAAGTCTTTAGTAAACATTAACCCGCTTCTACCACGGCCTGTGCATTCTGTTTTTTTTGTTCATGTCCACGCACTTGCCACTTAAGTGTTAAAAACACCAACACCCAATAAATACCTAGCATGATTAAATCCCAACCAATCGGCTGAGATCGATAAGCAAAAAGCGAGGCCAGTAAACCACCAAACACCGAACTATCACTGAGCACAGCGGAAATATCCCAAACAGTGCTGTACACCCAACTTGGCAAATCTGTCACCGCTAAAGGACCACCTAACAGCTTACCTGCAGCGGTTAAAAATAATGCTGAGCCTAGAAACAACAACATAGTTTCAGTTACTCGGAAAAACCATTTCCAAGAAATGATCTTGCCACTAATTTGAAGCAAGAAAAACAGCACCATAGCAAGAGCAAAACCGATACCGGCCGCTATAAAGAAGTTCACATATGACGAAAACGAGTCCAACTGAAGAAGCGAACCATAAAGAAACATCACTGTCTCAGATCCTTCTCGACCAACGGCAATCATTGCTAGAAAGAACACTCCCCACCAACTAGACGCTTGAGTACTTTTTTCTAACCCGGCTTCAAGCTCTTTTTTCAAAGTTCGACCGTGCGCACGCATCCACATAACCATCTGTACAATCAAGGCACTGGCAAATGTGAGCATGCCAATTTCAAACCAATCACGACCTGCACCACCGAGAATATCCGTCACACCAATCAAGGTTAGCGTTAGCAATCCAGCAAGACCAAAACCAGCCACTACGCCAGCCAACAACCAAACCTTACCTTTCTCAGCTCCAGGACGACCATTCATCCATGCATACAGAATACCGATAACTAAGAGCGCTTCTACACTCTCTCGACAAACAACAAAAATAATTTGTCCCATCATTCAATCCTACTACTTAACAATAATCTGGCCGCGAGCGGCTGGAGCAAAATCATCGTAATAATCATACGAACCAACGTCTAATGGTGTAATAACCAAACTGGTATTCGCCCCCATAAACAACACCTTTTCCTGACGTAACTGATTACTTTCAAATTCAGCAGGCTTGCTGCCTGTATTTTTCACAACCAGGCGAAATTTAGTTTTTGCAGGCACCACCAATTCAGCAGGTATTAATTCACCATCTTTAATTTCTATCAAATAGGTTGGTAACTTAGTATAACGAGGGTCATGTATCTGCTGACTAAAGCCATTATCATCTTTTTGAACACTATTTTGAGTGCCGCCGTCTGCGGCCCACGTCGTCATAGCCATCAAAGCGCAGAAGCAGGAAATAAAAAAAACACTGATCAACTTCATGTATAACATCCAACTTTCTTAGTTTGAGCAACGGGAGTAGAGAAGATCATCCAGCCCCACCATTGATGCATTTCTACATCACTATGCCTTTGAGAATAACAAGCCATGTATATATCTGGATAACTGGAGATCGAAATAACCTTCAGCACAATGACACTTTGCTTTCTCATAGTTAATGCATAGTAACAAGAACACTTCTCATATTCATTACTTTTCATACAACTGAAAGTATTATGTCAAGAAATGACCTTAGACAAGGAAGAAGAAAAAGATACGAGCAGATAATCGATCGAAGTAAGGCTGAGGCCTTATGAAAAAAGAACAAACAAAAATACGCTACCAAAGACTTTTTTGTTCCTGATAGGACGGTAGTTGCAACCTAGATTGGTAGGAAGGACATAAATTTTGAACTTTTTGGTCAAGCAAAGACGCTAATGCTGGGGCCGCTATGTTATCAGAAGAATGCACAAAAACAGTTGGCACTAATCCTAATGATAACCACTGAGAAAGCTTGATCGCCCATTGATTGAGCCACTTATCATTAAGAGGCAAATCTGGATGACCTATAAAACGCACTACTGGGTGAGTCGATGTAGCAATAGGATGACATGGAACTCTTGGTTTTTTCTTTTGAGCGTCAATTAGACTTGTGCAATAAGGTTTGGTTGAAAAAACAGGGCGCGAATCCATAACAACACGATTGATCCTACCACCCGATAACGCGGATAAAAATGATGACTCACAATCAGTTTTATCAAAGTAACTCATATGGCGAACTTCTACCGCTAAAGGGCTTGGTAAGTCCCATAACTCACACAGCGAAATAATACGATTTAAGCTCTGCTCGTCGCATGTGGCAGGAAACTGCAACATAGTTGGCCCTAACTTTGATAATAAAGGTCGCAACGATTCGATAAAAATACGCCAATCTTTAAGCAGCTCATCCCAAGGTCTATCAAATAAACGATGAGTTACTGTTTGAGGCGCTTTAAAAGAAAATCGAAAACTATCTGGTACTGCCATATACCAGCGCTGCAATTGCTCAGAACCTATTTTAGTATAAAAAGAGCTACCTACCTCGACAGCAGAAAATACCTCAGCATATCGAGACAGTCGCTCAGCTGCCGGCAGCGAAGAGGGATACAACCAATTAACCCACCCTGGATGCTGCCATTGCGCCATGCCATAGTATATTGTCATGTAGACGGAGCACGATATTGTATTGAGTCAATAAAATAGTTTTTTTCACCTGTAGCCAAGCGAATAACGACTTCATCTCCTTCCTGCTTCTTTAATAGCGCACGAGCGACTGGAGAATCTATACTTATATAAGCAGGATTGTGATCCAGCTCATCCGCTCCGACAATACGATATTCTTTTAAAACAGAGCTATCATCTTCAAGTGTTACCCAAGCACCGAAAAACACCTTGGACTGATCTGCGGGAAAACGATCAACAACGGTACAGGCATCAAGGCGTTTTTCTATATAGCGCACACGCCGATCAATCTCCCTTAATTGCCTCTTCCCATATTGATATTCCGCATTTTCTGAGCGATCGCCTTGTGCTGCTGCCTCACGAACAGTTTCTGTCACTACTGGACGCTTTTCTTTCCATAGATATTTTAATTCTGTCAACAACAGCTGTGCACCTTCTTGCGTAATGTAAGCAGATTTAGGGGGAGATGGTGGTCGATACCGAGTCATTAACAACAACCTATTAACATTATGATTAAGAACAAAAAATGCCGCTAAGCAAGTTTAATCGCTTAGCGGCATATTTAAAGCAAAAATAGTGAGAATTAGGATTCTTGCTTATGCAGATGCACATCCATCTGAGGATAAGGAATACCCACTCCACGCTCATCAAACGTATATTTTATTTTTTCTAAAAGATCAGCTTTAACAGCCCAATAGTCGCCTGCGGCAACCCAAGGACGTAAATTGAAATTCACCGAGCTGTCGGCTAATTCAGAAACAGCGATAAGGCATGCAGGATTTTTTAAAATACGCTCATCACTAGATACGATTTCTTTCATAATATTCTTGGCAAGACGAATATCGGCATCATAGCTAATACCAATAACGAGATCGAGACGACGTGTTTTCTCTCGGGAGAAATTCACGATAGAACCATTCATTACGGCAGAGTTTGGGGCAATAATAATACGGTTATCGGGCGTCCTTAGATAAGTATGAAACAACTCTATACGATCCACTGTACCCATTTGACCTGCCGCATCAATAAAATCACCTGATTTGAAAGGTCGTAAAACGATAATTAATACGCCTGATGCAAAGTTCGATAAAGACCCTTGTAATGCAAGACCTACTGCTAAACCTGCCGCACCTAGAATGGCGATAAACGACGTTGTCTGCACTCCAATCTGACCAAGTGCCATTAAAATAATACCAGCAAACATTAACGCATAGAGAATACTAGAACAGAAACCTGCAACTGCTTTATCCACAGACGATTTCAACATTCGGTTTTCACACCAATGCGCTACTTTATGTGCGATAAATCGACCGACAAAGAAAATAACGATACCAATCACTACATTCATTGCCGTGTCTACGACCCAAGGCAACATTTCGATACCTTTATCGAGTAATTTTTCCGTTTCAATCATGTACTTTAACCCTTAATCTAACGTTATAAGACTTACACTGCTAAGCAGCATAATTTACTTTATGTCGCCATTCATCTAGTAATAAAGCCAATCTTTTTATACCTACTTTATTAAAGCAAACACACAACTTCCCATCGACTAACTGGGTTCCTTTCTTGCATTCATCATCAATAATGAAACAGGCTTCACGTAAACACTCTAATTGCCCATTATCTTGAATCGCCATGCCAATAAATATATTCCATTCTTGTTCAGGTAATACGCCACTGATGCTTCTTTCTAATAGCTTGACGCAATCACTTTGATTAAAACGGTAATACGGCACTCTAGATTGATACTTGATATAAAAGAACATCAAAGCTGACAATAAACCAAAGCACAAAACAATTGAAATAATAAACTGTAAAATCATCTATCAAATGAATAAGCTTGCAAGGCAACTTTGGCACGCTTTAAATGCTCAAGGTGCTCAATTTCATATAGATCCATTTCATTTCGATATTTCATGCGAGCATTTTTAGGCAAATCCTTCCATTGCTCATGAGTTGGAATATGTTCTGTTTTTTCTGTCACAATATAAAAAGCAGAAATATCCTCATGCTCCGATAAATCAACACTTATTTGATCTAATAAATTTTTTACACGAATACTGGTTTCAACCCAACCAAGTTGTTGATCCGTTCCAACGACTTTTAATAAAATCTGAATACTATCAACTCGCTTCTGTCGCTCTTCTGCAACAAACTTCTCACCTTCTTGAACCCTAGCGTCACGCAAACGATTTAACTTTAACTGACGAAAAATAACACGCAGAGAAATAGCGATAACAACAAAACACACTATTATTAATAGTAAAAACTCAATAAAAGACATACAAAATAAAACCCTAAAAAACGAGAGAATAATAGTTAAAATATTACTGTCACTATAAAAAACCTAAAGACTCAACGAGTCCACAGTCAACACCTGAACTAACGAATCATATAAAGAAGGCACACAAACTAATAAACTCTCACCATTAATTTCCAAAGGCCAGCGAGACATCACGCTATCATAACGACCGACTATGGCACCAGCTTCTGCAGCAATCAAAGCTCCTGCAGCCATATCCCAAGGCTTTACGGATTCATAATAAGCTTGCAATCGCCCGGCAGCGACCCAGCAAAGATCTAAGGCCGCAGAGCCATTACGACGCACATCCTGACATTGCAGTAATACACTGGATAGCCTTTTTATCAAGATAGCCAATGTGTGCTTTTGATAAGGAAAACCCGTTGCGACCAAAGCATTACGCAAACTAACATTATCAGTAATATGCAGCGGTTTGCCATTTAAATAAGCCCCCTGCCCTGCCACCGCCCAGTAGCACTCATCTAAAAAAGGTGCATTAACAACACCCAAAAAGCGCTGCCCAGCGATATATAAACCAATGGAAACCGCGACATGTCTATGCCCATGAGCAAAATTCACCGTACCATCAATAGGATCAATAACCCACGTAGGAGCACTCCCTAACGATAAGTTAGGAGATGACTCTTCTGACAATATTTGATGATCAGGATACCGTTTTATAATTTCTTGGCATAAATACTGATCTATTGCCAAATCCGTTGAAGTAACTAACTCATGATCCGTTTTGTAATCTGCTGAAAAATCATTAGCCTCTCTTGCCAACACCATCATGGTGCCAGCCTGAGTCGCAATATGCTTAGCAAATTCAAGTAAAGTAGATGCATCTATTGTCATAGTAACGCCCTATAACCAACTAACACTCAAGACAAACGAGCCGATAACCAAGCTGAGATATCTTCAATTTGCTCAGGACAAACAGAATGAGCCATGTTGTATGTGTGATAGCCAACGTTAAAACCATGATTTATCAGTATATGTTGAGCATCCTCTGCCAGTTTTAATGCAACTACTGGATCCTGTGTCCCATGATTAATTAAAAAAGGTGTCGCACCATTGTGACACTCTGCGGCATAAGGAACATCTGATTTATCTGCCAGATACGTTGAAAGCGCCATTATGCCTGCCAACTTATGTGAAGACGTAATCGCCAACTGATAAGCAATGACCCCACCTTGTGAAAAACCAGCCAAAACAATGCGAGAAGCATCAATACCTTTAGCGATTTGTTCATTTATCAACGCAGCAACTTGTGAACACGACTCATTAATATTAGACATATCCACTTTACGCTCAAGGGTCATATCATAAATATCATACCAAGCCCGCATCATCATACCGCCATTGACTGTAACAGGGCGTTGCGGCGCATGAGGAAAAATAAAGCGCCACTTGTGCTTAGCATCAAGTAAAAGAGCCGGAACAATCGACTCAAAATCATGCCCATCAGACCCTAAACCATGCAACCAAATAATGGCAGCATCAGGTATTTCTGCTGTTTCAACAACAACATAAGGCAACAAATCCGTCATTTTTTACTCCAATAAAATAGGGTATTACAATATTTGATAACTCATTATATCGACAATTATTTGTTGTAGATAACCCTTAATTATCGACAGTAAAATGAACAGATATAACGCTTCATTGATGATCTTACCGAAACACAACATCAGATGTCGAATAAGGCTCTCGCAATATCACATAACGTTTTTTAATGACTCAAAAAACACCTCATGGATATGAGGCACTATAAATATCAATACGATCAAACGAGACTTTTATGATATTTTCACGAATCATTCAAATGACATAGTCAATTGGCTAGGGTCTGCCGAAGACAAACGATAACCGATACCAATCAGGCGAACAGGACGTACATGCCGTTGGTAAGCTTGCTGCAAAAGGGAGTAAAAGATTTCTGTTGAAAAAGAGCTTTGGATTGCTTGCTCCACGGTAGTTTGCTTAAAATCGTTAAATTTTAATTTAAGATAATATTTACTAATTTTCGAATCTAAATCATGCCCTACTATACGCTGCTCGAGGCTACGCAATAATTCAGGAAGACATTTAAAGCAAGATGTTACAGACAACAAGTCTTCTGAAAAAGTATGCTCTACTGAAATACTTTTCCTTTCCCTCGATACACGCACAGGACGATCATCGACCCCAAGCGCATATTGCGACAAACGAAAAGCCATGCTGCCAAAATTTTTTTGTAACCTAGTGAAATCAATTTCCTGCAAGTCAGAACACGAAAATACACCTAAAGAAGCTAATTTTTCCTGAGCGACTTTACCAACTCCAGAAATACACTTAACAGGGAGTTGAGAAACAAACTCAAACTGCTCGTCTGGCGTAATTGTCGTTAATCCATCAGGCTTCAGCCACTCACTAGCTACTTTAGCAATAAACTTATTAGTCGCTACTCCTGCTGATACTGTAATACCAATTTGTTCAACAATCTGACGGCGTATTTGTTCAGCAATTCTGGTTGCACTCCCTTGGCAAGCAAGAGAGTTGGTTACATCTAGGTAGGCTTCATCTAGGGATAGCGGCTCAATAATGTCCGTATACTGACGAAAAATGGCATGCATTTGCCGCGAAGCAAGTCGATACTTATCCATATTACCGCTAACAACAACTAACGAAGGACATAATCGCATCGCTAAGGCAGTAGACATCGCAGAACGGACACCATACATACGTGCTTTATAATTTGCGGTACTCAAAACGCCTCTTGCTTGGGAGGAACCTCCAACAGCAAGCGGCACATTACGCAAACTTGGGGCGTCACGCATTTCAATCGCGGCGTAAAAACAATCCGCATCAATATGTATTATTTTTCGGTGATTTGACATGACACTACCCAGAAAACTGTATATATAACCAGCATATTACCTGCATCTACAAAACAACGACAGCAACAACAGAGCATTCTGCTCAACACATCTCGAAATAAATCACAAAAAAACCAAAGAGCTTCTAATAAAAAGCAAAAAATTACTTATTTATGGCAGCAAACATGGACGTTAATAAGCAAAATAGTTTACATTTTGCGCCGAGGATAGATTAGCTAAAAACACGCAATGGCCTGCTTTTTGCTTATTAACCATCTTAAAATGACACAACACCAACAGCACTCATACTTTTTATGCTCAACAAGAGAAGAACTTCCATTAGGGGACGCCATTATGACATCAATTTTTAAACTTTTTACTCTCGCCATAATGGGCATTGCGCTTGCCGGATGCCAGAGCCTACTACAGGGAACAACAGAAGATGGCTGCACTAGTGTCGGACCTTGTAATGACAACACAACCAATCTAGGCGGCGGCTCGTTTATTAATTCTCAGAATGACCAAGCTAGCCACGAACCAATCATCATTAAAGCAACGGGCTACGCTGCGGTTAGCACAAGCTCACGTTTTTCAAAATCTCAAGCACGACTTATGGCATTACGTAGCTCTAGATTAGACGCTTATCGAAACCTTTCTGAACGCGTGTATGGTTTGAAATTAGATGGCTCTAGCTCATTAAGCAATATGGTCTTGCAACATGATGAGCTGCGCTCTTATATCGATTCCTATCTTGTGGGTGCAAAAGTTATTTCACAACGAGAGCACGAAGATGGCACCTTTGAAACCGTGGTGGAAATGGCCCTTCAAGAAAGCTTTCGTCAATGTGTAAGCTCACCATCCACCATTTCAAACAATCCAAAATGCCAAACTCACGCTAGCAATCAGACCGTTAATGCTGCAACCCCTACACCCACTGCTAACTTTTATACGATTGAATAATGCAGCTACCTATTAAGTATATTCTACTTTCAGCACTCGTTTTATTCACACTTCCTTCTGCCTTTGCCCAATCGGTAAAGGCAGAAGGAACCGCTATTATTTATAATAATGACGTTGACGATGCTCGCTACCGAGCAACGCAGCAAGCAATAAAACAAGCCGTACTTCAGTCCAACTCCAGAGTTAGCGTAAACGATCGTCTTCGAAATGGTGATCTAGACTCAGACCTTCAAATACGCAGCGCCGGTCGAGTACAAAAAGCAAAAATCATCCATGAAGAGCGTAAAGACGATTTCTTTACTGTCATTGCACGAGTCAATGTCACTCCTGATTCACTATGCAGCAATGGCGCCACTAATTTTTATAAAAAATCGGTTGCTATTACTGGCTTCAAACTACAAGACCCAGAACAAGCCAGCCTAGGCAGATTAGGTAATATCTCACGGGAACTACCACGAGACTTGGCTAACGCCATAAACCGACAAGGTTTTATTCGTGCATTGACTTCAGCTAATATCGCTCTTTATCCTGATCTAATTAACGCCCCTTCAGCCACCTCCCAAGAAGGCAGCATCAGTAACGTCACTCGTATTGGTCAGCAACTTGGTGTGCAATATATCGTCAGCGGTGTCATACGAGATATTAGTCCGCTTTATTTAAGAACGCCCGACACCCATACCAATAAAACAGCTGACCCATCAACCAAAACCAGAAACTTTGTCTTAGACCTTTATATTTATGATAGTTTCAGCGGAGCACTTCTTTTTGAAAAGCGCTATAGTGAAGTTGGAAACTGGGATATATCGGATCATGCACAAATTGGATTTGGCAGCGCTAAGTTTTGGACGGTACACTATGGCAGAGTAGTACGTGAAATATTACGAGAAAGTGCCATTGATACTAGCGAAAAATTACGCTGCCAACCTTTCATTGCCGACATATCTCGCACGGAAGGAAACAGAATATATATCAGTGCTGGGTCATTAGCAGGGATAAAACAAGGTGATAAGCTTAACGTCTATCGACGCTTTGAAATCATTAATCAGAACCAAACAGCTCAAACACAACTGAATAATGCCAATATCAGTGTTACTATCAAGCAAGTGCAACCCAATTTTTCAATTGGAGAACTCGCCGTTGACGCACAAATATTGAATGTTCAACAACAAGATGTTGTGATTGCTTGGTAATTTTCACAATAATGCTATTTTTATAAAGCAATTATATTTTTTAGGATAAACACAATGAACAACGAATTACTTCACCATCTAGAACAACGCATCAACGAAGCAGTTGAAGAAATATCCTCCCTACGCCAAAAAATTTCTGAATTAGAAATGCAAAACTACGAATTGAGCGAAGGAAAAAGCGAACTAGAAAGCACGTTAAACCAAAAAAATGAACAGCAGTCCAACTGGGAGTCTTCACTTTCTGAAATGTTAAACCGTCTGAACCAATTGGATAACAAGTAATGAAACGGCTCCTATTTGCCTCTTTAGTTTTTTTCTGTAGTGAAGCACTGGCTGAAACTGGGCGAATAGCGAGCCTAGTAAGCTTTGAAGCAACTGCAGTAAGACCCTCGACCAATGAGGATAGTACAACCTCCATCGTTAACACTATGATGGAATACACTATGCCCTCAAATATATCGATTTATGGGGGATTTGCCTTTTCACTTGGTGACGACCCTGAAAGCGCTATAGGTTTGGGGGCTCGCTATTACAGTAGCTCGCCTGCTTTTCAAATCATACCAGGTGCACCTATGTGGTCATATATTGGCGTTGGTGTTGATTTTTTTGATGGCAATGTATATTACCCTGAGGCTGGTTTTCGTATAGCAATATCCGACACTAGCCGACTAGATATATTTGTGAGACTGCTAAACAGCAGCAACTCCAAGTATAATCACCATGTGATGGTTGGGGCTGGGCTTACTTTCTAAATCCTATGAAATTAATGTCCACCTTAATTCTCAGTTTATTGGCTGTGTCAGTAGTTATCTGGCATCAGGAGAACCCGACTATCTCGATAGTTCAGCCTAATGAAAGTCAACGGCAAGAAATGATTGGGGTCGTAAATACTCCTTCCATTCCATTAACGCCGTTATAAAATTGAGCATTGCATATGGAACAACTGATTGCCAAACTCGAAGCTGAAGTCGATCAGCTCATCGAAAAGTTAAATACCGCCAATGAGGAGATACAAACGTTAAAAACAGAGAGCGTTAGTACTCTTGATAACAGCACCTCAATGGACCTTTTACAGAACATGGTGTCACGCTCAACTGAAGATCAATTACAGTTATATATTAAAGACTCTTTAGATCTTTTAGAAACAGCCGACACCATTAAAACCGCAGCACCTAAAAGCGACGCTGAGAATCAACCGAGCCTTGATTTGCTGCACTCTCTTGCTGAAACCAGCATCACAATCACGACAACAGAACAGACTGATCACATGACAATACAACAACAAGAGCTTAACAGCTTGCCAGAAGTACAAGATAAAAACCAAGTGGAAACGACAACCACCGACGTACAACCAGCAAGTGACGCATCATCAGCCAGTGACAGTACGCCAACAATGGCAACACTGACACCAGAGCAGAAAAAACGTCAGAAAAATCAAAAAAACAACCGTCGCCTGATTAAGATGCTAGAAGAGCGCTTCCCTAAAGCGTTTGACTGGAACCAACCTAAACCTTTGAAAGTCGGCATCGACAAAGATATGGTTCTAGATGATGATTTTAACGCCAGCAAGCAAAAGCGCGCCTTAGCCGCTTATACTCGCTCTGATCGATACAAAAAATGTCTATTAACAGGACAGCCTCGCATTGACCTTGAAGGCACACTTGTCAATAATGAACCTGCTCTTCCTGACTCTATGATTCCTAAAAAGGAAAAGGCTACATTCAATCGCCCAAAAAGCGACAAGCCTCAACGCCCTAGAGCGAAGCCGATGCCTAAAAGCAGACCAAGTAACAAACCAGAGCAACACAAACCTAAAAACACTCAGAATACTAAAAAACACCAGGATGATGCATACGACAACCTATCTCCTGAAGAGCGCATGAAAGCGAAACTTGAAAAACTTCTTAATAAATAAGAAAAAAGTGTTTACACAATGTCGCGCGACATATAATATATGCCGCGCTGCTGTGGAGGGGTTCCCGAGTGGCCAAAGGGAGCAGATTGTAAATCTGCCACGAAAGTTTCGGTGGTTCGAATCCACCTCCCTCCACCATTAGCGCTTTTCTTTATAGATCAATTCTTTATCTATAATTATAAAAATCTTTTTGAAGATTCATCTGATATCTCAAACCAACACTCTAAAACGTTATCCACAGAAAAACACAATCAAGTCCAACAAGCGAAAGGTGAATAATCCCCCCGGTTAAGCACAAGCTTATCCACAAAAAACAGCTAAACACCCAGCAACATCAGCTACCCACACAAGTCACTTTTTGATAAATGCGATTTTTCAATAACAAAAAAAACGCAACCGTCCTCGCTCTCTGCCCGATACATACACTCAATCACTAAAGACCTACAAGCATCCACTCTACTTACAACCATCCTCACAACCTTATCAATACACACAACCCCTTAATAAGCCATGCAACACTGTCGCGCACGACCTAGAAAAAGAACTCTACAGCAACCACTTTTTTATACTTTCCAGCCCAGCATGGGATAAAGTTAAAATTTTATAATAGAATTCAGATAGCTCTTAACTTCACTATAATCACCTTTAAAAAGACCACCTTCAGCAACTTGGCATTAATGAAGAAGCCCACCCATCTCGACAACCTCACTACCCACTAGAGCCTTTACATCTGAATTTAAAAGCAACATCAACCCCATAGATCAGCCCTTAGATCAAAACCACAAAACCAACCACACACCTCTCGCCAAATATGACACTTTCGACTCCAACACTCACCAAAACACTCAACCTAAAGACCAGCCCACCTAATAAATTAGACGATAGACGATAGACGATAGACGATAGACGATAGACGATAGACGATAGACG
>JBQEFB010000016.1:0-72139 GCA_052107635.1 Marinomonas sp. | reverse complement strand
GAAAGAAATAAAGAGAATCATGCCATAAGTTCGTCTTTTTTCAGAGGTTCCCTAGTAACGATGTCTATGTTTCTTCATCAGGTTTCTGAAGATTTTTTAATTAAAAGTTAATTAGATAGTTCTGTGAAGTGTATTTTTCTAGGAAAATTATAAGGTGATTGTTTTTGATTTTATTTTTAATTATGTGTTTTTTTATCATTTTTCTATTGTATGAAATAAATGTTTTTCTTCAAAAGAAAAAAGGAATCATATATTCCGTGATGTTTATGGTGTTACTTGTTGCCATTCTTTGTGTGTATATTTTTTCTATAGATGGTGTCGATGATAGGCTGGTAGATAGGGTGTTTGTTACTTTCTTTTCTTTGTCGTTGCCAGCCAGTTTGATTGTTTTTTCAGTATGGTGGTCAAAAAAATTAAGCACTTTATTTGTTCATTTAATCTCTGTCGTCGTTTCAATGATAGTCATTCTTATGTATCCGTTGATTATGTTGTATTTAGGTTGTTATATGGGGTTTGATTGTACATAAATTAATCGTGTTATTTTCTAAGCTGCTCTTATAAGTGGGTATTCGTGGAATTTATAAAAAAAATAGAAGGAGCTTTGGTTCCAGATTACTATCATGATTGTGTAAAGGTTTCTGAGCCGATTCAACTGTTATTATTGAGAAAAAACACATCAGCTCGATATGCCTTAGTTGTTAAATCGATCTCAAAAATGAATGATTTAGGGGCTGAAATATCTAGTCTGAGGGATGAGGTTAGAAAGCTGACTAAGTCTTGTTGGATGATTAAAGATATTGGGGTCTACGTAGTTCTTCGTGTGCCAGAATTACCGAATTTACGTCCTGAAGATATCAAGATAGATAAAACAGGGTTTCATGCCGTGATTATTCAGGGCATTCATTTTATCTCGCATTCAGGTGAGCATTTATTTAATCACTCTCAATGGCTAAATCATACGTTTGGAGCTGCGGAAGGTATTTCTGAGAAAATAGTGGCTATTAATTTCTAATCTCTTTAATGAGTTGTCGTTAATGAGGGTTGAGGTGGTCAGTTAGGACTATCTCAAAAATTATCTTGTACTTTATAAGTCGGTATTTATGGTAAAAGTAAACTTTATGATTCTTTGTTTTTTAGTTGTCTTCACTCCATCATCTTTTGCTCTTGGTCATATTGTTTCTTATAAAGAAATGAAACAATATTTATTTGGATCTATCGAAAAGATTGAAACATGTGGTGACTGGGATAATCAGGGACAACTTGGTGAGTTTAGAATATTCACTGTATATTACTCAGGACAAGATCTACTTTTTGTCGATATTGTGGCCTTAAATGATGCTGAAACAGAGTTGAGATCAATTTATGGTTTTAGCTTTGATGAGATCAATAATGACCATGCCGCGATCGAAATAAACAGCATGACTTGCGAGTCTGCTGGTAACAATAGGGTGAAAATTTCGGCGGTAGCGGCCAATGGTAATAATGATGAAAATTTTAAATTCTTTCTGTTAATTGATGGGGTAAATCGTTCCTATCAATATAGTGAGCTACCTAAAAATTAATCGGAATATTGAAGTCTCGCAGAGAGTCAGGAAGGTGTATGAAGAAAATCATAGTCTGTTGTTGGTTGACGTATTCTGTCGCAAGTACAGCCGCGACGTTTGATCAAGAGATAGTCGCCGCGTCAATAGAAAGAACAACGCACCATGTTACTTATGATGGCTCGTATTTATCTATTCCCTATCCCAATGGTGATGTTCCTAGCAATATTGGTGTTTGTACTGATGTTATTATTCGTTCTTACCGAGCAATAGGTACAGACCTACAACAGCTTGTTCATGAAGACATGCTTAAAAACTTTTCGTTATACCCATCAAAGCGGATGTGGGGACTAAAAGGTACTGATAAAAATATCGATCATCGTAGAGTGCCAAACTTACAGACCTTTTTTACTAGAAATGGGTCAGCACTAACAATATCTCATGTTCCGAGTGACTATAAAGCCGGTGATATTGTTACTTGGATGGTGGCTGGTAACCTCCCTCATATTGGGATTGTAACGGATCAAATATCCTCCACAACAGGTAACCCTATGATTGTCCACAATATAGGCCGTGGTCCTCAAATAGAAGATATGCTTTTTGACTATAAAATCACTGGGCACTATCGCTATGTTCCAATGAAATATATGGATTGATCTTTAGTGCTTATTTTGATGGTCGATTATTGGTTTAGTAGAAAGAGAAATGATATTTGATCGATATTAATGAGCATATAAGGTAGTAAAGCCTTTATTAGTAAGAAGGCTTTACTGCACGAATCTTAGAACACTAAGATAGCCATTCTTTCACTTGTAATGTTTGTGGTATTGAACCTGAATGGACGAGTTTTTCATCGATCACGACAGCTGGTGTACTCATTACCCCATAAGCCATAATAATCTGAGGGTCAGTCTCTTTAGAGACTGATACCGCGACGCCTTGTTCTACAGCAATCCTGTTAATTAATTCAGCAGTCTTGATGCACTTTGCACAACCAGTACCTAATACTTTAATGATTTTCATGTCTCTATCCTTTATAAAAATGGTGTGAAGAAATTAAACAGCCAACCGACTAATGTAAAAGAAACTAATAGCAATGCAAATAAGGTAGCCAATAACTTCCACTGCATGACTTGTTTTAGCAAAATAAACTCTGGAAAACTGGCTGCAACAGTACTCATACAAAAGGCGAGTGTGGTACCAATTGGTAAGCCATTAACAATGAGACTTTCCATGACGGGGATGACCCCTGTGGCATTAGAATAAAGTGGTATGCCAAGTGCTACTGCCGCAGGCACGGACCACCATTGACCATCGCCTAAATATTCTTGAATCCAGCCATCAGGAATAAAACCATGTAATGCTGCACCTAAGCCAACCCCTACAATAACCCATTGCCAAACTCGACCGAAAATATCTAAAGACTCTTCTTTGGCGAATTGGTGGCGTTCTTTAAATGACATTTTTTTTGCTTTTTCTACTGAATTAGAAAAGTCTTCAGAGCTGTTTTTACCATTTTCTAGTGCTTTTGCAGCAAAAGATTGTAACCACCTTTCAGCTTTTATTGTATCCAGAAACAAACCGCCTAGAATCCCTACTGCCATACCAATAACAATATAGAGTACGGTAAATTTCCACCCTAATAAGCTCATTAGTAGTAGAACGGCAACTTCATTAATGAGGGGGGAAGTGATGAGAAAGGCCATGGTTATTCCCACAGGAATACCCGCAGAAGTAAAGCCTAAAAAGATAGGGATGCTAGAGCAAGAGCAAAAAGGAGTAATTGCGCCAAAGGCTGATCCCATTAAATAGCCAATTCCTCGGTGTTTTCTTGCTAAATAACTCCGTACCGTTTCAACATTTAGCGATGCTCGCATCAAGGCTATGACGTAAATCATAAAAATGAGTAAGACAAATATTTTACTCACGTCCTCTACAAAGAAGTGAGTGGCATCGGCTAATTTTGTTTCGGGTGACAGTCCTAGAATGCTATAAGTTAGCCAACTTGCAAAATCAGTAAAAACTCCTAACATGATCTTAACCCTTGATCAAAAAGTGACATTATTCATCGTATCGAAATATGCTAACGTCACTTGAAAGTAAAGTAACAGCTTCTAATACTCTCACCAGAGTGAATTATTTTCATTGATATATATCTGTAGCTGCTAAGACATTTTTTAATGTCTTATTTGCTATTTAAATAAGTTGAATGTTTCTTTGGATTGTTCTTATTTGCTGGCTAAAACAGACTACATTGCAGCAAAATATGGCTATTTTTGTTGTAAAATTTTTAACCTGTATATTAGTGATTGCATTCAGGAATTGTGTCGGTATAGTCTGCCGAAATTATAACCAACTACTTTGTTAAAACCGCTCGTTAGTGCAAGGATGATCATGTTTAAAACCCTACTGCTTCCTATTTGGAGTTTGCTTTTTGGTATTGCCATATTGTCCATGGCGAGTGCCTTGCAGAGCTCTTTAATTGGTATTCGGGCGTCGCTAGAGTCTTTCGATACAACCGCGACCGGTCTGATTATGTCGGCGTACTATTTAGGTTTTATTGTTGGCTCTATACTGGTGCCTACTTGGGTCAAAAACGTTGGTCATATTCGTGTTTTTGCCGCAGTAGCTTCATTGGCTTCCATCACGATATTAATGCAGTCAGTAGTTGTGAATCCTTGGTTTTGGATGTTAATGAGGATGGGGACTGGGTTGTGTTATGCCGGTTTGTATATTGTCACTGAAAGCTGGTTAAACGACATTGCAACCAATCAAACCCGAGGACGATTGTTTTCAATTTATACTATTGAAATTTGGGCCAGTCAGACACTAGGGCAAGTGTTGCTGAATCTTTCTTCTCCCGGTGGTTACGGGCTGTTTATTTTGACATCGGTATTGATCTCTATGGCATTGGTACCTTTGTTGTTAGTGCGAACGCCATCGCCAACAATTAATGTCCCTGAAAAACTCAATATAATAGGCTTAATGAAGACCGCACCTTTAGGTGTGACAGGGGTGACTGCCGCTGGTATTACCGCAGGAGCGTTACTAGGGTTGGGGGCTCTTTATGCGCAAAGTATAGGGATGACTATCGGGCAAATCTCGCTGTTTATCGGTGCGAGTTATGTAGGAGGGATGCTTTTACAGTGGCCAATAGGGAAGTTGTCAGATCGTCAGGATCGACGTGTTACTATGCTTTGGGTAAGTATAGTGGGTGGTTTAGCCGCTTTTATTGTCCCTTTTGGTAATTTAGCAAACAGTCAAATAATCATGATGGTCGGTATGTTTTGTGTGGGTGCATTTACTTTTCCTATGTACTCTTTAGCTTCTTCACATATGAATGACCAGTTGCGGCCAGAGCAAATACTGTCCGCGAGTAGCGGTATGATCCTGCTGAATGGTGTTGGTGGTATGATGGGGCCATTATTAGCCGCAGGCTTGATGGATTTAATTCGTATTGATGCCTTATTCTGGTTTGTTGCTGCGATTAACTTTTCGGTGGCTGTGATGGCTTTATACCGTATTAACTATCAGCCGCCTATGGTCATTGAAGATCAAAGTGATCCAATACAGGTTGCGCTTTCAGTTAGTCCGATTGCGACGGCTGAAATGTGGGTGGAAGCAGATTCGACAACCACACCAGATGAAAGCCATGAGGTTGAAATTAAGTTATAAGTCGTTTAAATAGGCTTTTTGCAACCATTGATACTTAGCTTATCAATGGTTGCGTTGCTATTTTAAAGGCGATACTCGCAATTAATAATGCATTTACTCTATTAAACCAGCGCCAAAAAATGACAGAACTAAGCCATTGCGAACAAGCATGACCTACTAGTGCAAGGGCAAAGAACCAAGCAAGCGATGCAGTGGCGGCCCCTAATACAAACATCCATTTATCGTCTAAAAACTGATTTGACAAGCTGCCCATCAAAATTAGGGTGTCTATGTAAAAATGAGGGTTCAACCAGGTGACGGCTAGTGCCATCATCAGTAATGACCAACCACCTAGTTTTTTAGTTAACTGTTTCGAAATAAGGTGCTCATCGAGAAAAGATGCGCGCCATTTCTGCACAGCAAACCACACGAGAAAAGCAACGCCACCCCAGCGAAAGATGATCAATAGCCATTCATTATTTTGTATGAGTAAGCCAAACCCAAAGGCGCCGAGAGATATTGCAAATAAGTCACTGAGGATGAATAAAAGCGCGATTGGAAAGGCTAGATGTCGTTTGATGGCTTGTTCTAGTAAAAAACTGTTTTGAGCACCTACCGCGATAATAAGACCACCACCAGTAATAACGCCACTTAAAAATGCAATCATGTCTTTCCTATAGGGTTCAGAGGTTTAGATGGCATTGATAATAGAGGTGTTTACAATTAAATTTAAATTAACTTAACTTAAATTACATAAGAAAACATTATGATGGATTATAAGGCGTTGTCTTGTTTTGTGGCAGTCTTGCGTTTCCAGAGTTTTGATCGTGCTGCGAGCCATTTAGGGTTAACGCAGTCGGCTGTTTCTCAGCGTATTAAGCGCTTAGAGCAAATGTGCGGTGGGCCTTTGTTAATTAGAGTTCGTCCGGTTTCTGCAACCCCATTAGGAGAGCAGCTATTAGCACATGCTAATAAAGTATCGCTATTAGAGGATGGCTTGTTTGAAATGCTACAAGATAGCCATCAACATCAGCCGCTGTTAGTTGCTGTAAATAATGATCTACTCGCAACGTGGTTTGCTCAAGTATTAAGTGAGTTTTCGACGCTTGATAACACACGTTTGCATATCAAAGCGGCAGATCAAGGTAAGACAAGGGCGCTGTTACAAGCCGGTAAGGTGATTGCGTGTGTTAGTCAGATAGGGACGCCGGTCTCCGGCGCTGAATCGATATTTCTTGGTAATATGGAGTATGAGTTAGTGGCATCTCCTGTGTTTATTAAGGAGACGTTGAAAGGGAATGTTAATGAGGCATCCGTTGTCTCTTCTCCTTCGCTGGTATTTGATGAGTTTGATGATTTGTGGGAACGTTATCAGGATGAGTGTTTGCAGCTAAAGACAGACATTCGTAATAGCCACTGGTATCCTTCGTCGCATGGTTTTGTAGAGATGGTTATGTCTGGCACAGTCTGTGCTTTAGTGCCTAGTGTGCAGGTGGTAGATGAAATTAAAGAAGGGCAACTTGTTTCATTGTTTCCACAAAAAAAACTTAGTGTGCCATTATATTGGCATTGGTATAAGTTAAAATCCCCAGTATTGGATCGGTTAACAGGTGTTGTGTTATCAACAGCACGTAGAGTATTGAGCTAACTAGGCGCCTTTTTATAGTTAGGTGGCCACTTTTTAACGATATTTTAAGGATAGAGTATGATTCGTAAATGTTTGTTTCCTGTAGCAGGTTATGGGACGCGCTTTTTACCAGCAACAAAGTCAATGCCGAAGGAAATGCTTCCTATCGTCAATAAGCCACTTGTTCAATATGGTGTAGAAGAAGCGGTTCAAGCAGGTTTGAAAAATGTGACCTTTGTAACTGGTCGTGGTAAACGAGCTATTGCTGACCATTTTGATATTAGCTATGAGCTTGAGCATCAGATTTCTGGTACGAGTAAAGAAGAGTACTTAGAAGGTATTCGCTATCTTATTGCAAATGCGACTTTTTCTTTCATTCCTCAAAATCAAATGCTTGGTCTAGGTCATGCTATTTTGACAGGAGAGTCATTGGTTGGCGGTGAAGCATTTGGTGTGGTATTAGCCGATGATCTTTGTTTTGGCGAAGAAGATGGTGATGGTGTTATGGCGCAAATGGTGAAATTGTATAATCAATTTCGCTGCACCATTGTTGCAATAGAAGAAGTACCAGAAGATGAAGTGCATAAATACGGTGTGATTAAAGGCGATGATATGATGGAAGGCCTTTACCGTGTCACTGATATGGTTGAGAAGCCGACAAAAGAAGAGGCACCTTCAAACCTTGCTATTATTGGTCGTTATATTTTGACACCAGATATTTTTGATAAAATTCGTAATACACCTCCAGGACGTAATGGTGAAGTTCAGATTACAGACGCTATTTTGCAACAAGCAAAAGAAGGCTGTGTGCTAGCTTACAAATTCAAAGGTCGACGTTTTGATTGTGGTAGTGTGGATGGCTTTGTTGAAGCGACTAACTATTGCTACAAAAACATTTATAAAGCGTAATACGTATTTTAAGCATAAAAAAGCCCGCTTCAATTGAAGCGGGCTTTTTTACTTAAATTTAGCTTAAGTGCTTGTTTAAAATAGGCAGTAATACCTTAAATAAACGTGGGTTAGCACAAAGAACATCGCCGCTTTCAATGCTTGGTGAGCCATCAAAGCTAGCAAATAGGCAGCCTGCTTCTTTCGCGATGAATAACGCAGATTGCATTTCCCATTCTTGCAGCTTGATACCCCAAGCCGCATCTAAACGACCAGCAGCAGTATTCACTAGCATTAATGCTGGAGTATCTTGCATCACAACACGAGCGCCTTTTTCCGCCACTTCAGACAAGATTGCAAGTTGGCCTGAGAGGTAAGGTGCAGTACGGTCTGTTGCAGGGAATTGTGCTGCAAGAGTTGTTTTTTCTAAGGTGCGTGCTGTGCTGGTACGAATTCGAGAATTGTTCAAGTAAGCGCCACGGCCTTTACTTGCATAGAACTCATCTTTGGTATGAGGGTTGAGCACAAGTGCATGCTCCACTTTACCAGCAACTACGTAGCTCATTGTAATGACATGACCTGTTAGGCCACGAGTAAATAAAGCTTGTCCTTGGATAGCATCAATAATCCATTCGCCTTCTTGTCCTTGTTGAACACTGCCTTGAAGACGAGTAGTGATAGTATCACCAGGGTAGGCTTTTTCTAAATGGTATACGATTGCGCGTTCTGCTCCAGAACAAACGATTTGGTAAACTTGTTCTGCATCTTGTCCTTGCTCTTTATCGAAAAGTAGCTTTTCTTGAGAGTGAACGATGTATTCTGCCGCAGCGCGAGCGGCCTTAATTGCGATATTAATTCTAGGTTGCATGGGGTACCGTCAATTTAAAATGAGAGTTCGTATACCGTCCTTAGAAAAAGACAGTACAGTTGCCATTAAAGTGTTAAAGAGCTAGCGCTCCCCCCAATGACCTTGTTTAAGGTGGGTTAGGGTGAGTGCGAAATATGAGCGCGGATTCTAACCTAAAACGAGTTTTTTGGCTAGCAAGAATCTGGTTAAAAAATAAACGCCTTGCAGATTTTAATGAAAAATCTGTTACCATCCATCAGATCATTCGTTCGTTAGAAATTGGTAGTTCATAACATGCAGAGTAAAGTAAGAATTGTTTTGGTAAATACCTCCCATCCAGGAAATATAGGCGGTGCCGCAAGGGCAATGAAAAACATGGGGTTGGTTGATCTGTACTTGGTTGCGCCTAAGCAATACCCTAGTGATGAGGCTATTAGTCGAGCATCTGGGGCAAGTGATGTACTAGATAACGCAATCGTAGTAGATACTTTAGAAGAGGCGCTTGCAGATTGTCAGTTGGTTATTGGTACTAGTGCTCGTGAACGTCATATTCCTTGTCCTTTGGTTGATCCAAGGCAAGCCGCAGAGTTAGTTTTTGATGAGCAGTTAGAAACGGCGTTTGTCTTTGGTCGAGAAGACAGAGGGCTAACCAATGAAGAGTTGCAACGCTGTCATTATCACGTGCATATTCCTTCTATTGAGAGCTTTAGCTCATTGAATTTAGGTGCAGCAGTTCAGGTAATTGCTTACGAATTACGTATGAAGTCTTTATTGATGGCTGATGCACCAATTGTAGAATCTAAATGGGATGTGCCAGCAGCAAGTGTTGAGCAACTTGATCTTTTATTAGAACATTTAGAGCGCGTGTTGGTTGATACTGAATTTTTAGACCCTAAAGCACCGCGTAAAGTGATGACGCGTTTTCGTCGACTTTACCAACGAGCGCAACTTGATCAACAGGAGTTAGGCATGTTGCGTGGTATGCTGACAGCGGTTGAAAAATCGACAGTAAAATAGAGAGGGTTGAAAGCAATTCCTTTGAGCCCGTTTAGGGTGTCGTTTTATTAAAAAGCTGTGTCTATTTGCACAGCTTTTTCGTTTCTTAAGCTCGTAGTATCTGGTCGAACTTGCTTACATGAGGTAACCTTTGCTTATGTATATTGATAGCCATTGCCACTTAGATTTTGCTGTATTTGACAGTACTAGAAATAGTTTACTTTCTGCGTGTCTTGATGCTGGTGTTACGGGTTTTTTAGTACCTTCCACAACGGCAGAAAGCTGGGGTAGAATCGCTGAATTAGCAGCTATGTATCCTCAATGGCGAGTTGCATATGGGCTTCATCCTTACTTTTTAGAAAGTGCACGTCTAGATGAAATAGAATTATTAGCAGAGCAGTGCGAGACTGGTGGGGCGATTGCGTTAGGTGAGATAGGACTTGATTGTTGGCCTGGTGCGATCGACTTAAAAGTGCAGCAAACCTTTTTTTCACGGCAGTTAGTAGTGGCTCGTGAGCTTGGTTTACCGGTAATTGTACATGCTCGAAAGAGTTATGATTTGGTGCTTAAAGCGGTACGTGAAGCAAGCTTTACTTGTGGTGGCGTTATACATGCTTTTAACGGCAGTATTGAGCAAGCGAGTCGTTTACGAGAATTAGGTTTTGTCTTAGGGGTTGGTGGCACTATTACCTATGCTAGAGCTAAAAAAGCGCAGCGTGTTTTAAAGCAACTCGATGTATCGTCATTTGTTTTAGAAACAGATTCACCTGATATGCCTTTATGTGGTTTTCAAGGGATGTTAAATACCCCTCTTTCTATTCCTAGTATTGCTCGCAGTGTGGCGTCAATACGAAACTGTAGTGTTGAAGATGTTGCACTACAAACAAACAATAACCTTCTTAGTATTTTTCCTAAGTGGTATAAGGATGCACTTTGACTGATAAACAAGATATTAATGCCCCTGTTCGTGTCCTTTTATTGGGCGCTGAGTCTGAAGTTGGTGCTGCTTTATTAGCATTTTCGAATGAGCAGAGTGATATTCACTGGATATGTCCTCAGGAAAAAGTTTTACTAGGGGAGGATGCTGCGGATGAGTTGGCGTCGATAGCATATGATGTCGTTATTGATGCGCTGAGTTTGCGTCTCGCGTTACAAGATGATTACAGTACATTTAAAGAGACGCTTGTGTTGTTAAGCAAGGGTGATGTGCCTGTTATGATGCTGAGTAGTGCTAGAGTATTCTCAGGGGAAAGTAATACGCCTTACCTTGAAACAGATGAGCCAGATAGTGATGACCCTTATGCTCGCATGCTTATTGCGTCGGAATCTATTGTGTTGAGTAACCCTGAGAATATTGTGTTAAGAACGGGTTGGCTGTTTAGTGGCAATGGTGATGATTTTGTGTGTCGAACGTTGGGGTTGATTCAAAATGGCGTAAACCTTGCGTACAAAGATAACCTTATCGGTAGTCCGACTCCTGTTTCGGATTTGGCGCGGGTAGTATTATCTTTAGTTAAGCAGCGCCATTATGGTGCTAGCAATACAGGTATTTATCATTATTGCTGTGCTGAAGAGATTAGTTGGGTACGTTTGGTGGAAGCTATTCTAGCAACATCTAGTCAATTTGATCCAAAAGCCCAAGTGGAAGTTGAGTCTTTAGAGAGTGTTTTTCCGGACGAAGATGGGGTTGTTATACAGGTGAAGAGGCAGTCTCTATCGTGTCGGAAAATATTTAACAACTATGGTGTAAAGCAGCGTCCATGGCGTTCAGTATTGAGAAATTTAGTTAAAGAGCTTTATAAAGCATAATGAGAAAAGGTGGTTAGGGGTTAGCGTGTATAAAATTAATCATAAAGCCGTTGTGTTGGTGTTCTTAGTGCAAATTCTAATGGGATTCGCATGGTATGCGGCAGCGCCTGCAAGTTTGGTAGATTATAGTCAAAATACACCAGTATTTCCCTCCATAAAATACCTGATATTTTTTTGTTTAGCTTCTCTTGTGTATCTGTATTTTACCGCTTGGTTATTGCTGAAGGTAAACCAGTTGTCTAGTTTTTCTATGATGTTATTAGTGCTAGGTATGTGGTTGTGTGTCGTGTTGCCTAATTACCTTTTTATCAGCTTTCATCTCCATCTCGATCTATTTAGTTCCATGTATATATTATCCTATGGAGCATTCAGTAGCTTGCTGGCGGGGCTGGTGTTTCCTTTATGGAAGGCATCGCGCTCAATCTTTAAAGGTTAGTCGCTTGCTTGACTATTTGGGGAGGCATAAGGGGTAGGTTGTAGTAAGAGGAATAGCTAATACCTATAAAAAAAGGTATTAGCTATTGATGTGTTAGCTGATGTCACTGAACTCATTATTAATGTCAAATACTACTGGCATTTCATAGCCAGGAAGACGAATTTCTTTGTCGTTAATAGTAAGGTCTTCACCGCCAAGAACGTTAAAGCCAAATTTATAAACAGGACGTACTTGCCCATGAATAGCGGCTTGGTTATAGGCTTCTGCGGCTTCTTTTACTTTTATATTTTTGTTGGCATGCGCCTCTAGTTCTTCCTTAGAGTAGCGTTTACTCAGCATCTCCATAGTTTTATGGGGAGCTAGCAAAATAGCGGTTGCGTTGTTACCGCCAAAGCCTTTTGAGTTCAGAAGTGCGGCATCGAAAAATTCTTTACCATACATTTGATGTTTAAGTTGAAAGTGAAGACCTTCTTGATAAACATCATTGGCTAGTTCTGATGATGTAGTGATACCAGGTAAAATACCATCTTTCCAGACACCTAAGGATAGGTGCAGCTGATCACCGCCAGCGGTTCCTTGAGAGTGCCCTAGAAAAGCTTTTAGTGCTGTTACAGGTATACCAGTTGCTCCAAAGCTTGTAGCAGCTTTGCTTAATACATGGGACTCAGTCACTCTGTTCTGTGGCGTGCTCGTTCCATGTGCTTGAATGAATGTTCTTTCCGTCAAGCCTTCTTTGCCGACAATTTTTTGCAAGTAAGCCATTGCTTTACTCATTGTCAAATAGTTACCAATTCCAGGTGCTGATATGGATTTTTTATGGCCATCAGCGTTGGAGAATACGGCTGGTATCGCGCCATAGATTTCAGCACCTAGTTCAATCGCTAACTCATCATCCATTAATAATGTCCACTGGCTAGATTCACCAATAGTGAAGCCGCAGTTTTGAGCGAATGGACGGCAGCTGCGAGTGTGGTCAGGCTCTTCTTGATTAGTGATCTGATCAAGTGCTAATAGCGCTGTATCTTCAGCTAAGGCACCCATGGTGCGGAACCCTTCAATGATTTCAGGTGTGATAGGTGCATCACTACCACCCACCATAGCGACTCGGAATTTACCTGATTTAATACCTTCGACGGCTTTTTCTAGATTGAAAAAATACGTTGCGCATGCACCAATAGAGGTGCCGACATTGCCAACACTTCCTAGTATATAAGCATTAACAAAGTCTGCTGGCATTTGAGCATAGCCAAGAGGTAGGTGCTTGGAGGTTGTGCGCTTGCCTATCAATGCGGATTTCAGCATGCCGCCAAAGCCTAAATCGTCCATTTGTCCGATAGAGTTAGCAGCGTAAACAGCCATTTGATCTGGTGCTACTTTACTGCGGATAAGCTCCCAATCAATACCACTACTTTGAACCGCATCAGATGCACCATATACCGTCATCTGTAATCCTCTAGGATGATTACGGCTTTGGTAAAGTTTAGATGGGTCAAATCCAGTTGGTAGTTGTCCTGCTGACTTTACAGAAAGAGATTTTGAGTCTTTTATAAACGCTTCTAAATTGCCGTCTATAGTGACCCTAGATAAGTGATCTGAAATTTCAGACACTTGCCAATTAGTAGGACGATCAGCAGGTAAAGAACGAGTCTTAATTGTAAAACTCAACTTTTCCTCTTGGTTCGTAGGTGTTAACACAGCGCTTTTATGTAAGGTGACGTGATCAACGTCAAAAAGGCTAGGGTGAACTCTGCGAATAAGTGTGCGAGTTAGTAAAGATTCACCAATGCTGTCGATAAGAGAAGCCGCATCGAGCTCTTCTCCACTTTCAGTATGCCAAACGCCATTTTTATATTCTGCGGCATTCGTTAATGTAGCAAGGTCGAGCAAGACATCTTGCTGAATATCGCTTGGAAGAAGGTCTAATACAATCCGACGATAGGCTTGATGAGACGACGAACGACCAGCCGAATTGATTCCGCCAAAGCCAATAATAACAGGTAAACGGGCCAATTGAATTTCCTCGTTCTTATGAGTGGGTAAATAATCAAGCTATTGTAATGAAGGGGCGATTGCTTAGCCACCCTGTGATGAGTAATTCACTTCAAATACATAGGACTACGTTGTAAATATATGCGCATAACGGCGTAATACTTTATTTTTACTGTTTTTTATTGCTTAACTCAGTGTGTATTGAACTGCCAAAGTTTATTGTATTGAATTAATCCTTCAATTTCGTCCACATAAGCTTGCCCACGCTCGGAGTAATGATCCAAGCCATGCACCAGTGCAAGTCCTGTAATAGGCTCATTTTTTTTACGTAGCTCGGTTCGAATGCTTCGTAGTTCTTCGTAGGCTCTATTGCTGTTTAAATTATCAATGTAAGCGAATACAGATTCACGAGCGTTAGCAAATTTTCTTACTTCATGGTCTGCATCCTCGTTCCTTGAGCTTGGCACTAGACCACACCCCTTTCTGAAGCACCACTGGCCGAAAAAATTATTACCATCGATGGCGAAGCGAGAGGTCCCCCATGCAGATTCATTTGCGGCTTGTGCTAGCACTAAAGACGTTGGAACTATGTCAATAAACATTAACAACTGGTCCATGTTTTCAACGCTAATGATATCTACTTTATCAAGCTTGTAGTTAGACATTAATCCTAAAACCCAGTTTTTATCCTTTCTTGACAAACTCTTGGCTTTTTCTTTTAAGCTAATAAGACGTGCTCTTTCGGCAAGGAGTAGGGTGTTCTTTTCTTTTACGAGAGGGGTTAAGAAATTAAAAAAGATCAACTTACGTTGCTTAACATCTGTGATCGAACTAAAGTCAGGTGTCTTTGTTTTAATAGGATGTGCTTTAAAGTAACTTTTTTCCTCACTTGTTGCTTCCCCTGATTTCGCAGGCGAGCTGTCACTCTTGGCTTCTGAAACCTGGTTTTTAGATTGGTTGCTGGATAATTTTTGAGTAGGTTCTACTTTGAACCAAAGAATAAAAATTAAAGCAAAGGAGATAAGCCAGAGAATTTTTTTTTCCATAAACAGTCACGCGTCTCAAGTTTTGTATGAATTTTATCTCTATTATTTGCATAGGATTTATTTCATACTTTCAGAATTTAGTAAGATAAGTCAGTTTATTATCTCGAAAAAGCACTAACTTTGATAGTCCTGAGTCTTAGCTCCTCTGGTTTGCCTCATTACCTTATATTTTTGACGGTAATTTATTAAATAGAATTTTTATTTATGTTAATGGCTTTTTAGTCAGTTTCTTGTTCTTTCATATCATCTATTTCTTCATTATTACTTAAAGTAAGTAGTCTACTTTACTCCGGTTAAGGATTGTTTGCGTTTTGTTAATGAAACCTCTGTCTTTTAGATGCAAAATACTGCTTTTATAATAAAATAATTTTATGGTTTAAGGCGTCTTATGGTTGAGCGTTTGCAGTCACTGTTAGTTCCGTGCCTGATTTTATTATCAAGTGTCTATGCTAGCCTATATGTCACAGATCTTCCTGCATTGTGGATCGCCTTACTGCCTTTTTTACCGTTTATGCTGTCGATTTTCGCCATTTTTTTAGCGTGGCGTTTTAATAAAGGGCGGGTGTTAATCATAGTCTGTTTGTTGCTTATTCCTAAGTTGTATGGGGTGAGTAGTGACGCTTCTGTTACGGCCTATTTAGTTGTATCGTGCTTTTGTATCGCTTTATTAGCTTTTGTCAAAGAGCGTGGATTCTTTAATCGCTTTGTTCTAAATCGATTTTTACTAGTGGCTATGTTGCTGTGCTGGTGCTACGCCGTTGAATCTCATTGGATTTCTTTTTATTTTCTAGAGCGGCCTATTTTTAATCTGGCTACCACCTGGTCTAGCTTTTTACTTTGGACGATTTTATTTTTAAGCATTTCATTGGTTTTTTCTGCTTGGTGGTCAAGCGGTAGTAGCTTTCATGCGAGTGGTTTGATCAGTATTGTCAGCTTGATTATATTGTCCCATTTTTCGGTTTCTCAGCATCAATTTGATGCATTACTATCCGCTCAACTTCTCCTATGGATTTGGTTCTTACTGATGGAAAGCCACAGAATGGCCTATTTAGATGACTTAACGGCTTTACCTGGGCGTCGAGCGTTGAATGAAAAATTAGTAGGTTTACCGAAAAGATACGCGTTAGCGATGGTTGATATTGATCATTTTAAGAAGTTTAACGATGCCTATGGTCATGACATAGGGGATTTTGTACTGAAAAATGTGGCGGCTCAATTAAAACTTTATTCCCATACTGGGCGAGCATTTCGTTATGGAGGAGAAGAATTTACTATCGTATTTCGTCATGCGCGTTGTGAAGAGATTGCTGATATTTTAGAAGGCATAAGGAGTCAAATTGAAAACACTCAAGTGACAGTCTTTGATCCTAAAAAAAAGCAGGATATTTTAGTGAATGTAACGGCCAGTTTTGGCGTCGCTTTTGCTAATCATGGAGAGTTTTATGAGTCGGTGTTAAAGCTGGCAGATGGGGCGCTTTATCAGGCAAAACGTAAAGGACGTAATCGAGTTGCCAAGGCGATTATTCCTAAAACAGATAAAATCCACTAAATCTGTACGTTTGGTCAGCTTTTTTCTTTCGATCTATTGCGCTTATCAAATAGCTGTTTATAATCTTCGCTACTGATTTTAAGGTAGTCATGATGATGACTTCTTCAAAGTGAATTATGGGTAGTCCGTAATTACTTTAGCAAAAACATTGTTGAATAGAGTGTGGTGCTCTTTTCTCAATAACTGAGCCAACGTGGTGCAGCAGTTAGCGTAACGATGAATGCCTATAGTCGTGTTAACGTCTCTGCTGTGAGGGGAAATGGGGAGCTTTTGCTCCCTTTTTTTTATTCAAAAAAACATCTTCTTTGCCAGTTACTTCTTACTCTTATTAAAGAGTGCTATCTTTGCCTCTAATGTTACTTTTATAGAAAGTAACCATTTCCTTTTAGTTAATATTCGCCAGTCTATGAGGCATTGTTTTGTCTGAAGTAAAGAGAGCTAAAGATCAGCTAAAAACTCACATTAGAGCACAAAATCAAGCGCTTATTCTAGAAACTGCGGAGCGTGTTTTTGCGCGTCAGGGTCTAGCAAAAACGACAACACAAATGATTGCTAATGAAGCTGCTTTACCTAAAGCAAATATTCATTATTACTACCGATCGAAAAGAGATCTATTGGAAGCTGTGTTAGAGCGTATTTTGTCGAAGTGGTTAGCATCGGTGAGCCAATTTAAAGTTGAAGATGGTCCGCGAATAAATTTAACCCGTTATATTAGCGAAAAAATTGACCAATCTCGTGCTAATACTAGCGCCTCTAAAGTGTTTGCTATGGCGTTAATTGGTGAAGATGAATTTGTGATTGATTACCTGCGTAAGCATTTTGTCACTGAATTAAGTCGTGAAAAGAAAACGATCCAGTTGTGGGTAGATCAAAAGTTGATGGCGCCTATTTCTTCTGAGCATCTTTTTATTAGCATGTGGGCAATGACCCAGACCTATGCGGATTTTGATTCGCAGGTGAAAGTTATATTAAACAAAGAGACATTAGGTGGGGATGATTATGATGAGGCTAAGGTGTTTATAACGCGAATGGTGTTAGCTGGATGCGGCATTACTGAGGCAACAATATGACACTTCATAGTGCGATTACTTTTTTTATTGCGATTTTTGTTTTTAGTGTGACGCCTGGTCCTGGAGTATTCGCTATTATTGGGCGCAGTATGGTGCGAGGGGCAAAAAACTCAATTGCGTTATGTGTTGGTATGGTGTTAAGCGATATTGTTTATCTAATAATGGCGTGTTACGGATTGGCTGCGGTTGCGGCGCAATGGGAGGTAGCGTTTTTAGTTGTTCGCTATCTTGGTGCTGCGTACCTGATATATCTTGGTTGGAAAATGTGGACGGCATCCGTATCTGAGTCGACAGGGTCAGTATCATCAAAAAATGCTCAAAATGGCGTAGCCAGTTTCTTTCAAGGCTTTATGATTTCAGCGTCTAATCCAAAGGTGATTGTGTTTTATATCGCTTTTCTCCCTAATTTTCTTGATGTTACTACCTTGCAGGGCGTAGATGTTTTGTTTGCA
This sequence comes from Marinomonas sp., assembly GCA_052107635.1. Lineage (GTDB taxonomy): Bacteria > Pseudomonadota > Gammaproteobacteria > Pseudomonadales > Marinomonadaceae > Marinomonas. Next base: position 54,235 of record JBQEFB010000016.1, on the reverse strand, counting down.
GCAATGATTGCCTTTGTCGCACTATTGATTGGTTTATCTATTATTTCTGTATGCGCTTCGCAAGCGCGTCGTTATATGAAATCCGAAAGAGCAATGAAAGGTTTGAATCGTTCTGCTGGGAGTATTATGGCGTTGGCTGGGTGTTATCTAGGATTAAAAAGCTAACTTGCATGAAGTGCGTTATTGTTCAGTGAATAAATAGGCCATTCCCTTTGTAGGAAATGGCCTTTTTTTATTTAGCGGGTACCGTAAATTCTATCACCGGCATCACCTACACCAGGACGAATATAGGCGTGTTCATCGAGCTCTCGGTCAATGGCACCCACATACATGGATACATCCGGGTGTACTTTTTTAAAGGCTTCAATGCCCTCTGGTGCTGCGAATAAACAAATAAATCGAATGTCTTTCGCTCCCATTGATTTCATTTTATCGATTGCAGCGATCGCGGAGTTGCCAGTCGCTAGCATCGGATCAACAACAATGATGGTGCGTTCATCAACTGAATGAGGCATTTTCAAATAGTATTCAATAGGCTGTTTGGTGTTTGGATCACGATATAGGCCAACGTGACCAACACGTGCAGAAGGGGATAATTTAAGTACGCCCTCTGCTAATCCATTGCCTGCTCTCATTATTGTCACTATGCACAGTTTTTTGCCTTTTAGTACCGGACTCATTGTTGTTTCTAGAGGGGTTTCTATTTCAGCATCAACGGTTTCTAAATCGCGAGTGGCTTCATAGCCAATGAGCGTGCCGAGTTCTTCTACTAGCATACGAAATTCACGAGTATTGGTGGTTTTATCTCGTAGACTAGTCAGTTTATGTTGCACAAAAGGGTGATCGATCACGAAAATATCATGATAAGTATTAAGGAGTTCATCGCGAGTCATGGTGTTTCCTTCTATTTCAAAGTGTGTGCGGTGCCTTTCACCTTGTTTAGGTTGTGGCTTGCAGAATTAATATTGCAGGAATGATACCACAATGGTTTTATAGGTTATTCATCAATCCTGTCTTTTTGGTTAGTTATTGCCGTAATGAATAAAGAGTAGGAAAAAATCCCTTAGGGATTGTTTTCATAGGGATTGGCATTACATAAATAGTTAACTTAATTAGATTCTAGCGCTATTTTTTGAATCTCAGTATTGATAATGAAAACAGATACATTGAGAAGTAGATTATGAGTAATGATGAGCAGTACCCAGATATACAAGACGAGCAGTTAATCGATGTAGATGAAGAGATTAAGATAAGCGATCCTAGGGAGCTAGCGCTTCCTGACGATGTGTTGCCTGATACACTTTATATTTTGCCTATATCTAGTCGTCCTTTTTTCCCCGCACAGGTCCAACCAGTCATGGTGGACGCTGAACCATGGGAAGAGACCTTAGATCGTATTTCAGAAAATCCACAAACCGCCGTCGGTTTGGTCTATGCCGACAAAGTAAAAGGTGCACCTAAAGTATCATCTTTTCGTGCTATTGGTTGTGTGGCTAGAGTGCATAAAGCAGAAAAGAAAAATGATAAAATTACGTTTCTAGCACAAGGCGTAAAGCGCTTTGAAGTAGTGGAGTGGCTGAGTGAAAGTGCTCCTTATTTAGCTCGAGTGCGTTATATAAATGATTCAAAAACGAACAACGATGAATCTAAAGCGTATTCGATTGCAATGCTCGATTCAATTAAAGAGTTGATCCGTTTAAACCCTTTGTTCAGTGAAGACTTACGTCAATACCTCGGTCGATTTTCCTTTAATGAGCCTGGCTTACTCGCTGACTTTGCAGCATCGATTACGTCAGCTGATGCGAAAGACTTATATGAGGTTTTAGAAACAATGTCAGTGCCAAATCGAATGCATTTGTCATTGACCTTACTTAAAAAAGAATTAGAGATCGCTCGCCTTCAAAATGAAATTAGCGCGGAAGTGAATGAAAAAATCAGCCATCACCAACGAGAGTTTTTCCTAAAGGAACAGCTTAAAGTGATCCAAAAAGAGTTGGGTATATCGAAAGATGACCGCACTTCTGATGTGGAAACCTTTGAAGCTCGTCTAACCGGAAAAACGGTTCCTGATGCGGTGAATGACAAGATTCAAGATGAGTTACATAAATTAAGTATTTTGGAAACTGGATCGCCAGAATATGGTGTGACACGTAACTATTTGGATTGGGCTACATCACTTCCGTGGGGAGTACATTCGAAAGATAACCTTGATATTAGCGTTGCTCGTGATGTTTTAGAATCTCATCATGCCGGTCTGGGTGATGTTAAAGATCGTATAGTGGAGTTTTTAGCATTAGGTGCTCACCGTGGTGAAATGGGAGGATCTATTTTGCTATTAGTAGGGCCGCCAGGTGTGGGTAAAACCTCGATAGGTAAGTCGATAGCAGAATCATTAAATCGTAAATTCTATCGTTTTAGCTTAGGTGGTATGCGCGATGAGGCTGAAATAAAAGGTCATAGACGCACTTATATTGGTGCATTACCAGGTAAGTTTGTACAAGCTTTAAAAGATGTAGAAGTAGAGAACCCAGTTATCATGCTGGATGAAGTCGATAAAATTGGTTCTTCTTTTCAAGGCGATCCAGCATCTTCTTTGCTTGAAGCGCTCGATCCAGAGCAAAACAATGAGTTCTTAGATCATTATTTGGACATGCGTGTGGATTTGTCTAAGACCTTGTTCATTTGTACTGCTAATCAGCTTGATACTATCCCGGCTCCGTTACTCGATCGTATGGATGTGATTCGATTGTCTGGATATATAGGCGATGAAAAACTGGCCATTGCCAAACAGCACTTATGGCCTAAGTTATTAAAGAAAAACAAATTGCTTAAAAAACAGCTCAACATCACCGATGCGGCACTACGTCATATTATTGAGCATTATGCTCGTGAGGCTGGGGTTCGCGGATTAGATAAGCTTTTACAGAAGATTTTACGCAAATCTGTTGTGAGTTTGATGACGGGTGAAAAAGAGCATATTAGCGTAGGCATTAAAGACGTTGAGGCTCTGTTAGGGATGCCGTATTTCCGTCCCGAAAAAACCTTGCAAGGTGTGGGTGTGGTTACTGGTTTGGCTTGGACATCAATGGGAGGGGCAACCTTGCCGATTGAAGCGAATAGAGTGCATGAACTCACCAGAGGTCTCAAACTCACCGGTAAGCTAGGAGATGTGATGAAAGAGTCGGCAGAAATTGCTTATTCTTATGTTTTTTCTCACGCAAAAGCTTATCAACAATCCCCAGAGTTTTTTGATAAAAGTTTGATTCATTTGCATGTCCCAGAAGGGGCGACACCAAAAGATGGACCAAGTGCAGGCGTAACGATGGCGACAGCCTTGATGTCATTGGCCCGTGGTGAGCCAGTTCGTAAAGGTTTGGCGATGACTGGCGAGCTTACTTTAACGGGACAGGTATTAGCGGTAGGTGGTATTCGAGAAAAACTCATTGCTGCTAAGCGCAGTAAAATAAATGAGGTTATTTTACCAGACCCCAATCGACGAGACTTTGAGGAGCTGCCAGATTCCGTAAAAGAAGGATTGACAGTGCATTTTGCTGAACGCTTTACGGATGTTGAAAAAATAGTATTTAGTGGTGCGGATGGTAATGTTCATTAGTTTTTATATTAAGTAGCGTTACTTTTATTGTTTGTAATATTAAAAATGGACTTATTCTATTGAGAGTAAGTCCATTTTTTATTCTGCCTTGTTGATTGATAATCTCTTTTTAGACTTTCTTATTGGTAACAGGCATCAAAGAATTGTTTTTCCAATTGAACAGCTTGTGTGAAGTAATCTTGTGCTGTTTGTTGTGTCGCTTTATCCGCCTGATTAAGTGCATTATCAAGTTGGGTACGTAGGTGCTCTACAATCGATTCGAAATATTCTCCTGAATGCAGCGTAATCCATTCCCCAAAGTAAAATGGTAAGCTGTCTACTGATTTTACCAAAGGTTGCGCCCAGCTTAAATATATCCATTCGGCGACGCATAATACAGCGACCATGTTGGCGTATTGCCCACTGTTTGCTGCTTTTATCATGAGTGTTTGGAAGGCGTCTGTTGGTGGTAATAATGGCGGGTTTTCTCGTTCAGATTGCGGAACATTTAATGCCTCAAATGAGCGCTGGAAGTAGGTGTTTTCAGGACCTGCTATGTTGCCTAAAAAATGAGCGAGTGGGAGGCGATCGGGCAAAGACGGTGCGTGCTGGATCGCAGCGGCAGCTAAGCGTACAAAGTTATTAATGAAGGTGTAATCTTGCGCTAAATACGTTCGCATCTTGTGTAACGGCAAGGTTCCTTCTGCAAGTTCTAGGCAAAAAGGATGAGTGGCAGAATACTTCCAGTCGTTAAGACAAATGTTTTTTAATTTTTCACTTGGTTGCATTGTGTTTCCTGAATAAATGAGTTGCCAGTAAAAATTACAGTACGTGTTTATCGGCTAATTAAGTATGGTAAACGTAATGCATTACACGCCAAAAAAGTAAAAAATTCAAATGGATGAATCGTTATTGCTAAATTTAGAGTTCTCCCTCGTAGGTATGAGTAGACCATACATAGTGCTTTAAAATAGTGGTTTTATTATTTTTCTATGGGTTGGTTGGCTTTATTATTCTGAAAAAGAGGAAATGACATGAGTAAGAATAGAATGTTGTAATTCATTAAAAAGCATCATTAGAAAGTGAGCGTTTTATGGTGATGAAGACTGAAAATAGACCATTGCGGAACTATCTGTGCTGTATAGTATTGACGGATATTATATTCAAACTAAAGTTTACTGTGTGTATTTTATAGTGATTTAGTCTAGTAAGGTCAATGTAAGGTTATGTTTGAGATTTATCTAGCACTAAGCGTTCTATCAACAAGCGATACATGAGAAAATAAGGAGACCGAGTAAGTCGATGCTTGCTCGGTTTTTTTTGTTTTATGCTAACTCATTTTTCATGCATATATTTTTAGGGGACACTAATGCCGCATCAGGCAAAACTCATAGAAGGTTCAACGTTAAAGCATGTGGTAGCGATGTCCTTTACTAGCGCCCTTGGGCTGATGTGTATGTTTTTGGTGGATCTAGTGGATATGCTTTTTCTCTCTATGCTGGGGGAAAAAGAAGCGGTAGCAGCAGTAGGTTTTGCCAGTACCATTATGTTTTTTACTATTTCACTGAGCATGGCAGTGTCTATCGCTGCCACGGCGTTGGTTGCAAAAGCAATAGGGGAAGGTGATGTCGCGTTGGCAAAGCGTCGTGCGGTAAATGTACTGGCTTTTGGCATTATATTTTCGACCACGATTGTGTTGGCGTTATGGTCTTATATTCCCGAGGTTTTATCTTTTATCGGTGCCAGTGGTCGAACGCTCGATTTGGCCAGTGGGTACTTACAAATTTTGATCTTGGGGATGCCAGCGGTCATGATTGGTATGATTGGCTCTGGTATTATGCGTGCACTGGGAGATGCTCGGAGAGCAATGTACGCTACTTTAGTGGGGGGGATTGTGAATGCTATTCTTGATCCTATTCTAATATTTACCCTAGGTATGGGGATAGAAGGTGCCGCGCTGGCTTCTCTAATCGCACGGCTATCTATGGTTTTGGTATCTTACTACGGTGTGGTGCATATTCATAAAATGCTGGGGAAGTTTGTTGTTGGAGATTTCCTGAAAGATATGAAGCCGATTTGCAAAATTGCCTTCCCTGCGATGTTAACAAGTATGTCTTCACCGTTAGCCAATGCTATTGTGATGGGGCATACCGCTGCATTTGGGGATGAGGCTGTTGCTGCTGTCGCTATAATCGGACGTATTATTCCCGTGGTCTTTGGTGGTTTATTTGCTTTGTCTGGTGCAGTAGGGCCAATTTTGGGACAGAACTATGGTGCTCGGCGTTTTGATCGTATGCATGGTGCTATTTATAGCGCGGTAATTTATGCTTTTTGTTACTGTTTGATTTTGTGTTTTACCTTGTACTTTATGCAAAACTGGCTTGTGTCTGTCTTTAATGCGACGCAAAAAACGGAAGATCTTATTCGTTTCTTTGCCACTTATGTATCGTTTAGTTTCTTCTTTCAAAGTCTGTTATTTATTGCGATTGCGGTGTTTAACAACCTTGGTAGACCGTTTAACAGTACCTTGCTAAATTTTGGTCGAGCAACCTTAGGCACTTGGCCCTTAATTCTGATATTTGGTTTTTATATGGGCGCAGAGGGGGTTTTGTTTGGACAAGCCGTTGGGTCTATTATATTTGGTTGTTTGGGTTTTTATATGGCACGTAACTATTTAATAGAATTAGAGCGAAAAGACAGTCAGAATATTCATTCTGAACCGTCTGTTGGTTTTGACGAAATTCTATAATTTGTTTCTTCTTATTCTTCTTTTATTGCCCAAAGTAGAAATTCTTGATTGCCATCCCCGCCTTTTATCGGGCTTTCAATATAGCATTTTACCACCATGCCTAAGTTTTTTATAAACTGCTGAATGTCTGCTTCGAGTTGCTTAACTCGTTGTTTATTTTTGACTAGACCACCTTTACCAATGAACTCTTTGCCTACTTCAAATTGTGGTTTGACGAGTGTAATCAATTGACCATGTTGCTTTAGTAGCGCAGGTAGTTGTGGCAATATTTTTGTTTGAGAAATAAAAGAAACATCCATTACCGCAAGATCAAAACCAGCAGAAGGAAAGTGATTACCTAAGTCGGCAGCCGTTAAGTGTCTAGCATTGATGCCTTCTAGACAGGTAACCCTTGGGTCATTACGTAAGCGTTGATCCAGTTGATCGTGACCGACTTCTACACCAACAACATGGGCTGCACCATGCTGGATGGCACAATCACTGAAGCCGCCTGTTGATTGGCCAACATCTAAAACGAGAAAGCCAGATAAATCTATTTTAGTATGCTTTAGCGCGCCTTCTAGTTTTAATGCTCCACGTGATACATAACGATCAGCTTCATCTGCAACCACCTTCAGCTCACATTCAGGGGCTAATTTAAGACTGGGTTTAACCGCAGTAATCCAAGTTTCTTCTTGTTTAAAAGTAACACGACCTTCACTGATAAAGGTTTGTGCTTGAGAGCGAGATTTAGCCAAGCCTTGCTCAGTGAGTAATAGGTCGATACGAATCATTTGGTGCTCAGTAAAAGTGATAAATTTAAGAATGAGATATTAGCAAAAAGTGACTAATCAAAGTAGATTTATGGAATGACAAAATGAATTCGTAATGCAAAACGTTTAATTAAGGAATAGATATGTTGCTACAGACCTTAATCAGTGCAAAGGCATTGAGTATCAAGCAGGCACAAGAAAACTTAGTGATGTTAGATTGCCGATTCTATTTAACAGACCATAGTAAAGGTCTAAGAGAGTACGAAAAAGGACATATTCCCGGGGCTATTTTTGTGGATGTTCATCATGAATTAGCCGGTGAGGTGACGCAATGGACTGGTCGCCATCCATTGCCAGAAGTCGATGAGTTTGCAGACCAGCTTCAGCGTTGGGGTATTGATAAGAATTCCCAAGTGGTTGTCTATGATGATATGAGCGGAGCTGTTGCTGCTCGGGCTTGGTGGATGCTTTCCCAGCAAGGCATTGATGTACTTGTGTTAGATGGAGGGATGATGGCATGGCAAGAGCAAGGTTTAGCTCTATCAATAGATAAATCTCTTGCTGTACCGTCACCTTATCGATTTACGGTGTCTTTTCCTTGGGCGGTGACGGAAGACAGTGTGATTGGAAATGTTGAACTAGAAGTGTTTCAGCTTATTGATGCTCGAGCAAATAGTCGTTACCAAGGAGAAAATGAAACAATAGATCCTATTGCAGGGCATATTCCTGGTGCGATTAATCGACCTTTTAGTGATAATTTAGTAGCCAGTGGTGTGTTTAAGAGTAAAGAGGTGCTGTTGGCTGAATGGCGTGACTTATTAGTGGGCGGTGAGGAGAGTGTCCATTACTGCGGTTCAGGTATTACCTCCTGTCATAATGTGTTAGCGATGAATTATGCGGGTATGGCAGCAAAGGAAGTGTATGTAGGGTCTTGGAGTCAATGGGCTAAGCGAATGCTACGTACTAAAAATATGACGCTATAAAGCTATAATATGAGGCAGTAAAGAACCAATGCCGATATTGAGACTTTACTGACCATATTCTTCTAAACTCAGATAATACTACTTCGTGAGTTGATAGATTTTTAAATAGCGTTCAGCCATTTTTTCTGGCGTATAATTTTCAAGGCGAGCATTAGCGCCTTTAACCAGCGACTGCTGTAGGTTTTTGTCGTTGATTAATTTTACAATTGCTTCTTTTAGCGCTTTGCTATCATTGGCCGGAATTAGTAGCCCCGTTTGTTGGTCAATAACAATATCAGGAATACCACCAACATCAGAGGCGATAATCGGGACTTCTGCGTCCATAACATCGAGTAAGGTAGAGCCAAGGCCCTCATTTCTCGATGGAAAGGCAAAAATATCAAGAAACGGTAGATAGTCGCCAATATTCGCTTTGAAGCCCATCCAAGTCACATTTGTATTTTTTTCTGAAAAGGCTTTAAGTTCTTCTTTATCCGCGCCATCGCCAAAGAAGACAAACTGAAATTCAGGATGGCTAGTTTCTAGTAATGTTGCTGCTTCTATCAGTACTTTTTGCCCTTTATGGCGGTCAACTAAAGCCCCAACATGACCGATTAGCGTTTTGTTAGGAAACTGCGCTTTAAATTTTTTTCCTTCTTCTAGGTCGCTTGTTAAATGAGCTAATGTGCTTGGTATCTGTTCAACCTTACCCCATTTTTTATCTCGAATATGATTGGAGATAAGAGTAGATATACCAACACGGATTAGTGCATTTTTGTACGATAGTTTGTTGGACCATTTTTCTTTAATAGGGGTGTCGACACGACGAGTTAAGATATAAGGCGTATTACGCAAGAGCTTATGAAGATAAGCCCAGTGCACAGCTTTGGCTTCATGTGCGTGTACTATGTCGACTTTAGGTGCAGAAAAATGACCATCAAGTTGATGATTAGCAGTAAGGAATTGCATCTTCTCAATACCAGCTAACCTTTCTCGAAGAGGAGAGTCGTTTCGACAGGCGACTATCTGTTCTACATTAGGGTGCTTGGCCAGCGCCTTAATTAATAGCTCAGTTTGTCTTTCGCCACCACGAAAACCTTTGGCAAGGTTTACGTGCATTACGGTGATTAGTTTATTCAAAATGGGCAGCCTAATTAATTACCAGATATTGTTAAAGTCGTCTTGCTTCGTCACGCTTTGATCTCGTTGATACTCAAGTAATTTAGCGTATTTTAAATAACTGTTTACGGCAGAGCTGAGCGCTACTGTCATACCGTCAACACCGCCTAAAAAACCTTTTTGAAAAATATATTTACGGATAAATGCATTAAGTCCATGTAAAAACGGCGAAAAAGAATTGGCTTTTTTTCCTTTGGCATACATGATTTTTGCTGCGCGGCCACTAAAATTACGACCTGGCTTAGCGAATAGTTCACCTATATTTTTAAAGGAAAAGTGAACGATATCAGCATTAATATCTTGCACAGATGTCGTCTGGACACTGGCATGTTGTTTGACATCTGCAAAGCGGGTTTTTTCTGTATTATAGAGTCGAATGCAACGATCAGGATACCATCCACACTGCTTTATCCAACGGCTTCCAATCATATTTTGACGACGGAATGAAAAGCCTTCTACTGAGGAAGAAGGTAAATCCAATTGCTGGATAGCGTTAGACATTTCAGATGTTAATCGTTCATCTGCATCAAGGCTGAGTACCCAAGCATGTTTGGTGTGAGAGAGTGCTACATTCTTTTGTATACCATCACCTAAATAGGGTTGATGAACAATCGTTGCCCCTAAGCCTTTTGCAATATCGATGGTCTTGTCTGTACTGCCAGAATCGACAACAACAATGTCATCACAAACGGACTGCATCGATTTGATACAGGCAGCAATGTTCTTTTCTTCGTTAAGGGTAATGATGTTGCCTGAAATCTTCATATTGAGCTCTTAATCGGAATGCTTTAATAGGTGGATAATGTGTTCTGTGACAAGCTCGACTTGGATGGTTTTTATATCTTGGTTATCATTTGGGGTTACCTCAATAGACTTTACACGAGAAAGAAACCATTCGGGGTTGGTTTTTTTAAATAATCCAATATAAGGCTTTTGCATACATTGTGCTATATGAGAGGGGCCGCAATCATTTGCGATAGTAATATCACAAAGAGATACCAGCTTACTTATGTCTTTGATCGGCAGAGATGTGTGTAAGAAAATATTTTCGACATTGGTGAATTGGGTATTCATGATATGCAACTCTTCTGTTTCATCAGGTCCGATAAGTATGTGCAGATGGCATGCTTTTCCTAATAGTTTGGATGCTTTTTGTCCTGCTTTGATGAAGTTTAGTAATCCCCATTTTTTGAATTCACCACCACCACCACCAGGCATCATCAATATTTTAATCGGGGCGCTATTAATGCTTAGAATAGATGTATTTGCGAGTTCATAAAATGGTAATGCGAGTGCATTGGCTAGCTCTATATCATCTTGGATGAATATTTTCAGGTAGTTGACAGCGCGATATTCTTGATCATTCATTATACTATATTGATGGGATGTAAAGCCTTCAAAATAGTACTTTACTAAATCAAAAATTTGGCCATTTTTAATCGTTTTATAAAGTAAAACAGGAAGCCTATTACTCGGTCTAAGATTTAAAAGATTTCCAGCGTTATTGAGCTCTTTTAATTCAGAAAAGTAGCTTTCAGAGTAAACATACTTATCTACCCAAGGTAGTTGTTTAAAAATCCACTCCACCTTATATCGTGACAAAAGCGTTAAAGTAGACTCATCATTGCAGTGTTGCTTAAAAAACCTTAGAGTAGGAATAGTAGTAATTTGAGCACCAAAATGAGGTCTGTTTCTGAGTAATACAATGTTTGTCATAAAAGCACTGATTTTATAATTAAATTTGGAGTGAGTTGGTTTTGACAATTTGTATGACCAAGAGGACATTGTCGTTTAAAACAAGGCGAGCATTCTAAGTGCAAGTTATGAATGGTCTTATTTTTTGTTAATGGTGGTGTAAATAACTCGCTGGTTGATCCATAAATACCATGTACTTCAGTACCAACAGCTGCGGCTACATGCATTAATCCTGAATCATTGCTAACGGCTTTTTCTGCTGCGGCAAGTAAGTCTATTGCATCGACTAGTTTGGTTTTACCACATAGGTTGATGGCAAATTCACCGAGCCCCTTGGTGATATTGTCACCATCCTCAGCATCTTTAGGGCCCCCTAATACCCAAATTTGATAACCTGCCTTAATGGCATTTTTCGCAAGTTCATGGAAATAAGAAATTGGCCATTGTTTAGAAGGACCAAATTCCGCGCCGGCCATTAATGCGATAGCAGGGCGATCTACAATCTTGTAGGTAGCAAACAATGCTTGTTGGTTATCAAGGTCTACTCGTAAAGCTGGATTAGGTAGATGTTTAGGAGGGTAAGCCTCAGTGCTCGGTAAGCCAAGAGAGGTAAAGCGCTTAACGGTTTGATTTAAAATACTTTTATCTAGCTTGCGTCGTTCATTCAACAAAAAATAGCGTTGCTCTCCTGTAAATCCTACTCGGTGTTTGGCTTTGGCAAAAAAGGGTACTAGAGCAGATTTCCAGGAGCGAGGCATCACAATAGCGTGATCATAATGCTCAGAACGCAAGGATTTTCCCAAGTGTCTACGGGTGTTGATACCCCATTCGCCGTGGCCAGTGGGTAAGGTGATCGCGTTACGAACCTGTGGCATTCTCGCTAAGATAGGCGATGACCAATTAGGGCCAATGACGTCAATAATTGCCTTTTCATCACGTTCTTTTATCGTGATGAAAAGGCTTTGAGCCATTACCATGTCGCCGACCCAAGAAGGGCCGACAATTAAGTATTTAGCCATTTGAATCAAGCCATGTTAGGTAGTTTTTAACACCCTGCGCTAGACCGCGAAAAGTCCCTGTATAACCAGCATCTCTCAGTTTAGTAATATCTGCTTGAGTAAAACTTTGGTATACGCCTTTAAGGTGCTCAGGAAAAGGAATGTATTCAATATCTCCTTTACCATAATGTTCGATTACCGTTTCTGCAATGGTACGGAATGGTTCTGCATTACCGGTACCTAAATTGAAAATGCCCGACTTGGTGGCGTTTTCCATAAACCAAAGTTTGGTATTGACTAGGTCTTCTACGTAGATGAAATCACGGCTTTGGCCACCTTCTTCGTAACCATCATAAGCACCAAATAATTTAGGATTTTCTCCAGCAAGCACTTGGTTGCGTAGATGGAAGGCAACACTGGCCATACTGCCTTTATGTTGTTCGCGAGGCCCGTATACATTGAAATAGCGAAAACCAACAATTTGGCTTTTTGCGGTAGGTAAAACAGCACGAATATATTGGTCAAATTGGAATTTAGAATAGGCGTACATGTTAAGTGGCTTTTCGTTCTCGCGTGACTCTTGGAAAACGGGACCAGAACCATATACGGAAGCAGAAGAGGCATACGAAAAAGCGGCGCCATGCTGCAAACAAAAATCCAATACCGCTTTTGAGTATTGGTAGTTTACATTCATGACAAATTTACCATCCCATTCTGTGGTTGCTGAACAAGCACCTTCGTGGAAAACAGCCGTAGGCTTGATACCTAATGTGTCATTTTTAATGGCGTCTAAAAAATCATACATGTCCATGTAGTCTGCGATGTCTAGATCGGACAAATTAAGGCACTTTTTGCCATCAGTAAGATCATCAACTAGTAAAATATTGCGGATGCCTTTTCTGTTTAGGGCTTTGATAATATTGCTGCCAATAAAGCCAGCACCGCCAGTTACTATATACATAAATTGTTGTCCTGAATTGAGTTCTGAAGTTAAAGAGTAAAACCAGAATTAGATTGCGCCCATCTTATCACTTCAGCGAGGCCGAGAAAAATATGATAACTGCTGGTACCTGGTAGTGGAAAATCTTTAGGTTGATTGTTCGCATTAAGGTATTCGTTCCAGCGTCCATTATCTAGAAAATAATGATCTTGTAAAAAGTGTAGCGCAATATTAAGTCGATGTTCTTTTTCTTCTTTTCCTATTGGTATGACGGTAATGGCTTTGAGATACTCTGTGATAGGCCAAATACGCTTCTCTGGGTCAAGAGGTGTGTAGTTATTACCTTCTATTTGATTGTAGATGCCTCCATTCTCAGCTAAACCATGACGTGATGCGATCAGCCATAGATGCTGTGCTAGATCGATATAATCTGGATTAGGAAGTAGGTTATTCGCTTGATATAAGAGCCATACCCATTCAAAGTGGTGTCCAGGCTCCACTTGATTACCTGTCTCTGGGTCAATTTCCCAATCGCTGGTGAAAAACTCTCGTAAAGTCTTGGTCTTTTTATCATAAAAGTGATCAAGAGCCAGAGTCAGTAACTCGACAATTTGAGTTTTATAGATATCGTCTTTAGTGACTTGGTAGGCGGCAATATAACCTTCTAGCAAATGCATATGTGGGTTTTGACGACGTACTTGTGTGGTATCTATGGGGAACGATTCGTAAAAGCCACCAGAGTTCGCCTGCATGTTACGCGCTAGGAATTGATGTGTTTTTTTCATTAAAGTAAGCGCGCGTTGGTCTTTAGTAATGCTGTAATAATGACTAAAAGACAATAAAACAAAGGCGAGTGCGTAGGCGTCAGATTGTGTGTCTTTTGGCGAAAGATCATCATTGAGAGAGAAAATCCAGCGTTCTTCTATAAAATAGTGCGTAGTAATAAAATCGAAGAGCGGTGTTAAGCGTGACAACCATTGTTCATTATGGGTTATCGAGACAGCATGACTAAAAGTGTATAGCTGACGGCATTGTGTAAGAAGGCGAACCCGACCGACTTCGTTTCTACTCCAATCATGATTCATGCTTTCGTAGCTAAAACCTAAGTTTTGATCTAGGCCACAGTTCGCCCAGTTATCGAGTAATTGGTCAAAAAGGAAGTGTTTACAGGAAGTTAGGGTGGAATTCAGCATCAAAAAATTAGCCTTATTACTTGTGATGTAGGGATGTCCAACTTATTCAATGAGTATGATAGGATGAGCGCTCTCAAAAATCGATTATTATGTGGCTATGAACTCTTCATATTTGAACTTTAAGGATAAACACATCCTCGTAGTGGGTGATGTTATGTTGGATCGCTACTGGCATGGTGGCACATCTCGAATTTCACCTGAAGCCCCTGTTCAAGTGGTAAAAGTGTCTAACATCGAAGATAGACCGGGCGGCGCGGCTAATGTGGCGCTTGGTCTGGCTAAGTTAGGTGTCGCGGTAACCTTGGTTGGTGTGGTCGGAAAAGATGAAAACGCTGATGTATTAGCGCGTTGCTTAGAAGCCGAAGGTGTTAATTGTCGATTTGTTACTTCAGACACGCTACCAACGATTACGAAATTACGAGTCATGAGTCGTCATCAACAACTGATTCGTTTGGATTTTGAAGATCGTGAAGACAGCCTGATTCAAAATGATGCCGTAGCCTCAATGGTAAAAGAATGTCTGCCGGCTTCAGACGCTGTTATATTTTCTGACTATGCGAAAGGGTGCTTAGCAGATGTGCAAACCCTGATAAAAATGGCGAATGACGTTAATGTCCCTAGTTTTGTAGACCCGAAAGGTGATGATTTCTCTATCTATCAAGGTGCAACTCTGGTTAAGCCGAACTTGCTTGAGTTTGAAAATATTGTTGGCCAATGTCATTCGGTTGTAGAGCTAGAAGAAAAAGCCAAAGCCCTTCGTGAAAAATTTAATTGGGATGCACTGCTTGTCACTCGTGGTGAAGATGGTTTGATTTTGTTAACCGATGATAAACCACCGTTCTCTCTCGCGACAGCCGCAAAAGAAGTCTTTGATGTCACCGGAGCGGGCGATACTGTAGTGGCAGTACTGACCGCCGTATATGTGACCAGTAAACGTTTTGTTGATGCTGTAGAGCATGCTAATCAAGCGGCGGGTTATGTGGTGGGCAAGTTGGGCACCGCTTCTATTAATGCTGAGCAACTTGATGCCATTATGTATCAACGAAATAGAACGACAAACTTTGGTGTATTGTCGCCAGCGGCGCTTCTTGAGCAAATTAAATTAGCTCAGATTAGTGGTGAGAAAGTGGTGTTTACCAATGGTTGTTTTGATATTTTGCATCCAGGACATGTGGCTTATATGAAGCAAGCCAAAGCATTAGGTGATCGCCTTATTGTTGCCGTTAATACGGATGCGTCGGTAAAACGCTTAAAAGGCGAAAAACGTCCTATTAATAATCTTGAACATCGAATGGCAGTCTTGGAAGGGATTGGTGCGATCGATTGGGTGACTTGGTTTGATGAAGATACTCCCAAAGAAATTATAGAAGTCTTGAGTCCGGATGTATTAGTTAAGGGTGGGGATTACACTATTGAGAGCATTGTGGGAGCAGATCATGTGTTGTCCCATGGTGGTGAGGTGAAAGTATTGACCTTTGTTGATGGTTATTCAACAACGTCTATCATCGAAAAGGCAAACCTATAAATGCAAGATATGGCGAAACCAGAAGTAAGCAAGCCGCAAGAAACGGCTTCAGGAATGCAACTTTACTTTAGATTGTTAGGGTATGTTAAGCCATCACTGGGGTATTTTATCCTTAGTGTATTAGGCTATATATTATACTCAGCAATGCAGCCAGCATTAGCAGCGTTGCTTAAGCATATTGTTGATGTTGTTTCTAATGGCAAAGCTGTTGAAGGGCGGACTCTAATTCCTCTGGCTATTTTAGGGGTGTTTTTTGTTCGTGGTATTGGTACTTTTCTCGGCAGCTATTGCATGGCAAAAGTAGCAAATAATGTCGTATTTGATCTTCGTACTAGCATGTTTAATAAAATGGTGACCTTACCATCAAACTATTTTAATAACATGCCAAGTGGTCGTTTGCTGGCTAAATTAACTTATGACACTGAGCGAGTTGTTGACTCGGTGACACAAGCAATTCAAGTCATATTACGAGAAGGGTTAAGTGTCATCGGGCTGTTGGGGTATATGCTTTTCATTAACTGGCGCCTTTCATTGTTATTTTTGATCGTTATTCCTGTTATTGGGTTGGTTGTTCGATATGCATCAAAGCGTTTTCGTAAATTAAGTTTGAAAATACAAAATGCCATGGGAGGCGTGACCGACGTTGCTTCTGAGGCAATCAAAGGTCATGAAGTTATTAAGATCTTTGGTGGTGATGAGTACGAAACGAAGCGATTCCATAAAACGGCCCAAGAAAATCGTCGATCGCAATTAAAAATGGAGTTAACCAAAGCACTTAATGTTCCTATTGTTCAGTTCATTATTGCGATCTCTTTGTCATTATTGATTTGGCTAGCATTAGATCCTGCTATTACTGCTAGCATGTCGGCAGGGGATTTTGTTGCCTTTATTGGTGCGGCTGGCATGTTAAGTAAGCCAATGCGTCAGCTAACTTCTGTCAATAGTATCTTGCAAAAAGGCATCGCTGCTGCTCAAAGTATTTTTGCCTTTTTAGATTTAGAAAGTGAAAAAGATACCGGTACTAAAACAGTAGGTCGCTTAAAAGGAGATATTAGTTGGAATGGATTAACATTCAATTATCCTGATACCGATAAAACTGTATTAACGAATATTACCTTATCTCTACCAGCGGGGAAAAAACTGGCTCTTGTTGGCCGATCTGGCAGTGGTAAGTCGACCCTAGCAAATTTGATTCCACGTTTTTATGATGTGGAAGGAGATGGTTTACGTGTCGATGGTGAAAATATTAACGATTACACCTTACATGATTTACGTAAAAATATTGCTTTAGTGAATCAGCAAGTTGTTCTTTTTAATGGCACGATTCAAGATAATATTGCATACGGTAGTTTGAGTGGTGCTACTGAAGAAGAGGTTATTGATGCCGCGAAAGCCGCTAATGCTTGGGACTTTATCCAAGAATTAGAGTTAGGGTTAAAAACCTTAGTGGGTGAAAATGGAGTGTTACTCTCTGGTGGTCAGCGCCAGCGTATTGCGATTGCTAGGGCTATTTTAAAAAATGCGCCTATTCTTATTTTGGATGAAGCAACGTCAGCACTGGATACTGAATCTGAGCGAGCAATACAAACCGCGCTGGACAAGCTAATGGAAAACCGAACTACTATTGCCATAGCGCATCGACTGTCTACGATTGAAAATGCCGATATTATTGCGGTTATTGATCATGGACAAGTCATTGAGAAAGGTTCTCATAATGAGTTGTTAGCGCTGAATGGCGCTTATGCGAAACTACATAATCAGCAATTCAGTGATGTGCCAGAATAAGTATGTGGCTTTATCGTACGCTTTTCCCACTATTGACTCCGTTCATCTTATTGAAGATACGGCGCTTTATAAAAAAATACCCTGCTTATCGTGCACGTGAGGCGTTAGGATTTTGGCAGCCAGTTAAAGCCGATATATGGATACATTGTTCATCGGTTGGTGAAGTGTTGGCGGTTCGCCCTTTAGTTGATCAATGGGTAAAAACACATTCTGAAAGTCAGATACTTATTACCACCATGACGCCAACAGGTGCTGAGCAAGTGGAGAAAACGTTTCCATTTGCGATCCATCGTTACCTTCCAATGGATTGGCGTTGCAGTGTTAAACGTGCCTTAAGACGTATTGAGTGTGGTCGGCTATTAATTGTGGAAACGGAACTTTGGCCAAATTTATTATTTGAGGCGAAGCGTAAAGGGTTGAGTATTGATGTCGTGAATGCACGATTAAGTGAGCGCTCGTTTCAGCGTTACCAAAAGTTTTCTATTCTCTCTAAACCTTTAATGGCGTTACCTGACTGTTTTTTAGCCCACGCTAAAGCTGATGCTGACCGTTTTACTGCCTTAGGTGCAAAGCGTGTTGTTGTAACAGGCAGCATTAAATTTGACCTGACTGTTCCTGATGACGTGAAAATACAGGATTGGCGCCATCTATTATCGAACTCTTTTACTTGGGTTGGTGGAAGTACTCATGAGGGCGAAGATGAGAGCTTATTAAGCGCCCATCAAATGCTGCTTAAACAGACGCCAGATGCCTTATTAATATTAGTGCCTCGACATCCAGAACGTTTTCAAAGTGTTTATGAGTTGGCGAGTCGTTATTTTGAAAAAGTGGCATTGCGTAGTGTTACCAAATTAGAGAATTGGTCAAACTTTAATGTGATCATTGGTGATTCGATGGGTGAAATGATGCACTATTATCAAGCCGCTGATGTCGCCTTTGTGGGAGGGAGTTTGATTGAGCGAGGTGGTCATAACCCTATCGAGCCTGCCTTGCTTGCTCGTGCAATAGTTGTTGGCCCTTTTACCTTCAATTTTGCAGAGATAACGGAGCAGCTTATTACTCATCATGGTGCTCTTCGGTGTCAAGATGCCAAACAATTAGCATCAACTATTACTGCACTCGCAGAAAACGCCGCTCAACGAGACTCTCTTGGCCAAGCAGCCTTGCATTTTGCGCAGCAAAATCAGGGGGCGGTTGCTAGGGTGTTAGCGGAAATAGATTGACCTCATAGAGGTCGCTATTATAGTTACATTATTATCTCATGGGGTGCTCTTGTGAGCTATTTACAAGAGCTGAGAAACATTGTTAACCCATAGAACCTGATCCAGATTATGCTGGCGTAGGAATTGAGATAGCAGGATATTCTTGCCATTTTCTCCTTTTGAACGCCGCTCACTTTTAGGAGCGACACCATGAACAAATTTTTTCTAAACGCCGGTATGATTGCTAGTGTTCTATTGTCTTTTTCAAACATTTCCTCTGCTGAAACTTTAAATGTTTATACCTATGATTCGTTTGCTTCTGATTGGGGGCCTGGGCCAAAAATCAAAGCTAATTTTGAAAAAGAATGTGCCTGTACATTGAACTTTGTCACAGTCGATTCTTCTGTAGGGCTTTTGTCGCGGGTGCAATTGGAGGGAAATAGTTCAGCGGCAGATGTCGTGTTAGGGTTAGATCTTAATCTGATGGCAAAGGCCAAAAAAACCGGATTGTTGGCTGATTCTGAGGTTGATGTCAGTCATGTTATTACACCTAATGTTTGGCAAGACTCTGTTTTCGTCCCCTTTGATCAAGGGTATTTTGCCTTTATTTATAATTCAAATAAGTTAAAAACACCTCCTACTAGTCTTAAATCTATTGTGGAAGATCAAAATCTTCGTGTTATTTATCAAGATCCGAGAACCAGTACTCCAGGAGTAGGCTTGTTACTTTGGATGAAAGCTGTTTATGGTAACGAGGCGGCGATAGCATGGGAAACATTAGCGAAACATACAGTTACCGTAACAAAAAGCTGGTCTGATGCGTATGGTCTTTTCTTAAAGGGAGAGTCTGATGTGGTATTAAGTTATACAACATCCCCCGCTTACCACGTCCTTGTAGAAGAAAAGATGCAATATAAAGCAGCATCAGCAAGTGAAGGCTTTTACCCCCAAGTAGAAGTGGCTGCTATGTTAAAAAATGCACCACACCCCGCGTTAGCAAAACAGTTCATGAAATTTATCTTAACACCAGGATTTCAGACAACTGTTGCCACTGGCAATTGGATGTTACCAGTGGTGAAGCAGGCGGGACCATTGCCAGAGGTATTTAGATCTTTACCTAAGCCAACGCACGTATTAACACTTCCTGCTGGGCAGGTTGCGAAACATCGAAACGAGTGGATAAATGAATGGCTTGAGGCAACGACACGCTAATGATAGTGAGTGCTTCATTACTGCGTCAGCTGGTAAGAATATTTCCCGCGCTATTAGGTGTTTCACTTTTTGTGTTTATTGGAGCCGCCAGTTTGGCGGCTCTTTTACATTATATGGATGTTTCTCAATGGTGGGGATATTTACAAGATAAGTACTTATGGCGAATTGTTCGTTTCTCATTATGGCAAGCATTATTCAGTAGCCTACTAAGTCTGCTGATTGCTATTCCTGTTGCTTCTTGTTTAAGGCATCGAGAATTTAAAGGGAAAAATTTACTTTTGCAGTTGTTTGCTATTTCTATGGTGGTGCCTACTATTGTTGCAATTTTAGGTATTGTTGTTGTGTATGGACGCTCTGGTTGGTTGAGCACTTGGTTAGGCATTCAGCTTCCTCTTTATGGATTGTCGGGTATCTTATTAGCGCATGTGTTTTTTAATATGCCGTTGGCTGTACGCCTGTTGATACAAGGGTATAACTTAGTTCCTCCCGGTCAGTGGCGGCTTGCTTCTCAGTTAGGTTTTTCAAGGGGAGTGTCATTTCGTATCATCGAATGGCCTTATATTAAAAAAGTATTACCCGGTGCTTTTGTTCTTATTTTTATGCTGTGCTTTTCCAGTTTTTCAGTGGTGTTAAGTTTAGGTGGTGGGCCTAAATCTAGTACTCTAGAAGTGGCTATTTATCAGGCATTACGTTTTGATTTTGATTTGGATAAAGCCAGCTTTTTGTCTCTTCTTCAGGTCGTTATTTGTACGTTGGTTGCGCTTATTGTTTACAAAGTAACGCCTGCTAATCAGCAAGATGTCAGTTTACTGAGCTCTCAACGTTATTGTTTAAAAGATACAAGGGTTGCGCGAAGTGTCGATTTAATAATTATGTTGCTGGCTTTGTTGTTAGTGTTACCGCCTTTTATTGCTATTTTTGATCCTATTTTTTCAGACAAATTTTTACCGACGTTATTCGCTGAAGCAACGTGGCATGCAGTATGGATTTCATTAAAAATTGCACTTCCGGCTGCGTCGATTAGTGTGTTATTAGGTGGTTGTTTTAGCGTACTTGCTCGTATGGCTATGGACCGAGGATGGTGGTCATTTTTACCGACTAAATTAGAGCAACTTGGCAATATGATTCTTATGGTGCCTGGTTTGGTGCTCGCGACTGGGTTGTTTTTATTGCTCCGTGCATCTGGCTTTAGTTTTCAGTCTAGCTATTGGGTGGTTGTCTGGGTTAATGCTGTTATGGCTTTGCCTTTTGTACTAAGAGTTTTGATGCCAGTGTTGTACCAACAAGAAAAACGCTTTCGTAATGTGTATCTGAGTTTAGGTATTTATGGTTGGTCGCGTTTCAAAATTGAATGGCCGCTGATTCGTAAAAGTATCGCTCAGGCAGTAGGATATGCTTTGCTACTTTCGTTAGGTGATATGGGGGGTATTGCATTGTTTGGCAGCCAAGGATTGATCTCTTTGCCGTTATATCTTTTTCAGCTGGTGGGTTCCTATCGCTTAGAAGAGGGCGCGTGTATTGCAGTGATATTGATTTCGTTGTGTCTTATTTTATTTTATCTTGTTACTCGCGTTATTGGAGGAGCATCAAATGCTAGACATTAACATTCAATACGATTGGGAAAATTTTCATGCGGATTATCAGGCCTCAATAGCGTCAGGAATGACAACGGTATTAGGGGCAAGTGGCGAAGGTAAAAGTACCCTGCTTCACTTGCTGGGTGGCTACTTGCAAGGTCGGGGCACACTTTCTTATTTAGGGGCGAGCTTTTTAGGATTAGCGCCTTTTGAGCGACCTGTGTCTACTTTGTTTCAAAGCGATAATTTGTTTCCTCAATTAAATGTTTGGCAAAATGTTGCTGTGGGTCTTGAACCATCATTAAAGTTAACCGCTCAACAGCGAGAAAAGGTTGAATGGGCTTTACGGCAAACTCAGTTGATCGCAAAGCAAGATCAATACCCACAAGCTTTGTCTGGTGGGCAAGCTCAACGCGTAGCGATAGCGAGAGTATTGGTGCGTAATACGCCTATTTTGTTATTGGATGAACCATTCAGTGCACTTGACCCTATTTTACGGGAAGAAATGCTAACACTCGTAGCAGAGGTGACTCAGCAATTTAAGTTAACGACCTTGGTGGTTTCTCATATGCCAAGTGAGGCATTGCTGATTGGTGGTCGAGTAATGCTGATCGCTGGTGGTCGGGTTGTTGCTCACGAACCGGTTGACATCTTAACGTCTACTTCTCTTCCAGATACTTTTTCTCGTTATCTTGGGTTATCTAATCACTCGACAAAAATAGGTGAGTAGTTTATTTATCACATGAGTTTTTATTGCTGATTAGTAAGAGAGAGTTGTGTGGCATTATTAATAAATGAGCATCGAGCGCTAAAAAAAGGCATCTTATTAACGGTTGCTTATGCGTTTGTTATGTCTATTGCAGGGATAGCGGCTAAGCAGGTACAAGTGAGTGTTGCCGTGCCTACCTTGGTTTTTTGGCAAAGTGTATTTTGCCTTGTGGTGCTGTATCCACAACTTCATGGTCGTTGGCAGCGACGTTCTATAACAGTATGGAAGCTCCATCTGCTTCGTAGTGTCGGCGGTTTTACTGGTTTTTTATTCTATTATTGGGCGTTGAATCATATTCCTTTGGTTGAAGCCACGTTACTACGTTATTGCGCACCGCTCTGTGTCCCCTTAGTGGTGTTTGTAATGCAGCGAATTGCAGTACCAAAAGCTCGATGGGCACCTCTTGTGGTTGGTTTTTTTGGGGTTATTTGTATTATCCAGCCGACGCCTGAGAACTTAAACCCTTGGCACCTTGTTGGTTTTTTATCTGCTATTGGTTTGGCTTTTTCCATGGTAACGACACGAATGCTGTCTCATCAGGTGAGTGGTCAAGAAACCATGATGGTGTATTTTTTAATCTCTGCCGTGCTTTCTCTTTTGTTGGTGTGGGTGCAAGGGGAGAGTTTGTTGTTACCTATGGAGAGTTGGTCCCTGGTAGTGATAGTATGCGTGGCGTTATATTTAGGCATGTATTTGTACACAAAAGCCTATTCTTATGCTCCTGCCAGTGTGGTTTCTCCTGTTAGCTATTCGGGTGTTATTTTTAGTGGGCTTTGGGGGTGGATTGTGTGGGGGCATATACCTAATGAGGTTGCTTACATTGGTATGGTGTTGATTTTTTTAAGTATTGCTATTAGTGCTCGAATGACTAGGCACTAGAGTGGATAAGACATCATAGGGCTTTGTACAAGATACTATTTGAGAAAAGAAGGTAAGGCATTAGACGTTTTTGGGGAAGGTGCTTTTCTTTAACGTACGCTTCAATATAATACGATCTAGTCGTTTATTTATTGTGCAACATGCTATACAATGCGCGTCCCTGTCAATCAATACTCCTTGTCTCACAGCTTTTTAACAGGGGAAGCGTGGAGACTAAGAACCCATAAGGAGAGCTTAAATGCGTCATTATGAAATCGTCTTTCTGGTTCACCCAGATCAAAGCGAACAAGTATCAGCAATGGTAGAGCGTTACACAAACCTAATCAGTGAAGATGGTGGTCAAGTACACCGTCTAGAAGATTGGGGCCGTCGTCAACTAGCTTACCCAATAAACAAAATTCACAAAGCACATTATGTTCTTATGAACATTGAGTGTTCTGATAGTGTTTTGGCTGAATTAAACGACACATTCCGTTACAACGATGCAATTATCCGTAATTTGGTAATTCGTCGTAAAGATGCGGTAACTGACGTTTCTCCTATCAAAGCTTCTGAAGGTCGTGAAGATCGTCGTTCTGCACCTCAACGTGAAGAGCGTAACCAATCAGAAAATACTACTGAAGAAACTTCTACTGAAGAATCTGAAGATTAATTTATTTGAACTAGGAGATACTCATGGCTCGTTTTTTCCGTCGTCGTAAGTTCTGCCGTTTCACAGCAGAAGGCGTTAAAGAGATCGATTACAAAGATCTAGAAACACTAAAAGGTTATGTTACTGAAACTGGTAAAATCGTACCTAGCCGTATTACCGGCACTAAGGCACGTTACCAGCGTCAGCTAGCGACCGCTATCAAGCGCGCTCGCTACATTGCTTTGCTTCCTTACACTGACAGCCACTTTAATTAATTGGTGGATAGAAGTACCAGAATGAGCGCTTTAGCGAAATGGGTTATGACACGTCCGCGCAATGCCATTATTGGTGTTGCTGCGTTTAGTATCATCCCTTTACTGTTCTGGGTTGCTGCCGCCATAATTGGCTTGGTAGTACTTCGTAAAGGTGTAAAAGAAGGAATACCTGTATTAGCTTGGGGCTGTTTACCTGCAATTGTATTGTGGACGTACCAAGGTGATGCAACAGCATTAATGGTGTTGATTGACGTGACATTGTTAGCCTGTTTACTCAGAGTAACAATGTCGTGGAGTTGGGTATTGATAGTAGGCAGTTTTATTGCCGTTATTAGTACTTTTCTGCTGCCTCTACTAATGTCTGATATGTTGAATCTAGTGACATCACTGATTCAGCGAGTATTGACATCTGAAGGGGGAGTAATACCTGAAAAAGGTGTTATTTTTCATCAAGCGGTAGTGGCTTTGTCCATT
Source organism: Marinomonas sp. (assembly GCA_052107635.1). GTDB lineage: Bacteria > Pseudomonadota > Gammaproteobacteria > Pseudomonadales > Marinomonadaceae > Marinomonas. Next base: position 29,846 of record JBQEFB010000016.1, on the reverse strand, counting down.
GTTCAGGCGATGATCGCGGTCACCGCGTTATTTTTAGCGCGAAAGTGGCAAGCAGGGCTTTATAATCCTGGTGGATTGCGTAATGAGTTTCATCAGCTAAGACTGCCAATAGCTTTTAGTTTGGTTTTAGGTGCAATGGTTTTACTAGGCGAAAGTTTAGGTGGACCGTACCTTGTTTTATCTCAAGCGGCTATTCCAGCGTTAGTGTTGCCGGGCATTGCATTAGTACATGGTGTTCTAGCACAAAAAAGAATTGGGATTGTTGGGCTAATTGCGTTTTACCTTGTCGGATTCTTTGTTCTAAACGTTTATTTTGCAAACATACTGATCATACTTAGTGTGATTGATAGTTTTGTAAATATCCGAGAGCGGATCCAAGGTAAATCATCCAACATCAAGTGATAGTGAATGATTAATTAGAGGTGATCGAGATGGAAGTTATTCTACTCGACAAAGTAAACAAGCTAGGCGGTATTGGTGACGTTGCAGTCGTTAAACCAGGTTATGCTCGTAACTTTTTGATTCCGAACAAAAAAGCTGTAATGGCAACTAAAGCTAACTTGGCTAGCTTTGAAGAACGTCGTGCTGATCTTGAAGCACAAGCTGCAGAGCGTACAAGCGCTGCTGAAGCTCGTGGTGCAACTTTAGCAGGCAAAACTTTCAAAATCGAAGCAAATGCTGGTGATGAAGGTAAGCTTTTCGGTTCTATCGGTACTCGCGATATTGCTGAAGTGATTTCTGCTGAAGTGGCTGTATCTAAAGCGGAGATTCGTCTTCCTGAAGGTGCTATTCGCCACACTGGCTCTTTCGAAGTTGATATTCAAGTACACCCAGAAGTGGTTGTTACTGTTACTTTGGAAGTTGTTGCTCAGTAATTCGTTACGACGATACTGATCAATAAAAAAGGGTGTCTTGCTTAATGCAAGATGCCCTTTTTTTATGAGCATGATAAGCTAATCCAGTTATTATTTTTCATCCCAATTTGGATATTTCTACGTGCAATTAAACGATTCTGAAATCGCTTCTATTAAATTACCGCCTTACTCCATTGAAGCCGAACGATCTGTCGTTGGCGGTTTGATGCTAGATCCTGAAGCGTGGGAAACAGTGTCTGAACTGGTTATCTCTGACGATTTTTATCGTCCAGAACATAGGCTTATTTTTTCTGTCATTGCGCGTTTAGCGGATGAGTCTGAGCCAATTGATGTGGTAACTATTGGTGAGCGTCTTGATAAACGGGGTGACTTAGAATCCATTGGTGGCATGGCCTATTTAATCGAAGTGGCCGAAGCAACACCGAGTGCCTCCAACATTGGCTCGTATGCTGATATTGTTCGAGAACGCTCAATTTTACGCCGCTTAATTTCTACGACCAATGAAATTTCAGCACGAGCTTTTCATCCCGAAGGGATGACTGCCGCTGAAGTACTAGATGAAGCAGAACGCCGAATATTTCAAATTGCCGAAGGTGGTGAGAAAAAAGGCGGACCTCGAATTGCCTCCGACATATTGAGTGCAACGGTTGATAAGATTGACGAGTTGTATCATCAAGAAGGGGCCATTACCGGGTTAAGTACAGGGTTTACTGATTTAGATGGCATGACAGCAGGGTTGCAAAAATCTGATTTAGTGATTGTCGCAGGTCGTCCATCCATGGGTAAGACGACATTTGCGATGAACTTGGTGGAAAATGCCACCATGATCAGCGATAAGCCGGTGATTGTTTTTAGTTTGGAGATGCCCTCAGAGCAGTTAATGATGCGTATGTTGTCATCGTTAGGGCGAATCGATCAAACTCGAATGCGTTCTGGTCAGCTGGTTCAAGAGGATTGGGATAAGCTAATGTCAGCGGTTAAAATGCTGAAAGATCGCAAGTTGTTTATTGATGACACTGGTGGTATTAGCCCTACTGAAATGCGCTCTCGTGTTCGTCGTATTGCTCGTGAACATGGTGGTGTCGCTATGATCATGGTCGATTATCTTCAGCTAATGCAGATTCCTGGTTTTACTGAAGGTCGAACCAATGAGATTTCTGAAATATCGCGTTCTTTGAAGGCGCTTGCGAAAGAAATGGAATGTCCTGTTGTGGCGCTTTCTCAGCTTAACCGTAGTCTAGAGAATCGTCCCAATAAGCGTCCAGTTAACTCAGATTTGCGTGAATCTGGAGCGATTGAGCAGGATGCTGATGTTATTTCATTTGTCTATCGTGATGAGGTTTATCATGAAGATACACCTCATAAAGGCATTGCAGAAATCATCATTGGTAAGCAACGTAATGGTCCTATTGGAACGTGTCGTTTGGCTTTTGTGGGTAAATATACGCGCTTTGAGGATCTTGCCCCGGATGCGTATCGAGACTTCGATGATGAATAGCAGTCACTGTAAAGTCACCTATTTTAGGTAAAATAGATACCAAGAAAATAACCACAGGGAAAGTGGTTAATTTTATAACAAATAGACTGAGAACAATTTATGCGAAAAATGCCTGTTACCAATAAAGAAAATGATTTTTCAGCCAACTATCAACTTGTTTCGAGCACGGATACAAAAGGTCGGATAACCTTTGTAAATGATCATTTTTGTTCTATTGCTGGTTATGATAAAGAGTTCTTGGTAGGTAAACCTCATAATGTTATTCGTCATCCAGACATGCCGCCCGCTGTTTTTGCCGATATGTGGGATAGCTTAAAAAAAGGTCGTAGCTGGATGGGGTTAGTGAAAAACCGTTGTCATAACGGCGATCATTATTGGGTGAGTGCTCATGTTAGCCCGTTGTTAGATAACGGTAAAATTATTGGTTATGAATCAGTTCGTCGTAAGGCAACAAAAGAAGAGATTCGCCATGCTCAATCATTTTATGATCGTCTTAATGCTGGTAAAAAGGTCATACCTAACCATATTAAAATAGTTTCTTTTTTTAGTAATAGTGTTTGGCCTTTAGTCGCGGTTATGTTGTTGTTGGCAGCCATCAGTTTATTGTCGTCAACTCTTTGTTTACAAGTACTAGGGCCTATCGTTAGTGCGCTAGGGTTGTGGCTTCTTTTTTTACAGAAGCAATCTTTTGAAAGTAACTTCTCAACCCTTCCCATTGAGGCAAGTAACCCAATAGGGCAGTATTTATACTGTAAAGCGATTGGTGGTAAAGCTGCAGTACGTTTTGCACAAGTCCATCAAGAAGCCGCTGCGAATACTTTCCGCTACCGTTTATTGGAAGGCTCTGAGCAGTTGCGTAAAAGAGCGACTGGAGTAAAGCTTGGTGTCGCGACAAACTTAGAAAACTTTACTAAGCAGCGAGATACTTTTAGAAGTGTGGTGACCGCGAGCTCTCAATTATTACAGAGCATAGATAACGTTGCTGATAATGTTGGTCGAGCTGCTGAAGCGACAGAATTGGTGGCGGTTGCTGCCCGTGATAGTCAAAGCTTAGCACTGAATACAGGTGATACGATGAGGCAGGTTTATGCTGAGATATCAGCGGCAAAAGCCGTTGTTGAAGTATTGGCTGAGCGCAGCGATAGTATAAATAATGTGGTTAATTCCATCAGTGATATTGCAGATCAAACTAATTTACTCGCGCTTAATGCCGCTATTGAATCTGCGCGTGCGGGTGAAGCGGGTCGTGGTTTTGCTGTTGTAGCTGATGAGGTGCGAGCATTGGCTATCAGGACTCAAAATGCCACGCAAAGTATTAATGATATGACAGAAGAGCTGAAGAAGAATACAGCCGATGTAACGCGAGCTATTGATAAAGGCGCAGTGGTTGCTCAAGAGGGTGTTGTGCGTGTTGAGCAGGTCGCAGAGAAAATGCAAATCATAGAGTCTTCAATTAAGCGTATTGTTGAAATGACGGCGCAGATTAATGTCTCATCTGAAGAGCAGGCGAGTGTTGCTCGAGATTTAAATGATCAAATGCAGCAAGTTGATGCGCTTAGTTTAGCGAGCATTGAACGGGCTGGACATACGGTTACTAGTATGGCGCATATTGAAGAAGAAGCTTATGAGCAAGGTAATCTTGCCGAGCGAATGAAGTCTTAAAATCAGTCAATACATTAAAATTTCTAACGCCTGAGTTGGCTATTATCATTACTTGATAATATGTCTCTCAGGTTTTTTTATGACATTAGTAGCTGAGAAAAACTTCAGTATTTGCTATGGTTTATGCAATTTATCGTTAAGGGTGAGAGAAGATGCGAATAGCAGTAATTGGTGCGTCTGGGCGCATGGGTAAAAACTTAATCATTGCGACAAGTGAAACAGAAGGTGTCTCTTTAGGAGCCGCTATTGTAAAAGTGGGTAGTTCTCTTGTCGGAGCGGATGCTGGAGAAATTGCAGGCATTGGTAAGTCTGGTGTAACCGTTGTCTCATCGTTAGCGGATTGTGTTGCTGATTTTGATGTATTGATTGATTTTACCACGCCTGCCTTAACCTTGGAAAATGCCAGTTTCTGCGCGAAGAGTGGAAAAGCGATCGTGGTAGGAACAACGGGTTTAAATGATGAAGAGAAAGCGACGTTGGCGACTTTCGCTAAACAGACATCAGTTGTCTTTGCTCCTAACATGAGTATTGGCGTAAATTTAACCTTAAAGTTGTTAGCAACAGCGGCGGCGATTCTAGGTGATGATTATGATGTGGAAATTGTAGAAGCACATCATAGGCATAAAGTAGATTCACCCTCTGGAACCGCGTTACGTATGGGTGAAGTGGTCGCAGAGGCTCTAGGCCGTGATTTAAAAGAATGTGCGGTTTATGGTCGAGAAGGTCAGACAGGTGCACGTACACAAAAAGAGATTGGTTTTGAGACAATCCGTGCAGGTGATGTTGTAGGCGAACACAGTGTTTGGTTTGCAACAGAAGGTGAACGAATTGAGATCGTCCATAAAGCAAGTAGTCGTATGACCTTTGCGAAAGGCGCGGTACGTGCTGCAAGTTGGCTATCTGGTAAGTCTGCTGGTATGTATGATATGCAGGATGTTTTAAACCTGAAATAAAGGTCTAACGCATTTTATTAAAAATGGCCGCTGTAGCGGCCATTTTTACTTTGTTTACTTTAGCTTGGCTAAAACACACTACAGAATACGTTACTCTGGAGACAAAACATCGGCCAATTTCTTTGCTTCTAATCGGCCTTTTAACTCACCTGTTTTATCAAGTACAGGCAAATCAAAGAGGGTATTAAGAGAAAGAGGAATCACCTTCTGTAATAAATTTGTTTTATGAATTGGCTGAACTTTATGCAGGCTATCTTTTAGAATACTCTTATCTGTTAGGCTGCCCAATAGTTCTCTTGTTAGCACACCCTGATAGCCATCCCGATCAAACACAAACATATACTCTTTATCTTTAGGGAAATTAGCTTTTGCTTCTGCAGGCGTGTTTGCAATGATTTTATCTGTGTTTTTAGTCATTACTGTTTGTACTGATAAGGCTCTTGCTCGGTTAACATCTCTAGCAAAGGCCTTAACATAGTCATCAGCAGGGTTCAGGATGATGTCTACGGGGGTACCAATTTGTACAAGTTTACCATCTTTTAAGACGGCAATTCTGTCACCTAAACGCAAGGCTTCATCTAAATCATGCGTGATAAAGATGATGGTCTTTTGTAGGTTTTCTTGTAGTTCAATGAGTTGTTCTTGCATTTCGCCCCGGATTAATGGGTCGAGTGCTGAGAAGGCTTCATCCATCAGCAGAATTTCAGCATCAGTACAGAGCGCTCGAGCAAGCCCAACACGTTGCTGTTGACCGCCAGAAAGTTGAGATGGGTATTGTTCTTCATAGCCAGCTAAACCGACTGTATCGAGCCACTGGGTCGCTTTAGGCGTCCAGTCAGCCTTCTTTTCACCTTTAATAGACAAACCATAGCCAACATTATCTAACACATTTCTGTGTGGCATCAGCCCAAAATGTTGGAAAACCATGGCCATTTTATGGCGACGGAAGGTCACAAGGTCTTTTGGTGACAGCTCCATTATGTTTTCGCCATCGACCTTTATTTTACCCGCTGTTGGGTCAATAAGGCGGTTAAAGTGACGAATTAGAGTCGATTTACCTGAGCCAGACAGCCCCATGATGACAAAGATCTCACCACGTTTAATAGTTAAATTAATGTCTCTTAGGCCAATTGTATGGCCGGTTTCAGCAAGTACATCTTCTTTACTCTCGCCGGCTTTTACTTTCGGCAAAACCTTATTTGGGTGTTCTCCAAAAATCTGGTATAGGTTTTCAATTTCTACTAAGGTTTCGCTTTGGTTATCCATTATCACTCCCTTCCATATGTCTTTGAGCGCGTTTTGCATAGGCTTGAGAAACTCGGTCAAAAATAATGGCAAGAGCAACAATTGCTAAACCATTAAGTAATCCGAGAGTGAAATATTGATTCGTAATGGATTTCAATACCGGTTGTCCTAAGCCTTTAACACCGATCATGGAAGCAACCACAACCATCGCTAATGCCATCATAATTGTTTGGTTAATCCCCGCCATAATAGTGGGCATTGCTAAAGGGATTTGTACGCCAAAAAGTCGTTGACTACGAGTAGCGCCATAAGCGGTTGCAGCCTCTAATATTTCTTTATCGACTAAACGAATCCCTAAGTTTGTTAAGCGAATAACAGGTGGTATTGCGTAGATGATCACAGCAATAACACCGGGGATTTTACCAATACCTAACAACATAACCACAGGGATTAGATAAACAAAGGCTGGCATTGTTTGCATTATATCGAGTAATGGCGTGATGATCGATCTAGCTCTGTCTGAGCTGGCCATCAATATGCCAATGGGTATCCCAATACAAATCGACAACAGAGTACAAACAGTAATAATACTGAGTGTTCGCATGGTGTCTTCCCACATGCCAAAATAGCCAATAGCAAGGAAAGAGATTAATACGCCTGCGCACAGTTTCCATGATCTGGTGGCAGCATAAACGAGTCCGGTGATTACAGATAATACAAGCCACCAAGGTGTTTGTATTAAGAGGTGTTCAAACCACACTAAAAAATGTAAAAGAGGATTGAAAAAATCTTCAATCGATTGACCATAAGCTCGAGAAAAAGAGCGGTAAGCGCCATCGAGAGTTTGTCGTATGGCCAGAAGTTCTCGTCGACTCATATCTGGAAATTCTGTTAGCCAAGAGCTATCCATCATAGTAAGTTCTCAAAAAGTAAAAAAAAATGGACCGTGATGTAATACGGTCCATCAGATCTTAGTCAGTTACAGTTTATCGAGTGCTTTTTCAAGTTTCACTTTAACGTCATTACTGACCCATTTAGACCAAATATCTTCGTGGTTTAGCATAAAGTTCTCAGCGGCGTATTCACCATCTGCTTGGTTGTCTTCCATCCATGCTAGCAACTGATTCATCTGATCATTAGTGTAAGAACGCTTCACGATGTAAGCCAAGACCGTAGGGTTGTTTTTAGCAAACTCGCTAGTAGTCACACTGTGTACAGGAGAAGTGGGATACATGGTTACTTTTGGCTCTAAGCAGCTTTCTTTCGAAGTACAGCCAAAATATTCTTCCTTATCAACACCGGAGCCAAAGTCAACTTTGACCATGTCGTACTTACCTAATACCGCCGTAGGTGCCCAATAGTAACCAAACCATGCTTGTTTACGTTCATAAGCACGACTTAAAGAACCAGATAAGCCAGCAGAAGAACCAGGATCTACGAGTTCAAAACCAGCATCTTTAAGTTTAAGAGCATCAAATAAGTTACTAGCGGAAATTTGGCAGCCCCAGCCAGCAGGACAACCGTAAAAAGCGGAAACTGACTTATCTTCAGGATTTGGGAATTCTTTTGCGTGTTTAATAATACCTTGAATAGTCGCCAGTGAAGGATCTTTGTCTACCATGTATTTTGGAACCCAAAAGCCTTCTTCACCACCATCTGATAAAGAATCACCAGCAACGGTCAGGCGTTTTTCCTCTACACCACGATCAATGAGTTCTTTAACGGCATTAGTCCACACTTCAGGCGCGATATCTGGCTGACCTTTTTCGATCATCGAGGTACTTGTTGGCATGGTATCGCCAGGTACTAATTCAGCATCACAGTCGAAGCCATGATTCAAAATGAACTTATCCACATTCGCCATCAAAGAGGCTGAACTCCAGTTCATATCAGATATCTGTACCTTGCCACACTCGGCGGTAGCGGCAAATGAAGAGGTGGCAGCAAGCGTTAAAACACCAGCAATCATACTTTTGGTATACATGGTTAGGTTCCTGTTGTGATTTTTAATTATTAGTCATCAAACTAAAATAACTTTACACATCTAATTAATTTTATCAAATTATTGTACATTTATATGCGATAAACTGATGTTTTGATCAAAAACATAAGCTATTAATGAGAATGGTTATTATATTAGGGGAGCTTTTCTGATATTTTTAGTATGATTTTTTGAGTTTAAATCGATAAAAAAAGGCCTATTTACCGTAGTAAATAGGCCTTTTTTATCAAGTAAGTAAGATTATAAATTGGGTGAATTAATATCTAGTAACGGTGCGGCATCGATATTTTCAACATCCATCATAATAGCAATACGTTGTAATGATGAAAGGACTTGGGTTTGTTCCCAACCTTGTAATGACTCAAACTCGCCTATGAATTTCTCATGCAGTAATGGTGGCGTTGTTTGTAAAATAGAGCTACCTGCTTCTGTTAATCTCGCGTTAACAATACGTTTGTCTTTTTGAGCTCGAACGCGCTCTACTAATTTTCTGTCTTCTAAGCGATTTAAAATGGTAGTCACTGTTGCTTGACTAAGTGAAACGCTATCGGAAATTTTGCGCACAGTCACATCACCTAGCTCTTCAATGGAGCGCAGTACCATGATTTGAGGGATAGTAAGGCCACAGGCTTTCACAACACGTTTTGATTGTAAGTCTGTGGCCCGGATGATGCGTCGCAGGTGAACCAGCACATCGTGTAAGTGTTGAGATTCTGACATGTTACGAGAGGTATCCATTAAAAATTTTGTGAATTATATGCTTTCAAGATCAGCGATTAAACTCTTTATAATTATTACCCTTAGGCAAGTAAGGCTTTATCAATATAAATAATTTATAACTCTAATGATAGTAGTGGTTTTACGAATAGTGAAATTTCTATTGCCTTTTTATTCCCCTCTGGATGAAGAGGGGAATAAATGACTTTATGTCATATTTTTTAGGTCTGCGAAAGATTGAATGGCCGCTAGACGAGCAGCTTTATAATCTAGAATAGGCAATGGATAACCGCAAGCCGTTCTTTGTGATTGGGAAGGATTATGAATCGATTTAGCATCCAATTCTTTTAGTTCAGGGACGAAGCGACGAATGAAGTCTCCTTGTGAATCATAAGTTTCAGATTGACGTGTCGGGTTAAAGACTCTGAAGTAAGGAGCAGCATCGCATCCGGTAGAAGCACTCCATTGCCAGCCACCGTTATTGGCAGCAAATTCACCATCAATTAGCTGCTCCATAAAATATTGCTCGCCCTTTCTCCAATCGGCAAAGATTAACTTACTTAAAAAGCTTGCCGTAATCATACGTAGGCGATTATGCATCCACCCCGTTTGATTTAATTGCCTCATGGCTGCATCGACAATAGGGAATCCTGTCGCGCCTTTAGTCCAAGCGATAAACAATGATTCATCGTTATTCCAGCGAATAAAGTCAGTGCTTGGTTTAAATGGTTTACTCATTGCCAAAAATGGAAAATGTCCCATTAATTGACGATAAAAATCACGCCAAGCAAGTTCCTTTAACCATATACTGTCTTGCCAGCGATAGCCTTCTTGATCGCATACATATTGAATAGCAAATAAGCATTCTCGTGGTCCTAGCGCCCCTAAAGCAAGGTAAGGCGATAAAGAGCTTGTGCCTGGGATGATAGGATAATTCCGCTGCTCTTGGTACTGGGCAGCTTTAGTGTGACAAAAGAACCATAATTTCTGCTGGGCGACCTCTTGATTCGGAGCCCACAGGTCTTTTCTATAGGTTTGATCCCAGTCTATTGTAGGTTCGATGTATTCGAGAGCTGCTCCTTGTGCTGCTGGTTTGGGTAGTGGCTGCCAATTTTGATTAGATAGCAGAGCTAACCAGCGTTTAAAAAAAGGAGTAAAAACCTTAAACGGTGTTCCTTGTTGACTTAATACCGGTGTAGGCACAAACAAATCACTATCTTGTGGATGTATTGTAATGCCTTGAGCAGCGAGTTTTATGCTGACATCTTGATCTCGTTGTTGTTCATGCATAGGAATATCTTGGTTGAACCAAACATGCTGTATACCATGAGTTACACAGTAAGACTCAAGTGCATCTGGGATGTGTTGAAAGTCTGTTACCGTGATTAGTTCTGCAGGAATACCAATACCTGCTAAATGTTGAAACAGAGAGCGAATCAATCCCGCTCTTAACCCTGTTTTAGCATTAGATTCATGGTGTATTTTCCATTGCTCTGGCGTCGCAGTTATAACGACACGAATACTCCCTTCGAGCGCGGCATAATAAAGGGCAGGGTTGTCTAACCAGCGTAGGTCATTACGTAACCAGACAAGATGCTTAATTTCCATTGTGCGTCCTTAAATTGAATTTCGAATGCCTAGAGCGCTTGGGTACGGTGCAAAATATCTCTGCTCTTTGACATATTGACTGCCATAATTATTTAAGTAGTGGTGAAGTAAGGCCATAGGGGTTGCTAGATTGACTTCACCCCGGCGATATTGCTCGATCACCTCAATAATGTCCTTACGAATCGCTACATCAACTGCGCCCTTTAAATATCCCACAAGGTGCATTAAAGCATTACAGTGATTTTTTCGTTTTGCTGGTTTTGATAATGCGCTCATGAAAGCTTCAAAATACGCATCTTTTAATGCATTAATTGGTCTTGGATCATTGCCAGAAAGAAGTTTTCCTAACAGCTTATAAGCAGGCTGTGAATGCGCCATAACAAGATATTTATAGCGACTGTGAAAAGCGATAAGTGTTTTCATGCTTGGCTCTGCGGCAACACAATGACGAAATTCATGGTGTGCAAATACCCGCATTAAAAAATTCTCTTTTAAGAGCGGATCATTTAGGCGTCCATCCTCTTCAATTGGCAGCAATGGGTAGCGCTCTTGAAGTGCCTTAGTAAACAAGCCAGCAGAGCGTTGCATATGTGGATGGCCATTCTCTTGATAGACCTTGATACGTTCAAGTCCACAGCTTGGAGAGTTTTTCATCAGAATATAGCCGTCTAAATGCCCAAGTTTATCGACGTAAGGCAGACTTGCTTCCATAAAAGTATGAGTGATGTCTCCGCCTTTTTGGTTCGAATACGTCATTCGTGGCGTCAGAGGATCACCTTCTAAACGTAATGTTGGTCGTGGTGTACCAAATCCTGCTGCGACTTCTGGACAAAATTTCTGATAGTCAAAATAATCACTTAGGGTCGCATCGCAATAAGCAGATCGGCTGTGTCCGCCATTGAAACGAACATTATCACCCAGCAAACAGGAACTAATTCCAACAGGAATTTTATGAGATAAGTTATCTGCTGAGAAAGAAACTTGTGAAATGTAATTAGTCGTCATGACGTTTCTCCAAACTATAATAGGTAGTTTTTCATCCATTTACACAGCGCTTTAATAGCGCTATGTCATTTCTAGGTCGACGCTTCTAGCGTAAGGTTGGGCAGACGACCTTTCTCAAAAACTTGTACGGTTTTTATTTTGTATCGTTTATTCTTATACAATATAGTCTGATGTATAATAAATGCAAACTAATTGTACAAAAAAAAATACGTATAACTTTTTGTGATGTTAGCGCAATGACGTCACTTTTAGTTTTTTAAATGGTCATGAGCTAATACTGTAATGAGAGAGGTCACCAACGCGTGAATCTGGATACAAATGAATGGCGCAGCTTAGAGAGTGAAAGTGCCTGTTTTCCTATTCGAACCTTGTCTACTAAAACAGGGGTAAACTCTGTCACGCTTAGAGCATGGGAGCGTCGTTATGGCTTGCTTAAGCCTAAACGGACAGAAAAAGGTCATCGGCTTTATAATGAAGCCGATGTTATTCGAGTTGAGTCTATTGTGCGTTGGATTCAGCAAGGGGTTGCTGTTAGCAAGGTAAGGGCGTTGCTTGACCAAGATGATGGGGTTGATAATGTTGTTCCAGAGAGTGAATGGTTGGAATGGCAAAGTGCTTTAGTTGCCATGTCATTGCAGTTCGACGAAGACAAAATAGAGCACTTATATAAACAGATTTTCTCTCAGTACCCCTCATTAATCGCGATCCAAAATTGGGTCTTACCAGCATTAAAGCAGTTAGGATCGAGTGTTCACATGCGATTTTGTGAAGCAGTATTGGCGCGTAATTTTGCCAATCGATTATCGACTCTAAAAGGTCAAAATGCGAAGTCTTCTAGCGTACTGATTAGTGCTTTAGCTGGGCAAGGCTCATTGTGGTGCTACATGGCATCTGCCATCTTAAATGATCATGGATTGGTCTGTCGGGTTTATCCAAACATGTTATCGAGTGACGATTTACAGGCTTTAATAAAAGGAATAGATCCGGATCGTATCGTGGCATTTTGTGATAGCAGTTTGATTGCTAAATCAACAGAGATAATAGAAGCATTAGCATTATGTGATAAGCCTGTATCACTCATCGGTGCCAGTTTTTGGGTGGCAGCTCACGGTAACGATATGACACACTCAAAACAGGTTCGTGTTTATTCGGAAGCAGTAGATGGAGTGTTATCGATACTCGAAGAATAACATTTAGCGCGGTTTAGTTAGGTGCTTAATAGATTAGTAGAGTGATCGTTATTGTAGTTTTTATTTATATAACTATCAGATAGATATTAATAATATATTTCACCTATTACTTAGTCTTAAGTAGTCTTTAAGCAAGAGAAAAGACAAGGAGATTCAGATGACTAAGACTTTAACGTTTGCCGCTATGCACTTCAGTATCGCTTTTAGCGTAGCTTATTTAATTACAGGGAGTTTTGTTGTCGGTGGAATACTTGCCATCGTTGAGCCTGCTGTTAATACCGTGGCATTTTACTTCCATGAGAAAATTTGGACTCATTATGGTCAGTCCTCCAAGTTTAAATTTAGTAATGCTTGGCAGGCCACCAGTGAAAGTTATGCCTTAAGAGCGATGTAAGCTTGATTTGTGATTATTAATTAACGAATTTTATGCAAAAAAGGCCCTACTAATATGTTAGTAGGGCCTTTTTGTTATTGCTGAATGTGGTTACAGATTTAAATAGAACACCGCTGCGATAGCGATAGGTCCAATAAAGCGAATCGAGAACTGCCAAAAAGTATAAAAGTTAGCAGACAGATTAAGCTCTTCTTTAGAATATTTACTTTTCACAAACCAGCCTGCAAAAATAGCGGTCAAAATGCCACCAAGAGGCATCATGATATTAGCGGTAATATAGTCAAAGAAGTCGAATGTTGTTTTGCCAAACAAGGTGAAATCACTCATGAAACTGAAAGATCCAAGACATGCAATGCCTAATGACCAAACAACAATCCCTAAGCTTATAGAGGCTTTCCAGCGTCCCATTTTGAAACGTTCAACTAAATAGGCAACGGTTGGCTCCATTAATGAAATGGCCGATGTCCAAGCTGCGACGCCAACGAGAATAAAGAATAGAGAGCCAAAGAACTGGCCGCCAGGCATTTGCCCAAATGCAACAGGCAAGGAGATAAACATCAGGCCTGGGCCTTTTGATGGGTCCATACCGTTAGCAAAAATAATAGGAAAAATACACAAACCAGCGACCAATGCGACTAGTGTGTCTAGGGCACCAATGGCTAATACAGTACTGCCAATTGAGCTCTTCTTAGGCATATAAGAACCGTATGCCATGATAGTTCCCATACCAAGAGATAAGGTAAAGAAGGAGTGACCCAGTGCGACTAATGCTGCATCCCAAGTAAGTTTGCTGAGGTTAAAGTCAAACATGAAATGCCAACCAGCAGAAAATCCGTCGGTTGTTGTTGCATAACAAAAAAGAATAATCAACAAAATGAAGAGCGACGGCATCATGATGCGAGTCGCTAACTCAAGGCCTTTATTAACCCCTCTGGCTACAACAATAATCGTCATAATCGTAAATAGAGTATGCCAACCCAGCAAGGTCATTGGATCGGAGAGTAAAGCGTTAAACGTCGCTTCAGCTTGAGTAGAATTTATGCCGACGAGCTCGCCTGATACCATGGCTTTTATGTACTGAAGTACCCAACCTGCGACGACAGAATAAAAAGAAAAGATGAGTACACCAGACAGCATCCCCATCATACCGATGAGTCCCCATATTTTGGGCTTTCCTGATTCTTCAGCTATTTCTTCTAACGCATGAACCGGGTTTCTACGAGCGCGACGACCAATGAATATTTCCGTCATCATAATAGGAATGCCGACAAGCAAAATACAGACAAGGTAAACCAATACAAATGCACCGCCGCCATTTTCACCGGTAATGTAAGGAAATTTCCATATATTGCCTAAACCAACCGCAGATCCTGTTGCGGCCATAATAAAAACCCAGCGGCTTGCCCATGAGCCGTGGATGGATGTTTTATCTTGCATAAATAATCTCTAGATAGTTGAAACAAACATATTAATTGTGAATAAAACTCACTTCATATTAAGAGCTCTCAATAAATCCCGTACTAATTACAGGGGATTATTTATGAGTTGAGCTTTATTTAGGGGCGCGATTTTCCGAATTTTACCGTCATCATGCAACAAAAAACGCTTTTTTTTACTGATAAAGTCCACTCTTTTGATATTTCCCTGTAGCCAAGTGGTAGCAAGGAATAGAGAGATATTTCAGTGTAAATTATTTCACCACAAAACATTAGTGCTGTAAATAAGTTCTGGACATGAGTATTTAAAGCGATAGAATACTTAGACATCAAATTAATCTGATGTCTTTTGAATTCTAGTTTTATACACATTGTCGCTGATTTAGGGCGATTTTTTGCATCTGAAGCTAGCGTTATGTCAATTTATTGTTTTGTTGTCTAATAGGTAAAGGTATGTCTGTAGAAACACTAGCGCTAAAGAAACCAAATTCGCGTGATGGAATGTTTGTTAATCAACTGGTTGCTGATTGTCCACCATTAGACCCCAACTCGGTTTATTGCAATTTACTTCAATGTGATCACTTTAGTGATACCAGTGTTGCAGCGGTAAAAGGAGAAGAGCTTGTTGGCTTTATTTCTGGTTACTTAATACCCGATAAAAAAGACACTTTATTTATTTGGCAAGTTGCTGTGGGTAGATCGGCCCGCGGGAAAGGGCTAGCGAAGAAAATGCTCGCCCATATATTAGCGCGTCCTCTTTGTTCAGAGGTTCACTATATTGATACAACGATCACCAAATCAAATGAAGCTTCGTGGGCACTTTTTAGAAGCTTAGCGAAACAGCTCAATGCCCCATTAGAAGAATCTATTAAGTTTGATGAACAGATACATTTCCAAGGTAAGCATGAAACAGAATATTTGGTTCGTATCGGTCCTTTTTAATAAGGCGTCCTGATCCCTATTTTGTATCAATTACCGTAATTTAACGTTAAGAGAAATAACAGTATGAAAATTTTTGAAGAACTTGAGTCAGAAGTACAATCTTACGCACGTGCATTTCCCCGTGTTTTTCATAAAGCTCAAGGCGCACATATATTTGATGAAGATGGCAATCAATACATTGATTTTCTAGCAGGGGCTGGCACTTTAAACTACGGCCATAACAACCCTGTATTTAAACAAAAATTAATTGAATACATTATGGAAGATGGCATAACTCATGGTTTAGATTTTCACACTAAAGCCAAAGCAGCTTTCATGGAAAGTTTCAATGAAAACATCTTAAAACCGCGTAATCTCCAATACATGATGCAGTTTACTGGTCCAACAGGGACTAATGCGGTAGAAGCCGCTTTAAAGCTCGCACGTAACGTTACTGGTCGTGAGAATATTGTTAGTTTCACTAATGGTTTTCATGGTTGTAGTTTAGGTGCTTTGTCTGTTACAGGAAACTCTCATCACCGTGGTGCGGCAGGAACAAGCTTGGGTGCTGGTGTATCTACTGTTCCGTATGACGGCTACTTAGGTGATGGTATCGAAACGACAGAGTACCTAGATAAAGTACTGACAGATTCAAGCAGCGGTGTTGATCTCCCTGCGGCGGTAATTGTGGAAACAGTACAAGGTGAAGGTGGTATCAATGCGGCAAGCTTTGAGTGGTTACAAAATCTAGAAGCGGTATGTAAAAAGCACAAAGTGTTGCTTATCGTTGATGATATTCAAGCAGGCTGTGGTCGTACTGGTACCTTCTTTAGCTTTGAAGGTGCTGGGATTACCCCTGATATTATTACCATGTCTAAATCCTTGAGTGGCTATGGCTTACCATTTGCTGTGGTGCTAATGAAGCCGGAGCTGGATGAATGGAAGCCAGGTGAACACAATGGCACTTTCCGTGGCAATAACTTAGCGTTTGTTACCGCTAAAGCGGCGATTGATACCTTTTGGAAAGGCAATGAATTTGAAAAAGATATCAAACGTAAAGGCGATTACATTCATGATCGTACGCAAGCTATCGTTGATCAATATGGTGAAGGAAATTTCATCATACAGGGGCGTGGCATGATGCGCGGTATAAACTGTGTTAGTGGTGAACTTGCCAGTAAAATAACCAAAAAATGTTTCCAACATGGCTTGATGATAGAGACTTCTGGAGCAGATGATCAGGTGGTGAAATTTTTATGCCCTTTGACAATTTCTGATGAAGTTCTTAAGCAGGGTATCGATATTCTAGAAAGTGCCATTCGTGAAATCTGTGCTAAAGAAGACGACATGCCGGAAGCGAAAAGTTACTTCGATGAAAACTACGATATTGCTGTCTAGTTTCCTGTCTTAAGCACCAGCTTCTTTGGTCGAAGAGGGTGTTGTCTTTACTTGGGTGAACTCGATCGTAGGTTCACTCAAGTTCCTATCGGTAGAGGTCTATCTACCAAGATTTAAATTGATCTAAAGGTCATAAGGAAAATTGAATGTTTGCACGTGATTTAGCAGAATGTGAAAAAACCGATCGCCGCGTCGTTTCTCCTGATGGAAATTGGGAAAGTACACGCCTGTTATTAAAAGAAGATAACATGGGGTTCTCTTTCCATATCACCACAATATACGAAGGCAAAGACTTTGATATGCACTATCAAAATCACCTTGAATCGGTATTTTGCATGTCCGGTGAAGGTGAAGTAGAGAGCCGTGAAACCGGTCAAAAACATCAAATCAAACCGGGTGTGGTTTATGTACTAGACAAGCATGATGCTCATACGCTACGGGCTTTTAAAGAGCTAAAATTAGCATGTGTGTTTAACCCGCCTATAACTGGTAAAGAAGTACACAATTCAGAAGGCGCTTACGAGCTGATTGACTAGTTGCAACATAAGCATTATTAGATAAGTGAGTCACCAAAGAAGGTTGGAATGAATGCGTCTGCAGATCTTCTTTGTAAAAGTGTCAATGCTAGGTTATTTTTCTGGCTTAAAGCGTATTATATTGCGCTTTAAGCCGTTAGCAGAAAAGATACTTTGATGTTTATATTTTCGATTTGATGCAATTGAATACATCTGCTTAGATGGTAATATCTTGCCATTACCTCGCTAGATTTTTTCCTCGTTTATAACCCTATGTCGAATTGTATAAACTGACTTTTTGGACAACAATATAAAAGGTCAGAATCGATTGCCGTCAGACAGGACATTAAGCCTTTAAAAAGCGCTTTTCGTGCTTAATTTTTGACATACCTTATGACACTATAGCGTCAGCGTTTTAACATGGCTGAAGTTCGCCCTTCAGCACTAGAATTTATTAGGTTAGATAATGGGACAGCATACAGTTGAAAAAATCGGTGGTACGTCCATGAGTGACTACCAATCGGTTCGTGACAATATTATTTTTAAACCCGTTCAAACAGATGACTTTTATAAGCGTATTTTTGTTGTGTCTGCGTATGGCGGTATGACGGATAAGCTACTTGAACATAAAAAAACGGGTGAACCTGGGGTTTATGCGTTATTTGCTCAAGATAGAAAGCAGGACTCATGGTCAGCAGCATTACAAGAAGTGTGCGATTCAATGCTTGCCATTAATGAGACTTTGTTTGAAGGCGAATTGCTACAGAAAGCCAATGACTTTATTTCGCATCGTTTACAAGATGCTCGCGAATGTTTAGATGATCTTTATCGTTTATGTCAGCATGGCCACTTCTCAATTAGTAAGCATTTAGCGACCGTACGCGAAATGCTAGCTAGTATTGGCGAAGCTCACAGTGCTTGGAATACGGCAACATTACTACAACGAGATGGTGTTAATGCGATCTTTGTTGATCTAACAGGTTGGAATAATACCCACCATATGACGTTGGATGAGCGTATTTTAGAGACCTTTAAAAATCTCGATTTGAACAGTCAGTTGCCGATTGCAACAGGTTATGCCCACAGCGAAACAGGCTTAATGTCGACATTTGATCGTGGTTACAGTGAAATGATCTTTAGTCGTATTGCTGTGTTAACAGAAGCGCGTGAAGCGGTCATTCATAAAGAGTTTCATTTAAGCAGTGCTGATCCGCGTTTAGTCGGTGAAAATAAGGCAGTGCCTATTGGCCGTACGAATTACGATGTAGCCGACCAACTTGCTAACTTAGGTATGGAAGCGATACATCCGAAAGCGGCGAAAGGGCTTCGACAAAACAATATCGCATTGCGAGTAAAAAACACCTTTGAGCCAGAACATACGGGTACTTTGATTACTGGCGATTACGTTAGTGATGAGCCTTGTGTAGAAATTATCGCGGGTTCACGTGGTGTGTTTGCTGTTGAGTTATTTGACCAGGATATGTCAGGTGATATAGATCTGTTCGATGTATCTATTTTAAAAGTATTGCGTCAGTTCAATATTCATATAATTGCGAAAGATATTAATGCAAATACGATTACTCATTATCTTGCGATTAATCTGAAAATTCTTAAGCGTTTGATGAAAGTATTACATGAGCACTTTCCTGATGCTGAAATCACCCAACGTAAAGTGGCGATTGTGTCCGCGATTGGTAGTGATATGAAAACCACTGGTATGTTGGCAAAAGCGGTGAAAGCGATCGCTGACCAAGGCGTGAACGTTATTGCGATGCATCAATCGATGCGTCAAGTGGATATGCAGTTTGTCGTCAATGAAGAAGATTATGAAAGAGCAATTTGTAGCCTTCATAAAGAGCTTGTGGAAGTGTACGAGCATGGTCGTGCTATTTGCTTAGCTTCTTAAATCTACACAGCGAGTTCATCTAAATAGCATGAGTCGTTATTGCTAAAAAAGCCCTGACTTCAGACAGTCAGGGCTTTTTTATGACTGCTGACATAGTGTTGTAGAAATAATACAACAGAAAAATAAGATGTGGCTCTAGATAATGCAGTACTGGCTATTAAAAGTATTTTCAATGATAGGGTCACTCACGTAATAACCTTGACCAAAGTCACATAAAAAACCTTCTAATATGTCCCATTGGTGCTGGTTTTCAATCCCTTCTGCTAATACCTTAATATCTAATTTATGAGCCATGGCAATGATCGCCTCAACGATTTTCCTATCGGCTTCATCTCTTTCTAAATCGATGATAAAACAGCGATCAATTTTCAGTAGATTAACTGGTAAGTTTTTTAATTGCCCTAATGAAGAGTAGCCGGTACCAAAATCATCGATCGCAATACAAATACCCATATCCTGCAGCGCTTTAAGTAATACACTGGCTAAATGAACATCTTCTAATAAAGTGGTTTCGGTAACTTCTATACCAAGCCATTGCGCAGGGACTTGATATTGATTTAATAGATCTTTTACCAAGGACACAAAATTAGGGTCTGAAAGCTGCAAAGAAGACAGATTCACATGCAATAAAATATAAGGTAGCCCCTGTTCATAACGTCTTGCTAAGTAGGCGATGCCTTCTTCTAGCACCCAGTGATCTATTTCAATAATCTGGCCCGTATTTTCAGCCAGATGGATAAATTGATCGGGAGAGAGCCGGCCTTTTGTAGGATGATTCCAACGGATCAGAGCTTCTGCGCCAAAGGTGACTTTTGTTTTAAGATTAAATTGAGGTTGGTAATAGAGCTCGAACTCATTATTTTGCAGTGCGGTAGAGAGGCTTTTTTCGATTTCAGCTAAATGTAATGCATGTATCTTCATATCGTGATGATAAAGACAGTACTGGTTTTTCCCTTGCTGTTTTGCTTGATAGAGTGCGAGGTCTGCATTTTGCATGATAGTCACCAAGTTATCACCATGATCAGGAATCATCGCAATGCCTAAAGAGGTGCTCAAAATAAACTCTCTAGAGTCAATAAATAGAGGAGTATGAATGGCTTTTAACACCCGTTCAGCACTTTGTTTGGCGTTGTCTTCATGCTGAATGTTATTAAATAAAATACTAAATTCATCGCCACCTAAACGCACCACAGTATCGTCTCCACGGCAAAGTTGTTGAAGTCTCTGGGCAACGCTTACTAGTACTTTATCGCCAATATCATGCCCGATGGTGTCATTGATGCGCTTAAAGTTGTCTAAGTCAAAGTAAATAAAAGCGGCTATTTCTTGATTTTTTAAGCCTTTATCTACAAGGGCAGGGAAGTAATCATTAAGATAGTGACGATTTGGCAAATTGGTAAGGGAGTCTTTATACGCCATACTTTTTAGTTCGGCGGTTTTCTCTTTCACTATGGCTCTTAATCGTAATGGTTGTATTAAGAGTCGATATATAGCGAGTGTAAACAATAAAGAAGCGATAGCGGTTAATAAATAACCTGATCTTAGGTTTTTGGATAGGCGATCGTTGATATTACGACTTACCTTCAGTTCCCATACGCCAACGGGTAACTTAACTTCCGTCATGGCGAACATGCTACCAAGAGAGAGTTTAGACTGTGCAAAAATACTATTTTTTTGGGTATTCGAGTCTAGGCGGGAAAGAGTGTATTGATAGCCTCCAGATTCAAGATCTTTTAAGCGCGTAGAGGCTAAAAGTTCATTCAGATTAATAATTGCAGAAGCAAATCCCCAAAAAACTTCTCGTTGAGAACCTTTGTATAAATACGCTGGAGAGCGATTAATAACGGCAAGACCACCTTGTACCAAGGGCAGAGGCCCAATAGCAATCATCTTATGTTCTTTAATTGCCAATACGGCCGCTTCTTGGTATTTCGGATTTGAGAAAATATCCAAACCAATGGCGGCTTCATTACCAGCAAGTGGGTAGATTCTGTCGATAACCCCATTTGGGGCTAATTGCAGACTGCTAATGCCTTCAATGGAATGCATTAAATTGTATGAATAGCGGTCAAAATCGTAAAAAACACCGTTGTGCTGTTCAATCTCAGCGGCCAAGAATTGAGTAGAAGTAAAAGCAGAAGACAGACGTTTTTCTAATGCAGAGGCTTGAGTTCGTGAGATATCCGTCAGCAGGTACTTTTGCTCATCGATGATGGCGTTGTTTGAGGACTGTGTCCAATAGACACCAAACAGCGTAATCGCTAAGCAGACACAGCAAGATATCAGGATGGCAGAGGGTTGTTTGAACTCGGCTTTTATCAAAAAAATCCTTATATACATAATGACTAAACTCGTTAGTCTATCTACAGCGTAAGTATTAATGCCTTAATAATAGTCATCGTAGCGTAAAGCGGATACTTATTCGTAGAAATAATCAAAAAATAATAGTAAATAGGAACAATGCAGAGAATAGAAAATAAGGGGTCGTATTTGTGCTGAATGGAAAATAAAGCGAAGCGGGTAGGTATCATTAGAGCTTGAAGAAAGCGCCTGTGACTAAAATATGAATTCTAACATCACAGACGCTAAATATGTCGTACTATGCGACGGCCATCATAACGCCAGCAGCAGCGATAACGCCACCAGCAAGGCGAGTCATAATAGGTGCTTCGATACGAGCAATCGTTTTACCTAATCCCATACCAGCAACATGTAATAGTGCGGTTGCGCAAGCAAAGCCAATCGCAAATTCTGCACCATTAACGTTTAGTGGCATTTCCATACCGTGCGCAGCACCATGGAAGAAAGCAAATACGCCCGCAATTGCGGCACAAGAGCCAACAGAGAAGCGTGCAGAACCAACCAGTAATAAGCCCATTAGGATGACAGATAATGCGATACCTTGTTCAACGAAAGGTACTTGCAACCCCATCATGCCTAGAGCACCGCCAAGTAGCATAGTACCAATAAACGCAGCTGGCACAGCCCATAATGCTTTGCCACCGATGCTGATAGCCCAAAGGCCAATAGCGATCATAGCCAATAGGTGGTCAAGCCCGCCCATAGGGTGCATAAAACCACTGAAGAAACTGGTGCTATGTTCATGGCCAGGGTGTGCAAGAGCCAATGTGGGTACGGCAGCAATTAGTGTGGTTAATCCCACTTTTAGCGTATTAAGACGCATAGATAAATCTCCTAAATAAAGTAATGAATTAAACCACCGCTCTTGCGGCTGGAATAGTTTTGGATTCTAGCATACCTTCGGTAATGATAAATTGAATGATTTCATCTAAGCCTTGGGCATTTTTCAGGTTAGAGAAGACAAAAGGGCGTTCACCACGCATCATTTTTGCGTCTCTGTCCATAACGTCTAAAGAAGCACCAACTAATGGCGCTAAATCGGTTTTATTAATAATCAATAGATCCGATTTGGTGATACCAGGGCCACCTTTTCGTGGGATTTTATCCCCAGCGGATACATCAATTACATAAATTGTATAGTCTGATAATTCTGGGCTGAAAGTTGCGCTTAAATTGTCCCCACCACTTTCAACAAATACCACATCTAATTCACCGTGACGTTCGAGTAATTGATCAATTGCAGCTAAGTTCATCGAAGCATCTTCACGAATTGCTGTATGTGGGCAGCCGCCTGTTTCAACGCCGACAATACGGTCAGCCTCCAGGGCTTGGTGCTCAGTAAGGAATTTCGCATCTTCTTGAGTGTAAATATCATTGGTCACCACTGCGATATTATAATGGTCGCGAAGGGCGGAGCATAAAGAGCGCAAGAGTGCTGTTTTACCAGAGCCTACAGGGCCGCCGACGCCGATGCGTAATGTTTGTTTTGGTTTACTCATAACATGTCCTCTTATAATGAGGGCTATTCCTAATAAAAGTTAAGAACGGAATAACCGTGAATATTGTGTTTCGTGTTGAGCGCTGGAAATAGCAATAGCGGGCAATCCTGCCCCAATACGGTCTTCAGTAAGAGCTAACGACGTGCTAATAGCCTCGGTAATAATAGGCTGTAACTCGCCAAGTAATTCTTGCGCCTGTGTTTGTCCAAGAGGTACTAATTTCGTCGCCGCCGCGATTTGATTTTCCAACCAAGACCAAGTGAACCCAAGAGCCGCCACATCAAAGCCGATTGCCCAATGAGTTGCGGTAATGGCAAATAAGGTGACAAAGCTAATGTCTTCCATACGTTTAAAAGGCGTATCAATCTCTAAGCTGCGCATTAAACGCGCTAAGGCTTCTCCCATTGCCGTATCGTTTAGTCTTAACTCTTTGGTTTCTCGGCAGGCCAGAGACAAATCATTGAGTTCTAATAAGCGTGCTGTATTTTGCTGATCAGCTGCAATCATGCATAAGCGCAACACGGGCAAATCGACACGAGCCACCGACTGTTGCATCTGTAGACTAATCCAATCAGCCACGTCACGTTTGTTCGTTATCCAACCTTGGTCGATGACGTATTCCATGCCTTGCGAGAAGGCGTAACCACCCACGGGTAAACTGACACTGCTTAATTGTAATAAACGTAAGAAGCAATTATCCGTGGTGGTTATGACCATGGCTATAGGCTCCAGACTCAGGAATAAACACTGCATTTTCATGAGTCACAACAAGACCTAAAAGATGCAGCATTTCTTCTAATACGTGATCAGGTTTAATGCGTAACCAGCGATCGCCTATTTGGATTTTTGTGTGGCGATTACCTAAGTGATAGCAGGCTTTAGAAAAAGCTTCCCAGTCATTACAACTTGCGTGAGCGATATCTTCAATCGCACCTTCTACTTGCACTATTTTATTGCACTCACTGCGTAAAAACTCCCCAACTTGGAGCGGTTTGCCGCGATCAAGAAAAACACGTACGTCTTCACTGTTTTCACCAACCAGTTTAAGGCGACCACGATCGCGTTGCTCATGAGTCAGGGTCACTGTGGTGTAAACCGTTTCGTGGCAATGTGTGCCTAAACGTTGATATATATCTAGCATCTTATTTTCCTTAAAGACTCATCCTCAACACTAAGCTCTATATGGCTTAGTTTTTTATTTGTTTAAATAGTGCGTTGTTAAAATAAAGTATAAAGTTGAGCTAAGGGTAATGTTTCTGCCGGCTCACAGGTGAGTAGTTCACCGTCGGCGCGCACTTCATAGGTTTGTGGGTCCACGGTAATGTCTGGTAACCAGTTGTTATGGATCATATCGAGCTTAGAAATATTACGTGTATTACAACAAGCAACCAGCTTACGATCCAAGCCAAACTTCTCTGCAAGGCCATTATCGAGAGCGGCCTTTGATACGAAGGTCACCGACGTCGCTGCGGCGGCTTTGCCAAAGGCGCCAAACATAGGGCGGTAATGCACAGGCTGAGGTGTTGGGATAGAAGCATTTGGATCACCCATCGGGGCACTGGCAATCATTCCGCCTTTAATGATTATCGAGGGTTTAACACCAAAAAAAGCCGGCTTCCAAAGTACCAAATCGGCTAGTTTACCCGGCTCAATCGAGCCGACTTCATGGCTAATGCCGTGAGTGATTGCTGGGTTAATGGTGTATTTAGCGATATAACGACGGGCTCTAAAGTTGTCAGCACCAAGTTCTTGGTCTTCTGGTAGTAAGCCAAATTGCTGTTTCATTTTATGAGCTGTTTGCCAAGTACGCGTCACCACTTCACCGACTCGCCCCATAGCTTGAGAATCAGAGGAAATCATGCTGAAAGCACCACGATCATGAAAAATGTCCTCTGCGGCTATGGTTTCTTTACGAATGCGCGAATCAGCAAAGGCCACATCTTCTGGAATATTACTGTCTAGATGATGACACACCATTAACATGTCTAAATGCTCGTCAACGGTGTTGTGTGTATACGGGCGGGTTGGATTCGTCGAAGAAGGCAGCACATTGAGCTTTCCGGCCGCACGAATAATATCGGGAGCGTGACCGCCACCCGCGCCTTCAGTGTGATAGGTGTGAATCACACGATCTTTGAACGCCGCTAATGTACTATCGACAAAGCCGGATTCATTTAGCGTGTCAGTGTGAATCGCCACTTGCACATCGTATTTGTCCGCGACACTTAAACAGCAATCGATGGATGCGGGTGTTGTTCCCCAATCTTCATGCAGCTTTAAGCCACAGGCTCCTGCTTCCAACTGCTCTTCTAAAGCTTCCGGTTGGCTTGCATTGCCTTTGCCGAGAAAGCCTAAGTTCATTGGCATGCTGTCGGTTGCTTGTAGCATCTTACCTAAGTACCAAGGTCCAGGCGTACAGGTCGTCGCTTTCGTTCCTGTCGCGGGGCCAGTACCGCCGCCAATCATGGTGGTGATACCAGAGGTGAGTGCTTCTTCAATTTGTTGCGGGCAAATAAAATGAATGTGCGCATCGATCCCACCTGCCGTAAGGATGGAGCCTTCCCCTGCAATGACTTCGGTACCAGGCCCAATTACAATGTCGACATTGTCTTGGATATCAGGATTACCGGCTTTGCCGACTTTAAAAATACGGCCTTCCTTCACACCCACATCGCATTTTACAATTCCCCAATGGTCGAGTACTAAGGCATTGGTAATGACTAAATCGACAGCAGTTTCATTAGTGGCTTGGCTTTGTCCCATACCATCACGGATTACTTTACCGCCGCCAAATTTCACTTCGTCGCCGTAGTTAGTGAAGTCTTTTTCAACTTGGATCCAAATATCTGTATCGCCTAGGCGTACTCGGTCGCCCGTGGTAGGACCGAACATTTGTGCATAGCTCTGCCTATCCATCTTAGTGGTATCTGCTTTACTCATGATGATTGCTCCGTATCGCTAAGAGGGCCCATTACGTCACCACGAAAGCCATAAATGGTTTTCGTGCCAGCGTATTCGACGAGTTCAATTTCGCGACCTTGGCCTGGTTCAAAGCGAACGGCTGTGCCAGATGCGATATTTAAGCGAAACCCCTTAGTTGGTTCTCGTGCAAAAGACAATGCAGGGTTTACTTCATAAAAATGGTAATGGGAGCCAATTTGAACGGGGCGATCCCCGGTGTTTTCGACGCGAACTTTCAACGTTTTACGGCCAACGTTCAGTCCAATATCGCCTGTAGCTACCTGAATTTCACCTGGAATCATGGTGTATCTCCACGTTAGTTAATAGGATTATGAACTGTGACCAGCTTGGTGCCGTCAGGGAAGGTAGCTTCTACTTGTACTTCGTGGATTAAATCTACCACGCCATCCATTACTTGTTCAGCACTGAGTAAGGTTTTACCGAAGCTCATTAATTCAGCAACCGTTTTACCATCACGGGCACCTTCGATAATTTCCATAGTGATGTAGGCCATGGCTTCTGGGTAGTTTAATTTTAAGCCGCGATTTAAGCGACGTTCTGCTAATAAAGCTGCAGTAAAGACGAGTAATTTGTCTTTTTCTCTTGGTAGTAACTCCATTGTTCAACCCTTTTTTTCGTTATTCTATCGATGACGTTTTTATGGTTTTAATCGTCAGGATTAAGTCGCCCAAATTCTAGGTTCGCACGCTACTTTATTAATCAGGGCTGGACGAATGTCTCGCCAACACTGAGTAAACAGCTGTTTCATTTGTTCGGAATCATCATGAATACTGCGCACAATAATGTATTCGTCGACTAAGGTCGCACCACTCTGAGACAGGTGTTCTGAGCAGTGAGTACGCAGCTTGTCGATTAATTCATCATGATTGTCCGAGCGGTCAAAAGGGCCTGCAATCATTAGGCCATTTATCGGGTTATTATTTAAGCCTGCTTTAGCGTGAAAAATTGCGCGGCTTTGATCATCAATGACCAAACGTTCACGAACTTTTAAACGACCGTCTTGACGGATTTCAAAACCTTGTTCTGCGTGGCCATTACCAAAGTTTTGTTGGTTTGCAGGTAAGCCAAAACAAGTCACTTCCCAGCCGATAAATTTTGCGTTGTCTGTTAGATTAATCTGGTTTTCAAGGCGGGTGTGAGCATTAGGGTACAGAATTGCCTCTTGTGGTAACCACTCCATTACACTGTTTTTAGGGACATTTAATTGAGTAATTTGATGTTGCAGAGTTTTGTCATCACGTGCGCGATAGACGCGACCAGCGCCGGGTGTGGTGATTAATACATGGGTGTTTTCGGCTAGATTCGCGGTGATGGTTAAGCGATCTCCAGAGACGAGTCCACCAGGTGGATGAAGGAGATAGACATGAGCGATATCAGGGCCTTCTGGATAAAAGGGCTTTTGTACGTAAAGCGGGCCTTTATGTTCGGAGGTTTTGAGCACAGTACCGCGAGCGGTTTTTTGAAAGCCTAGGGTTAAGAATGCATGCCAGTGAGAAGGTACGCCAGAAGAGGACGGCGCGTTTTCTGGTTGTGTCACTGGCTGCGTTGCCAAGGCAATATTATGATTGTTATGCATTTTTTCCTTAACAAAAAATTAGCTCGATCAGCTGTTAAGGCTATACCGCCAAATACTGCTTGATCGAGTTGTCGTTCAGTTGGTCCATTCTGTCAGCAGCAACAATACGACCTTTTTCCATTAAACGGAACTCTTTGCCAACTCGTCTCGCAAAGCCTAATTTCTGCTCTATCAAGATAACAGTGAGGCCTTCTTCGGCGTTTAATTTCAAAATTACGTCACCAATTTGTTTGACGATATTGGGTTGTATGCCTTCGTTGAGTTCATCCAAAATTAACACGCTTGGCGCTAATACCAAAGCACGACTTATGGCTAATTGTTGCTGTTGCCCGCTAGAAAGGTCACCGTCACGGCGATGTAATATGTCTTTTAATACCGGAAAAAGATCAAATATTTTCTCCGGTATATCATGGGTTTTCTGCTTACTTTTCTTATTTAGTACTGGCAAGTAGTACTGGCAAGCCAATGCGTAAGTTTTCTTCTACCGTTAAGGAATATGCGAATAAGTCTTTCACATGAGACAATTCATTTTTAAACGTTGAGCTTAGTCATGTCACATCAACTTACTTTTGCCGACAGCGAATTCAGCAACAAGCGTCGTAAAACACGCAAAGAGATTTTCCTTTCGCGGATGGATGAATTGATGCCTTGGGATCAGCTTGAGGCCGTGATTGAACCTTTTTCTCCTGAAGCAGGAAAAGGAAGAAGACCATATCCATTGTCCACTATGTTTCGCATTCACTGCATAGCACACGACCCCGAGATGCATCAAACACAAAAAGGTAAGCAGTGGTTCTTTGGATTAAAAGCTCACATCGGCGTTGACGCCAGAATAGGGCTAACGCACAGCTTAAGTACGACCGCAGCTAACGTACACGACATCACAGAGACAGAGAATTTGCTTCATGGTGAGGAGATGTTTATCTCAGTGGATTCAGGTTATCGAGGTGCACAAAAACGAGAAGAGCTCAAAGACATCAAAGCCGATTGGTTGATTGCCGCTACTTATAAAAGGAAAGACCAAGCAAAGTACGTCTTCTCAAAAAGCACCCGAGAATAAACAAGCTACTGATCCAAACGGAATATATTAAAGCCAGTATCCGAGCAAAAGTAGAGTACCCATTTCGGATCATAAAGTGTCAGTTTGGTTTTAGGAAAGCTGTCTATCGAGGTCTGAAGAAAAATGACGCCAAACTGGCGATGCTGTTTGCCTTAGCCAAGGTGTTTAGGGTTGATCAGATGATACGAACGGCAATGGGTTAGTCCGTTCAAAACCCACTAAATAAGGCTAATTCGGCTTATTTAGTGGCGAAAAACACTCAAAGGAGTGACATCTTGTGTTTTTTTGATCGAATGAAAGAAGCTTATTCTATTGTGGCTTCTTAATCGCAGTTTCCCTAACTCTTTGTATTGTTTGCACTACTGAGTGTGTTACTTTTAAATATAAGTTATTAACCTTAAATGGATATTTTCCATGATTTTAGCAATAGATGTCGATTACAGTGAGGATTCAGCATTAGTCGCAGGGGTGTTGTTTGCTTCTTGGAATGATACTGAACCTAAAGATATTTTTACCTCAGTGGTTAATGGAGTAAATGAATATCAGCCTGGTTTTTTTTATAAGCGAGAGCTACCTTGCATTCTTAAATTGCTAGAAGAGCATGACCTGAACCCAGAGATAATAGTAGTAGATGGATATGTTTATTTAGATGGCGATACGACCCCAGGATTGGGTAAATATTTATATGATGCTCTTGATGAAAAAACCAGTGTTATTGGTGTGGCAAAAAGACCTTTTCAAAATATTAGACCTGAATATGCGTTATGTAGAGGTGATAGCCAAAAACCCTTGTATATCACCTCAGTAGGAATAAATACGCACTATTCTATCGAAAGTATATCAAGCATGGCGGGCAAATATCGAATCCCAGATTTACTCAAGAAAGTTGATCAAGTTTGTAGAGGGCGATCCTAATAATACTCAAAATTTGAGTCTCTTTAATATAACAGAGTTTTACTCCTGAGACGTATATCTCTTACCTACTTACTCCTGAATTCAAGTCCGAAGTGCGACACTTTTCACTTCAAGCAACTAAGCACATT
>JBQEFB010000015.1:0-74494 GCA_052107635.1 Marinomonas sp. | reverse complement strand
GAAAAGCGTCATCGCCGATGGTAGTGTGGGGGATCCCATGTGAGAGTAGGTCGTTATCAAGATTTAAACACTAAGAAACCCTGATCAGCTAAGCTGGTCAGGGTTTTTTTATGTCTGAAATAAGTCGGGAAAACACAGGGCTCGATCTAGCTCTCCCCCTGTCATAGGGGAGCTGGAGGGGGTGTTTTTTGGGCTTCTCGCTCTGAAAACAGTACTTTTGTAGTATTCGACATCTTTATCAGTAGAAGTCGTTTCTTGCTCTTCCATTTACTTGCGCCTGTCTCGTGTCTCGACGTATCAGCGGCTTTCTACAAGATACTGCAAAACAAGAACCTATCACACTGACTACGCAGGGTTGAACCCATAAAACAGTCTCACAGCCTCCAACTAATCACAATACTGGCCGTTTAAGGGCTCTGACCCTCGTCGTAGACGACAAACCAGCTAACACCAATCGGTCTTGTGGGTTGTGCTTAGCGGCAATATCGTCTCATAAAGTAAGTCTCCCAGCTCTATAGTCTCTTTCTCCGATATTAATCATGTTAGCTTTACTATTCAATCCCCGAGTTAGAGTGATACTTTAACTTCCAAGGTGGTTGTCATGAAAGTCGAATTAGTCACAACTTTAAAGAAGCAAGCTACAAAAATATTAGCAGATCTACACACATCTAAAGAACCGGTGTTAATCACAGAGCATGGACAACCGTCAGCGTATTTAGTCGATGTAGATGACTTTGAAATGATGCAAAAGCGCATGGCTATTTTAGAAGGAATTGCTCGTGGTGAAAAAACAGTACTTTAATCAAGACAGGCATATATAAAAGCTAACGAATACAGTGTATTAAGTTTCTCACCGATAAACTGGCTAGTACCGAATGCTCTCTTCATACTCAGGACAGGGATCATAACCTCCATAGAGAAAAACTAAGGCATTAAGTGCTTCTTTTTGAGTGTTTATCGCTACATCACGGTTGTTTACCAGGGAACTTAGAAAGCAATGGCTTCTGCCAGACCCAGACCGGAGGGATGCTGTAATCAGCGGTAGCGGATGTAAACCTTGCTCTTATATTCAAGACAGGCATCTATATAAACCAGCAACAACATCTGATTCAGCCTTTTTTGAACTATTTTCTATACCTCTTCTATACTTAGTTTTTGTTTTCTCAAGGAAGAGGAGTGGATTATGCCAATGCCCCGGAGTCAGCAAGTTTGCTTAGACGATACCCCTTATTACCACTGTGTTGCTCGATGTGTCCGTCGTGCTTTTTTATGTGGTGAAGACCCGAATACAGGAGCTAGCTACGAGCATCGCCGGGATTGGGTCGAGCGTCGTTTGTTGTTTCTCGCCAGTGTCTTTTCGATTGATGTTTGTGCTTATGCGGTGATGAGTAACCATCTTCATGTGGTTCTTCATATTGATTCAAAGACGGTGAAAAATTGGTCTGTTGTAGAGGTATTAGAGCGTTGGCATAAGTTGCATAAGGGCACGACCTTCACTCAACGATATTTGCTTGGTGGCACACTTCCAGCGTATGTCATTACACTAGCGGAAGTCGCTGCAGAAACTTACCGAGAGCGCTTAATAGACCTAAGCTGGTTTATGAAAGAGCTAAATGAGCTCATTGCCCGGAGAGCTAACTTAGAAGACGAGTGTACGGGGCACTTTTGGGAAGGGCGCTTTAAGTCCCAGGCTTTGTTGGACGAAGCCGCTCTTATTGCTTGTATGGCGTATGTGGATTTAAATCCGGTAAGGTCGGGTATCAGCGATACCCCTGAAAGATCGAATTTTACCAGCATTAAGAAACGAGTGGCAGCCGTGAAAGAAAACAGACAGCCCAAAGCTCTGTATCCTTTTGTTGGAAATCCAAGACACGACATGCCCAATGGACTGCCTTTTAAGTTGGCTGATTACTTAGAGTTGGTCGATATGACAGGCCGCATCGTGAGAGAAAGAAATAAAGGCTCGATTGATGCCTCTTTGCTTCCAATTTTACAGCGAGTGAACATTTCTTCTGGAAACTGGCTGTGCATAGCCAATGAATTTGAAACGAGAACAGGTAGGGTTGTCGGGCAAGAATTATCCATAGATCAATACTGTGAATCCCACCAAAGAAAGCGGTATCGTAAAAGCTCTCAGTTACTCATTTAACGAAAATAGTCGATTTGATTACTGTTTATCAGTTTGGGGCTGAGGTGCTCTTATATTCAAAAGCTGCCAAACAACTACTTCTTTAAGCTGGGTATAGTGATTTGATCTTTGTTAACAAATATATTTTTGTTGTTAAGATGGCAATATAGAGTAAGAGAGGGGGTAACTGGTCTTTTTTTTATTGTTTTTTAATGTGCCTGTCTTGATTATATTCCCTAAAAGCGCTTAGGGTGGAGTTCAGAGACTCGTTTTTTAATTGAATTTGGTTGTTGGAGTAATTCTACAGCCTCGTTACACTTACAATCAGGCAATGAAAAACATTGATGAATTGGAATATTAATAACTTAGATTTTGGATTTTCAAAAGTCCAGCATTGGCAAGTAATCATCTATTACAAACGCCAACTATATGATTTGGCGACTCCTATGAAACAAGTATGAGTGGCCGTTAACGATTGTTTGTCTGTAAATATAAGCACAAGCGACGGGCAAAAAAATACCAGATTCAAAGCATCAAATTGAATGTTTTTCGAATCTGGTATCTTGAACTTTTAAAATTGCCGACTAACTAGCTGTTTCTAAGAACGGGTAATCGGTATAACCTTTTGGACCTGAACCATACATGGTGTCCGTGTTTAGTTCATTGAGTTCTGTGTCGTGCTTAAGGCGCTCTACAAGGTCTGGGTTAGCGATATAGCTTTTACCAAACGCCACGGCATCTATGGTTTGATTGCTAATAAGATCTTCCGCTTGCTGTTTCGTGAGTGCTTCGTTACCAATGACTACTCCACCAAATTCTTTTTTGATTTGGGCGGTTAAGCCAGGCTCATTGAAGTGTTCTCTAGTAAAGATAAAGGCGATGTTTCTTTGGGCTAGGGCTTTTGCAAGGTAGCTGAAGGTTTCGCTTGGGTTGCTATCACCCATGTCGTGAGCATCGCAGCGTGGTGACAAGTGAACCCCAACATGGCCAGCTCCCCAAACATCAATAGCAGCATCGGTCGCTTCTAGCAAAAATCTCGCTCTATTTTCTAGACTGCCGCCATATTCATCATCACGTTGATTAGTAGAAGATTGAAGAAATTGGTCGGGTAAATAGCCATTAGCGCCATGTATCTCTACGCCATCAAAACCCGCTTTTTTAGCGTTTTGAGCACCAAGACGGTAGGCCTTGATGATGTCTTTGATTTCATTCGTTTCCAATGCTCTAGGTTCTACAAATGCTTTGATCGGGCGTACTAAACTAACGTGCCCTTCGGCCGCGATTGCGCTTGGTGCTACAGGTTGTTCGCCGTTTAAATAGATAGGGTCTGAGATGCGGCCTACATGCCATAACTGCAAAACGATTTTTCCGCCTTTATCATGAACGGCCTTGGTGATTTTTTTCCAACCTTCAACTTGTTCATCAGACCAAATACCCGGTGTATCAGGGTAGCCAACCCCCATAGGATCGACAGAAGTCGCTTCACTGATGATAAGTCCCGCAGAGGCGCGTTGAGTGTAATATTCGACCATTAAATCGTTTGGTACTCTTCCTTCACTTGCACGGCAGCGAGTAAGAGGGGACATGATGATTCGGTTTTTAAGTTCTAATTGGCCTACCGTAATAGGTTCGAATAGCTGAGACATGACTGCTCCACATTTATAAAGTTTGTTTTAAATAATCTGCAAATTCTGCAATACACTCTTCATTCCGTTGGTAATAAACCCATTGACCTTGTCGTTTTGAAATGACCAGACCAGCTCGTTGAAGATTGGCTAAATGTGATGACACGGTAGATTGAGATAGACCGGCTTTTTCAAATATTTGTCCGACACAAACGCCATGTTCGTAGTTATTGCATTGTTCTGGAAACTCAATTTCTGGCGATTTGAGCCACGCTAAAATATCACGGCGCGCGGGGTTCGAAAGAGCTTTGATGATGCTATCTAAATCGTTCTGAGTCATTTCTTTAACCTAAGCAGATGGAGTTAACTTATATCGATATATTTCGATATGCAAATTCAATAGGTGGTTTGCACAATCTTGTCATGTTTAATCTTGGCTGGAATTCTCATTATACCGTGGCAGCAGAAATAGGACATAAGGCGGGGTGAAATCAGTGAAAATAGACGAAATAAGATAACAGTTAAAAATATTACAGGACTAATTAATTCTTGAATAGTTCCTTCAACTTATTTAGTGTAATAAGGGAAAATGTATGAAAAGTGTTAACGAGCCACAATGGAAGAGGTCTGTGATGGGTTTTTATGTAAAGAAATATATTATATCTCTAATGAGTTTGGTGTTTGCTCTTGTTACTATTTCTGCTTCAGCAGATACGTTAAGTACGATTAAAGAGGAGAGTAGTGTGACCATAGGTGTGGCCAATGAAGTGCCTTATGGTTATACCACGTCAGACGGCAAGCCTGCTGGCGAAGCGCCTAGTATTGCAGTTCATGTGTTACATGAATTAGGGGTGAAGAATGTCAAGGTGGTTGTGACCGAATTTGGTGCTTTGATCCCAGGGTTGCGAGCAGGGCGATTTGATTTGATTGCGGCAGGAATGTACGTCACGCCTAAACGTTGTCGACAAGTGTTGTTTTCCAATCCGACATACAGTATCGGTGAAGGTTTTATTGTTAAAAATGGCAACCCAGAAAAGTTAAATGGTTACGCTGATATCAAACAAAAATCGGTTAAGTTGGGTGTTATGTCTGGTTCGGTAGAGTATGGCTATGCAAGAGATTTTGGTATCGCCATGGATAAGGTAGTGACGCTGCCTGATTATCCATCTGGTGTCGCAGCATTGAAAGCCGGTCGTATTGACGCGCTGGCGGGTACTAGTCTCACTATGGCGACGCTGGCTAATAAAGACAGCCATGTAGAATTGGCTCAACCTTTTGATGATTTAATTATTAATGGAAAATCAGTAAAAGGTTACGGCGCATTTGGTTTCCGTCCAGGGGATGAATCGTTGCGTGATGCTTTTAATACTCAACTGTCCAGCTTTATTGGCTCTAAAGAGCATCTGGCTTTGGTAAAACCTTATGGCTTCGGTAAATACACATTGCCTGGCGATGTGACCACCGCTGCGCTTTGCCAATAATAGGGAGTGGTGCAATGGAATTTGGAGAAATTGTCTCCGTATTGCTCCAAGGCGCCATTGTTACGATTCAGATCGTGGCAATGGCGCTACCACTGGCAGCATTAATGGCGTTTGTTTTTGGCTTGATTCGGCTTTATGCCCCTGCGCCATTTAAACAGCTAGCTATTGTATATATAGAGTTTTTTCGCGGCACATCGGCGTTGATCCAATTGTATTGGATTTATTTTGTATTGCCTTTCTTTGGTGTCTCAATCGATGCTCTAACCGCAGGGGTAGTGGCGCTTGGCTTAAATATAGGCGCTTACGGCACAGAAGTTGTGCGTGGCGCCATTCAAGCGGTACCGAAAGGGCAGTATGAAGCGTCTGTGGCCCTTAACTTTACATCTACTCAACGTTTGGTACGCATTATCCTTCCTCAGGCATTCGTGAATATGATCCCGCCGTTCGGCAATTTGGCCATTGAGTTAGTCAAAGCTACGTCGTTAGTGTCTTTGATCACCATTGCAGATCTAACCTATAAAGCGAAATCTTTAGCGGATATGACATTGCAAGTAGGGGAGATTTTCGGTGTAGTGTTGGTGCTGTACTTCCTGATGGCCCAGTGCCTGTCTTTGTTCTTTAGATATCTAGAGAAACGTCTTAGTCGTGGTTTAGGCCGTGGAGGGGTGAGCTGATGGTTGAATTAACTTGGGATTGGGCGTTTGTCTGGCAGGTGTTGCCCATGATTCTTTCAGCTGCGAAAGTAACGCTATTAGCCACTTTGTTGGGTAGTTTATTGGCGGTTGCGACAGGGTTACTGTTTGCTTTATTACGACGTGGTCCTAGTAAGCTGATTCGCGTTTCTGTGTATTGGTTAATGGAGTTTATTCGTAGTACGCCATTATTAATCCAAATCTTCTTTTTATATTACGTTATGCCTGAATTTGGCATTAGCATGTCGCCATTGGTCACTGGTGTGATCGCTCTTGGGGTGCATTATGGCGCGTATTTGTCAGAAGTGTTTCGCAGCGGGATCGAGGGGGTAGATAAAGGTCAATGGGAGGCTTCTCGAGCACTTAATCTGACCCTGTTGGATACTTATAAAGACATTATTTTACCTCAAGCGATTCGACCGATGATTCCGGCTACAGGTAATTACATCATTGCCATGTTTAAGGAAACCCCTCAGCTATCAGCCATTACCCTATTAGAAATGCTGCAGGTAGCGAAGATCATAGGTTCAGAAAATTTCCGTTATCTAGAGCCTTTTACTCTAGTTGGTGTTTTGTATTTAGTTTTCAGTGTGTTGGCGGCTTACGGTATCCACCAAATTGAAAAGCGTTTCCCAAAAGAAGGATTTAATTTGACATGAGTCAGCCTATTATCGAATTCAAAAATGTACATAAACGCTTTGGCGAGACCACCATTTTTGACGGTTTCAATTTTCGAGTAGAAGAGAATGAAATTGTTTCTATTATTGGCCCAAGTGGCTCAGGTAAGAGTACTTTGTTAAGGATTCTAATGACCCTTGAGGGCATTGATGGCGGTTACATCAATGTGGCGGGTGAGTCCTTGTGGCATATGTTGTGGAATGGCAAGTATGTACCGGCCTCTAATAAGCACCTGCATAAAATGCGAGAGCAATTAGGGATGGTATTCCAGCACTTTAATTTATTTCCTCATATGACGGTGAAGCGAAATATCACCGAGGCGCCGATGCGAGTTAAGGGGCTTTCTCGGCAAGAAGCGGAGAAATCTGCAGAAGACTTGTTGGAGCTCGTTGGCTTGTCAGATAAAGCGGATAGTTACCCTAATGATTTATCGGGCGGA
The DNA here is from genome assembly GCA_052107635.1 of Marinomonas sp. Classification (GTDB taxonomy): domain Bacteria; phylum Pseudomonadota; class Gammaproteobacteria; order Pseudomonadales; family Marinomonadaceae; genus Marinomonas. The sequence goes on along the minus strand of JBQEFB010000015.1, from coordinate 67,451 downwards.
CAGAAGCAGCGTGTCGGGATTGCCAGAGCTTTGGCCATGCGTCCTGCTATTTTATTGCTGGATGAAATTACGTCTGCCTTGGATCCAGAGTTAGTGGATGAAGTGCTAGATGTGATTCGTAATCTCGCAAAAGAACAGGATTTCACCATGTTATTGGTGACTCATGAGATGTATTTTGCGCGTGAAATCAGTGATCGAGTGTGTTTTTTCGATAAGGGTAAAATTGTCGAAGAAGGTAAGCCTGAAGCGATTTTCACGGCCCCAAAAGAAGAGCGAACCAAGGCATTTTTGAATGCCTATTTAGGGCAATAACCATTGTTTAATAGCCGTTGCTCAGTAACGGTGACTCAATAATGGAAGGCAACTAAAAGATTTTACCATTAGCGTCAATGAATAATTACAAAGCCGTTTATCATGCAGGTCATGGTGACGGTTTTTTTTGTTGGCGTTTTTTTGTAAAAATGTATACAAAAATATCTATTTTGAAATATAGTGATGCTTATTAAACTTTATGATGGAGAGATAAAGTGTTGTCTATATTTAAAGATTTTAGTGTTAGTGCGTTTGTTGCAGGGTTTATTGCAGTTTTGATTGGTTTTGCAAGTTCGGTCGCTATTGTGTTTCAAGCTGCACAAGCCTCTGGAGCCGATTCAAATACGATTGTCTCTTGGATTATGGCGTTAGGACTCGGAATGGGTGCCAGCTGTTTTTTGTTATCTCTATGGTATAAGGCACCTGTTATTACTGCCTGGTCGACGCCAGGGGCTGCATTATTGGCGACGAGCCTTGGTCATATAACATACGCGGAAGCAATTGGTGTATTTATTTTTGCAGGTCTGTTGGCATTGCTAATAGGGGTGACGGGGTTATTTGAAAAATTAATGCGCCTGGTGCCGCTTCCTATTGCCTGTGCAATGTTAGCCGGTGTGTTGTTTAAATTTGGTTTAGGTATTTTTGATGCATTAAAAACAGATACCTTTTTGGTTGCTGCTATGCTGATAACTTATCTGGTTGTGAAGTGTTTCTTGCCTCGTTATGTCATTCTTGTAGTGTTAATCGTGGGTGTTGCCTTGTCTATTATGCGCTCTGATGGAGCGATGATGAGTCATATTCCTTTATCTGTAGGGCGTTTTGTTTGGGTATGGCCAGAATTTAATTTGAGCGCCCTTATTGGTGTTGGTATCCCCTTGTTTATTGTGACTATGACTTCGCAAAATATTCCTGGGGTGGCCGTTATGAGAAGTAGTCATTATCAAACCCCTGTTTCGCCACTGATAAGTTGGACTGGCTTTGCCTCTGTTGTGTTGGCACCGCTAGGCGGATTTGCTTTTAATTTGGCTGCAATAACCGCCGCTATCTGTTCCGGTGATGAGTGCCATCGAGATCCTAAACGTCGTTATATTGCTGGTTTATCTGCTGGTGTCTTTTACTTATTAGCAGGACTTGCTGGTACTTCGGTTGTGGCATTATTTTCAGTGTTTCCAAAAACGATGATTGCTGCTTTGGCAGGTATTGCTCTATTGGGTACAATTGGTATGAATTTAAAAAATGCCGTTTCAGATGATCAGTGTCGTGAAGCGGCATTAGTGACTTTTTTAGTTACTGTTTCTGGGGTGTCTTTTGGTGGGATTGCTTCTGCATTTTGGGGGATTGTTTTTGGTAGTGTATTTTTGATCATTGCTAAATTAACGAAAAAATAATCAAGGCATTTTATCATGTTACTTTATCAGAAAATAAAAGAAGATATTTTAAACAAGAAACTGCCAGTAGGGCGGCCTTTAAGGCAAGTGGAATTATCTGAACGCTATAAAATCAGTCGAATACCTATTCGTGATGCGCTTTTACAATTAAAAGCCGAGGGCTGGCTTGTTCCTCATGGTAAAGCGGGACATATTATTCCTGATTTGAACTGGCAAGAAGCGGAAGACCTTTGTTTGATGCGGGCAGATCTTGAGCCTAGACTGTTTGAGTACGCATTTAGTCATATTCATTATGATAATATTGAGCAGGCTCATCAGGTCGCAGATAAGTTAAATTCGAGCAATTTAACTTTGTTAGAGAAAGGTGAGTTGAATTGGGATTTTCATAAGGCGCTGTACTCCCCAGCCGATAGGCCTACTTTATTTAAAATGGTAGAGTCTTTAAATCAGCAAAATCATCGATATTTGGGATTTCAATATGGGCCAATGAACTATAAAGACCATAGTCAAAATGAGCATCTTGAGTTGTTAGAGTTGATTGAAGCGGGTGATAAAAATGCCGCGATGCATCTACTGAGTAAGCATATAAAAGAGGCAGGGCAGTTATTAGTAACCTATTTAAAATCTATTACATAAAAGCGAATTCATGGTAGATATCAACACAGTAATAAGATCTGGGTCTGTGAGGCCATTACCGTCTTACGCACATTATTCTGCACTTGTCGCTGATGAATTTGAAAACTCACGTCAATCTATTCGTCAGATGTTATTGAGTATTGGCGTTGGGGCTGTAGATCAAGCATCGACAGGTAAAGGGATCATAGAGGCATGTCATGCGAGAAAATATGATCTGGTATTGTGTGACTTTCGATTAGGTCATGGCAAGAATGGCCAGCAAGTATTAGAAGAGTTACGGCAGCTTAAAATATTAAAAAGCACCGCGCTTTTTATTGTTGTTTCTGCTGAAACGAGTCGTGATGTAGTATTTGGCATTATGGAGTCACATCCAGATGAGTATCTTAGTAAACCGTTTACTCAAGGGGTGTTGAGTAAGCGATTAGAGCGTTTATTCATACAAAATGATGTACTACTTGAAATGAAAAAAGCTCAAGCTATGAAAGATTATTCGCTGCTGGTGAGCTTATGTAAGGATCATATTCGAGCAAAAGGTCGATATTCGGTTTGGTGTAAGAAAGCACTGGTAGATACTTTTTTAGCGACGGCTTCTTGGAAATCATTGACTCAATTATGTGAAGCAGAACTGGTTGCTCGAGATATTGATTGGGCAATGTTAGGCATAGCTAAAATGTACGTGCTTCGTAAAGAGTGGGGGGCTGCGATTAAGCACTTGGAAGCGACCATAAAAAGCTTTCCTCAGTGTGCTCCTTGTTATGATTTATTAGCGTCATGTTTAGAGCAAAAAGGCCAATCTATTAAAGCTCAGGAAGTGCTTGCTGAAGGAGTAAGACTGTCTCCGCTTATTCTATCTCGACAGCAAATGATGGTTGATATTAGTCTAGAAAACAATGATATGCATGCTGCATTAAAAGCAAGTCAGCAAACTCTAAAGTTGGCAGTTAATACGATTAATGAATCGCCTGAGCAATACTTTCAATTGGCTGATATGCTGTCTGAAGCCGCAGTGGATGGTGATGGTCGAGAGCATACAAAAATGACTGAAGAGGCTTTGTCTACATTGAATAAAGTGACTCGTAAATATTCAGAGTTGCATGATGTTAGACTGAAAAAAGCGCTGTGTGAGAGTCGACTGCACTCCTATCAAGGAAATGATAAGCAAAGTGCTGTCTGCTTAGCATCTGCTATGGGTATTCTTGAAGAGTTTCCTGAAATAAAAACAATTGATATCACCATTCAGCTTGGTAAAACACTGTATTTAGCAGGCAAGAAAGAAGAAGCAGAAAAACAATGGCAGCTTGTAGAGCAAGATAGCGAAATAACGTCACGACAAGAACAATCGATTTTCGATTTTATTGATGAACCCATTCCTATTGGCGCTAGAGCAAAAGCAAAAGCGTTAAATGCAGAAGGGCTCAGAAATTATGCTAAAAAAGAATTTGACGAAGCCATCCGTATTTTTGAAGAAGCCTTGGCATTTTCTCCGAATCATCCAGGACTTAATTTAAACTTGGTTCAAACAATCATCAAAAAAATGGAAACCATTGGTAAGAGCAAAATGATGTTAAATAAGTGTCATCAGGCTTTTGATCGTCTAAAGCATGTTGGAAAGCATCACAAGCAATTTTCTAGGTTACAGACCCTTAAAGAATTCATGGATAAATATAAGTAAGATGAAAATGACCAAAGATCAAAATTTCCATCATATTATGATCGCTTCTATGAATGACATGAAGCAATCGGTTAATTTATTGCAGCATAAATTAGAGCAAATTCCACTAGTTCAAGATAACAAAGGGATCGATAAGTCAGATGTGACTTTGATGCACTATGAAATTAGTCGCATGCAAAATAGCATTGCGCAACTACATAATCTTTATTTGCTGGAAAATGATGAGCTTCCTCTTCAGTTGACAGAATCCTACTTTATAGATGTTATTGAAGAGCAAGTTATTGCTCATGATGTCTTGTGTAAAAGAATGGGAGTGGCTATTGAAATAAGAGGGGATAATTCAGTTAGTGGCTATGTTGACGATCACTTATTAAGTCAAGTGTTAGACATCGCGATTGTTAATGCGATTCGCTATACGAAAGATGCCATTGTTATTACGGTGGGGCAATCAGCTGATGGTATAACACTGACTATTGATGATAATGGTCTAGGCTACCCAGAGGCTAGTCTTTCACGCTTTGTTGAAGTCACTAAGCAGCAAGACCTTTCTGGCCTAACTAATCAAGCATTGGCATGGTATTACTGTTATTTAGTCGCTAGTATGCATAAAAATAGAGCAATAAAAGGCTGGGTTAGCCTTGGTAATAAATCTGAATTAGGTGGAAGTCGATTCGAAATATTTTTCCCTTAGTTTGATATAAAGAGAGACTTAACTAAAGAGAGCCTCTCTTTAATTAAACAATTATTGCGGTAAATATATAGCCAGTTTAGCCCCGCCTAGGGTGCTAGATTTTTCCTTTCTTAAGAAGCCTTCTTTACCATTGCAAATATGAGCGCTAGCGGATAATTGGGAGAAATACAGTCCTAACCCAGTATTAGACTCATCCAGCTCTTCTTCCTCGGTGGAGAAGCCTTCGCCATCATCTTCAATACTAATAACTAAAAAACCTTCTTCTAGGTAAGCATTGAGTTGTATGGAGGAGCGTGCATAACGCAGTGCATTATATACACCTGTGCTAACGACTGCTGTCATTAAACGTTCATCAAATATGCCGATTAGATCTGATTCACACTGGTAGCTAAGTTCAAGATTTTTTGCATTAGCGGACGCGAGAAGGGCAAAGACTTGATCATCTAGGAACTCATCAATAGAAAGTGTATCGACATGAAGTTCATAGCCGTTAGAGGCAAGTTTATACAAATAGAGATATTCGACCCATTCATCATTTAGTTTTTTAAGTGACTCTTCAATGGTAGTAACTTTTTTTTCATTAGCATCATTTTTTGATAATGAGCCTTTAATTCCTTGCAATTGATAAAGCAAAGTTCCCACTTGGTTTTTACTTTCATGTATCGCACTGGCAAGAATGGTGCTGATGTCCATATTTTTCATTGTTAGTCCTCGAAAGCGAGTTTGTATTGTGAGGCTTGTAGAGTAGAGGGAGCTAAAGCGATGCCTGCCTCAACATCACGCATCCATAATTGATAGGCGTTGTTTGCGTTACTATCATCTTTACTATTAAGGTACAGTGCTATTTCATAAGAGTAAGTTGTTGCTCTTACTGTAGGATCATTAAAAAACATTTGCTGAATTTTTTTCAGAGTACCTAAAAAATTTTCTTTTTGACGAGAAGAAATGGGCATCTTTTCAGATTGTTTAACAAAGGATAATAAATGATTTAAATACACCTCAGCAGTGTTATAGCAAGAGTACCTTGCTAAGGCGACTGCTCGACGAAAAGCAAATTCTGCCGTGGTGTAATCTTCTACAATAAGGCTCTGCTTACCTAATTCCATTTGGCGTAATACATTTTTAGGGGATCGTTCAAGCGCTTCAATTAGAACAGCTTGAGCTGACTTATTATCTTTCTGAGCGACTTTGATCTTGGCTAGCCAATCGTAAGCACTGACAAAAAATCTATTGTCCATCATGAGTTGTCGAAATCTCTTTTCGGACTGCGCTAACTGGTTTAAATAAAAATACGCTTTAGCTTCACCAAACAACGCCCAAGGCATTTTGCGTTTTTTTAATATCTCGGAAAAGAGGACGCGTGCTTGTTCGTACTCTTTCATCTCAAGATAGCAATCCCCAATAATTCTATGGCATTTCCCTTCTAGAGAGGGATATTTTTCCACCGCTGCATACGCTTCTTTTATTGCTTTGGGTAAATTTTCGTCGTCTAGTGCAAGGTTAACATCTAACAATCTATGCTTCATTTCCAGCAGTTTTCCTAAACGGCGTTGTAAGAGTGCTTGCGAAAATGGTTTAGTGATGTAGCCATCAGGCTGAAATTCAATAGCGCCCATTACCATTTCAATGGATGTTTCTGCAGTGACCATGATATAGGTTGTGGTGTTAGGTATAAGCTTTGAATAGCGAGCTTCTTCTAGTAGTTGCTGGCCGTCTTTGCCATTGCCAAGATTGTAGTCTGATAGGATGAGGTCAAAAGTTTGAGTTTTGAGTAAATCTATTGCCGTTTCTGCTTTCATTGCTATATCAATGGATTCAAAACCAAAATCGGTCAACATTTTTTTCTGCATTATTCTTGCTTCTGCCATATCTTCTATTAATAAGGCTTTTTGATGAGAAAAATGAGACTGTGTCATGGTAGATAATCCATCATATTGGTGGTGTTATAAAAATGATTTATTGGGATCCATCGTTAAATCCTCAGAAAAAACTTCATCTTCGTCTGAGGTCTGCTGTGGTATAGCGTAGCTTTCATTCGCCCATTCGCCTAAATCTATTAGTTTGCATTTGGCGCTACAAAAAGGGCGATTTTCATTTTCTATCGACCAAGGCTTTTTTGTCTGGCAAGTAGGGCAGGCAATTAGGTTCATTTTTCATACTCTTGCATTTAATTGTTCTAGAATACACTTATGTAAGTTTATAACTTTATCATCTAAGTCAATAAGATGGCTATTGTTTTTCAGGGTTAAGTCTGACCGTTGAAGTCGTTCTTCATTACTTAGTTGAGTCGCTATGATACTTTTTGCTTGTTGAGTCGTAGTGTTATCTCGACTAATGATTCTATTTATTTGTAGGGCTTCAGGAACATCGATTGCAACGGTTAATTGACACAGTCTATCTTGTCCGGTTTCAAATAATAATGGATGAACAAGTAGTGTATATATTGATGTGGTTTTAGCTAATTGTTCGGCAATGCGTTGGCGAATTGAAGGGTGTGTGATTGATTCTAACCATACTCTTTCATTCGGGTCTTGAAATATTATCTCCCTTAGTGCTTTTCGATCTAAAGTACCCTCTGGTAATAATATGTTTGCGCCAAAGTGTTCACGTATTTTGATCAAACATTCGGACCCAGGTAGAACCACTTCGCGGGCAACATCATCAGCGTCAACGCTCTGAATTCCAATTGCGTTAAAAAGTTTAGTAATTGTGCTTTTGCCAGAGCCTATGCCGCCAGCAAGACCAACGATGGGAGAAAAAGTGTGTTTTGTCATAGTTGTATATAATAAAAGTAAGCAATACCTGAAAAAGTTAAAAAAGGTCCAAAAGAAATCTTTTGCCCTTTATGATTACGGCTAATAGTAGTGTATAGGATACCTAAGAGACTTGCATATAATAGTGTAATGAATAAATTATCCACGTAAAGCCAGGCACCAAGTGCTGCTAATAACTTAGCATCCCCTAAACCAATACCTTCTATTTTTCTAAAATGAAGATGACAGGTGCGTAACAACGCAATGATGACGTAGCCAAATACAATGCCGAGCACTGAGGCGTCTAATTTATGGCTTCCAAGATTCATTATTAGAGCCGCTGCAATAGCGATACCAGAGCATTCATTTGGGATTAATTGGTGTTGATAATCAATAATGGCAGCGGTTAGTAAAGCCGCAATAATGATAGTGGTTAAAATTAATTGATACATGTTATCAACAACAAACAGTAAAGGAAGGCCAGTAATCAGAAAAAGCGCTTCTATTTTCCAATGGACTGACGCAATAGGGACAGTGCAATAACGGCATCGACCTTTTAGAAAAATGACACTGATTAGTGGGATGGTATCTTGCCAGCTTAGTTTATGTTGGCAGTGGTCGCAGTGGGATCGTCCGAAAATAATTGAATCGGGCGGTGATTGATTAAAAGGCAAGTCGAATGAAATGTGTGCTTCTTGCTCTACTAAATAGTGATGTAATATTGGCCAGCGTAGAGTAAACAATGTTGCAAAACTACCAAGGCAAAGTAGGCTGCAGGCGTATAGAAGAATGCTCAGTGGTGTTGCCTCCATTATGGTAGCTCCAATAAGGGTTTATAGATAGACAACAGTGCAGAGACCACAAACCCACCTGCTATAAACAGGCAACAAGCAGGAATGATCTTTTCAAACCAGTATATGATTCGTTGGCACTGTTTTTCATGTTCTTGTGCAGCAAGTGTAAGAGCTCTATCAATATTGCCATTGTTTGTTGCTGCATGGAGGGCCGTGGCAGATTCTTTTGGGAACCAATAGCTTGGAAAGCTTTGTTGATAGTTCTTGCCGAGCTGTAAGGCGTAATAGCTAGCAATAATATCTTCTTTTAGACCTTGATGATTGAAATATAAGGGCATGGATATCAGCGCTTGTTGTAAGGGCTTACCTGTGTGTCGACTGGTGTTAAGTAGTGACATAAGTTTGGTTAGTCGAAAGCTAGAATTGAACTTTTCAAACCAATTACTGGCGTTACCATTAATAAAGTTTATAGCGATAACGCCTTGTGCTAGCGTTGTTATGAGATACAGTAGGCCATTAACAAGCAGCGACTGGTTGTCGCTATGTTGAATAAAAAAGGCATGGGATAGATTTAGCAACAAAGCTATTTGAATAATAAAAAAGGGATAGGTTATCCCCTTTAATAGCTTTCCTGACCAATCTAACAAGGACGTTAGTTGTTTGATTGCTGTATCAATACTCACTTCACAGTCTTCACGGGAGCCAGCAGTCGAAATGAGTTGGCAATAGGGTTGGCAGTGTTTATTGGACAGTCGTGATAAGGTTTTATTAAAAGTCTCTCCAGCATTTAACTCACTTTTAATGGCTAAGCAGTTTTTGGCTAAAGAGGTATGGCTGGATCCACTGGCAAGGCTGCTAATGGCCTCATTTAGTTGTAGCCCATTATTTAATGCGCTTTGTAATTCATGGAAAAATACGAGTAGTGTTTTATAATGAAACAAGGTGGGTTTATAGGGGGTGCATACGATATTCCATAGACCTAATTCTACAAAATGGAATAGTAAGCTTTGTTCGGATATTGCATACCGATAATAACTTGTCGTCTCTTCTTTAATGCGGTACCAAGGCATTATTCACCTCTATTTTGGCTTTGAGAGTAGGCTTTCCATAATTCAGTATTAGTAATGAGTTGTTCGTAATTTTTGGGGAGCTGTTCATTCCATAATGGTTGAAGCCCATTAAAAATAGCGTGTTGGCTACTAGACTGATATGCCATTGACTGATGGATGATTAACCTAAGAGAGCTCACTAATGAGAAAAAATCAACTTGCCAACTTTGGCAGCGATGAATGGCATCAAATGCAGAATTAGTATGAAGTGTTGCCAAAACAAGATGACCCGTTAATGAAGCATTAATAGCAAGATTGGCCGTTTCCCCATCTCTAATTTCGCCAATCATAATAATGTCAGGATCTTGACGTAATAGTGATTTTAATAGACTGATTGCACTGACGCCTATTTCAGGCTTAGGTTCACATTGATATAACCCTGTTACTTCATGCTCTACAGGGTCTTCAATCGTAAAAATGCTACGTGTTGAGTTATTAATATGTTCAAGACAAGAGTATAAAGTTGTACTTTTGCCGGCGCCTGTCGCGCCACATACTAAAATCAGCCCGCTTGCCTGTTCTAATTGAGCTCTGAGGGTCAGTTCTAATGTATCAGAGAGACCTATGCTGTCTAAGGAGAAGCGTGTTTTTTCAGGCAATAATCGCAGGGCCACCTTTTCACCTTTGATGGTTGAGATGATGCTAACTCTGACAAAAGTAGTTTGGTTGTTATAGTAAAAAGGGAATTGGCCTTCTTGTGTTCGCCTTGTTTCCGATAGGTCTAAATTGGCGCGCATTTTAATGCGATTAATCAGTGGGCTATCTGGAGTAAGTGTTGCAACTGTGCTGATAACCCCATATAAACGTATGCAAACATGAATCTCACTAGGTGTTTGTTCGATGTGTATATCGCTTGCATCGACACTGATAGAGTGAGATAAAATTTCTTCTAATGTCATGTCTTTTACTCCGCAGTACTAGTGCACTGCTGAGGAAGTACGTTGCTTGCTAAGTTTGATTCGCATTGCCAGTATCGCTCCGCATTACGAGTATATTCAAAATAATCACCCTCAGATATGCCAGTGTTACTCTTTAAAGTGACTCTGAAACTACCAGTTTCTTCGCTTGGATTATTCACCGCTATACTTTGTACTATATCGCTGTTCGAAATTGATGGTGCAATTTCTGTAAACTCGGTTGCGGTTGGGAAAGTGCCATTGAGTAAAATATATTCTTCAATAAAGGATTGGCTTTGTGCAGCTATATTTTGCGCTTCAACAAGTTTTGCTTTGGTGATTTGTCGCGTAAAAGTAGGGGCGGTAATAAGTGCTAAAATAGAAATGATGGCGATCACAACCATCAACTCTAATAGGGTAAAGGCATTCTGGTTCGTACGTAAGCGATTCGTGCGTAAACGGTTCATATCTTCACTCCTTGAAGAATAAATGAGGGTAGCATCCAGCCACTATTAAAACATTAGCCTACTTTTTCAGAAAAATCATCAATCGGGGATTCATTATTTTGGGTTGAGGAAAGAAGGTGATTAGAGAAGGGAATACTATATAGCAGTGACTAGGTTATATAGTATTCCTTTAGAAAGTCTGGTTATTAAGGGTTATTGCTCGCTTGACCTGCTTGAATGGCGGTAATGGCGATCGTATAAACGATATCGTCCACCAAAGCGCCACGAGATAAGTCATTAACGGGTTTACGGATGCCTTGCAGCATAGGACCTATACTGACGACGTCAGCGCTTCTTTGTACGGCTTTGTATGTCGTGTTACCAGTATTTAAATCTGGGAAGATGAAAACAGTGGCCTTGCCTGCTACTTTACTATCAGGGGCTTTTTGCTTGGCGACTGTCTCCATGATGGCAGCATCATATTGCAAAGGACCATCAATCAGTAAATCAGGGCGCCGTTGTTGTGCGATAGCCGTGGCTTCACGTACTTTATCTACATCGTTGCCAGTACCGGAGCCACCTGTACTATAGCTAATCATAGCAACTTTAGGTGAAATGCCAAAAGCGGTTGCAGAATCTGCACTTTGAATGGCTATTTCTGCAAGTTGTTCAGCGGTAGGGTCAGGGTTTATTGCACAATCGCCATAGACCAGTACTTGATCAGGTAAACACATAAAGAACACTGACGAGACGAGTGATGCATTGTCAGATGTTTTGATGAGTTGCAATGCCGGACGAATGGTATTCGCTGTGGTGTGGATGGCGCCAGAAACTAGCCCGTCCACATCATTAACTTGTAGCATCATAGTGCCAAGTACGACATTATCTTCAAGTTGTTGTCTCGCGATGATATTGGTAACACCCCGATGTTTTCGTAGCTCTACCATGGGCGCAACATAGCGTTCACGTATGCTTTCAGGATCAAGGATTTCAACGCCATGACTTAATTCGATGCCATTGTTTTGTGCAATCCGAAGGATTTCAGCTTCTTTACCTAATAAAGTACAGCGAGCAATGCCGCGTTTTGCACAAATAGATGCAGCTTGTATGGTGCGAATTTCTTCACCTTCAGGAAGTATTATACGCTTATTAAGGGCGCGTGCTTGCTCGATTAAGCGAAAACGGAAGGCTGGAGGAGACAGTTTTCTTTCCTCTTGGTTAAGCGCAAAAGAATTGACCCAGTCATGATCGATACAGCGAGCGATGTGCTCTTTTACGGTGAGAATGCGTGCTTTATCATCCAAGGGGATTTCTTGGTTGAAAGACTGCATTGTAATAACGGTTTCCCAGCTGTTTGTTGTCACTGACAATACAGGCAAGCCTTTTGCCATTGCTTTTCCACACAGCTCCATTAGTGCTGCGCTAGGCTGGTAACCCCCAGTTAATACTAACGCGGCAATTTTGGTGTCATTCAATGCGGCAATGGCGGTTGCCATAATAATGTCCGTTCTATCGCCTGGCGTAAAGACGAGTACACCAGGTCGTAGTGCTTCTAGCATGTTTTCTACACCGCGAGCGCAAAGCGTATAAGACTGTACTCGACGGCTTTCCATTTCTCCTGCATTTACTATTTTTGCTTGGAGAAAGTCGGCCACATCTTTCACACGCGGATAAGTCAGTTCTTCTGATATAGGGATCTGGCCTAATAGACTAAAGCCGCGTTTAAAAATACCCCGTTGGGCAAAGATATCACCATAGGATTTTACGCCTAAAGAGCCAGATGTAGTCTTGTTTAAAATACAACCAATAACATCAGGTGCTTTAATGCCACCATAAGAGCCAGCGGCAATTTCTACATGATGTTCAAGTTCATTGACTCTCATATTATTCGGTGCGGTAACCAGAACTATCCCTGCATCTAATGTTCTTGCAATGGCCTTATTGAGGCGCGTTGCGTAGGGGTGTCCAGAAATAAGAGCAAGACCTTCTACAATTACTGTAGAGTCCGGTTCCACGCTTGCTTGAAATCGGCCGACAATTTCTTCCATTAACTCTTCTATATTATCGTTATATAAATAGCGTTCGGCTTCATGCAATGGGATAGGTTCGGCTGGTGTTAATATCGACCCTTGAGCAACCATAGCAGTGGATTTATCGGGGCCGTTATCTCCTGGGTGTGGTTGGGCAATGGGTTTAAAAAAACTGGCCTTTAAGCCTTGTTGCTCTAAGGCTCGAACTAGCCCAACAGAGACCGATGTTAAACCAACGCCTGGACCAGTAGGTACGGTCATTAACACGTTTGTCGACATAATTCAGAATTCCTAATTGAACAATATAGTGTTTATAAAGGTTACTGACGAATCAGGTTTATTGTATCTAAAGCAATCATGAGTTCTTCATTTGTTGGAATAATCCATACTTTGGTTTTGCTTTTTGCTGATTCAATATTCATAGTTGCGCCACGTAGTGAGTTTTTTGAGCTATCAATATAGATATTAAAGGCTTTTAAGCGATCACAGACGGCGGCGCGAACATAAGATGAATTTTCCCCTATACCCCCCGTGAAAACCAAATGATCGATATTATTTAAGGTGGTAGCTGAGCTGGCTAGGTATTTCGCTGTTCGAGCGGCGAACATATCTAAAGCCAATTTGGCTTTTTCATTACCCAATGCCATCGCATCTTCAAGAGTGCGGCAGTCATTAGACAGTTCAGAAATACCTAATAGACCACTTTTTTGATTCAGCACGTTCAATGCCGCATCAATAGACATATCTTCAGCTTCAGCGATAAAAGGTAGAAGGCTTGGGTCGAGGCTGCCGCATCGCGTTCCCATCATGAGCCCTTCGAGTGGGGTTATCCCCATGCTGGTATCAGACGATTGTCCTTTGTTAATAGCACAGGTACTTGCCCCATTACCTAAGTGAGCGACGATAACTCCTTGCTTCAAGCTTTTTGGATGAAGTTCCGCAAGACGTCGGCTGATGTAGCGATAGCTTGTGCCATGAAAACCATATTTTCGAAAATGATGTTGGCGATAAAGTTCCATTGGAATAGGGTAGAGATATTGCGTTGGTTTAAGTGTTTGATGGAATGCTGTATCAAACACGGCCGCTTGTGGTATGCCAGGAAAGAGTTCGATTGCAGCCTTAATGCCGATAATGTGAGCGGGGCTATGTAGGGGGGCAAAATGGGCACATTCTGCAATGCCATCAATGACGTCTTGATTGATTAATACGGACTGACGAAAAGTTTCTCCCCCATGTACTACTCGATGGCCAATACCGGTTAATGTATCTAAAATAGCTGGTCTTGCATTTAGCCATTGCTTAATTTCTGAAATAGCACTTTTGTGACTGCCATCTTTTAAAGGAATAGATTCTTTATTGCCATTCTGTTTGAATGTCAGAGTGCTATTTTTCACACCTAATCTATCTGCAATACCTTCTACTAGAATGGATTGTCCTTGGTCAGATAAGACAGCAAATTTTAGCGAGGAACTGCCGCAATTAATCACTAATATACTATCGCTCATCATTATTCCTTATTTATGGACTCGTAAAGACAAGTCGATGGCTTGCACGTGTTTAGTTAGAGCACCAATAGAAACATAATCTACGCCAGTTTGAGCAACTTCTTTTAGCTTTTCTTGATCCATATTGCCAGATGCTTCAAACTTCACTTGACCTTTGTATTGATTAACCGCGATGGCCATATCTTCGTAAGAAAAATTATCTAGCATAATGATATCTGCGCCAGCGGTAACCGCTAAAGCAACTTCGTCTAAATTTTCAGTTTCTACTTCAATGATTTTTCCTGGTGCAATCTTTTTTGCCATGGTCACAGCTTGGGTAATCGACCCAGCAGCCATAATGTGATTCTCTTTAATAAGAAAAGCATCAAACAATCCAAATCGATGGTTTTTAGCCCCGCCCACGGTCACTGCATATTTTTGAGCGCTTCGTAATCCGGGCAGTGTTTTTCTTGTGTCGAGAATTGTTAGCTTAGTCGCTGCAACGGATTCTGTGTATTTTCTCGAAATTGTCGCAGTATATGACAGTGTCTGGATGAAATTCAAAGCAGTACGTTCGCCAGTAAGAATTGTTCTTGCATGGCCGCTTAAGGTTAAAAAAGGCTGGCTGGCGGCTAGTAAATCTCCGTCTTTTGCAAGCCATTCTAAAGTGACATTATTACCAAGTTGTTTGAACACTTCATTCGCCCAATCTTGGCCGCATAAAACGGCACTTTCTCTTGATATGACCGAGGCGGTGATCACATGGTCATCTGGAATAAGCTGAGCAGTAATATCGCCAGATCCTACATCTTCTTTTAAAGCAAAAGTGACGTTTGCTGTCATGTGCTCGATGGAATCTGTATTTAGCCGTGTCATATTGCTTCCTATTCAGTATTTGATAAAAATACGTATTGTAGCGATTATATGGATAGGCGTCAGTCAGTGATGTGTACTGTGACAAAAAATTAATGACGTATATTAATGATGGATGTCATAGTCTTGTCAATATCTTGCTTTATACTCGATAAATTAAACGGGTATGTTAGTCATCGGCTTTAGTTAAAAGTTGTTTTGCTGTTGTAAACGGTGTTTTTTATCTGCTATTTGAGTAGTTAAAAAAGAGCGTTAGCCATTCATTTTATTCCGTAATTTTTATTGGTTATTATATTTCACTTTGATGAATTGTTTAAAAAACAGACAAAAAGACGCATAAAGTTACCATTTTATTATCAGGAAGTGATTCATTCTTAGATTGGGTGTCTAGGCGATTTCAGAATTAGATGTTAACCTAGCGTTCGGTTTTAATACCTATAAAGGATTGTGTGAGCCACCGATTTACCTAAAAACGGTGAATCGTTGTAAGGGAAATGTTTGAACATGACTCTTTAGCAGTGACAAACAACGTGGTTAACAATTTTAAGCTTATTATGAACACTCTGCAAAACGGAGTGTCAATGTCATCATAAGCTAATTTAGGACTTAAATAGATATAAGTCCGTATGGAAATAAACCTACCGATATTTGGTGGTCGAATGGGTAGCAAATAGAAAATAACAATAACGCTGTCTATCAGACAAGCAAAACGATACCGCTAAATAAAGGTTAGGTATCGCTTTTCTTGTGTCGGCTGGCCTTTATAGTATTTCTACTATAAAGGCCGTTGGTTTATTTAAGTCACCTCCAAGGTAAACAGTTAAAGTCCTTGGTAGGTTTGAGATCTGTTTTAATAGTAGGGGTTATTATCACTATGACTGAGCAGCATATCCTCGAAGATATCGATCCGATCGAAACAAAAGAGTGGGTTGATGCAATCGAGTCTGTCCTTCGTGAAGAAGGGCCTGATCGCGCACGATATATATTGGATCGTTTGACCAAAGAGGCGGCGAAAGCCGGCGCACCACTGCCATCCTCCATTACAACATCTTACCGTAATACAATTGCTCCTCAGAATGAGAAGCCGTTACCGGGAGATTTGTTTATGGAGCGTCGTATTCGTTCCATAATTCGTTGGAATGCATTGGCAATGGTAATGAAAGCAAACCGCGAAGATTCAACTCTTGGTGGTCACATTACGAGTTTCTCTTCTGCCGCAACGCTTTATGACATTGGTTTTAACCACTTTTTCCGTGGTTCAGACAGTGATCAAGAAGCTGACATGGTGTTCTTCCAAGGTCATATATCTCCAGGCATTTACGCGAGATCTTACATCGAAGGTCGATTGACTGACGAGCAGCTTGATAACTTCCGTCGTGAAGTTGATGGTAAAGGCTTACCATCTTATCCACACCCTTGGTTAATGCCTGATTATTGGCAGTTCCCGACCGTTTCCATGGGTCTTGGGCCACTACAAGCGATTTATCAAGCACACGTAATGAAGTACCAGCATAATCGTGGTTTGATCGATCAAGGCGACCGTAAAGTATGGGCGTTTTTAGGTGATGGTGAGTGTGATGAGCCTGAATCATTGGGCGCTATTGCATTAGCAGGCCGTGAACACCTTGATAATCTTATTTTTGTTATTAACTGTAACCTACAGCGTCTTGATGGTCCTGTTCGTGGTAACGGTAAAATTGTACAAGAATTGGAAGGTGTTTTCCGTGGTGCTGGATGGAACGTTGTTAAATGCTTATGGGGTCGTCATTGGGACGCGCTATTTGAAAAAGACGACAAAGGTTTATTGATTAAACGTATGAATGAGGTTTGCGATGGTGAACTTCAGAATTACAAAGCCAATGGCGGTGCATACACTCGCGAGCATTTCTTCGGTAAATACCCAGAATTGCTAGAGATGGTGAAAGATTTGTCTGATGACGACATCATGAATCTTAACCGCGGTGGACATGATCCTTATAAAGTCTATGCTGCTTATGCTGAAGCCACGTCTCATAAAGGCCAGCCAACAGTAGTGCTAGCGCAAACTGTTAAAGGTTACGGCATGTTTAAAGCAGCCGAAGCACAAAACACGGCGCATCAAACTAAAAAATTGGATAATGAGTCTTTAGCTCAGTTCCGTGACAAGTTTGGTATTCCTATTACGGATGAAGAATTGAAGGATCTGCCGTATTACCGCCCAGCGGAAGACAGCCCTGAAATGAAATACTTACGTGCACGTCGTAAAGATTTGCATGGGGATTTCCCTGTTCGTCGTCGTGATTGCGAAGCCTTAGATATTCCTTCATTAGATGCTTTCAAAGCGCAAATCGCTGGTACTAAAGGTCGTGAAATTTCTACGACTATGGCGTTTGTTCGAGCTTTGAATGTAATGGTAAAAGACAAAGGCATCGGTGAGCGCGTAGTGCCGATTGTAGCGGATGAAGCTCGAACATTCGGTATGGAAGGTATGTTCCGTCAGTTAGGTATTTACTCTTCTGAAGGACAGCGTTACACGCCACAAGATCACTCTCAAGTAATGTTCTACAAAGAATCAGCACAAGGTCAGATTCTTCAAGAAGGCATTAATGAACCAGGTGCTTTTTCTGCATGGCTTGCATTAGCAACGTCTTACAGTAACAGCAACCTACCAATGATTCCTGTGTACATTTACTATTCAATGTTTGGTTTCCAGCGTATTGGTGACTTGGCTTGGGCAGCAGGTGATTCTCAAGCTCGTGGTTTCTTAATCGGTGCTACGGCAGGCCGTACGACACTAAATGGTGAAGGTTTGCAGCATGAAGATGGGCATTCCCATATTCAGGCAGGCTTGATTCCAAACTGTGTGTCTTATGATCCAACGTATTCATATGAAGTGGCAGTTATTGTACAAGATGGCTTGCGCCGCATGTACAAAGAGAAAGAAAGTGTTTTCTATTATCTAACGGTAATGAATGAAAACTATGCGCACGAAGATATGCCTGAAGGTGTCGAAGATGGCATCCTTAAAGGTATGTATAAACTGAAAACTCATGAGAAAAAAACCAATAAGAAGCACGTTCAATTGCTTGGTTCTGGTGTAATTCTTCGTGAGGTTGAAGCGGCTGCAGAAATTCTCTTTAATGATTACGGCGTTAACTCTGATATTTGGAGCGTAACGTCTTTCAATGAATTGCGTCGTGAAGGTCTAGATGCAAGTCGTTGGAATATGTTACACCCTGAAAGTGAAGCGCGTGAGTCTTATGTAGAGTCATGCTTGACTGGTAATAGTCCTGTTATTGCTTCGACAGATCACGTTAAATTGTTTGCTGATCAGATCCGACCTTTCGTGAAAGGTACCTATAATGTACTAGGTACTGATGGTTTCGGTCGAAGTGATACACGTGCTAAATTACGTCATTTCTTCGAGATTAACCGTTACTGGGTTGTTGTATCTGCTTTGACAGCATTAGTGAAAGACGGTGTAATTGATGCATCTGTAGTTAGTGAAGCAATTGCTAAGTTTGGCCTCGATCCAGAGAAACCAAACCCAGTTATTTGCTAATTATAAACAAGCTTGGCATCAGGTTTGGGATGATTCCAAACCTGATTAGTTAATCAGTTTGATGCGTCTATATGACAAAGGAGATTTCCGTGAGTACTGAAATCATTCGAGTGCCGGATATTGGTGGTGCAACTGATGTTGATGTTATCGAAATCAGCGTAAAAGTTGGTGACATCATAGAAGTTGACCAATCTATTCTTGTATTGGAGACAGATAAAGCGTCTATGGACGTTCCATCTCCAATTGCAGGTAAAGTGGTTAGCATTTCTGTTGAAGAAGGTTCACAGGTATCAGAAGGTTCTGAGGTTATGGTGGTTGAGGGTGCTGTTGTCACTCCAGTAGCGACACCATTAGCGACAGAAACCGTTAAATCTGAGCCAGAAAAGACAGCTGAACCTCAAGTAGAATCAGTAATGACGAGTACAGAAACAAAAGTTTCTGTACCTGATATCGGTGGTTCAACCGATGTTGAAGTTATTGAAATTTGTGTGGCTGAAGGCGATACAGTGTCAGAGGGTGATTCTTTAATCGTTCTTGAAACTGATAAAGCGTCTATGGATATTCCCTCTCCGTTTAGCGGTAAGATTGGTAAAATCCTAATTAGTCTTGGTGACACAGTGTCTGAAGGGGCTGATGTCCTTATCATGTCAACTGAGGTTGTTGCAAAAACAGCCCAACCGGTTGCCGAATCTGTTCCTGCTGAGCAATCTAATGTTACTGAGCCAGAAGCGGCTCAACAAACGATTGCTGGTGGAGTGGAAACCGTTAATGTTCCTGACATTGGTGGTTCTGAAGGTGTTGAAATCATCGAAGTCGCTGTGTCTGTTGGCGATAAGGTCAATGAAGGCGATTCACTTATTGTCTTAGAAACTGATAAAGCATCAATGGAAATTCCATCACCTAAAGCGGGAACGATCAAATCTATCGTTGCTAAAGTAGGCGATACGGTTTCTGAAGGCGACGCTATTTTAGAGCTAGAGTTTGAAGCGTCAGTTGCACCTACAGTTGCAAAGCCTAAGCAAGAGAGTACTCCTGTTGAAGTTGCTGCAACTAAAGTGCCAGTGGCCGTTGATCAGTCAATGATACTTTCTACACCGTCTAAAAATGTACATGCTGGACCTGCAGTACGTATGTTGGCTCGTGAATTGGGGGTTGAATTATCTCTTGTTCGTGCTACAGGCCCTCGTGGTCGTATCACTAAAGAAGACCTACATGCTTACGTTAAGGCAGCCGTGCAAAAAGTTGCTTCGGTACCGGCTGGTGCATCATTAGCGGGTGCTGGATTGCCAACAGTACCAGATCAAGACTACAGTAAGTTTGGCGATATCGATGTTGTTAAAATGAGCAAAATCCAAAAGCTGACTGCCCAGAATATGGTGCGCAACGCTTTGGTGGTTCCTCAAGTAACGCAATTTGATAAAGCGGATATCACTGACCTTGAGTCTTTCCGTAAAGGACTGAAAGGGGAGATGGAAAAACAAGGTGTTAAATTAACACCTCTGCCTTTCCTGATTAAAGCGGTTGCTCAAGCGATGGTTGCTAATCCTTCTTTTAATGTTTCTTTAATGGCTGATGGCGAAAGCTATGTTCAGAAAAAATACGTACATATTGGTATCGCAGTAGACTCACCAGTGGGTCTAGTAGTACCTGTAATACGTAATGCAGATCAAAAATCTGTAGTTGAAATAGCCAAAGAAGCGGGTGAACTGATCAAAAAAGCACTAGATAAACAACTTAAACCTGCAGATATGCAAGGTGGTTGTTTCACTATTTCTAGTCTTGGCGCTATTGGTGGTACAGGCTTTACTCCTATTGTTAACTGTCCTGAAGTTGGGATTCTTGGTGTTTCTAAAGCGGACATAGAGCCTCGCTGGAATGGCGTAGAGTTTGAGCCGCGCACTATGTTGCCTTTGTGTTTATCTTATGATCACAGAGCGGTTAACGGCGGTGATGCTGGACGTTTTATGACTTTCTTAAATACTGTATTAAGCGATTTACGTCGTCTTACTTTGTAATTCAGTTGTTATGATTGATGAAAAGCCGCTTTTAAAGCGGCTTTTTTTTATCAAAAAGTTATGTGAAATGGTCGCGTGTGAAAATTATACGTTTTAAGTTGCAGAATATGCTAATTCGGCCGTTAAAGTAAAAGTATCATGGAAATAATTGAAGTGATCATGCTTCATCTGAAAATATAATTATAAAAACACCTCATTCAAAGTGGCCCTTCCGAAAAAATCGTTTTTAGACTGCTAATTGAGCCGTTATTGTGATGATCGATAAAGAAGATGTTAGGTAGGATGAGAGATGGAAATAGGAGAAGTATGTGCCAGAGATGATGTTTAGTCATCCTGAATTACTAATGGACAGACTTGATAATATCAGGCCTTTTTTTCAGCCCATAGTGGAAGTAGCCAGTGGTAAGGTAACCAGCTATGAAGCGTTAGCGCGCTTTGTGAAGCCAGACGGGGATGCAGTGTCTGCAGGTTACTTATTTACCGATCCACGAATTAGTGTTGACGATAAGCGACTGTTAGATCGTTTAGTAAGAGAGAAAGCGATTAAAATGGCTAAAATGTTGCCTGATCAAACGCGTATGACATTAAATATATCACCGCAATGGTTGGACTTATCCTCTTCTGAGTTGTTACCGACATTAGAGCTACTTTATAAATACGATCTTAATCCTCAGCGAATTATTGTTGAATTAACGGAGTTTGGTGGGGATATAGCGTTTATTCATCAGGCAGTTACTAAATATCGAGAGGCGGGTATAGATATTGCTATTGATGACTTTGGTGCTGGTTTTTCTCAGCTAGATAGAGTGATTGCCCTAGAGCCTGATATTATCAAATTGGATATGAGGTTATTTCAGCAAGGTGCACAAGGTGGTTTGGCTGAATCTGTTGTGGAATCATTGGCGACACTGTGTCAGAAAAGTGGGGCGATTATTATTTGTGAAGGCGTAGAAACGGAAGAAGAGTTTTTCTTTGGGTTGCGCTGTGGCGCCCGTCACATGCAAGGTTATCTATTTTCTCAGGCGACGGAAGAGTTTATTGAACCTTATACATTTAGCGATCAAGTGAAGCACCTTAGAATGCGTTTCTTTGATGATGAAAAGGCAAAAACACTTAAACGTAGAAACAGTTATCAAGCACTTGTGCGTCAGATGGAATTTATTCGTAATTATCATGATTCACAGAAAGTATTGGATGTCTTAATGGTTTCTAATGCACTTTTAAAAACCGATACAGTGATACGTTTTTATGCAGCAAATCTCAATGGAGATCAGACGACCGCTAATTATGGGCGCTCTATAGAAGGTCATGGATTTATAGAAGATGATAGTTTTAAAGGATATAACTGGTCGTGGCGTCCGTATTTCTATCAATTATTTTCTGGTGAACCTATGGTTTTATCGGAACCGTATTTGGATATAGAAACTTCTGTTCCTTGTAAAACCTTGTCGGTACAGATTAATGGGTTGATTGTTCTGATGGTGGATGTGGTGATCTAGTATCTTAGGGTAAATAATTGAATAAGGGTTGTCCTTGGTTTATTGCTGTTAACGTGATTTTAGTTTTATGTTTACGCTTTAACTCATTGAAACAGCAATAAATATAAGAGAAACTTGATAGATTCTTTTTTATCGCTCAATGAGGCTTTTCATATGGCAATTCACCCTCAAGCTGGACAGCTTGCGTCTCACGATTCCTTAGTTAATATTCCTGAGTTAATGACTGCGTATTTTTTAAAAAAACCAGACATATCAATTATTTCGCAAAAAGTCAGTTTTGGTACTTCTGGCCATCGCGGTAACGCCTTTGCTTCTAGTTTTAATGAAAATCATATTTTAGCGATCTGTCAGGCGATTGCAGAATACCGTAAATCAAATAATATTTTTGGTCCTTTATATTTGGGCAAAGATACGCACGCGTTGTCTGAAGCGGCATTTCAAACTGCGCTGGGTGTATTGACCGCTAATGGGGTGAGAGTTCGAGTCCAAGAGTCTGGTGGCTTTACCCCAACGCCTGTCATCTCTCATGCTATTCTCACTCATAATGAACAGGCGGCGTCTTCTGATCTTAGTGATGGCATTGTCATTACCCCCTCTCATAACCCCCCTGAAGATGGTGGTATCAAATATAATTCGGTAAAGGGTGGACCAGCAGATAAAGACATTACGGATTGGGTTGCAAAACGTGCCAATGAAATTTTGTTTGAAGGTTTGGTTGATGTTCTTTATTACACAGAATTAGAATCTGAACAAAGCGGCTTTATTGAAACATTTGACTATGTTAATCATTATATCAATGATCTTGAAAATGTTATTGATATGAAAGCGATTGCAAAAGCGGGAGTCAAAATTGGTGTAGACCCTATGGGAGGCTCAGGTATTCATTTCTGGGAGCCAATGGCTAAAAAATATGGTCTTGATATTACGCTAGTCAATAAAAAGGTAGATCCAACATTTGGCTTTATGCCGTTGGATAAAGATGGGCGTATTCGGATGGATTGTTCATCGCCATATTCCATGCAAAACTTACTTAAACTGAAAGATAATTTTGATATTGCAGTCGGTAATGACCCAGACTACGATCGCCACGGCATTGTTTGTGCTGGTTTTGGCTTGATGAATCCAAATGCCTATCTTGCAGTTGCAATCGAGTACTTGGCGAAGCATCGTTTAGATTGGTCACAAACCGCTCAGTTAGGTAAAACACTGGTATCGAGCAGTATGATTGACCGTGTTGTAGAAGGGTTAGGTCGTACGCTGTGTGAGGTTCCAGTAGGGTTCAAATGGTATGTAGAAGGACTATATAGTGGTGAACTCGCATTTGGTGGAGAAGAAAGTGCCGGTGCTTCTTTTTTACGTAAGAATGGTCGTGTTTGGACCACGGATAAAGATGGCTTCATTATGGCATTGTTAGCGGCTGAAATATTGGCAGTAACCGGTAAGGATCCACAGCAGCATTATGAGACGATGACAGAAAAATACGGAACACCTTATTACAAGCGAATTGATGTTGCGGCAACGATTGAACAAAAGGCATTGCTTGGTAAGTTGAATGTGACAGATGTGAAGCAAGTCATGTTAGCAGGTGAAAAAATCATGACTATTTTGACTCATGCGCCAGGTAATAATGCAGCAATAGGAGGATTAAAAGTATCGACGGAAAATGGTTGGTTTGCTGCACGCCCATCAGGCACTGAAAATATCTATAAAATTTATCTTGAGAGTTTTGTTTCAGAAGCGCATTTAGCAGAGTTAGAAGCAGAAGCGAAAGCGTTAGTTGATAGTGTTCTTTCTGCCTAATTTGTCCTTATCTATCTAATAAAAAGCTTACTCGGCGAGTAAGCTTTTTTCATTTATATATTTATCTTAAACGCTGTACAGCCTAGATAGCCATCTAGAAATCGGAAAGCCAAGTTGTAAACTCAGTTTTTGGCCCGCGGCTTTTTGTTCTTTAGCGTTCATGTCGTCTTTTTGTTTACCTGCCAATACAACCCAGTTTCCGCTACCGGTATCAAGCGCTCTTACATCAACAAAAATCCGTTTTAGTTTGGCAATTAAGTCAGGGTCGTCTTTGGTATCTCTCCAGCAATTTAGTACTAACCAACCGTTTTCTTTAATGTTTTTAGCACAATTTTCAAGAAAGTCTGTTTCCAATATGCCTCTTTCCATACCGTTAGTATTAAATAAGTCGGTCATGAGGATATCTACTTTTTTATCAAAGCCTTTTTTGATAAAAACTTGCGCCTCTGCATTTTCGATGCAAATACGCTTGCCCTTAGGCAGCCTAAAATACATTTCTGCGGCATCAATGACTTCTTGTCGGAGTTCTACTGCAGTTATTTGAATACCTGGGATAGCGTGGTACAAGGCGTTTACTATAGTGCCGCCGCCAAGCCCTAAAATACCGATTCTTTTGGGTTGACAAAACAGCAGTGGAATTGTCATGGCTTGGGTGTATTCGTGTTGCAAAATATGCGGTGCAGAAAGCTGGATTCGACTTTGTTCGTCACCATCGGCAAAGGATAAAATACGAAATTTACCGTCATCAAAAACTCGAATTGCACCATACTCATCTGCACTATCATGCAGTAAGTTTAAATTATTCATGGGTGTCCTTTAAAAAGTTAGGCCAGTAATATACTGGCCTAAAAGTGTTAATGTTGTGAGGCAGCACGTAGGTGCTGAAGCAGAATTTGTGCTGGATGCGGGATTGCTGCATTATCAAGGCGTTTTGCTTGGCTACGACATGAATATCCTGTAGCGACTAGTTTACCTGTCAGCTCTGTATTGTTCACTTTTTCTTTCCAGGAAAGATCATAAATTTTCTTAGATGTCGCTTTGTTAGCCGATTCGTGACCATATGTACCAGCCATACCGCAACAACCAACATTTTCAACAATAAGCTCTAACCCTAAGGCCGTATATACTGCTTGCCAATCTTTACTTGAAGTGGCCACATTGGTTTTTTCGGTACAGTGCGTCATTAAATGATAAGCATCACCTGTGAGCGAAAGAGGCAGTGTATTCAAGTATGCTGTTTGGGTTGCTAGCCACTCTTGCATTAATTGAATGTTAGGAATTTGTCGACTGTCGCCAAAAGTTTTTGCATATTCTGAACGATAAGTTAAGGTCATCGATGGGTCGATACCAATAAAAGGCAATCCATAAAAAGACAAGCTTTGCAGCATATTTAGATTTTTATTTGCTGCCTTTTCAAATGCTTTTAAAAAGCCATGTACGTGTAACGGTTTGCCATTCGGCTGATAAGGAGCCAAATAGGCTTGGAAACCTAAGCGCGTGAGCATTTCTATCGTATCTAACACTAACTCTGTCTCAAAATAGCTAGTAAAAGCATCTTGAACAATGATAACTGCACGTTTTCGGTCTTGTGGGCTCAATGATTCAATGGCAGCAGGGGTTGCTAAGCGAATACCACGACGTGACATTTCCTTTTTCAAGTTAAGTTTGCTGAGTTGCGGGTTGTCTGCAAGGCCGAAGTATTTACTGGTTAAATGATTGAACCATTGTCGACTCACCAGCCAGTTGTAAGGCTGTGGGAAAATAGCGACGCTTGGCATCATAAATTCCAATGAACCGACTAAATAATCTTTCATTGGGCGCAAATAGCGACTGTAGTAGAGCTCTAAGAATTTCGCGCGAATTTCAGGTACATCTACTTTAATAGGACATTGCCCAACACAGGACTTACAGGCTAAGCACCCCATCATTGATTCATGTACTTCATGAGAAAAGTCATAGGTACCACGACGTTTAGCGAGTGAGTTTTTGATGCGCGGTATTAGGCTAAGCAAAAAGCGTCTGTCTTTGGATTCTTGACTGGCTATATTAGTGTCAACTCCTTGTGCACTCATCGCTCTTAGCCATTCACGTATTAACGATGCACGTCCTTTTGGTGAGTGGCGACGATCTCGTGTTCCTTTCCAAGATGGACACATAGCATCATTTGGATCGAAATTAAAACAGGCGCCGTTACCATTGCAATACATACCATCCTTAAACTGCTCACGGTTTTGAACAGGGATTTGGCGGTCGAATTGCCCTCGTAAAGGTACTTCGTCTATCTTGAGTAAATCGGCACCAAGTTCGAAGGGCGTTGCGATTTTTCCTGGATTTAATTGATTTCTGGGATCAAATGCCCCTTTGACTTGTTGAATGCTGGGGTACAGATCGCCAAAGAAAGCGGGAGAGTATTCTGAACGTACGCCTTTACCGTGTTCTCCCCATAGTAAGCCATTGTATTTTTGAGTAAGTGCAACGACTTTATCTGTGATGTCACGAATCATCTGTTCTTGCGATTCATCTTTTAAGTCTAGAGCGGGACGCACATGCAGTACACCAGCATCAACATGGCCAAACATGCCATATTGAATGTGATAACTGTCTAAAACTGCGCGAAACTCCATAATAAAATCCGCTAAGTTTTCTGGTGGAACAGCTGTATCTTCAACAAAAGGAATAGGGCGTTGTTCGCCTTTTGCGTTGCCTAATAAACCAACTGATTTTTTACGCATAGCCCAGAGCTTATTGACATTGTTATGGCCCTTGGCAAGGGTATAACCTAGCGTGCTACTGTTAGTGTCAGTGGCTAAAATATCCAATTGGTCTGTGAGTATTTTTATTTTCTCGGTGACTTCTTGTTCATTATTTCCGGTATATTCTACTAAATTAATACCTTGAATATCTTCCCCTGGCATGTCTGGAAAAAATTCAGACACGGATCCCCAAATCAAATCTCCTTTTGCAAGACCGAGTACTTTAGAGTCAACGGTTTCAATAGAGGTTGGTTGTGCCGCTAGCAATTCACGGGCATGGCGAAGGGAGGCTTCAAAGCTGTTGTAACGGATGTTTACCAACGCAGCGTAGGATGGGGTTTTAAGTAATTGAACCTTGGCTTCGACAATAAACCCTAACGATCCTTCAGAACCACATAATACAGAGTTAATATTAAATAAGTTGTCGTCAGTGCGAATGTGGGCTAAATCATAACCTGTTAAACAGCGATTAAGGGGTGGGAAAGTCTCTTCTATTTGTTGTGCTTTGTTTTTTTGGATGCTATCCACTACACGATGAGCATGGGCAGCGTAACTCTCTCCCTGCTTAATCTCTTCTAATGTCGCATCATCAATAGGGCCTGATGTAAGTAAGCCGCCATCTAGTAATACGGTAGTCAGTTCTAATACGTGATCCCGAGTTTTACCGTAAGTGACAGAGCCTTGGCCGCTTGCATCGGTGTTGATCATGCCGCCAATGGTGGCACGATTGCTGGTGGATAGTTCTGGTGCAAAAAACAAACCATGAGGTTTAATGGCTTTGTTTAATTGATCTTTGACGACCCCGCCTTCTACGCGAGCCCAACCCTCGGTCACATTAATTTCCAAAATGCGATTCATATGTTTGGATATATCGACAATCAAACCATCTGAAAGCGATTGGCCATTTGTGCCCGTACCACCACCTCGTGGGCTTAATACAATGTCGTGATATTCCTCTTCATTACTAAGCGTCACGATGAGCTGTATGTCTTGTGTGCTTTTAGGGTAGATAACCCCTTGAGGGAGGACTTGATAGATTGAATTATCCGTCGATAAAACAATTCGATTGGCGTAATCAGGGTTTGTATCCCCTGAAAATCCTGAAGCCTTCAATCGCTCAATAAATGCTAGGTATTTTGTCTGAACGGGTGAGACTTCAGAAAGTAATGGAATCATGGTGTTTCATTCTCCGAAAATGATGACTGTCGCAATTTTAACAAAGAAATATCCGAATAGGGTTGTTTTGTCTTATGAAATCAAGGATGAACTAAATAATAATAGTGATGTCTATGTTTCTGTAGCTGATTTTTACTAGCGTTACTTGATTTCAGTTGTTTCCGCTTATGATATTATGGCCTCGACTGTACTAGCCGAGGCTTTTTTTTGTCTAAAATTCAAGCGCTTTCAATTCCCGTTATTTTTCAGAATAGCGTAAGGCCTTATCAATTATTTATTTATCGAGGAGATCTTGAGCATGCTCACGCTCCAGGGAATAAATGGCATAAGCTAAAATACCATTTACAAGAAGCTCGGCGTTTAAAGGCGCACTATATAGCGACGTTCGGTGGCCCTTATTCAAATCATCTGCATGCTTTTGCATCAACACTGATTGACACAGATTTTACTGGTATTGCCGTTGTTCGTGGCGAATTACATCCGACATTGACCCCAACCTTAATAGATGTTGCTAAGGCTGGGGTTGAATTATGGCCTTGCTCCCGTAAAGATTACCGACTTGCTGAAGGCAGCGATCTGGTGAAGTGGATTAATCGCCAGTATTCAAATGTCTATTGGATACCCGAAGGTGGAGGTGGACCATTAGGGCTTAAAGGGTGTCGGGATTGGGCTGAAGATATCAGTAATATTTCTGGTGAGTACGATGCCTGGTGTGTTGCAGCAGGAACAGGCACAACCGCATCAGGGTTGTTAGCTTATGAAAATATCCCTCATTTACATGTAGTGAGTGCCCTTAAAGGGGCTAAAATGCAAGAAAACGAGATACTTGAAGCCGCAGCTACCTTGATTCAATACAGGTTACCCATAGATAGATTAAGACAGAGGATGACATTTCATGATGATGCTCATGAAGGTGGTTATGCCAAACATAGTGCGGAATTACGACACTTTCTTCAACTCTTTGCGAAATTAAATCCTACTGTAGAGCTCGATCCTGTTTATACCTGTAAAGTACTTTTTTCTATAATGAAAAAAATGCGCGATGATAAATGGCCACATTCCCGAACTTTATTGATTCATACTGGAGGAATCCAAGGTTGGAGAGGGTATCCTGCTGATTCTAATCCTTTTGTTAGTGCTTCTGTGGATAGCGATAAGTAAGGCCTTCATGTTAAAGTGGCACCAAACTAACGTGTTATGAAAAATTCGATAATAGATAGCACAAAGAACTGTTTACCATTACTTAGACCGATGAAGAGAGTGGCACATGAGTCTTTTTAGACGTGTTGGAATAATTGCTCGATTAGATAAACCCCAGATTCTTGATACGGTTAAGAAACTGATGGAGTACCTTCAAGAAAAGGACTCAGTACCGGTCTTGGAAACGGACTTGGCAACTATGCTCCCTGGCGTCAAAGTAGATTCGTCGCCATTAAAAGAGTTAGGTAATCATTGTGATTTAGTGATGGTGGTAGGTGGCGATGGCAGTTTTCTAGGTGCCGCTCGGGCCATTAGTAATTTTGACGTACCTGTTATCGGAATTAACCGTGGTACATTAGGTTTTTTAACCGATATTTCACCACATTCTTTTCAGGAAGAAC
The DNA here is from genome assembly GCA_052107635.1 of Marinomonas sp. Classification (GTDB taxonomy): domain Bacteria; phylum Pseudomonadota; class Gammaproteobacteria; order Pseudomonadales; family Marinomonadaceae; genus Marinomonas. The sequence continues at coordinate 37,982 of JBQEFB010000015.1, read as the reverse complement.
TAGAACCGATTTTTCGTGGTGAATACCAAGAAGAAAAACGTTTTATGATAGAGGCGAAGATCAAACGTAAAAATCGCCCTAGTGGAGAAGGTATTGCGTTAAATGATTTGGTTCTGCATCCAGGTAAGTCGGCACGGATGATACGTTTTGATTTGTTTATCGATGATCAATTTGTCATGAACCAAAAATCAGATGGCTTGATTGTGGCGACACCAACAGGCTCAACCGCTTATGCATTATCTGCTGGTGGACCAATCATGCTGCCAAAGCTTGATGCACTGGTATTGGTGCCAATGCATCCTCATACGTTGAGTAATCGTCCTATTGTCATTGATGCGAATGCGCGTATTCGTATTGTTGTATGTGAATCTAATTTGACCTATCCAAGTGTCAGTTGTGATGGTCAATTAAACATTACTGCAGCGCCAGGTGATGAGATTCATATTACGAAAAAAGCGGGGAGTATTCGATTAATACACCCTAAAAATCATGATTTTTATAATGTATGTCGTGATAAATTAGGTTGGCAGAGTAGTTACCGACCTTAATTAGCAAGAATATACTGCTCTGTGGTGCAGTGTAGAAATAAGGATACGACTTCAATTATGTATTTAGTGTATCAGTTTGATCAAAATGATGATCCCACTTTGCTAAGCGAAACTTTATGGCGCTTAAAAATACCCCATCAAATCGCCTTAAAAGATGCGCATAAAGAGCTTTGGATTACCAATTCAGCACATCAATCCGCGGTGTTGCAAGTGATAAAAATTTGGCAGGAAAAACCTGACTCATTAGGACAAGTTCAGCGTAACAATGAATCAAAATTATCGAATTCTTCAAGTGATCTAATAACTCAACTTCGTCGGGCACCTGGGACTTTCCTTGTTATTTTGGCCTCGGTGCTTATCGCTATTATTACGCAGTTAGGATCGGATTTATTCACTGTGAGTTACTTTACAATTAGTCCTCTTAATGTCATTGGTAATCAAGTCCGCTTTTATCCTTTATCAGAGGTGCTTTCTCGTGGGGAGTATTGGCGATTAATCTCTCCTGCTTTACTGCATTTTAGTGTGATGCACATTGCGTTTAATGCGTTATGGATATGGGATCTTGGTCGTCGTTTAGAGAAGATGTTAGGGACTTTTTCCTGGTGCGTTGGCGTAGTAATCATTGCTATTGCTAGTAATATCTTACAATTTGAAATTTCTCCTAATCCTTTGTTTGGTGGTCTTTCTGGTGTTGTCTATGGGTTAGTAGGCTTTGCTTGGTTGATGCCTATTTTGAACAGAAGTTGGCCGATTATTATCAATAAAGCCCTAATGATCTTTTTTATCGTATGGCTCGCTATAGGATATACCCCGCTGACTGAAATGATTGGTCTGGGCAGCATTGCTAATACCGCACACAGCATTGGTTTAGTGTCAGGTTTGGTGTTGGGCGTTGTCTATTGGTTGATAACAAAATTATATTCACTTAAATAAGTTTAAGCGTCACGAGCATAAGTGACCGAACAAGAGAGTATTCCATGAACTTTAAAGAAATGATTGGCGCTATGTCGCCTGAAGTATACGAGAGCCTAAAACAAGCGGTTGAACTTGGTAAATGGCCTAATGGTGTGCGTTTAACAAAAGAGCAAAGCGAACTTTGTTTGCAGGCTGTTATTACCTATGATCATAAAAACAAGCCTGAAGAAAGTCGTGTTGGTTATATTGATCGTGGTGCTAAGCAGGCTAAATTTGAAGCAGATAATCAGGACAAGGTTGATTCGATAAAATGGGTCAATGATTCTTCTGAAGGTAAGGCGTAATGCTGTCTGGCAATTTGAAAAAAATGTCAACTTCCGTAGAAGGTCTTAATGTTCAATATGTTTTAACCTTAGGTAATGACAGTGTTAGTGTAAATGATCTTATCGGTAAAAAAGTTGCCTTACACTTTAAGGGGAGCATCAACTGCGTTAATTGTGGGCGAGTCACTAAAAAATCTTTTAGCCAAGGATTTTGTTTTCCGTGTTTTAAAAAGCTTGCAGCGTGCGATAGTTGCATGATGAGCCCTGAAAAATGTCATTTTCATTTAGGCACTTGTCGTGAGCCTGAATGGGCTGAAAAGTACTGTATGCGGGATCATTATGTCTATTTAGCGAACTCTTCAGGGCTTAAAGTTGGCATCACCCGTGGTGATCAATTACCCACTCGATGGATTGACCAAGGCGCGATTCAAGCGAGAGCGTTATTTAGAGTCTCTACTCGCAGAATGTCGGGTTTAGTTGAAACCTTGTTTAAAGATCAAGTTGCCGATAAAACCAACTGGCGGACTATGCTAAAAGGCACTGCTGACACGATGGATCTTGAGTACGAGCAAGAAAGATTAATTGGCTTATTATACGATGGGCTTGATTCACTACAAAATGAGTTTGGTTTGCAGTCTATTATCGACCTTTCTGATGAAAATGAAACTCACGAATTTATCTATCCAGTACTAGAATACCCGACTAAGGTGACTAGTTTGAATGCCGAAAAAACCCCTGAAATAGAAGGGGTGTTACTAGGTGTAAAAGGTCAATACTGGATTCTTGATACTGGCGTAATTAATATCCGAAAATACACAGGATACCAAGCAACACTGACATTCTAGGAGAGAACGAATGAAAGAGAGTCAACCCACAGCAATATTTCTAAAAGACTATAAGGTTCCTCCATTTCTTATTGATAAAACTGAGTTAACGTTTGATCTAGATGAAACTACAACGGTGGTGACGTCTAAATTACATATGCGACGTAATCCACTTGATGAAAAATCAACCGCGCCTTTGATTCTAGATGGTGGCGAAGATGTTAAGTTGATTGGTGTTGCTATGGACGGTTATGCTTTGCCGCCAGAAGAATACCAATTAGTCGATGATAAGCTCATCATCACTGCTACGGCCGATGCGTTTATTTTAACGTGTGAAACGCTTATTGAACCGCAAAATAATACTCGTCTTGAAGGTTTGTATCGTTCGTCCTCTATGTTCTGCACGCAATGTGAAGCAGAAGGTTTCCGTCATATTACTTATTACTTGGATCGTCCAGATGTGATGTCTGTGTTCACCACGACAATTATTGCTGATGAATCCCGCTACCCAGTCATGTTATCGAATGGTAATGAAGTAGGGCGTAGTAAATCTGAAGATGGAAAGACAGTCGTTGTGTGGCATGACCCTTTTCCAAAACCTGCTTACCTGTTTGCTTTAGTTGCTGGTGACCTTGCTGTTAAAAATGATGTATTTACAACGCAAAGCCAACGTGAAGTAAAGCTCCAGATTTTTACTGAATCTCATAATATTGATAAAGTCGACTATGCCATGGAAGCGCTAAAGCGCTCTATGCGTTGGGATGAAGAAACTTATGGTCGTGAATATGACCTTGATATTTTCATGATTGTTGCTGTTGATGATTTCAATATGGGAGCAATGGAAAATAAAGGGCTTAATGTCTTTAACTCTTCTTGTTTGTTAGCGAGTCCTAAAACGACGACGGACGATACGTTTCTTCGTGTAGAGGCTATCGTGGCGCATGAGTATTTTCATAACTGGTCTGGAAATCGTGTAACGTGTCGAGATTGGTTTCAGCTAAGTCTTAAGGAAGGCTTTACTGTTTTCCGTGATCAGTCTTTTTCTGCGGATATGCATTCTGAGACGGTTAAACGTGTTGAAGATGTCTCCTTTTTAAAAACAGCGCAATTTGCGGAAGACGCAGGTCCAATGGCGCACCCTGTTAGACCGGCGTCTTTTATTGAAATCTCTAATTTTTATACGTTAACAGTGTATGAAAAAGGCGCTGAAATTGTTCGTATGATCCACACTCTGCTAGGAGCAACATTGTTCCGAAAAGGGTCGGATTTATACTTTGAGCGACATGATGGTCAAGCTGTTACTTGTGATGATTTTGTTACTGCCATGCAAGATGCATCAGGAATTGATTTAACGCTCTTCAAACGCTGGTACTCTCAAGCAGGTACACCAATTGTTTCTGTCACAGATGAGTATTTTCCTGCCGATAATCGTTATGTACTGACCGTTAGACAAGAAACCCCAGTGACGCCTGGGCAGCCGACGAAATTGCCTCTGCACATTCCAATTCGTGTTGGTTTATTGAGTCAAGAAGGTGAGGAAATTCAAGTCAACTATCTTGGGGAATCTTCTAACGATGTTACCTTGTTATTAACTGAGGCTGTGCAAACGTTCGAATTTCACCATGTGTCATCAAAACCTGTACCGTCTTTGTTACGTTCTTTCTCAGCGCCAGTGAAACTGCGTTATGACTACTCTACTGAGCAGTTGCTGTTGCTAATGTCATCAGACAGTGACGGCTTTAATCGCTGGAGTGCGGCGCAACAACTAGCGGTTAACGAGCTCACCCAGTTAATTCAGCAGGCATCAAAAGGTCAGCCGCTGTCTATTGATTCACAATTAGTGACTGGGTTTAAAGCATTGCTTGAAGATGCCTCCCTTGATCCAGCCATGGTTGCCTTGATTTTGGCACTACCAAGCCAAGCATACTTGTCTGAATTAGCGGAAACTATTGATCCTCATGCTATTAAGCAAGCGCGTCACTTCTTGAAAGTCACGATTGCTGAAATGTTGTCTGCACAGTTTGCAGCCGCATACCAAGAGAATACAATCTGTTCAGAATATCAAGCGACAGCTCAAGATATTGCTCAGCGCTCATTGAAGAGTATTGCGCTGTCCTATTGGTCTGAAACCTCTGATCAAGAAGCACAAAATGCTATATCAGAACAATTCGAAAATGCTGATAATATGACGGATCAATCAGCGGCATTATCGATTGCAGTTCAGTCCGGCCATGCCGCGGCGGCTGATATGCTTCATAGTTTCTATGAACAATGGCAAGACGAACCATTGGTTGTGAATAAGTGGCTGATGCTGAGTGCTTCCCAAGAAGGTGAAGAAGCATTATCTGTTGTACAAGGGTTGATGAAACACCCATCATTTGACCTAAAAAATCCGAACAAAGTGCGTTCCGTATTGGGTGGTTTTGGTCAAAGCGTATCAGGTTTCCATAAGGAAGATGGTTCTGGTTACCGCTTTCTTGCCGATCAGATTATTGTGCTAAACAAGCGTAACCCTCAATTGGCTGCACGCTTGTGTACACCATTAACAAGGTGGAAAAAGCTGACCGCTGATTTAAGTCAGAAAATGAAAGCTGAGTTAGAAAGAATCCTCTCTCAGGACTTGTCCAAAGACGTATATGAGGTAGTTTCTAAAAGTCTTGCTTAAAAGGGTAAGTAATCTGTGTTGTTCTATAAAACCCCCAAGTTCTTTGAACTTGGGGGCTTTATGTTTATTAGTCTCGGTTTCAGGTTGCTTAATAGGTTAGGTGCGAAATATAAGCAATAACTTGACAGTACCTTTGCATTTCTCTATAAAATCTGGCATAAGTGACTTAACTTATTGTTGACCTTGGGTTTATTTAGGAGTGAGAAATGAAAATGCGCACGACCATTTTAATTCCTTTTGCGTTAGGATTAATGGTGTCAGCATGTAGTACGACGAGTACTTCATCCCAAGGACAGGTCGCTAAATCAATGCAAGGGACGGGATCTATTGAGCCCAATGCCTTCGTTATAGGTAAAAAAATCCACGCTCTTGAACAATCGTTATCGCAAAACAATGCTCAGTTATTAGCATTACAAACAAGACTTGATAAAAAAGACAGCTTAATTGCCGATTTAGATAAAAGCGCAACGACGGCAGAATCATTGGTTACATTGAGAAATGAGCAACGTTTAAGAGACAGTTTAGAGTCACAGTATGCAGAATTAAAAATAGAAAATGATCATTTAGTTAATCAGGTGAGCAGTTTATCAGAGGAAAATAAACAACAGATAGAGCACACTGAAGATACTGGCGGCTATGTGTCATCTGGCCGTGATTTTCTATCCTTAAATAATAGTTTTCAAACACTCGATTCACAATATTATGCCTTAAATCAAGAGTATCAAGCGCTTAATAAACAGCAGCTATCTTTACAGCATCAATATGATCTTCTAATGAAGGTAAATCAAGAAAATCAACAAGCATTAACCTCCCTAAAAAAATCTAATGCAGACCTGACTCAGGAATTAAGCGAGAGCACTGCTAAAAATAAAGCTTTATGGTGGAAAATCGATTCTCAGCGCAATAGCATCGATGTTTCACAAAAAAGTACTAATACCGACATTGATCAAAAGCAGTTAGCTGCAATGGGCGGTGATGCGTTGCGCGATGATATTACAAAGCTTAGTGGAGTGGTTGCTGCGCAGAAAGTATTAATTTTAGAGTATCAAAGTGATATAGCAGAGCTTGAAGCGTCATTAAATACGGATAACGACAATGGCGATAAAATGGCGTTATTAAGCGAGCGCCTATCCAAGCTTGTTGCTATGAATGCATCAGTAGAAAATCGACTAAAAAGAAGTCAGTTAGCGCTTAAAGTAAGCGAAGCGAATCAGCAACACCTTGCTAGCGCTTTAGCGCTATCTAAAAGGCAACAGGTATCACTACAACAGCAGTTATCTTCATTGAAAGCGAAAATGGTAGGAAATAAATCTCAGCGTATGCTGCTTGAATCTCAAGTGAACGATTTAATTCCGTTTCAAGCAGAAGTAAGTGCGTTACAGTCACAAATTGACTCTGGATTAAGCAATGTCAGATGGAAAATTCCAAATGAAATAGCATTGCATAATAACTTTGAGATCCTAGTAACTGCGACAGTCGATAGGCCGGTTTCTGGACAAACCTATGTAGCGGAATTGATTGTAGATAGTGCAATCCAGATGGTCAGTGCAAGTGAGGCTGAGGCCGTGCTAAAAAATGGTGAGCTACAGTGGCGCTGGCGTGTTAATGGGTTAAATGAGCGACCTAAAGCGCAATTGAATTTATTTATTTCTCAACAAATGAACTACCAAGGCCAGCGTATTATGAGGCAGGTTTATCGTGATAGTGATGCGGTAGCATTAACGAATGATGATCTGATTGATAAATATGGTTATTGGGGGCTTGCTATCTTAGTTGGCTTATTGGGTGGTTTTCTTGTGGGTCGTATTAACCGCAAAGATAAAAACAGTTAATATCCTTCCTTTAATAAGCAAGCGGTCGTTGTTTGGTCGCTTGCTGTATCTCTAGATCATTCAACTTCTCATTACTATTTTTCAACACCAGAAGTGTTGTATTTAAGTATAGTAACAATGCATATTTTTATTGAGGTAATGACAGTGGTAAAGTCCAAATCGTATTCCATTATTGAGAAACGTTTAGCAGAAAACGTTCTGATTCTCGATGGTGCCATGGGAACCATGATTCAATCCTATAAGCTTGAAGAAGAAGACTATCGTGGTGAGCGCTTTGAGGACTGGGAAAGCGATGTAAAAGGCAATAATGATTTACTGTCATTAACACAACCTAAAATCATTAAAGACATCTATTCCGCCTATCTTTCTGCCGGGGCAGATATCATTGAAACGAACACCTTCAATGCCAATTATATTTCCATGTTAGATTATCACATGGAGTCTTTGAGCTATGAGCTGAACTTTGAATCTGCTCGTCTTGCCCGTGAAGCTGCGGATGAATTTACGCAACAAAACCCGGATAAGCCGCGCTTTGTTGCGGGCGCAGTAGGGCCAACAAGTCGTACCTGTACTATTTCACCGGATGTTAACGATCCAGGCTTTCGTAATGTGCATTTTGACGAATTAGTTGAAGCCTATACCGTTGCCGTAGATGGCTTGGTGAAAGGGGGTGTCGATCTCATTTTGATTGAGACTATATTTGATACCTTGAATGCCAAAGCTGCGATTTACGCGGTACTGGATTACTTTGAAAAAAGTGGTGTGCGTTATCCGATTATGATCTCAGGTACCATTACTGATGCATCAGGACGTACACTGTCTGGTCAAACAACTGAGGCATTTTGGAATTCTATTTCTCACGCCAAACCTATTTCTGTTGGCTTGAACTGTGCCTTGGGACCAAAAGATTTACGTCAATACATTGACGAACTTTCACGAATCGCCGACACACACATCTCTGCTCACCCGAATGCGGGTTTGCCAAATGCTTTTGGTGAATACGATGAAACCCCACAAGAAATGCTTGATGAGATTAAAGGCTGGGTAGATTCCGGTTTTATAAATATTATTGGCGGTTGTTGTGGAACTGGGCCAAGTCATATTGAAGCGTTTGCGAACGCATTTGAGCATGCTGAGCCACGTGTTATTCCGGTTATTGAAAAGGCGTGTCGTTTGTCTGGATTAGAGCCATTTAACATTGATGGTAATAGTTTGTTCGTTAACGTAGGTGAGCGTACTAACGTGACAGGTTCTGCGATGTTTAAGCGCCTTATTAAAGAAGGTGATTTTGACACTGCTCTTGATGTAGCTCGTCAACAGGTAGAAAACGGCGCACAAATCATCGATATTAATATGGATGAAGGCATGCTGGATTCCAAAGCGGCGATGGAGCGTTTTTTAAAGCTTATTGCCTCTGAGCCTGATATTTCACGTGTCCCTATTATGTTGGATTCGTCCAAGTGGGAGATTTTGGAAGCGGGTTTGAAATGGATTCAAGGTAAAGGTGTTGTTAACTCCATCAGTATGAAAGAAGGGGAAGACAATTTTAGAGAGCAAGCGCGTAAGCTAATGAAGTACGGCGCGGCAGTGATTGTGATGGCCTTTGATGAGACAGGTCAAGCAGACACTCGCCAACGTAAAATTGATATCTGTCGCCGTTCTTACAAAATATTGGTGGATGAAGTGGGTTTCCCGCCAGAAGATATTATTTTTGACCCTAATATCTTTGCTATTGCTACTGGTATAGAAGAGCACAACCGCTACGCCTTGGACTTTATTGAGGCGACGGGAGATATCACTCGAGAACTGCCTTACGCCAAAGTATCTGGTGGTGTTTCCAATGTGTCATTCTCGTTTCGTGGTAATAATCCCGTTCGTGAGGCGATACATTCAGTATTCTTGTATCACGCCATTAAGCAAGGCATGACAATGGGGATAGTTAATGCTGGTCAGCTTGCATTATACGAAGATATTCCTGCCAAGTTGCGTCATGCTGTAGAAGATGCGGTTCTAAATAGAACACCAGATGCGACCGACAATTTGTTGTCGATGGCGGCAGAGTTTGCCGGCACAGGTGAAGTGGCCGAGAAAGAAACGCAAGAGTGGCGATTATTGCCTGTAACTGAGCGTTTGAGCCATGCCTTGGTCAAAGGTATCACTGAATTTATTGATGATGATACAGAAGAGGCGCGTCAGTTTTTTGATCGACCATTAGAGGTGATTGAAGGGCCTTTGATGGATGGGATGGGGATTGTTGGTGATTTATTTGGCGCCGGTAAGATGTTCCTTCCTCAGGTGGTGAAATCTGCTCGCGTGATGAAAAAAGCAGTGGCTTATTTGATGCCTTATATTGAAGAAGAAAAAGCACGTAACATGGATACGGCTTCTTCAAGTAATGGCAAAATCGTGATGGCGACCGTAAAAGGTGATGTGCATGATATTGGTAAAAATATCGTAGGGGTTGTATTGCAGTGTAATAACTTTGAAGTGATTGATTTAGGTGTCATGGTCCCTGCTGAAAAGATTTTACGTACTGCAAAAGAAGAAGGAGCGGACTTGATTGGTTTGTCTGGTCTCATCACGCCATCACTTGACGAAATGGTTCATGTTGCGAAAGAAATGCAACGCCAAGGTTTTACCTTGCCAGTGATGATTGGTGGTGCGACAACCTCTAAAGCGCATACCGCTGTGAAAATTGAACAAAATTATAAAAGTAACCAAGTTGTCCATGTCACTAATGCGTCACGTAGTGTCGGTGTGGCGAGTGCGTTACTTAGTAAAGATGAAGTACGTCGTCAGAAGTTTATTGATGACATCAAGCTGGATTATGAAAAGACGCGACTGCGTTACAAAGACCGTGCAAAAGCAGGTCGTCGCGTTTCACTTGATAAAGCACGCTTGAATAAATCCCCAATTACATTTGAAGATAAGGTCGTTAAGCCTCGTACGCTGGGTATTACGGTACTAACGGAAAATGATATTGATTTAAATGTAGTAAAAAATTACATCGATTGGACGCCATTTTTCCAAACATGGGAATTGGCCGGAGCTTACCCTCGTATATTGACGGATGCCGTGGTTGGTGTTGAAGCAACCCGTGTTTATCATGATGCGCTAGAAATGCTAGAAAAGGTTATTGCGACGAAGAGTTTGCGGGCGCGAGCAGTTGTAGGTCTGTTTCCTGCCAATCAAGTAGATCATGATGATGTCGAAATTTACGCAGACGAAACTAGAACAGAAGTGATTGAGCGTTTGTCTTTCTTGCGTAATCAAAATGAGTTAACAGCGCCAGGGAAATTTAATCAGTGCTTGGCGGATTTTATTGCACCAAAAGACAGTGGTGTAGGTGATTACATTGGTGCTTTTGCGTGTGCAGCAGGTTTTGGTATTGATCCTCTGGTTGCTGAGTATGAGGCGGATCATGATGACTATAATTCCATTATGATTAAAGCCGTGGCAGATCGTCTAGCAGAGGCAACGGCAGAATATCTTCACGAAAGAGTGCGTAAAGATTTTTGGGGTTATGCTGCTGAAGAAGTACTAACCAATCAAGATCTTATTAAAGAGAAATACCAGGGTATGCGTCCAGCACCAGGTTACCCTGCGTGTCCTGACCATACAGAAAAAGCTAAGTTATGGACGCTGTTAGATGTAAAAGATAAAATTGATATGGAAATTACAGAAAGTTTTGCTATGTTGCCAACAGCAGCGGTAAGTGGTTGGTACTTTGCTCATCCTGATAGTACGTATTTCGGTGTGGGAAAAATTGGTCCTGATCAAGTGGATGATTATGCGGCCCGCAAAGGAATGAGCAAAGATGATGCGGAGCGTTGGTTATCATCGAATTTAGGTTATGATCCAGAAGACGATCGAATCTAACTAACGTAGGTTGTAGGCACTTTTTTGAACCCTATCTATGTATAAGCGTAGGTAGGGTTTTTTATTATCTTTAAATTTACGCAAGGGAATACGATGGCAAGAACGATTAAAGACCCAGAGCTGCATCAGCAACGCATGAAAAACATCAAAAAGCATGTTGATAAGCGCATTGCTAAGGCACAAGAAGACAAAGGTACTTTTGTTTTATTAACAGGTAATGGTAAAGGTAAGTCCAGCTCTGCATTGGGAATGGTTGCGCGAGCATTAGGCCATAATATGAAAGTGGGCGTGGTCCAGTTCCTTAAGGGCGAATGGAACACCGGTGAAATAGATTTTTTTAAAGCGCAGCCGAACATTCAATGGGAGATTATGCCTTCAGGCTTTACTTGGGAGACTCAGAACCGAGAGGCGGATATTGCTTCTTCTTGTGAAGCTTGGCAGCAGGCCGCAAGCATGCTGCAGGATCCTAGTTTTGATCTGGTTGTATTGGATGAGCTTACTTATTTATTACATTATGAATACCTTGATGAAGATGAAGTCTTGAGAGCTTTACTTAATAGACCCGAAGAGCAGCACCTTGTCGTAACGGGTAGAGGAGCTTCTGAAGCACTGATTGAGTTAGCGGATACAGTAAGTGAAATAAAAGAAGTAAAACATGCTTTTAAGCGTGGGATAAAGGCACAGAAAGGACTAGAGTTTTAGTTAAAGAGAGTGTTATACATTCAACTTTTCGATGTTTTTAGTAGGATTCTCTTTTTTATTTTTGTTAACATTGCCTGCAATAATTAGTCGAAAACCTTTGAGGAATTTATTTTATGTCTATTACGCGTATGGAAACCGCTCAACGAATGAGCCGTATTGTTAAGCATCAAGGTACTGTTTATCTTTGTGGCCAAGTTGCCGCAGATGCCAATACAGACATCACTGAACAAACAGCGACTATGCTTGCTAAAGTAGAAGCCTTGTTGGAGCAAGCTGGCTCTGATAAAGAGCATATTTTATCTGCGACTATTTATATTCGTGATATGAAAGATTTTGCGGCGATGAATGCAGTATGGGATGCATGGGTTCCAGAAGGCTATGCACCTGCTAGAGCTTGTGTTGAAGCGCGTATGGCACGAGCAGAATTATTGGTTGAAATCTCTGTGGTTGCCGCTGAGAAATAAATATATTGACCAACAGGTAAGAGCTTTACGGCCTGTTGGTCTTTTTATTTTTTATATTACTGATGTTTAGTTGTTTCTTTGGTAACTAACGTATTGCTGATCTCTCGTATCGTGCGAGCCATATCTCTTGATAAATTCATTAGTAAAATCCCAAAATCAAAAGGGTAGTGATCATGAAAATCGCTAAATAGCTGGCTGGATATTTCCAGCAGTAAACTGTCCTCTTTAGCGTATAGATTGCCCACTCTATCATGTAATGCAATCATAGAAACAAAACCAATAGATTCCCCAAATTCAATAAATCGAGTGTGGACAAACTGATTATCATGATGTTTAAGGTAATCGAGACTACCGTGTAAGACGGTATAAAAGCTGTCTCCCTTGTCATCATATTGAAAAATACTTTCCTCTTTTATCGCAGAATAGATAACGCCACGCTGTAAAAGGTAGTCGATAGATTCTTCAGACAAGGCGCCAAAAACAGAGCCTGTCTTTAGCGTTGGTAGAGATATATCAAAATGAACTTCGTTTAACTGAACTGTGTTCATTGTGCCCTCCCATGAATTTTGATTTTTCTAGTATATCGCTTGTTTACCAGCATAACTTAATAACATTGTTTTGGGTGCTGGTTTTCAATGGTTATTCGTTTTAAAAATATTTTCTTTAGGAATAATCGGTAAATATTTATCACCATGGGGAAAAATAGTCTGTGTTATGCCTTTCATTGTGCGTTTCCTGCGATTATATAGTGCTTTATCTGTGCAATAGTGATTTTGTCTCTTAAAGAATGAGTCGGGTTTGTGCGATAATATATTCCATCAATGGCGGCTAATTTAAACGCCTAAATTTACTTTATAAAAGTGGAAGATTACCTTGTTAACGACTGCCAATATCACCATGCAATTTGGTGCCAAACCTTTATTTGAAAATGTCTCCGTAAAATTTGCTGAAGGCAAACGTTATGGCCTTATCGGTGCAAATGGATGTGGTAAATCCACTTTCATGAAAATTCTTGGTGGCGATTTAGAGCCAAGTTCAGGTAATGTCTCTAAAGATCCTAATGAGCGTCTTGGTAAATTGAAACAAGATCAATTTGCTTATGAAGAATTTTCTGTGATCGACACTGTTATCATGGGTCATACTGAGCTTTGGGCAGTGAAAGCGGAGAAGGATGCCATCTACGCAAATCCTGATATGACAGAAGCAGACGGCTTACGTGCTGGTGATCTTGAGTCAGAGTTCGCTGAAATGGATGGCTATACATCAGACGCTCGCGCTGGGGAATTGTTGTTAGGGGTTGGTATTCCAACAGAGCAACATTACGGTCTAATGAGCGAAGTAGCGCCAGGTCTAAAACTTCGAGTTTTGCTGGCTCAGGCGTTATTCTCTGATCCTGAAATTTTGTTGCTCGATGAGCCTACCAACAACTTGGATATCAATACTATTCGTTGGTTGGAAGGTGTGCTTCTTGAGCGTAATTGCACCATGATTATCATTTCCCATGACCGTCACTTTTTGAACTCTGTTTGTACTAATATGGCGGATTTGGATTACGGTGAAATACGCCTTTTCTCAGGTAATTATGACGAGTACATGATGGCTTCAACACAGGCCCGTGATCGTCTTTTGTCTGATAACGCTAAGAAAAAAGCGCAAATCAATGAGCTTAAAGCCTTTGTTAGTCGCTTTTCAGCGAATGCATCAAAATCTAAGCAAGCAACGTCTCGAGCTAAACAAATTGATAAGATTCAACTTGAAGATGTTAAGCCTTCAAGTCGTCAGAATCCGTTTATTCGCTTTGAACAAGAGAAAAAATTACACCGTACCGCCGTGCAAGTGGAAAACTTAGCAAAATCTTATGATGAGCAACTGTTCAGTGGCTTAAATATGATGGTTGAGGTTGGTGAACGCATTGCGGTTATCGGTTCGAACGGTATTGGTAAAACGACACTATTGAAGTGTTTGGTTGGTGATACAGAGCTTACTAAAGGCAATGTTAAATGGTCTGAAAATGCCAACATAGGCTATTATGCTCAAGATCACGCGCACGAATTTGAAAAAGACGTTGGCTTGATAGAATGGATGGCACAATGGGGTCAAGAGGGCGATGATGAGCAAATCATTCGCGGTACTCTAGGTCGTTTGTTGTTCTCACAAAATGATATTAAAAAGTCTGTAAAGGTTCTTTCAGGTGGTGAACAGGGTCGTATGCTGTTTGGTAAATTGATGCTCCAAAAGCCAAACGTCTTGGTAATGGATGAGCCAACTAACCATATGGACATGGAATCTATCGAGTCATTAAACTTGGCATTGGCAAACTACCCTGGTACTTTGATATTTGTCTCTCATGACCGCGAGTTCGTATCTTCTTTGGCTACTCGTATCGTCGAAGTGACCAGTGAGGGTGTCGTTGATTTCCATGGTACTTATGATGAATACCTAGCGAAACAAGACGCATAAATTTTTGTGTGTTACTAAAAAAGGGAAGTCATAATGGCTTCCCTTTTTTTATGGTAGTTGTCGATGTAGTCAGTCGTAGAGCTTATATTCTAAAAGTGGAGCAAAGGATTAGCGCCTATCTTTTAGTATCTCTGATGACTGATATTCTAATATTTCTACTTTATCACCTCGACGGATAGTGCCGGTATTTTCGGCAATCAGATTAATACCAAATAGAACACCTTCTTTTTCTTTAAGTCGAAATTTTCCTAGGGTTTTCATTGGTTCACCTTTTTCACTACGTTCAGCTGTGTCCGGGTGGATTGTGGTAAATATACAGCGCTCACACGGCTTAACATTTTCAAAAATGATATCGCCAATTTTAATTCGTTTCCAATAATCTTCTTCAAAAGGATGGTTGCCGTTAACAACTATATTTGGTCTAAATTGAGCCATTTGAATATTTTCTGGACAGGTTCGGTTTAGTTCTGCTAAAGAGGCCGATGTAGTAAGAAGAAAAGGATAGCCATCGGCAAAGGCAACCGGTTTATCAGGACGTCGGCTGGTTACTCTCGAAGAGTGGTTTCCAAAAAATATAAGTTTAACGTCTTCCCCTAAAATAGCGCTAAACCATTGGTCTGCCTCGTAAGAGCAGTGTTGCCCTAAAACTTGAGACCCCCAAATACTGACATCTTGATAGTTGTCAGTAAATGAATCTGGCATGAGTTGTAGTGAGTTTTTTGCGTTTGGGTGTGACAGTGCCCAATTGTTATCGCTAAGCAAGTTGGCTTCTAATAGGGTAAGTGAAGGGTGCTCTCTACCAGTAAGGAAATCGCCATTTGGCTTAATGATCATGTAACGACGATCTCCCCACAAACCATCAAGATTAACCAAGCTTGATTCTAGAGAAATTCCCTTGATGGATTTTATCGGATAAATACAGATATCATTTACGGCGTTAGGCAAGTTAAGCTCCTTATTTTGATAAAAACAACTCTCTTGAACATTGGTCTACGGTAGTTTTTTATAGTTTTTATATAAAAAAAGCCCTGTAGTGAGTCTACAGGGCTTTCATTATTTTGTGGTCTTTATTTAACCTAGTAGCGAATAGCGCCTTCTATAAATAGTAAGACGCAAGTGGAGGAAATCCGTTAAATTCTACTGCACTGTAGGTAGTAGTATAGGCACCGGTCGATAACCAATACATACGGTCACCAATTGCTAAATTGAGAGGTAAGCCATATTTGTAGTTTTCGTATAGAATGTCGGCGCTATCACATGTTGGTCCAGCAATAATCACTTCTTCTAGTTCTCCTTTTTTATCGACATAAATAGGGTATTTAATGGCTTCATCCAGTGTTTCAATTAGGCCGGAAAATTTACCAACGTCTATGTATACCCAGCGATTCAGTGCCGTATTGGATTTTCGAGAAATTAAAACCACTTCGCTGACCAAAACACCCGCATTAGAAATTAATGAGCGCCCTGGTTCAAGGATGATACGTGGCAAGTTATTGCCAAAATCTTCTTCTAGGAAACGAGATATTTCTTCGGCATAAGTGCATAAATCATTAGTGCGAGTGATGTAGTTAGCTGGGAAACCACCGCCCATATTGATCATTTGAAGTTCTATATTATCTTCTTCTTTAAGACGTTCAAAAATGACTTTTACGCTTGCTATTGCCGCATCCCATGCACCAATATCACGTTGTTGAGAGCCAACGTGAAATGATATGCCGTAAGGAACAAGGCCCAGCTCTTTTGCTAAGACTAATAAATCCATTGCCATATCAGGACGGCAACCAAATTTACGGGATAGTGGCCAATCGGCTGTTTGGGTGCCTTCTGTTAGGATGCGAACGTAAATTCGAGAACCTGGTGCCGCTTTGGCGATATTACGTAAGTCTGCTTCCGCATCTGTTGCAAACATACGAACGCCTTTTTCATAAAAATAGCGAACGTCTTGTGCTTTTTTAATCGTATTGCCATAACTAACTCGCTCAGGAGAGACGCCACCAATAGCCAGCAATTTATCAAGTTCATAGCGAGAAGCAACGTCAAAATTAGAGCCACGATCCCGTAATAGTGTTAACACTTCTGGTGCTGGGTTTGCTTTGATGGCATAGAAAACATCAGCAATAGGGAAGCCTTTGGTTATTTCTGTGTAGGCCTCATCAATAATGGCAGTATCAATTACTACAAAAGGCGTTTCTTTCGTGTCTGCAAAGGCTTTAAAGCGAGCGAAGCGCTCAGGTGTGTAAAAAGAATTGACGTCAATAGTCATGAGTAAGTGACTCCTTAAGAATACAAAACATAAACCGGTTTAAGTAAAAGCGTCTTTACCTCCCTCCATCCTACTTGTGGCTGTTACTTATCCAGCCCGAAGGCCTTAAGCGACTAGCGCAGCAGTTGAAGCGGTGCGGATTATGTTCAGCAATGACGCGGGCGCAATTTAAAACCCAAAGGCACCAGCGTCAAGTGTTTTTTATACTTTTAGCGTAAAAAAAACACTGTCTTAAAGAAGTCGATTAAATGGTCTCTTTGTGTACTTACTTAACGTTGTTGAAAATGATAAATAGTACTGCCTATTAATAATGCAATAACGAAATAGATACCTTCTGTAGGGTTATTAGTTAGCGTAGTCAACCCTGGGCCAGGGCAATAACCACTGAGTCCCCAGCCAATACCAAAAAGGGCGCTTCCCCCGATGAGTTTTCGATCAATGACCTTTGCTGTAGGCAGAGACCATGTTTGGCTGAATAAGGGTTTTTTCTGTTTTTTACTGATTAAATAGCCGAGCATACTGACCAACACAGCCGCTCCCATAACCACCATTAAAGATGGGTTCCAGTCTCTCCAAATATCTAGAAAACCAATGACAACAGTAGGGTTAGCCATTTCAGAAAGCGCTAACCCAAAACCAAACAATAGCCCGCAAATGAGTGTGATAACAATGACCATAGCAATCTCCTTATTTGGTTATGAAAACAGTAATAATGGCAGTCAACATAAAGACGCATGTTGCAACAATAGATCGTGGAGAAAGTCGTGCTAACCCACAAACGCCATGACCACTAGTACAGCCGCTGCCTAACCGTGTGCCATAACCTACTAATAACCCTGAAATAATTAATAGATAAGGGCTTCTGGTCTCTGGGAATGGCACTGTTTGATGGGTTAACACACCGTAAGCGCTGCCTCCAATGACTAAGCCGATCAAAAAAAACACTGGCAGGATTTTATTTTTCTTAAACAGGGCTTGAGAAAGTATCCCGCTTACTCCCATGATTTTTCCTGTCATGATTAGATATATTGCCGCCGCGAGTCCAATGAGTAAGCCGCCAGCTAGAGGGTTTATTAATGAGTTCATCAAGAAGGCCTTTTTATATAAGATTTATCTAATATAGTATCTAATAAAGCGATTTTTTCATACTTATATTGTATTGGTGAACAAGTTAATTGGTAAATTAAGTGATGATTATCAATGCTATTAACTTACTTTTTCTGGAAAAGAATATAGAAGGTGATTGGTTTCAAATTTATTGCTTGTGTGAATATTGTTATCATATTCATAACAAAACGATTTTTTTAATGCTGTATACTAGTCAGATCGTATTGCCTTATTTATACCTAGGTCAGTCATTAAGAGAAGAAAATAATATGTGGGCAAGCACGCCAAATAATAGTGATCCAATAGTGAACTTGCCTGTAAAAAAGTTGCGCAGACGCTATCTGACGGGATTGCTGCTGATTGCTATTTTAGTGGTCATATCTCAACTTATCATGCAGTCATTGCTATCAAGCCAAACCTATGATTCAAATGTCATTAATATTGCTGGTCGGCAGCGTATGCTAAGTCAAAAAATCACGAAGCTAAGTTATTACATATTAACTGAAAAATCGGCCACTCTTATTAAGCGTCACCGTAATGATCTTCAAAAGACTCTTAAAGAGTGGGAGTCCTCTCATCGCGGCTTACTTAATGGTGATCAGTACTTGGGGTTGCCAGATAACAACAGTAAGAATATAACTGCATTATTTCAGGCGCTGACTCCTCATTATCAGGCAATGGTTTATTCCGCCACAAAAATCCTTTCTAGTAATAACCCCATTGAATTAAAAGAAAATGTTGAAATCATCTCTCAACACGAGTCCTTTTTTTTAGAAATTATGGATGAAATTGCATTTGAATATGCGAAAGAGGCGAAGGCGAAGGTCAGTTTTGCTGTCTGGATTGAGTTGTTTTTAATGACGCTCACTATTATCGCACTTATTTTAGAGGTTTTTCTGATTTTTGCTCCTGCCGCGCGTAGCCTCCAAGCATATATGAATAAGCTCACACAAAGTAAGAATGATTTGCAAAATCTTTTTGCTGCTAGCCCTATTGCAATGTTACTGGTAGATCCTAAAACGCTATCAATAATGCAAGTAAACGAAAAGGCAATCGATTTAATTGGCGATCCGTTTGAAGTGAAAGACTCGGCTAAGCTTAGTGATTACTTAGATCCTAATTTTAAGAACAACAATGTTTTTATTCATAAACTGAGTCAGGCTTCAAGTCTTAATGAATATGAAATTGCGATTCTTAATGCTCAAGGAAAGATTCATGAAACCTTGATATCTGTACGTAGCATTACCTTTGATGACAAATCCATTTCTGTTATTGGGATTACCAATATAAGTGAGCTTAAAAAGGCTCAAAAAGAGCTTTTCCATTACGCTTCTTTTGATGATATGACTGGTTTGTTAAATCGTAGAGCGGGGTTGGTTTTTCTTGAAAATGCGATGTTACAAATAGACAAAAGTAATCACTCTTTATCTGTGTGTTATATCGATCTAGACGGGTTGAAGGGAGTGAATGACGAGTACGGTCATACGCAAGGAGATTGGTTGATCCAAACCGCATCAAAAGTACTGATAGATATTATTCAAGGTAATGACGCTGGGGTACGGTTAGGTGGCGATGAATTTTTACTCATTTTACACGACTATTCGGTAGCCGATATTAACCTCCTTATTAGCAAAATCACATCAAGTTTAGACTATTTGAACA
Source organism: Marinomonas sp. (assembly GCA_052107635.1). GTDB lineage: Bacteria > Pseudomonadota > Gammaproteobacteria > Pseudomonadales > Marinomonadaceae > Marinomonas. Next base: position 18,338 of record JBQEFB010000015.1, on the reverse strand, counting down.
AAATCAATGAAAAGCCATTTGCGTTAGCGTTTAGTTATGGCATAGCAACTTATACTGACAGCCAGCAGCTAACAGGAGATGAATTAATTTCTATAGCGGATAATATGATGTATCAGTGTAAACAGGCTAAAAAGCTTGCAGCGAAAAAAACACAATAAACCAAGCCATTTAGTGAAAAATAGGGTGATGGATTTACTGATTAGCAGATGTCTAGGCTTAGTTAGGATGGCTTAAAGGTACGGTATAATTTCACAGTCTTTACCTGTTAGGTAGCAGAAAAGCATAAAAAGCCAATGTATCGTTGCTGGATATTATGTAAGGAAGTGGTATGGATGCGTTGTGGTTAGGCGCCTCAAAGAAAGAGGCGATATGTTGTTTTTTATTACCTAATAGACCTATTTTACCAATCTCTATGAAAGTAGAGGAATCCGATCTTGTTGCTCAAATTATTGAGTTGAATGGGAACCATTGGCGAAAAATTTTTACTATTATGGCAAAGTTGATCACGCCAGAATACCTTGATTGGCGTGACTTCCGTGATAAAAAACTATTGAAAAAAGTTGCCATTGTTTTTTCTATTGATCAACTCGAACTATATGATGGCCTGATTTTTATCGTAGGCAACACATTTCGTGATGAGATTGTTGTGCCTGATAGTGCTATCACATTAGGTGATCGACATATTGCACTTGCGTTAGATAGCCGTATTTGGTGTCCTTATTTAGATTATCGTCAATTTCCCAATGTACTGATTGAAGCGCTACGTCAGTACATTGCTCACTGTATTTTGGAGAATTCATGTTTCAAGCTTTAAAAGCGTTATTTCAAGTGTCTGCAGCAGAAGAAGCGATTACCTATCAAGGTGCGGTAGCTGCCTTAATGATGGAGGTGATGATGGCTGATCATGAAGTTAATGACTGTGAGGTTGAGCAAGTTAAAGGCTTTTTACGAGAGTCGACTGATCTTGGGGATGAAGTTGATGTGTTGTATGAAGAGGCTAAGGCGGGCATATCAAACGCGAATGACTTATACCAGTTTACTAAAGTTATTAATGAGACGGCATCGGTTGAGCAGAAAATAGAATTAGTAAAAGGGTTATGGCGAGTTGCATTTGCGGATGGCGTGATCGACTCCTACGAAGATCATCGTATACGTCGTATTAGTGAGTTATTGTTTATGCCACATTCTGAATTTATCCAAGCAAAATTGGCGGTAAAAGCTGAAATAGAAAAAAATTAGCTTATCAATGAGTAAAAAAAACGCGGCAAAGGCCGCGTTTTTTGACTGCATTACTTAATGTCGCTTAGGCTGCGAAGTTTGCTGCTGCAAATTCCCAGTTAGCTAGTGCCCAGAAACCTTTAAGGTAGTCAGGGCGAACATTACGGTAATCGATGTAGTAAGCGTGTTCCCACAAATCAACCGTGATGATTGCTGTTAGGCCATCAGTCATTGGTGTACCAGCGTTGCTAGTATTAACAATGTCTAAAGAACCGTCGGCTGTTTTTACCAACCAAGTCCAGCTTGCGCCAAAGTTGTTCACTGCTTTGTCGTTGAATGCTTCTTGGAACTTAGCGAAAGAGCCCCATTTAGCATTAATAGCGTCAGCAAGTGCACCTGTAGGTTCGCCGCCGCCATTTGGGCTTAGGCTATTCCAGAAGAAAGTGTGATTCCAGATTTGAGCAGCATTGTTGAAAACGCCACCAGCTGGAGCTGAAGTAATGATCTCTTCTAGAGACTTGTTTTCGTACTCAGTGCCAGGAACCAAGCCATTAAGCTTAACTACGTAAGTGTTATGATGCTTTCCGTAGTGATACTCAAGTGTCTCAACAGACATATGCGGTTCTAGTGCATCTTTAGCGAAAGGAAGAGCGGGTAATTCAAAAGCCATTTCTATTCTCCTTGCTTTATATTAACGAAAAATGCTTGTTATCAAGCAGTTAATGGTGCTTATATAGTAGCATCGAACTTTGGAAGATAATATTCATTAAATATCTATGATTATTAATTCCATAATTTCTATTACTACTGAAGACGTAAGATTTCCATGCCTAAAGACGAAGAAGTTGATATTCCAAGCCTGAAACTTGACCAAGATGAAGTCAGTGAAAGAAGGGCGACCTCTACTCCACAAAAGCGCCAGCTTAATCCACCTCCAACTAAGGTTGCTTCTGCACAAATGAGTGCTGCAGCCTATAAAAAGCCAAGTTTAGCAGGTATTTATATCCTCCTTATTTTAATATTGGCGGCAGCCGCTGGGGCAGGGTATTGGTTATGGCAGCAAAACCTTCAATTGCGCGAAGAATTGTCAGGTACCAAAGGTAAAATTGAAAACCTCGATCACCAATTGCTCGCAGCGGATGTGTCAGCGAACAAACAAGGTGAAACGGTTGAGCAAACGCTTAAAAATCATGACAGTGAAATTCGAAAGTTATGGGCGATTGCTTATGATAAAAATCGAAAGTTACTTTCTGATCATGATGATGCGATTAAAACCTTGCAGAAAAAACAATCTATTATGAAGGATGCGGTATCGACTCAGACGCAGAGGATAGCGATTCAAAATGCCGCATACAATGATTTGGAAGCGAATTACAATAAGCTGATTAAATCGGTTGCTGATATGGATAAGATGCTCCAGCCTATAGCGACTGATTGGGCGTTAACTCAGCAGAATCTAAATGATGCTTTAACAAAAATCACAGCATTAGAAGGAGCATTGGCATTGCAAAAAGGCAATGGCGAAGCACAAGGTCTTAGTCTTGATAGGGCCTCACAAGATATTGACTCACTCAAGAAAAAGGTGGCTGAGATCGAAAAATCTTCTGCTGGCATGAGTGCTAATGAGTTATCAAGCATCAAACAAACATTGAGTCAGTACCAAGAAGCGATTAACTCAAATGACGCCTTTCGTTCGCAAATGAATTCCCAGATGATGCGCTTGAATAAGCAAATTAATCAGTTGTTACTTCAACAGCAGTTGGGCTCAGAATAAAATTAATGTGATTTGCATCATTGAAAGGCCGACTTGATCGGCCTTTTTTATGTCTACAAATAGCGTCACATCAGAGTTTGGGTAGAATGCGGGCATTCATCCAATCAAGACTAGTGACATTATGACTGAATTACTATCTCCTGCCGGTACACTGAAAAACATGCGTTACGCATTTGCTTATGGCTCTGATGCTGTTTATGCCGGACAGCCGCGTTATAGTTTGCGTGTGCGAAATAACGACTTTGATATGGCGAACTTAGCGATTGGCATAGAGGAAGCGCATCAGCAAGGGAAGCGGCTTTATGTTGCCAGTAATATTGCGCCGCATAATGCAAAGATCAAAACTTATCTTAATGATATCGAACCTATTATCGAAATGGGCCCTGATGCTCTTATTATGTCCGACCCAGGCATGATGATGCTGGTTAAAGAAAAATGGCCTGAGATGCCGATTCACCTTTCTGTTCAAGCGAATGCAGTGAATTGGGCGACAGTAAAATTTTGGCAAGATTACGGCTTAAGTCGAGTGATTTTGTCTCGGGAGCTGTCGCTAGATGAAATTGGTGAAATCCGCACCATGGTGCCAGACATGGAAATTGAAACCTTTGTGCATGGTTCATTATGTATTGCTTATTCTGGACGCTGCTTGTTATCGGGTTATTTTAATCGTCGCGATCCTAATCAAGGTTCTTGTACGAATTCATGTCGTTGGCAGTACGATGTCAAAGCGGCTAAGGAAGATATTAGTGGTGATATTGTGCCAGCTGATAATAGTCATTTAGCCCCGCAGATGTTTGATCCTAAAGAGCAGACAACGCTTGGAGTAGGTAAGCCTTTTGATGATGTTGTGTTGCTGCGAGAACAAGGGCGAGAAGGTGAGTTCATGCCAGCGTTTGAGGATGAACACGGCACCTATATTATGAATAGTCGTGATTTACGCGCCATTCAGCATGTAGAAAAACTGATAGAAATGGGGGTGCATTCATTAAAAATCGAAGGTCGTACAAAATCCCATTTTTATGCTGCTCGGACCGCTCAATTATATCGCCAAGCTATTGATGACGCCCAGTACGGTAAATCTTTTGATATGGGGCTGATGGATAAGCTAGAAGGGCTAGCGCATAGAGGCTATACAGAAGGTTTTTATCGTCGACATGTGCATGATCAATACCAGAACTATCAGCACGGAACGTCGATTTCAACTCAGCAGCAGTTTGTCGGTGAGATGCTTGACTGGAATAATGGCTGGCTCACGATAGATGTAAAAAATCATTTTAAAGTAGGTGATACATTAGAGCTTATGACGCCTTCGGGTAGTGAGCTTATACGATTAGACGAAATGGAAAATATAAAAGGTGTTCGAGTAGATGTTGCGCCGGGCTCTGGTCATATTGTTAGGATTCCTATGGTTGTTTGCCCACAAGGGCTGGAGTATGGGTTGGTAATGAGGAATTTGCCAAATCGCTAAGTCTATATCGTACTGTTATTTATTGTTTTCTTTAAAGGCTCAGCTTATGAGCCTTTTTTAATATCTATATATCAACATGGTCTAGTTATGGGTTTTTTTATAACAGAAAGGCATGTTATAGTGAAAAAAATGATCAAGCCTTACAACAGAGATGGGAAATTATGACAGAGGCAAGACTGACACACCTAAAACAGCTAGAAGCTGAAAGCATTCACATTATTCGTGAAGTAGCTGCTGAATTTGATAATCCAGTAATGCTCTATTCCATAGGTAAAGATTCAGCGGTAATGCTGCATCTTGCTATGAAAGCATTCTATCCTGGCAAGCCGCCTTTTCCACTAATGCATGTGGATACTGGGTGGAAATTTAAAGAGATGATTACTTTTCGTGATGAATTAGTTGCGAAACTTGGTTTGGACCTGATTGTTCATCAAAACCAAGAAGGTATTGATCAAGGTATCGGGCCTTTTACACATGGTAGTGCTAAGCATACTGATGTGATGAAAACTCAAGGTCTTAAGCAAGCTCTAGACAAATATGGCTTTGATGCTGCATTTGGTGGTGCTCGTCGCGATGAAGAAAAGTCTCGTGCAAAAGAACGCGTGTATTCTTTTCGTGATAAGCAGCATCGTTGGGATCCAAAAAATCAGCGTCCGGAGTTATGGAACCTTTATAACGGTAAAGTAAACAAAGGAGAAAGTATTCGTGTTTTCCCATTGTCAAACTGGACTGAGCTGGATATTTGGCAATACATTTACTTAGAAGGCATTCCAATTGTGCCGCTTTACTTCTCTGCAAAACGACCTGTCGTTGAGCGTGATGGTACTTTGATCATGGTAGATGATGATCGTATGCCACTAAATGGAGAAGTGCCTGAGATGAAGTCTGTTCGTTTTAGAACCCTTGGCTGTTACCCGCTAACAGGGGCGGTTGAGTCAGAAGCTGACACACTCCCTGAAATTATTCAGGAAATGCTACTGACCACCAGTTCAGAGCGCCAAGGCAGAATGATCGACCATGATTCCTCAGGATCAATGGAAGAGAAGAAGAAACAGGGCTATTTCTAAGTTTGGAGTAAAGAATGTCTCACCAGTCAGAATTGATCAGCCAAGACATACTTGGTTATCTAAAACAGCACGAAGAAAAAGATCTACTGCGCCTTCTTACTTGTGGCAACGTAGACGATGGTAAAAGTACGCTCATTGGTCGTTTGCTACATGACTCTAAATTGATTTATGAAGATCAGTTGGAAGCGGTTAAACGTGACAGTAAAAAGTCTGGTACGCAAGGCGAAGGGATTGATTTAGCGTTATTGGTTGATGGTCTTCAAGCGGAGCGTGAGCAGGGTATTACGATTGATGTGGCTTATCGCTATTTCTCTACAGAGAAACGTAAGTTTATTATCGCTGATACGCCAGGCCACGAACAATATACCCGTAATATGGCGACGGGAGCATCGACATGTGACCTTGCTATTATTTTGATTGATGCACGTTACGGCGTACAAACGCAAACCCGTCGTCATTCTTATATTGCTGCACTGCTTGGTATTAAGCATGTTGTAATCGCCGTTAATAAAATGGATTTAGTGGATTTTTCTGAACAAAAATTCAACGAAATTCAAGCAGATTATTTATCGTTTGCTGAGCAATTGGGTGACCGTAAACCAAGTAATATTCAATTTGTACCTATGTCAGCACTGCAAGGCGATAATGTTGTAAATGCGTCTGAAAGCACACCTTGGTATCAAGGCAAACCTTTGATGGCACTTTTAGAAACGGTGCAAATTAATCGTGATGTTAAGCGAGATTCGTTCCGCTTGCCTGTGCAATACGTAAATCGCCCGAATTTGGACTTCCGTGGTTTCTCTGGAACCATCGCGGCTGGCGTTGTGAAGCCAGGTGATGAGATCGTTGCGCTACCATCGGGTAAAAAGTCTAAAGTTGCTAAAATAGTAACTTACGATGGGGATCTTGAGTCTGCGAAAGCAGGACAAGCCATTACGATTACATTAGAAGATGAAATTGATGTTAGTCGTGGGGATATGCTCTCTCATTTAGACCAAGAGCCGCTTATTGCTTCCGCGCTGCGTGCCTCTGTGGTTTGGATGGCAGATCAGCCATTGGTGCCAGGTAAGTTGTATGACTTTAAACTTGGTACTCAGACAGTACCAGGAAAAGTTCATCATTTTAATCACCGTGTCGATGTAAATACATTAGAAAAAAGTGCTATTGATGCGCTTGAGCTAAATGGTATTGGTGATTGCGTTATTCAATTTGATACACCAGTTGCATTTGATGAATATACTGATAGTCGTTACACAGGTGCGTTGATCATTATTGACCGCCTGACCAACGTCACCGTTGGTGCTGGCATGGTAGAGCAAGCCGTTGCTGATTTGGATGAAGATACTGTTGTAAGTGCAGAAGATAGAGCGGCGCGATTAGGTCAGAAGCCAGCGGTTATTGCCTTGCCAGCGAGTGTTTTCGAGCAAGCCCAATCAATTGAGCGCTTGTTGTTACGCCAAGGTGTTGTTGCATTAGCGAAACAAGATGCGAGCGCAGCACAAGCAAACTTGGTTCGTGAGACTGGGGTGATCTTATTGGTTGCTGATGTTGAGGTGGCGGATTCAGCCATCACTGAGACTAAGCTAAATGATGTAGTTGAATTGATTGTTGAAATAGTTCGCCTATAAACGCATTTTAATCGCCGCAAAACAATAAAAACCAGCACCGTCCTAGTGATGATGCTGGTTTTTTGTTGGATTTCATTTAGTGCGGGCTAGGGGAGGATATAAAAGTCTAATGCTCTTTACAGTGTTTTCATAAGCTTGCTGCGTCCTCACTTTTCACCACCTTGTGCTGATCTTCGTTACTGCCTTGTTTCCAATAACTTGAAAGATATAAGTTCTCTTTAGTCATGCCTTTTTCTTCTTTTAGAAAATGACGCAACACCTTCATGCTACTAAACTCACAAGCTACCCAAGCAGAAAGGCTGCCGTTTAACCAATCTAAAGCTTGAACTTGTTGCAAAAGCGCGAGCTCGTTTTTCCCTGGAGTAGGCTTGATGACCCATTTAACCTCAATGCCTGATGGGTGTGTTATCGCTTGAATGTCTTCTACTGAGACAACCTCTATAACAGCATACCCTTTCGCATTTGCGGGAAGCGTTTCTAAATTAACGCTGATGGCAGGCAAAGCGGTCATGTCACCGACTAGTAATTGCCAATCGGTAGCGGTATCAATCATTTTTTTTGGACCAGGGCCGCCGATTAGAATACGCTCTCCAGGTGCGGTATTTTTAGCCCATGAAGAGGCTGGGCCGGCGTTTTCGTGGAGCATGAAGTCAATATCGATTTCATCTGCACGTTGATGGCGTATGGTGTAGGTACGCATTAAACGGCCTTTTTTCTGTGGAAAAATAAGCTTAACGTAACCGCTTTCTTGGCCTGGTTCTATGGTGTGTATATTGTCGCCGCCCAATGTCACTCTAAGCATGTTTGGGGTGACCATGTGTTTATTGATGACGACGAGTTCTCTTGGTTGTGGTCTACTCATAAAATCTCCATGCAATGGTTTATGGCTTGCGTAAGTTGCTCATCATAATGTCAACAAGCTGTTCAAATTCTTGGGTTTGTTGATCCGTTAATCCAGCGGTCATTTTTTTTGAGGTGGTGTCCTCAAGGTGTGCAATGTCTCGTAATATTTTTTGCCCTGTTTTAGTTAATATAAGCAGTTGGCTGCGATAATTATCAGGGTTAGGGTGCTTTTCTATGTGACCTTTAGTCACCAGTTCTTTTATAATTCGTGTCACTTGGGATTTGTCCAGCATCATCTTTTGAGATATGGCTTGGGCGCTGCAATTAGATGTTTTATTGATGCATTTAAGTGCTCTGATATGGCTAATCTGTAAGCCTAGATCAGCGCTAGTGATAGTGTTTTTAAGTACTGTTTTATAGCAGTGGATGAATCTATGTAATGATTCCCCTAGGTTTGATGTCATGCTGGCTCACCGAATAAAATAAGAATGATTCTCAATATAGCCTTCTGGGTTGACTGTGTCAACTCAGAAGGTGCCCGTAATTCTTTTTCCTTTTAGCTTGCGCGCTTTGGTCTCAATTTTGCCTGTGCGTATGAGACCAGGAAGGTTGGGTGAGTTTTAGAGTAAAGTACGTTTTAGGAAGATCGTTTTTCAGGTTTTTATAGGTATTGTGATACAAAATGAATAAAGTCGCTGTGTATAAACAGATAGTAAGTGCTTTGGAAAATCGATTCACCAACGCAAAATGGTCAGCCCAGCAAGCTTATGATGCGGCCACCAGTGAAGAGAGCGTGGCGGAAAATAAATACGATACCTTTGGCTTGGAAGCGTCGTATCTTGCTCATGGTCAATCGCAACGTGTACTGGAGTGTGAAAAAGATTATCTAAGCTTTTTGAATCATGACGCTATGATGTTTACCGAAGACGACGAGGTGAAAACAGGCGCTTTGGTGTCAGTAGTTGAGCTCAATGCACCAGTCGATGACGCCAAGTGGTTTTACCTTTCTGCTTGTGCTGGCGGTTTAAATGTTGATATCACTGGTGGTAAAAGTGTCTTTTTGGTAACGGCTTCCAGCCCGGTTGGTCTTTCGTTAATAGGGCAAATGGCAGGGGATGAGGTTGTTTTAAGGCAATCTGGTATAGAGATTGTTTATGAAATAGCCAGTGTGTTATGAAGATGCAGGCAGTTATGGACAATTTTCCTTCTTGCTCTAGAGAGTATGACGTGGTTCGCATATAATGCTTTGCCTTAAAATATTTTGGCTTTTTGTTTTTATCCGTTTAAGTTGTCAATAATTTCTTTTGGGATATAACAAAAAGCGGACAGAGAACACTTCACTCTCTTATCTAAGACAGTAATAGGATAGAAATTATGCGCAGCCATTATTGCGGCGAATTGAATGCTTCTAACATTTCACAAGAAATTACTTTATGCGGTTGGGTTCATCGCCGTCGCGACCACGGTGGGGTTATTTTCCTAGACATACGTGACCGTGAAGGTATTACACAAGTTGTTTTTGATCCAGATCGTGCCGACAGCTTTGCAATTGCCGACAGCGTTCGTAACGAATTTGTTGTTAAGCTAAAAGGTCTAGTTCGTGCTCGTCCAGAAGGAACGGTTAACCCTAATATGAATACGGGTGAAATCGAAGTGCTGGGTTTGGATATTGAAATCCTAAATGCCGCTAAAACACCGCCATTTCAACTTGATGAGCATCAGTCTGTTGGTGAAGACGTACGTTTGAAAAATCGTTTTATTGATTTGCGTCGTCCTGAAATTCAAGAGAAAATGCGTTTTCGCTCGAAAGTAACGTCAGTGTTACGTCGTCATTTGGATGACAACGGCTTCCTAGACATTGAAACACCTATTTTGACACGCGCAACGCCTGAAGGTGCACGTGATTATCTAGTGCCAAGTCGTACTCAGCAAGGTAGCTTTTTTGCACTTCCTCAATCTCCACAATTGTTTAAACAACTGTTGATGGTGTCGGGTTTTGATCGTTATTATCAAATTGCAAAATGTTTCCGTGATGAAGATCTGCGTGCTGATCGTCAGCCTGAATTTACTCAAGTAGACATTGAAACGTCTTTCATGGGTGAAGAGCAGATCATGAATATGACCGAAGAGATGATTGTTAGCTTATTTAAAGAGTTAATGAATGTTGATTTGGGTGCCTTCCCTCGTATGCCTTATTCTGAAGCAATGGAAACATACGGCAGCGATAAGCCTGATTTACGTATTCCATTGACGATTGTTACAGTGTCTGACTTGATGACTGATGTGGATTTTAAAGTCTTCTCTGGTCCAGCGAAAGATCCTAAAGGTCGTGTTGCTGCCTTGAAAGTACCAGGCGGTAATTCACTGACTCGTAAACAAATCGACGAATACACTAAATTCGTTGGTATTTACGGCGCCAAAGGCTTGGCTTACATCAAGGTGAACGATAAGTCTAACCTTGAAGAAGGTTTGCAGTCTCCAATCGTTAAGTTCTTACCAATGGAAGTACGTCAAGAATTGATGACTCGTCTAGAAGCTCAAGATGGCGATTTGATTTTCTTCGGTGCGGATTCTGCTAAAGTTGTAAATGAAGCGCTGGGTGCATTACGTTGTAAGTTGGGTGAAAACCTAGACTTGTATACGTGCAAATGGGCGCCACTATGGGTGGTAGATTTCCCAATGTTTGAGCAAACTTCTGATGGTGGTATTACTGCTATACATCATCCATTTACAGCGCCTTCGTGCTCTGTAGAAGATCTTAAAGCAGATCCGTTAAATGCATTGTCACAAGCTTACGACATGGTGCTAAACGGTACTGAATTAGGTGGAGGCTCTATTCGTATTCACCAATCTTCTATGCAAGAAACGGTATTTGAATTATTGAATATCAGCGAAGAAGAGCAAGAAGAGAAATTTGGCTTCTTACTAGACGCTTTAAAATTTGGTGCGCCGCCACATGGTGGTTTAGCGTTTGGCCTAGATCGTCTTGTTATGTTGATGACTGGCTCTGCGTCTATTCGTGATGTTATTGCTTTCCCTAAAACGCAAAGTGCGACTTGTTTGTTAACACAAGCACCGGGTGAAGTAAGTGAGAAGCAATTAAAAGAATTGCATATCCGTGTTAGAAAACCTGTTACAGAATAGTCACATTTTAGCGGTAAACTTATTTTAAAACAGTAAGTTGTGTTGCAGGTTTGCAAGAAAAATGTAAAAGGCCGCTTATCAGCGGCCTTTTTTGTACTTTTACGTTGCATACTTAGTAAATGACTGTTGCAATATACAATAATGATGAAGATTATGAGAAAAAAATGACCACTACAAGGATATTGGCTATCGATCCAGGTTCTAGGATCACAGGTTTCGGTATCATTGATGTGTTAAATGGTAAATCGGTTTACGTAAATAGTGGTTGTATTCGATTACCGGATGAGGCGCTATCCGTTAGGCTGAAGCATATTTTTAACAATGTATCGTCTTTATTAAGCGAATATAGTCCAAATGAATTTGCAATCGAAGAGGTGTTTTTGGCAAAAAATGCCAATTCTGCATTAAAATTAGGTCAAGCTAGAGGGGCGGCTATTGTGGCAGCTTCATTACAAGAATTGTTTGTTCATGAATATGCCGCGAGACGTGTTAAGCAATCCGTCGTAGGTAACGGTAATGCAGACAAAGAGCAAGTTCAAACGATGGTTCAGTTGTTATTAAAGCTTTCTGCTAAACCTCAAGCAGATGCTGCTGATGCGTTAGCGATAGCATTATGTCACGCCAATACTCGAACTTCTGGCGGTTTAGAATATGGTGTGGGTAAGCGAGCGGGGCGAATGAGTAAACGCTGGACTGAACAAGATGTAAGGAAAGCGCTTTGATCGGACGAATTGTTGGAACTTTAGTGGAAAAAACACCGCCTGAGTTATTGGTAGATGTAAATGGTGTTGGCTATGAAGTAAGCGCTTCGATGACCACTATTTATGACTTACCTCAAATCGGTGGCATGGTTACCTTGTATACTCATTTTTTAGTGAAAGAGGATTCGCAAACACTGTATGGTTTTGTCGATAAAAGTGAGCGTGCCTTGTTTCGTGTTCTTATTAAAGTCAATGGTATTGGGCCTAAAATGGCACTGGCTATTTTATCGAGTATGTCTGCAGAAGAGTTAATTATTAACGTACAAGAGTCGGATGTTACTGCCTTAACTAAGATTCCAGGCGTAGGCAAAAAAACTGCAGAGCGCCTCATTATTGAACTTCGAGACAAGCTTGGGCAAGCCGCCAAAACTGATTTGTTTTCTACGCCAACGGTATTACGACAAGTGCAAGCTGATCCAAGGCAAGAGGCAGAGGCCGCACTTATTTCCCTCGGGTATAAGCCTCAGGAAGCAGCTCGTGCGGTTGCTAATGTTCCTATCGATTCCGCTAGTAGTGAAGAAGTTATTAAAGCTGCTTTAAAAGGGTTGCTAAGGAATTAACCTATGATTGAGCAAGATCGTATTATTTCAGCAGAGCTAAAAGGTAATGATCGACATATAGATCGTGCTATTCGCCCTCAATTGCTATCTGAGTATATTGGTCAGCCAATTGTTAGAGAGCAGATGGAAATATTTATTCAAGCGGCTCGTCAGCGAGAGGAACCGTTAGACCATACTTTAATATTTGGTCCTCCAGGATTAGGTAAAACAACTCTAGCCAATATTATAGGCAATGAAATGCAGACTGATGTTAAAACAACATCAGGTCCGGTATTGGAAAGGGCGGGAGATTTAGCCGCTTTGTTGACGAACCTAGGTGAAGGAGACATCTTATTTATTGATGAGATCCATCGCTTAAGTCCAGCAATTGAAGAAATTCTCTATCCTGCTATGGAAGATTATCAACTTGATATTATGATTGGAGAAGGGCCTGCTGCAAGGTCAATTAAAATCGAGCTCCCTCCTTTTACGTTAGTGGGAGCGACAACTAGAGCTGGATTGTTGACCTCACCATTGCGAGACCGTTTTGGTATTGTACAGCGCTTAGAGTTTTACGATGTTGAATCATTGACGACTATTGTGACTCGATCAGCAGGAAAAATGGGCATGAAGCTTGATCAGTCGGGCAGTTTTGAGGTCGCTAGGCGCTCACGTGGAACGCCTAGGATAGCCAATAGATTATTACGCCGAGTAAGAGATGTTGCTCAGGTAGGTGGTGTTGATATAGTGACGCAAGATGTTGCGCAGCGCGCTTTAGATATGTTGAGTGTAGATAGTCAAGGTTTCGATCATCTAGACAGGCGCATGTTACTGACGATGATAGAAAAATTTGACGGTCGTCCCGTCGGGCTAGACAGTGTATCCGCTGCACTTGGGGAAGATAAAGATACTATTGAAGATGTTATTGAGCCATTTTTGATACAGCAAGGCTTTATAATACGAACGCCTCGAGGTCGCCAAGTAACAAAGCGCGCCTACGAGCATTTTAATTACCAGTTACCTTCAGATTTCAAATAGAGGTTAAAAATGTCAATTTTGGGTTTAATTGCCAGCGCGAGCTTTGTTGTACAGATTGTTATGTTGATACTGTTGGCAGCATCCGTTCTTTCTTGGGTTGTTATTTTTCAGAGAATTCGCATTCTTAAACAAGCTAAAAAGATAAGAGTGGAATTTGAAGATGAATTTTGGTCAGGTATCGATTTGAGCAAACTTTATAAGAAACTCTCTCAGGACGGTCGTAAAATAGAAGGTATTGAAAACATTTTTACGGCAGGCATTAAAGAGTTTACGCGACTGCGTCAAAGTCACGGCATTGAGTCTGCGGCAGTAATGGAAGGCGTGCAAAGAACGATGCGGGTTGCTTTATATCGTGAAGAAGAGAAACTGGATAAGAATTTATCATTTTTGGCAACAGTAGGCTCTACTAGCCCTTATATTGGTTTATTTGGCACCGTATGGGGAATTATGCATTCTTTTATTGGGCTGGCGGATGCTCAGCAAGCAACTTTAGCGACCGTGGCGCCAGGTATTGCAGAAGCGCTGATTGCAACAGCGATTGGTTTGGCTGCCGCGATTCCTGCCGTGATCGCCTATAACCGTTTTTCAACGACAGTAGAGTCATTAAGTTCTGACTATGAGAATTTTTCTGATGAATTTATTAGCATTCTACATCGTAAGGCTTATGTGAAAGAGGGGGGCGTCGCCTAGTGTCTCGCTCTAGAAGAAGGCAGAAACGCCGCCCAATGGCTGATATTAATGTCGTTCCATATATTGATGTTATGTTGGTGTTATTGGTTATATTTATGATTACAGCCCCCATGATGACTCAAGGCGTGGATGTTAAGCTGCCTAATGCTAGTGCAGCGCCTATTCAACAAGCTGATACAGACGTAATGATTGCTTCTGTTGACAGTGACGGGGCGTTTTATTTGGACATAGGTGGTAATCAAGAGTCGATTACATTAGAGGCTTTACAAGTTAAAGTAAGAAAAGTATTGAGCCAAAATCCAAATATCCCCGTATTGGTTAGGGGCGACAAAAACGTTTCTTATGGCGCAGTCATTGGTTTAATGGTGTCATTGCAAGGAGCAGGGGTGCCCAATGTGGGGTTGGTTACGGAGCCGGATAATAATTAATGAATGTGCTGAGTAAAGAAAGTTATGGCTTGCCGATATTATTAGCGATAGGTCTTCATATGATGATCTTTGTTACTGCTTTTATCGCAGTAGATTTTTCTGATAATAATAGGCCGGAACCAAAGAGGCCGCCAATTGTTAATGCGACTGTGATCGATATTTCACAAACTATTATTGGTCAGCGTGAAGAGCAGAAGAAAAAAAACATTCAGCAACAAGCCATTATAGAGAAAAAAAAGAAAGACAAAGAGGCGCAGCAAAAGGCTGCACAGTTAGAGCGTAGGAAGGCATTAGAAACACAGAAGAAAGAACTTGCTAGAGCGAAAGCGGCTAAAGAAAAAGCCGTTCGCCAGGCTGCTGCTGTTAAGAAGGCGGAGAGTGATAAGAAAAAGTCCGCTGAAGCAGCTAAGAAAAAAGAACAGCAAGCGTTAATTGCCAAGGCAGAAGCGGATAAAAAGAAACGTTTAGAGCAAGAGGAAGCCACAGAAGCGAAACGTAAAAAGCTTGCCGCAGAACTGGAACGACAAGCAGCTGAACGTGAGCGCCAAAAAACGGCTGCTCGAGAAGCCGAAAAGGAACGTTTAGCAAAAGAGGCAACAGAAGCGGCGGCTAAGAAAAAAGCAGAAGAAGATAAGAGGGCGGCAGAAGAAGCTCAGATGGTGCAGTCAATTGGAGGCTTAATCAATAATCGCATTGCTGCAGCATGGAACCGTCCGCCTAGCGCTCGAAACGGTATGAAAACAGAATTGGCAATTTCTTTTTTGCCAGCTGGTGATGTTTTGGCGGTAAATGTAATTAAGGGAAGCGGGGATGCTTTATTTGATCAGCGTGCTGCGAACGCTGCAAGAAGTATTAGAGTAGAAGAATTGTCGAAAGTTGACCCTTATGTGTTTGACAGAAACTTTCGAAAAGTTGTTATTATATTTAATCCACAGGACTTAAGAAACTGATGATGTTACGTAAATGGTTCTTAGTATTTTTCACATGCCTTGTGTTTGTTAGCACGGCAAGAGCGCAGTTAGTCATTGAGGTTACCAGTGGCGCAGATCAATTGCTTCCTATCGCATCTGTTCCATTTGGTTATACCGGTACAGCACCTTTGCCAGAAGACATTGCGCAAATAGTTCAAGATGACTTAGAGCGCAGCGGCTCATTTAAAGCGATTCCTCGCTCTAGTATGTTGAGTCAACCCTCTCAAGAGGCGGATGTTTTTTATCGAGATTGGCGCTTACTTAAAAGTGATTACGTTTTGATTGGTTCGGTTAAAAAAATTGCTACCAATCGTTACCGAATTGGCTATGAGTTGCTTAATGTTTTAAGTCAAAAACCTGTTCAGAAGCATGCTTATATCGATGTTAATTCGACTAATTTAAGGGATGCGGCGCATTATATAAGTGACAAGGTTTACCAGATGTTAACCGGTTTGCCAGGTGCGTTCAGTACTCGTATTTTGTACGTAACGACGCAGGGTGATAAAGCAGCTCCAACGTTTAAATTACAGGTTGCTGATGCTGATGGTCATAGACCTCAGGTAATTGTAGAATCGAAACAACCTATACTGTCTCCATCTTGGAGTCATGATGGTAAAAACATTGCTTACGTTATGTTTAGGAATCGTCGCCCAAGTATTTTTATTCAAGAATTAGCGACAGGTAAGAGACAAAAAATCGTTAACTTTAGAGGCCTAAATGGTGCGCCATCTTGGTCTCCAGATGGTAAGAAATTAGCGCTAGTGTTATCAAAAGATGGTAACCCTGAAATTTATACATTGGACATTGCGACTCAAAAATTAGAACGTATGACCAATCATTATGCTATTGATACAGAGCCAACTTGGGAGCCAGATGGTAAAGGATTAATCTTCACTTCAGATCGTGGTGGTAATCCACAAATCTACCGTTTAGATATTAAGTCTAAGCGTGTTGAGCGCGTTACGTTTGAAGGTGATTCAAATACTAAAGGTGAGATGACGGCAGATGGTCGCTATCTAGTCACTGTTCAAAAAGGTGGCGGCAATTACAATATTGCAGTACAAGATATGAAATCCGGTCGAGTTAAAATACTATCTCGAACGTATTTAGATGAATCGCCAACTATTGCGCCGAATGGCAGCATGGTTATGTATGCCACTACTGAAAATGGTAAGGGTATATTGGCAGTGGTATCTGTTGATGGACTTGTAAAATACAAGATACCTTCAGCTGATGGAGATGTGCGTGAACCATCTTGGTCTCCGTATTTCAAATAACGTTATTAAGGAATGAATAATGAGTGTAAACAAATTAGGTAAATTTGCTGTAATTGGTTTATCTGCTGCTTGGATTGCAGGCTGTAGTAGTACTTCAACGGATACTGATGCAGCAGGAACTGCTGTTGAAGACGCTTCTACAGCAGTAGAGCAAGCTGCTGATGCCGTTGATACGGATCAATCTTACGGAGCAGATCAAGGTGATGCTCTAAGCAGCGTTATTGTTGATGATCAATCTGAAGCAGATGATCAAAACAGCATGAGCATGCTTGAAGGCGTTCAAACAGTTTTTTACTTTGACTTTGATAAGTCAGTTATCCGTACTGATGCACGTGAAGCGCTTGCTAAACATGCACAATACCTTATCGCTAACCCAGAAGCGCGTATTGTTCTAGAAGGTCATGCTGATGAGCGTGGTACTCGCGAATACAATATGGCACTTGGTGAGCGTCGTGCAAAAGCGGTTAGCCGTTATTTGACTATTCAAGGTGTTGCTGCATCTCAAATAGAAACTGTTAGCTTCGGTGAAGAAGTGCCTGTTGCTTTTGCGCATGACATGGCTTCTTGGCAACAAAACCGTCGAGTAGAAGTTCGTTACGAAAAATGATCGTAAATAAGCTTATTTCTCGTTCCTTTGCAGTGGTGCTGTTTGCAACAGCGCCACTTGCAATGGCTGCTAATGAATCGACAGGTGCTCTGTCGACTCATGCTGCAGCTGAGTTACTCTCGCAGCTAGATTCACTTCAATCAGAAGTAAGACAGCTAAGAGGTCAGGTAGAAGAGCAAGACCATCAACTGTCTCAAATGAAAGCGCAGCAACGCGACCGTTATATTGATTTGGACAGACGGATCTCTCTTCTAATGACAGCAGCGACGACTAAGCAAGATACTAATATCTCGCAGTCGAATGCTGATGTTATTGCACCTAGCGTACCTGTTGCGCTTGGTGTAAATGATGACTCATCAGATAAAGTTTCGTCAGTTCAAATGGCGCCAATTGCAATTATTCCAGCATCACCACAAGCACAAAGTGCCTATGATGATGCCTATGCTTTGATTCGCGATAAGCAATTTGACACTGCTGAAGTGGCTTTTACTGAATTTGTGAAGAATTATCCTGATAATAAACTAACGGGAAATGGTTATTACTGGTTAGGTGAGTTAAAGCTTGTTTTGGGTAAACCTAAAGAAGCTGCTCAATCTTTCCTTACTGTGATTAAAAAGTTTCCAGGCCATAGCAAAGAGCCCGATGCGCTATATAAGCTAGGAAGCGTCTATGATCAATTGGGTAATGTGGATGCATCTAAAACGTATTTACAAGATGTCATTACACGTTTCCCTGACAGTAAAGCTGCAAAACTGGCGACAAGTTATTTAACTAGTATAAAATAACTTGCATTCCTCAACGGGCTCTGTATTATACGCAACCCGTTGGGTCGTTAGCTCAGTTGGTAGAGCAGTTGACTTTTAATCAATTGGTCACTGGTTCGAA
>JBQEFB010000014.1:0-82787 GCA_052107635.1 Marinomonas sp. | reverse complement strand
GACATAAAAAGACCCCCAGTAATTGGATAGTCCAACTATTGGGGGTCACTTCAATCGTAATCATGGTTTTTTTATGCCTTTATTTATCATAGTGAGAAAAACAGCATGCTTTCTGATGAAGAGATTAACCAACGAACGCCTATTTGGATGGTTTTTTCAGATTTATTTCTCGATACCGATGTTGCTATTTATTACCCTGAGATTATTCGTGAGTGTGCCGCTTCGGATTTTTCTATTCTAGAGCTGGAGAGTATTTTAAAGCACGAGGTAGCACCTGTGTTAACGTCAAACCTTTTGAGTGTCGATGGAGAATGGGAAGGATTTGATAAAGAGTGGTTGGTAAGAGAAATTAACAACCAACTCAAAAAAACCAATAGACTCCGCCAATTTATGCGTTGGTGTGGTGATAAAGTCAGCATTCAAAAGATGTTAGATGGGGAGTGGCAAGTGCTCTCGAGTAAAATTGAAGAACAGAGAGAAGATGCTTAAACAGAAAATGAGCAATGTTATTTGCTATTTCTATCTTGTAGATAGCTCTAAATTCAGTTTTTTCATGACCGTAATTGTGCTCTTTACGTTAAAAGCTCTTAGTTACCGAGTTTTTAAGCATCAATTTTTATATATTTCAAAAAGTTCAAAATAAATTTTAGTATAAGCTTATATTTTTATGTATGGATAAATGACTGTTTTATTAAAAATAAGTTCCCATTATAAATGACACCTAAACGTATTTTATTATTCTTTTTTAGTCATAAAATAGGTTTTTTAACTTTAATTTATATTAATTTATGAATCTTCTTGTGTTGTTTATTATTTGTTCTTAAAGTGATGCTGGTTGGTGGCTTTGTTATAGAAAAGGAATGCGGTGATATCACGAGGGTTGTGTTTTTATATTACAAAGTCTAAAAGTATTATGTGAAATATTAAAAGGTTTTTAGAATGAGTACGATTACATTACCTAGAGAGAAACTTGAATGGAGTTTATTAGGGCTTCGTTTGGGGGTCTTTATTGTCATGATCATGTGGGCAATAGATAAATTTATAGATCCCGACCATGCTGCTGTAGTATTCAAAGTATTTTACTCACTTCCTGGGTTAAGTAACGGTATTGCCTATCTAATAGGCGTATTACAATTAGCTCTTATAGTGAGCTTTTTAGTAGGATTTAAGCAACGCTGGGTTACTTTAGTAATATTAATTATGCACTTAGGATCAACCTTAGTATCTTTTGGACGTTACCTTGATCCTTGGTCTGGTTCAAACTTACTCTTTTTTGCTGCGTGGCCAATGCTTGCTGCTATCTTGGCTCTGTACCTTCTTCGTGAATATGATAATAAGTTTACGATCGGGAAATAGTGTGTAATATTGTTAGTGGAATATAGATGATTTTGCATACCCTATTTAGGGTATGATTTTTTTTCATATGGAGAGTAAAAAGTAATAGTTAGACATATTTTATATGTTGTTCTCTATTTATTAAGAGTGATCAGTAATATATTAAATGTCTATATAAAAAGTGATGTTGAGTTTTATTAAATAAAAAAGCAAAATCCTAAAAGGTATTTTGCTTTTTGTTAGATTAATTATGTTTTTTATTAAACTAATTCACCACGTGCTGGGTAATTATTGCTGATGGCGAAGTCTATCGCTCCTAATACTTCTCTAAAATGAGGGCGAGCAAATGGCATTGTACTAATATTACTCCAGTATAGAGTGCCATCTGGACGGATAAGGTAAAAACCTGGCTCTGTAAACTCAGCAGGCTCTTCAATACCAATACTAGTCATACCACGACCCGCACTGCGATGTAGCCCCCAAGCTTGTGATTGCTCAACGGTCAAATCATAACCCATAGTCAAATTTTCAATTGCCCACTCTGTAGAGGCTTGTTGTGCTCTTTCTTGGGTATCGCTACTAAGAGCAATAATTGTGACGCCTTTTGCAGTAAAGTCATCTGCTAAACGGCTGAGCTCTTTTAAGTAATCACGGCATTTAGGGCAGTGTAAACCACGGTAAACAACGACCATAGTAAAGTGCTCTGGCGTCTGTTCTGACAAAGACCAAGTGCCTTTTAGAGTATTTAGCGTTAGTGCAGGAACAGCGCTTCTAGGTTTTAGTACGACCATTATCATGTCCTCTCGTTTCATTGATGTTTACCATGCAGACATATTAAGAGAGTATTTGATACGATGGGTGTTTATAAATCTGAAATTTATTGCAGATCGTATTTTATATAAGGTTGTCTTGCTATGGATAGACTTTCTTCTGTGTTAAGTGCATTTCGCCCAAAGGCCACGTCTGTTACTTGTTGTTGTTTTTTAGAAACGAGAGGGCGTTTGCCTTTCTCAGCAGATGCTAGTTATTGGCTGTATGTAATAAGTGGGGAGTTGACGTTAAAAACCGCAGGGAATAACCAAGTAGAATTAAAAACAGGAGAAGGTGTCTGGTTAGCATCTGGGACGGATCTTGAGGTATTTTTATTGAATACAGAGACTATGACAGATAGTCTCTTGGCGAAGCTGCTGATTTGTAAATTCGATTTTGGTACCAAAGCATTAAATCCATTGCTTGATGTGGAGTGGCAATGGGTCAAGGTTGAGCGAGGGGATGAAAACGTTCAGCAGTTATCTTCTTTGAATGCATTGTTACTGGCAGAAACATTAGAGCCTAGGTGTGGCTCCCAAGTTGTTATAGAGCGATTGGCTGAGGCGTATTTGGTGCAATTGTTACGGTTTTTTATGCAAACTAAAAAAATTCAATTTGGTTTGTTCGCAGGCTTGAGTGATAACAAACTTTCTCGTGCTATTGTTGCGATACATGAATATCCACATGAAGCGTGGCAAGTGGCCAGTTTGGCTGAAAAAGCAGGGATGTCACGATCTGCTTTTAGCGGACTTTTTAAAAGCACCATGGGGATGACGCCGATGATGTATTTGACATCATGGCGAATGCGTTTAGCAGCACAACGCATTAAACAAGGCGATGAAAACCTGGCTGTTTTGTGTCATGAGCTTGGTTATCAGAGTGAAGCCGCATTTCGTCGAACCTTTAAAAAAGTGATGGGTATTGCACCAGGAGCGATAAATAGACAGGCAAGAAGGTAATGATAATAACGAATAAGCCTTATTTTTAGGTATTAGGTTGAATTAACAAATAAAAATTGCCTCTCTATCTTTGCATTAGCTAAGCATATAGCTATAATACGAATCGTTTTTAGGGCCTGTAGCTCAGTTGGTTAGAGCATCCGACTCATAATCGGCAGGTCCCCCGTTCAAGTCGGGGCAGGCCCACCATATAAAATAAGGCGTAGCAGGTTAGTACCTACTACGCCTTTTTTATTGTCTGCTAAATATAGTCAAGTACTTAGTCAAGTAAGAGGCTGGTTAACCTTAAGAAAACTAAAGATATGTTAGGTTTTTATCTGTCTACAGACTTAGCAATACTTAACTTATGGCGTGGTTTTAAACGGCTCGTACTGTAATCCTTGGCTTGTTGGTCACGATAGCCTTTGCCGCGTCCTTTCGCCTGATACGACACCCTATCAATGAGTTTTTGTTTTTCCTGAAAGTCAGCTTTTAGTATTTCCCCATAACAGTTTTTAGGCATCCATGCTTTGCCGCCATGGCTAGCTTTCTTCCAATGATCTGAGAGGATATCAAAAAGCGTATCTGGGTGTCTGATTGCCTTACCATCTAGCATGATCATAAAGTGGTAATGCTGCTGCTTGGCTTTTTCCTTTTCTCGACACCAGCTATAACCTATTTCTTTAATCTTATATTTAGATTTGACGATAGGGCTTAGGCTTTTCATAAAGTGGCTTATTGTTTCATTACAGACGGTATAGCTACCTTGAAGCATGTGTAAATCAAAGACGATCCAGAATACCCTTCGATAGTTACCACACATGATGTTGACTTGCTTGATGATGCTTTTCATCTGCTCAGTGTAGATTGAATAGCCCTTGCCTGGATTCGCTTTGATTGACCAAATTTGACCGTCTACTTTGATGTAAGGGTTGGTAGATGTATATTTCATTAAAGACACTATAGATATTATGAAATACCCCCGACAAAACGATTTTTGTAGTTAGTACTCACATACTTAGCGCTTCCAATGACCTAAGAAGTTGTTTTTTTCTAGGGCTTTACTCAACACTAGAAAATAGCAGGTAAAAACCTCGTAATAGGTTCTCATTTGATGACACTACAAAAATGCTTTTATTATCGATTGGTTTTCCAATGGTTTATTGAGTATTCTTGGAATGCTGGTGGCTTGAGCCGTCAAACCTAGCCACCAGCGTATTGACTAAAGAATACTTAGGTTGGGGGTTATTATTTCCTTGGCCTAAGTTTTCTTTTTTCAGCTTGCTTATCAAGCCATTCTTGTCTTTGTTCCTGTGTCATGTGCACAGAATCAACATTAGTAGGAGATAGCTTACCTGTAGCAGGGTCAATCACTTTTTTGTGCTCAACTGTGCACGGAAAGCCTCTTTCATTTAGCTTCGGCAATATACTATGTAGGTGGTTTATTCCTATGTAGTGGCATTGTTTTGAATTGATTGTGAATCCGTTTATTAGTAGTTTAGATATATATTGGCGTTGAGATTGGCCTTTATGCTCAGGCCAGCCTAGTTGGGCAATACGGTCTTGATAAAGCATTACATCACCTCCCCAGTTTCAGTTAGGAAGGCATTTATAGTAGACTCTCTCCATCCTATAGCGCGTCCGTTGATCTGGATAGGTCTTGGAAATTTTCCTTCCTTGCGCCAAAGCCGCCACAGAGTCTTTTTGCTTCGTCCCATAATTTGGCTGACCTCATCTGGACTAAGCACGCGATCAAAGACTTTATTTGTTTCATTCATGTTAAAAACCTCTTAGGTTGTTTCAAGAGATTCCATTACATATTCTTTTTTTAAAGCCTGAAAGCTAAGGCTGTTTTAGAAAAAAAATAAAAAAAATCAAACTAAAAGTGCTTGATATTTTTTGCGAATTTTATCAATTCCTAAGTATTCATTTAGCGCTTTCTTTGATTGCTCTGGGTCTAAGTTCCGCTTTAAAATTTTGTAAACGTTATGCTCAAGCATCAACTCGGTCACTTTACCTTGATTACTACTTAGCCATTTGCTGTATTGGCTTGAGAATGAACTGCCAGTTCCAAACAATTCATTATTTTGATCAGAAAACTCAGCGTCAGAAGCTAACTTATTGATTTTCCTGCGACCTTCAACTAAAGGATCTAGGAATAAATCAAAGATCAAGCGTTCAGTGTACACATTGGACCTTCTGCTTTCTTTTTCAGCGGTACTAGCTTTAGGGGGCTTTTTAACGAGCATTTGTCTTTGTTTTAGTTCAGCCTTTAAAATCTCTAGCACTTTTCCAATCGAAAACAAAAAAGGGTGCTCTAGTGCTAGCTTATAAAGACTGTCAGCTATAGCCGATATATCACTATCATCTTGTCTATTTTCCCACTTGTGGAAAATCGCTATTACTTCTAATTGCGAAAGAGTACCCATATTATTTTCTTGTAAGAGGTCTTTGAGTTCTTGAGTTCCGTAATTTTGTAAGGCAGAAAGATACTCAAGTGGTTTATCTCTATAGATTCGTTTTAAATGCTCTACATCTTGTATAGATATCTCGCGGCAAACACGTTTTTTTCCCATAGTATTACCTCCCAAAATTCACGACATTGTTAGATTTAGTTACATTTAAAAGCCTTGTTTCCCAAGCCTCTAAAGCCTTGCGCTTTTCTGGCAAGTACTCATATCTGTCATAGTGTTTGCTTGATACATCACTAAGAGCGTGGTTTTGTAGGCGGTCACGTATAGCTTTAGAAAGCCCAATTTCCCCCATTAATGTTTTACAAGTTCTGCGAATGTCACGAGGCACAAAAGGACGTATGGTAGGTGTATTTTCACGGTAGCGTGTTATGGCTTGTGATAATGAATCTGGGCGTATGTGTTCGCTTGAGTTAAGCCTATGAGGAAATATAAAAAGGCTGTCTGTTCTTGTTTCAAATTGTCGCTCTAGTGTGGTTAATGCGCTTTCTGTTAAGGGTATTAGATGAGGGCGCTTGTTCTTTGATATGCCTGCGGGGATCAGCAATGTTTTTTGCTCCCAGTCTACGGATGACCATTGAGACGCGGCTAATTCATAAGGTCGTTGTCCACCCGTGTAAAAGCAAAAGCTGATTAGGTTGCGTATGGTGTCGCCCATCTTAAAGCGTTCGTATTCGTGGCTTACATCGGCTAAAAGCTGCTTAACTTCGTTGAGGGTTAGATAATGCTCTCCAATGCGTTCACCGTCTTTTTGCTTAGGGATGGCGGCCGCTGGGTTAAGGGTTAAACCAAATTTAGCTTCATCAATAAAGTTTGCTGGGTCGTGGTCATGCTTTAGGCCGTAATTAAAGGCGGCTATGATGTAGCTACGAACACGATTAGATTGTGTTACTGCGCCCCGTTTGATCATGGCCGCGAGTACTAACATTAGATCGTGACTTGTCACATCTTTTGCTTTTGTCGTCTTATCGAGGTGCGGGTAAACTTCTTTTTCTAAGGCGCTTAATACGGCTTTATAGGTTCGCTTTCCATCTTTCGCCATTTGGGTGGTGTAGGCGTTGAATAGTTGCTCTATTGAACCTTTGCGAGCCTCTTCTCTTTTTTCGTGCTCTGTGGCCTTTCTGGTGGCTTCTAGGCTTTCTTTTGGATTAATACCTTGAATGAGTATTGAGCCAAGTTCTTTTTTCTTAGTTCGTGCTGAGGTTAGCGATACTTCAGGGAATTGACCTAATTGAATAAATTGGGCTTTACCCTCAATGAAAAAACGAAACACAAAACGCTTCGTGCCTTTTGGGGTTACTTGAATACCTAGTGTCCCTGTTCCGCGTTCACCGTTTGAGTCCCAAACGTAATAGGGTCTAGTCTTAGATTTCAGTCCTTTTATCTCAGTTGCTGTGAGCATTATTCTTCCTCGTGCTTACTTGACTATACGGTTTTATAGTCAAGTACTTAGTCAAGTAAGAGTGTACCTCAATGCGATTTCATAAGAAAAGGTGAGAACTGATATTGCTTTTAAGTATATGATTAATATGTTGTTTTGTCTTATTTTGAGACTTCTTTAGAATGCTTGGCAAACAGTATTATTATGACTCATAATCGGCAGGTCCCCCGTTCAAGTCGGGGCAGGCCCACCATATAAAATAAGCCTCTAGATGGTTAGTTAACACTAACTTCTAGGGGCTTTTTTATTGCCTGTCTTTTTATCGAATTATTCTTATCGAATTATTCTTATCGAATCAGAGGTGCTGGAATAAGTGAGCTTGTAAGTTTTCCAGTAGTCTATACACAGCGCTAATATGCGATGTGGCTTGGGTATCTAGTTGGGCTAACCTTGCTGGATTGTGCTCTGTTACTTGCGTCATTTGTGTTGTTACTTGATTGAGCTGTTCTAGTTCCGAACTGATCTTGATGAAAATACTCTGGGAGCGAAAATCAAATTCGTTGTCTGTGCCATTGTAGTACCAATCCCCAAATTCGGTTTCTTTGATATTCACTGGGGTTCTTTGCTGTTCTCCCTTTAGTGCTCGAATCAGGTAGTCTGATTTCCACTGTTGAAGCTCAAGCAGGGACGTGGCTGTGTGCGCAAAAGCCATGGATTTGTAGCCTGCTGCCATCAATTGCTCACTGTTGTGGGCGGTTTTTTGAAAGGATTGACTGAGTTGTTCGCAAGATTGGTTAACGCCTAAGGTGATGCTATGCAATTCTTCTATTTGCTGGCTGACTTTTAGCGTACGTTCATCGATGCGATTCACTAGGGTGGAAATATGCTTACTAGAATCTCTGGACTTTGTGGCTAAGGCCCTTACTTCGTCTGCAACAACGGCAAAACCGCGGCCATGTTCGCCAGCGCGTGCGGCTTCTATGGCGGCGTTAAGAGCCAGTAAGTTAGTTTGCTCGGAGATGCTTTGGATAATGTCTGTAAAGCCTTTTATGTCATTGGCTATGTCTTTTAGTCCCTTCACATCTTGTAGACTGAGGTTCGTCTGAGTCGAGATATGAGCAAGGGAAACAGTGAGTTGAGCTATGTCATTCTTATTTCGCTCTATATCCTCGTTATTACCTTCAGACGCGCTCATTGGCTCAAACAATAGGTCTGAGATTTCTTTTACGGCACCAAATATACTTTGTAATAACGCTTGTTGAGGTATCAGAAACTGCTCGCTCTCGTGTGAGGGTTGTAGACTCTTTTTCTGCACGTCATTCTTAAATTCTACAAGCTCGTTTTCTAATGCCGCGATACGTTGTTGTAGAGCGCGTTTTTCTGCGTCACTTTGCGTTATTTCATTTTCCAGTATTTGGATTCTTTTCTTGCCCAACAACATACAATTTCTCCTAAAGGTATATAGACAAAGCACAAGCAAAAAATGCCAGCGTTAAAATAAGGCTGGCATTTTAGGTTTATTCTGAAATGGTTAACTTACATCTGGCTCAAATAACCCTCTCTTCATATAAAGTTTCACCCACAAGGCGGCGATAATACTTAGGACTAATAGTATGCCACCGGTAATACTGTAGACCATCTGTGTCATTGATGGATCAGGGGAATTATTCAGAGCGATATACAGCATAGCCACTATGCCTAAAATCTGAGGCAGTGGGTAGAAAGGCGTGCGGTATGGACGTTCATGATCTGGCATGCGTTTACGCAACACAATGACATTAAGGTGGGCCACGCAATAGGCCAATAGCCAGCTGGTTGTTGCGGCGATAATCAAGGTAATTAACGAGTCGATGCCAAAAGCGAAATAAGGAATTAGTGCCATACCTGTAATTAAAAGAATAGCCACCCAAGGTGCATCAAATTTATTGGTCGCTTTCAATTGAGGGAAAGCTTGTTTCTGATTTGCCATACCTTGAAGCATTCTAGGCACAGCAGCCAATACAGTGTTCATTGTGCTACAAGTCGCTGCTAATGCCATTACAGTCGCAATGATAAGGCCACTTTTGCCAAATACCGCATGGGCATAATCCAAGAAAGGCAGTGAAGAG
The DNA here is from genome assembly GCA_052107635.1 of Marinomonas sp. Lineage (GTDB taxonomy): Bacteria > Pseudomonadota > Gammaproteobacteria > Pseudomonadales > Marinomonadaceae > Marinomonas. Next base: position 73,744 of record JBQEFB010000014.1, on the reverse strand, counting down.
CTAAGCAAGGTGTCGACGTTAAGGTAAAGGCTTGCCCCATAAACGAAGCCTGTGAAAATGAAGAAAATCAAAAACAATGACAGGTGCATGGCGCGAGGAATGCTTTTATGAGGATTTTTGACGTCACCAATCATAGGGCAGATAAACTCCACACCCACCATAGTCCAGATCGCTAAGCCGATTAAACCAACAAAGCTACCGTCGATAACCCCTTCAAAGCCCCAATTCACTGTGGTGCCTGTTAGTACTGGGTGAGGTTCATCTGTGCCTGTGATCGCCACGAGCGCAATGATGATTAAAGCGCTAATCAAGATAAAGGCCAGTAGGTTCTGAATGCGTGCAAAAACGTCTGTGCCTATTAGGTTGGTAATAGTGAAGACAAGTAAAATAAGCAGTGGGACCAGTTTTTCTGGCAGCATACCTGGAAATAATTCTCCAAGCATAGCGTCGACCAAAAACATTTCCACCGGTAGCGCTAATACGGCAACCACCACATAACCCGCAAATACGGCAACGATGGCAGGAAAGTGCCCAATCGCTTTTTGTGTGTAGGTGGCAAGCGTGCCTTTTTGTGGAAACATTAGAGACAATTCAGCAAAGCTCATAGCATTAAATTGCGCTAAAATTAGAGCTGCTATCATAGCAAAGATAAAGCTCATACCACCGATACCAATGCCTTGTAAGGCGGAAATCATCGCCCCTTGGACTATGACTAAGCCAACACAAATTGCCATCATAGTGGGCAATCTAATCGCTGTTTGTTTGGTTCCCGCTGATTGATCAGCTGTCGTACCAAAAGTATTAGTATTGTTCATAATTCGTTCCTTTCGTGAGTCAAAAACACCGAATATCAGAGTCGATCAAACCGATAAGGGCTTGGGTCGATAATTGGATCAAGGTTAGAAACAAGGTCGGCTGCTAGATGTCCAGCAGCAGGCCCAGTACCAAAACCGTGCCCAGAAAACCCCGTCGCTATAGTCAATCCAGGAATGGCACTGACATGGTCGATAACAGGATTTGAATCTGGAGTGACGTCGATAACGCCAGCCCACTCTTCATCTACTTGTGCATTGTTAAACTCTGGCCATGCATTTTGCAGATTTGTTAGCGCTTCTTGATTGAGGCTTTGATTGGCTTGTGGATCCATGGTGCGGATCTTTTCAAACGGAGATTGACTGTTGGCATTCCAGCGACGTCCAAGCTTTAGATCTTTAAAGAACGCACTACCAAAAGAGGTTCTTAAAAAGCTACGTTGAGCTCGGAGTTGGCTAAGGTAACGCCAGCCAATTAACAAGTGATCCAGTGTGATTGGTGCGTCTAAGGCACCACGCTGGGTAATGATAAAACCGCCATCCTGATGTTTTCTGAAAGAAAAATCCGGTCCACCAACGGAAATATCGGTTGGTCCTTCCATGGGCTTAGTACGCATAACAGAGCAGATCAAAGGCAAAGTAGGTAACGATACACCGTGGTTACCTAGGAAGCGTCTTGACCAAGCACCGCCAGCCAATAGAACTTGGCTACAGCGTATTTCCCCTTTTTCTGTGACCACTCCGCTGATTCGCCCACCCGACGTGGAGAGGGTTCGAACCGCACAGTGTTGAATCATAATGGCGCCTTTAGCAATGGCAGCCTTAGCGATAGCCGTAGCCGCAATAGAAGGCTCAGCGCGACCATCGGATGGGGTATAAATACCGCCAGCCCATTGGCCTTGGCCATTAGGAACGCGTTTGTCTATCTCTTTGGCTGATAAGAGTTGCGAGCCTAAAGAAAGCGACTCGACGGATTTGGTCCAGGCTTCATGCGTTGCCATTTGTTCTTCGGTTTTGGCTAAAAACATAATGCCGGATTGTTTGTAGCCAACCGCTTGTCCAATACGCTCTGGCATTTTTGCCCACAAGCGATCGGCGGCTTGAGCCAAAGGAACGTCAGCGGTATGTCGGCTGGTTTTTCGAATCCAACCTAAATTTCTTGACGATTGCTCTCCGGCAATGTGACCTTTTTCGATCAATACAACCGGAATGTTGCGTTCTGCTAATGTCAGTGCAGCGGTGACCCCAACAATGCCGCCGCCGATAATGACAACTGTGGTTGAGTCTGGTAATTGGTCTGTTGTGTTTACGGCGTCTAGTGTTTTAGTCATAGCCTCTGCCCTGATGGTTAAATGGTTTTCTGTTCAAATGGCGTTGTGGGTATTAGCCGATGGTGATTTTTTCAACATTCGCTTTGGCCGCGCCACGGTAAGCAGTAACTTCTAATTCCACTTTGTACGTATTTGATCCAAGTGGCGGGCAAGTCACTGTGGTTGCTGGGTCTATGTTGCGGAATTTTGAGCCGATGTATTCCATCACTGTATGGGTATCAGCAGGGTCTTGAATAAAAACGCGAGACATGACTACATCTGCCAATGAGGAATCGACAGTGGCCAATGCAGACTCAATATTTTTGAATACTTGCTCTGTTTGTTCTACAACATCTTCAGGAATTTCTTTGGTGTCAGGGTTACGGCCAGCGGTATTAGATACATAGATCCAGTTATCGACTGCAACAATGCGAGAGTAGCTGCCGATTTCTTCAAATTTTGAGCCTGTTTTTACTTTAGTAATAGTTGTCATTTTGTTTTACCTATCATGAATTTTAATAGTGATTAGAGGTGTCAGTCGAAAGTGGACGACACCTCTGTGAAATAAGTGATTACTGGATTAGCGAAGTTCTGGTGTGTCCCATAGGTTCAATTTCACACCTATGCCTCTTTCCAAGGCGTTGCGGTACACCATGGTTGCCCAAGCAACGTCTTCCACTGGCATGCCGCCAACGGATAAAATGATGATTTCTTCTTCGTTTTGACGACCAGAAGTCTCCCCAGCACAGATAGGGCCAAGATCTTCTACTTGATCCATCGTCATCTTGCCTTCTTCGACCATGTCCATGAATCGAGCGCCGATGATTGGAATGTGTTTATGAGCCGGTTTTGGTACTTCTTCGAACCAAGCTTGGTATAGACCTGTGTTATCTAATACTTTACGTACGTCACCTTGCTCCATCTCATCATCAAGACGGCAATACGCTGGCATGGATAGGTAGCAACCTGGTTTTACCCATTCGCGTTTCACTTCTGGGTATGTGGATACATCACCGGTTTCGCTTGAGTTGCAGTAAGTCACAATGTCTGATCCGCGTACCACTTCTTCTAACGTATCGACCGATTCAATGGTGGTGATTTGTGGGTAAGTGTCACGTATCCAGCTAATGAAGCTGTCTAAACTTTTCTGGCCACGGCCTTTTACTTTAATTGTGTCGATTTTTGGGCATGTCGCCATAAATGCAGAGATGGAGGTTTTGCCCATTACACCTGGTCCAAGCAGACCCACCACTTTAGAGTCTTTACGGGCCAGATGGCGGGCACCGACACCAGGAACAGCGCCAGTACGGTAAGCAGAAAGCAGGTTAGCCGACATGTAAGCCATTGGTGCGCCAGTGTCTGTGTCCGTGAGTGTGAACATCAAGATAGAGCGAGGTAGGCCTTTTTCTCGGTTTGCAATGTTTGAGCCGTACCATTTCACACCACAGGTTTGGAAGTCACCACCCAGGTACGCAGGCATGGCCATTAGGCGACGGTCAGCGGTTGGTTTAGGCATGGTGGCAAAAGGAGATTCTTCAGGAAAGGTGATCATGGCACCATGAGAGTCACTGTTTGGCCCCGCCATACGGTAATCACCATGATGTAATAAGGTGAACATCTGCTCCATTGTCTCAACACACTGAGGCATGTCTGTCACCCCAGCTTTAATCATGTCTGGCTCGGAAAGGTATATAAAATCGATCTTAGTATCTTCTGACATAACGTCGCCTCAAAATATAGAAAAGGACTCTTAAATAGGGATTCCGCTGACTGAAAAGTTGCCTTATTAACTTGCTACGCAACAGATTTTTACAGTGATAAAACACTTGGGTCAGTGGCTATTTATTCGATGCTAGGTGAAAAGACTGTGATGGGTATTGAACTTTTGCGACACGAAACTAATATTATTTAAAAAAATAAGATGGCATCTTGTTTGCAGGAGATAGTGAATCTTCCGTATTTTAGTAGGCAGGTTTAAGCCATGTCACATTCATCTCTTGTTAATTGTCTTGCTGGGATTCGTTCTAAACAGCCTTGGATGGTGATGAATGCCGCAGAGAAATTTTCTTTATCAAGATCCGATAACCCGATCATTTCGCACTTTTATAGTTTTGATGCGATCGGTGAAGAGAAAGAAACCTTTGCTATCCCAGATGGCTGTGTCGATATCTTATTTGACTGTGATAGCAGCCACCCCAAAGCCGAAGTGTTTGGTACACCAATGGAAGCGATGGATATCGAGTTGATGAGTCATCATAGGTATTTTGGGGTGCGTTTTATTTCTGGCATTGTGCCTGACTGTTTGAATATCTCGGCGCAGGAGTTGGTTGAGCATCACTATGATTTTTTAGAAGTGTTACCTCAAGCAAATCAAGTGTTTGAAGACATAGTGACGAGTTCAAGCTTTACTGAACAAGCGGCGTTATTCGGCGCGTTTTTTGATAACAAAGAAAACCGTCAGCCCTCACCTTTAACCGCTCAGGTACTGCGAATTATTTGTCAAAAAAATGGCTGCATTCGAGTCAATGATCTGGAAAGCTTAACTGGCTATACGACTCGTACTATACAGCGCCAGTTTCGTGCCGACATGGGCATGTCTCCTAAAGCGTTTAGTCAAATTATGCGTTGTCAGTCGGCAGTCTATGATATCAATCATGGAGACAACATCGCTTTTTCTGATATGGCATGCGATTTAGGTTTTAGTGACCAATCACACTTTTTAAGAGAGTTTAAAAAGTTGGTTAAGACCACGCCCCTTGATTATATGAAGCGAGTTAAAAATGAATCCTACTTAGGACGCATACTTCACATGTGAGTTTTTTTGGAGCGATTGTTTTGTTTGAGCACTGTTATAGGGTGCTTGGTGTCGCGTAGAAATGTTTAACCAACTTAGGCTGAGGTAAAAGTAACATAAGAAATAAGTTCTTAGTCAGTGAATTCACGCTAGAAACTTTTCTATTTAAAAGTCTGTTAATTAATGGATTTTATATGTTGTATATATTCCCATAATATCTTCACCCCATACAGCAGCATATCTTCATCAAAATCAAAGTCTGGATGATGATGGCCACCAACAGTTGGTGAGCCAAGGCACAGATAGCTGGCAGAGCCGCTATGTTTGTTTACTTCATTCATTAAGAAAGTTGCATCTTCACTGGCAGACGATAAATGATGCTCAATGATGGCATCTTCTGTTAGTCCTGCATTTAAAATAGCCTGCTTAAGTATTGCGATCCCTTTGTTTGAATTTTTAGCGCTGACGTAGTCGCCTTGACTTTCCACAGTGACGTCTACGCCATGCATAAGGGCCGCACCCTTTATTACACTGCTGGCCCGATCATGAAGATAATCACAAATGGCATTATTCTCTCCACGCAGTTCTAGCTCAAACTCAGCGTGGTCTGAAATAACATTACTTGGGTTGTTGGATGATAATTGACCTATGTTCATTCTACTGATGCCGCCACCATGGCGAGGAATACCATAAATACCTGTAACGGCAGTACAAGCGGCCTGTATTGCGTTATTTCCCGTTTCAGGGCTGACCGCCGCATGGGCGTTTCTGCCAGAGAAGGTCACTTTATAGCTTTTTAAGCTTAAAAATGACAAACCGCACACGACTTTTCTTTCATTGATAATGCCGAGGTGTAGCGGAACTAAATACTCTAATTGTTTAAATATATCGAATTTCGCAAAAACTTCACCTCCAGAAGGGCCTTCTTCAGCAGGTTGGAACACAAGTACAAAACGGCCTGATAATTCGTCTTTGTGTTCTGCAATTTGCTTCGCAAGAGCAAGCCCTATTGCGGTATGACCATCATGCCCACAGGCGTGCATATTATTATTTTCAGAGAGAAAATTTTCTAGGTAGGGTTTGTGTTTCTGGTGTTCTGACTCTTTTATAGGTAAGCCATCTATATTAAAACGAAACCCAATGGTGGCGCCTTTTTTAGCACACGGTAAGGTTGCAATCACACCGGTAAATCCACCTTCCATAGCGTCTATCCATTTCTGTTCCTTAATGGTTGATTTGGCTGCTTGGTAAGCATCATCGACGTGTTTTTTATCAATCTGAACAAGGTCAGCAATGTGTTGCACTTCAGGATAAGCTTGTTGATAAAGAGTTTTGCCATAACTAATGTCAAACCCCAGATTAGATAAATAATGGCATATTTCACTGGTAGTCCAATATTCAGTAAACGCTGTTTCTGGGTTTTGATGGAAATGCCTTCTGAGTTTTATCACCTCATTTACTGCGTTTGGATTGATGGTAAGTTGGGGGATATTATTCATTTTCTCTCCAAAAAATTTTATAAATCGAAGCGATCTATTCATAAAAACGGTGATGAACTGCTATTTTTTTCTAAAAAGCATCAGTAAGTTTCGTCATTAAGCGGCGAATGTCATAAAAATATATTTCTCTAAAATAAAATATAAATGCACTGTTGTGGTTCGTTATAAACCTTTTATGTTCTCAACATACTGTTAATCCTTACCTACGGATATGCACCAAAATATGGATAAAAAAGTCAAATTGCACCATCAATGATCTTGTTGAACGATCGTACATTTACTTATTGAACGTTAGTATATTTATGGTGTAGCTTAAAAAACAAGCGATAATTAGTGATAACACATTCACTAATTTTTACCCTTGTATGGAGAGAGCAATTTGAACTATTCACCATTAGTTGATCGGATTAAAAGCCAAGGTGGAGAGGCGTGGAATATTCATTTTAAAGCGCTTGAGGCACAACGATCAGGGGAAGATGTCATTATTTTGAGTGTTGGTGACCCTGAGTTCAAAACGCCAGATATCATATGTGATAGTGCTATTCGTGCTATTAATGAGGGCGATACACATTATTCAGATATGGAAGGTTCTCCTGAGTTACGCGCCAAAATAGCGGAACGATTTAATCTTAATACTCAATCTCCAATCAGTTCTGACAATGTTATTGTGTTACCTGGTACTCAAAATGGACTGTACTGTGCTGCTTCTTGTTTATTAGAAGCAGGAGATGAAGTCTTAATTATTGACCCAACCTATTTAACTTACGAAGCAACGTTGAAGGCATCTGGCGCGACGGTTATTCCTGTACCAACATTGACTGATGAATACTTCAAGCTTGATCCAGACGCATTACGCAATGCCATTACCTCAAAAACTAAAGCCATATTTTTCGCGAATCCGAACAATCCTACCGGCCGTATAATGGCGCGTGATGAACTTGAATTGATCGCTGCTGTGGCGAAAGAATTTGATTTATGGGTGGTTGCGGACGAGGTGTATAGCACACTAAGTTTTGGTAAAGAATACACCTCAATACGAGATATGGAGGGAATGGCAGAACGCACCGTTGTACTTAGTAGCTTGTCTAAGTCGCATGCAATGACGGGGTGGCGCGTTGGCTGGATGATTGCGAACCCTACGTTAATTAATCATGTAGCAAACCTTTCTCTGAATATGTTTTATGGCTTACCAGGCTTTGTTCAACAAGCTGCGGTAACGGCGCTTGATAATGCCGATAATATTATTAGCCAAATGATCACTATTTATCGTCGCCGCTGTAAGTTGATCCTAGAAGAGCTAATTGACTGTCCTAGTATCAAGTTAGTTGAGCCTGATGCGGGTATGTTTATGTTACTCGATGTTCGTGGATTGCCTTTATCTGCTGAACAATTTAGTTGGGCTTTTTTTGCTCACTCTAAGGTCTCAACATTAGATGCTTCTGCGTTTGGCGCAAGTGCGAAAGGATTTATACGATGGTCTTTTACGCTTAGCGATGATCGCTTAACTGAAGCTTGTCAGCGTCTAAAGTTATTTATTGCGGATTTATTAGCAGGAAAAATTCCGCTTCCTAGCACCGATCTTGGTACCGCATCAGTGATGCCTCCTGTCCCAGCAAAATCCATTCCCAGTAAGCCTAAAAAAGTGATTGAAGTAGTCGATCTCCATAAACAGTTTGGCGATCACGAAGTCCTCAAAGGAATTTCCTTGTGTGCACGAGAAGGTGAGGTGATTTCTTTAATTGGTGGGTCAGGATCAGGTAAAAGTACGCTCTTACGCTGTATTAATATGCTCGAAATTCCAAATAAAGGGCTGGTTTATGTGGATGGAAAAGGGATCGATATCGATACTGATTCGAAAGGCAGTCCTTTTGTTCGTGACCAACGTCAGTTGTTAGATATACGTTCTCATTTAGGAATGGTCTTCCAGAGTTTTAATTTATGGCCACATCGTACCGTGTTGGAAAACCTAATCGAAGCGCCTATTCATGTTTTTGGAGAGTCTAGAAACAGTGCTATTGAACGTGCTGAGGCGTTACTAGAGCGTGTTGGTATGGCTCATAAGCGTGATGCATATCCAAGTTTTCTTTCTGGTGGACAGCAACAAAGGGTGGCGATAGCTCGGGCATTGGCCGTTGAGCCGAAAGCCATGCTTTTTGATGAACCGACTTCTGCATTGGACCCTGAATTAGTTGGTGAAGTGTTGAAAGTAATTCGTTCTTTAGCAGAAGAGGGGCGAACCATGATCTTGGTTACCCATGAAATGGCATTTGCTCGCGATGTGTCTACTCATGTTGCCTTTTTACATCAAGGTGTTATTGAGGAACAAGGTGCTCCGAGAGACCTCTTTACTAACCCACAAAGTGATCGTTTCCGTCAGTTTATCAATGTGCAAAACACATACTAAAGGAACTGTTAAATGGATGAAATTATTGAGCTAGTAGGGTTTGGCGATAAAGGATGGGGAGAAGCCTTGTTAAAAGGCACCATCATTACAATGCAAATTTCCTGTGGTGGATTTTTAGTAGGCTTGATTATTGGCTTGGTGGTTGCGTTAGCTAAGATGAATGGCTCTGCCTCGGTAAAAAGGGTGGCTAAAGGCTATACCACCATATGTCGTTCTGTACCTGAATTGTTACTGATCATAATGCTGTTTTATGGAGGCAGTAGCACGATAAATATTATCGGTGATTATTTAGGTTTTGGGGATGTAGACCTCGCTGGCATGCCTGTCGCTATTCTTGTTCTAGGGTTAGTACAAGGTGCTTACGCTTCAGAAATATTTCGTGGTGCGATTCAATCCGTTCATTTTGGTCAAGTTGAAGCAAGTTACGCTTATGGAATGTCTCGTGTGAAAACCTTTTGGCGAGTCACGTTACCAATCATGGCACCTAGTGCTTTAGCGGGACTAGGAAACTTATGGGTTTATATAATTAAGGATAGCGCTTTAATCAGTGTGGTTGGTACCAATGAGTTGCTTTATACAGCAAAACAAGCTGGCAGTTCTACTCAAGAATATTTGATTTTCTTTGGTGTTGCTGCGCTTATTTATTATGTCATTACGCTTCTATCAAGTTATGCATTTAAAGTACTTGAGAGATATTTACGCCGCTGGCAACCGACACGTTAAGGAATATATATGAATATGCTGTTGGAATACTCAGGTTTATTGTTAGACGGCTTTTGGGTCACATTGTCTTTGTTACTTATCTCTTTTTTATTTGGTTCTGTATTTGCTGTTTTTGTTGCGTTAGCTCGCTTATCTAAAATAAAAATAATTGCTTATCCTGCTTTCTTATTTTCGAGTGTGATTCGTGGTACGCCGTTATTAGTACAGATATACATTTATTATTACGGCCTGGGTGCTTTGTTTTCTCATGTGCCAGAAATTCGTTCTAGTTTTCTCTGGCCTTATCTGAGAGATGGTTACTGGTATATCGCTTTCGCTTTAATCGTATCAACAGCGGCTTATTGGGGAGAGCTTATTCGAGGAGGACTTCTGTCTGTTCCTAAAGGTGAAACCGAAGCTGCACGAGCTTTTGGCATGAGCGCGACCAAAGTATTGCTGCGAGTTAACCTGCCACGCGCTATTTATTATCTAACACCGACTCTCGCAGGCGAAACGGTGCTATTGCTTAAATCAACCGCGCTTGCTTCAACTATTGCCGTAGTGGATCTACTTGGTGTCGCTAACCGTATTCGTTCACTTACGTTTGAGGTTTATCAACCGTTACTTTTAATTGCGATTATTTATCTGATTATGACCTACTTTATTGAACTTATATTTGATCGTATTGAAAAAAGTATCCCGGTTAATGTGTAAGAGGTAATGATTTATCCACTTTTTAAATTTCTATTTATACACCAATGAAAAAGGAATTTACTTGTAATACACAATACCATTGTTGAAATTAATGGTTTTTGATTAGTGATTTTCTCTTATTTTATCTGAGGTAGTAAGCCAGACATCTTATTAATTATGGATGCGTTATTAATGTTAATTAGCGGTTTGCTGTCCGTTTTGGCATATAGCCGAAAGAAACAGCTAAAACTCTGACTCTCTTATTGCATAGGAAATAGATATGAAAAAATTATTACTTGCTGCCTCACTGATTTGTACCAGTTTTATGTCTCATGCGAATGAAAAAATTAACGTTGGGATTTCTTCTGAGCCTTATCCTCCATTTTCTGCTAAAAACTCACAAGGTGTTTGGGAAGGTTTTGAAATTGATCTCTTACGCAAAGTATGTGAAGACGCAGCCTTAGACTGTCAAATAAAAGAAGTATCTTGGGATGGTATTATTCCTGCGTTATTAAGTAAAAAAATCGATGTAATTTTTAACTCGTTAACCATTACGGAAGAGCGTTCAAAAAAAGTACTGTTCACTACTGCGTATTATAATTCTTTGCCTAAAGTCGTTGGTCTTGCTGGCCAAAAATTTGAGTTTGATAAAAAATCGCTAAAAAATAAAATTATAGGGGTTCAAGGTTCGACTATTTCAGCCTACTACCTTAAAGATAAAGTAGGAAAAATAGTCGATATTCGTGAATATTCTGAGCAAAATGATGCGAACTTAGATTTATTATCCGGGCGTGTTGATTACATGGTTGCGGATGGCATTATTGCGACGAACTTTTATGCACAACACAAAGATGTGCTTGAAGATTATGGTGATGTTGAATACAACGCTATTCTGGGCAAAGGGATTGGTGCAGCCGTCCGTAAAGAGGATACAGAGCTTGAGGGTAAATTAAGTAAATCGATCGCACATTTGATTCATAGTGATTTCTATACCGATTTATCAATGAAGTATTTTGGTACTAATATTGCGCCTAAATAAGCCAATAGTATTTGCAAAAGGCCAAGATGGCCTTTTGCAAAGATATTGATCGAACGATAACCACCTAACAGATAGATTAAGTGATGCGAGATAAAAAATTTTCCAGAAAGGACCCTGATGAGCGCAAAGATGTGTTGATGAGAAGTGCGCTACGATGTTTAGAGGCAGAAGGATATGCAGGGCTGTCTGTCCGTAAAATCACCAAAGAAGCCAATGTATCCCAAGGTATGATCAATTTACATTTTGGGTCTATGTCCTCTTTGATTACTTATACCTACGAAGTGTTATCTAAAGAATTTTTGCAATTTATTATCGGTCATCTAGAGGCTTGTAATGGTAGTGCGGTAGAAAAGCTCGATATCTTTTTCCAGTTAAGCTTTGCTGAGGATGTAATGACTCCTGAGTTGCTTAAAGCGTGGTTAGTATTTTGGAGCTTGATTCCGAATTCACCGGAAATGGCAGAAGCCTATACTAGGCATAATCAAAAAATTGAATCGGTGCTAAACCAGTTATTAATAGCGGTGTGTGAGGAAAATGAGCTGGATGCAGATGATACTTTACTTGCGAGCCAGAGCTTAACCGCTTTACTTGATGGTCTCTGGGTTCGAGAGTGTCTGGAACGTCACCCTAATGCATCAGATAAGGCATTACGAGCGGCTAGAGACTGGGCTAAGCGGTTTTGTGGTGATTCAGCTCATAGGCAAGGATGAGTCGATGTTAGCCTTTACCCGATAGTCTATTGATTAGCCATTACCTTCAATGCAATTCCTGCTGCCGCCGTTCTGTTCTCGACGCCTAATTTAGGGAAAATCTGTTCTAAATGTTTATTAACGGTTCTTGGGCTCATTTCAAGAATTTGTGCGATTTCTCTGTTGGTTTTGCCATTTTCTAACCAATTTAATACTTCTGATTCTCGCTCTGTCAGTCCCAGTTCTTGCTTTAATAAATTAGGGCCAGTTGGGCGTCGTCCATCTTCTAGTTTCAGTAATCGCTCCTGATCTTGTTTAGCGCTGATTATTCTCACTGACAGTGGATACTCTAAACCGATTAAAGGTAAGCGACTTTCTATATCAGGCTGATGAGACAGCCATTGTTTTAGCTGCTGTGTTAAGGCTTGCTGTTGCCATTCGGTTGAAGCGCGCGCTTTGGCGAGTAGGGCATAAGTCTGCGGCGTGGCCCACATAATATGCCCTTCATCTGATACTGTCATGAGATGCTGACCAGTACTGTCTAGTGCCAATTGTGCGCTATTAGTGAGGCGCGCATTATTAAGGTGTACTTTCATGCGTGCCAGTAGTTCGCTGGGTTTAATTGGCTTTGTTAGGTAATCTACGCCACCCACCTCTAAGCCACGAACGATGTCATCGGTATCGCTTAAGCCGGTCATAAAAATAACCGGAATAGAGGCCAGATTAGCGTCGGATTTCAGTGCACGACAGGTTTCAAAACCGTCCATTGTTGGCATGATGGCGTCGAGTAAAATGATGTCTGGACGAATACGTTTGGCAATGGTTAATGCTTGTTTACCTTCTAAGGCCACCAATACATCCATATTAGCCGCTTCGAGCGTATCGTTAATCAGGCTTAGCGCATCAGCGGAATCATCGACGACTAATACGATGTCATTTTTGGCTTGCATCATGAGCATTATCCTCCAGCAGTATGTTAGCGCCTTCTATTGTGGCGTTATGACTGTGTTTATCGAGATACTCTGCTAGTAAGTCGAACTGAAATACAGAGTAAAATTGTTCTAGTTTTTGTTGATGTTTGTGAGGCAGTAGTTCAAGTGTTGCGATTTTTTGCAAGGTACCACCGACGCCTTTTTTATAGCCCATTTCGGCAAAAGCCATTAATTCCCTTAGCAGTTCATGGTCTGGGATATAGGATGACTCAGTTGCCATTGTTGCGGTATTGATTGATGTCATACTTGGTGTGGTATGCGCCACTGGCTGTTGGGATTGATAGATCCAATCTAGCGCTATATTAGCGGCAATAATTTCGAGTAAGGTTTGATTATTAACTGGTTTGACTAGGTAGTCATTAAACGTGGCTGTCTCATCTGGTTTTCGTTGTTGTTCTTGGGCATCAGCAGACAGCATGATAATAGGTATTTTTATTCCTTGTTGACGTAAGGCTTTTGCTAATTCTAACCCGCTCATCCCTGGCATAGAGACATCTAAGATAAAAAGATCAGGCATAGCATCGGGTAATTGAGATAAACAATGTTCGCCATTGTAGGCCTCGTAAGTGATGAAGTTAAGCGGCACTAATATGTCTGCTAATAAGCCTCGCACTACGGGATCATCATCTACGACAAATATTTTTTTCTGGTTCCCATGGTAGCCAATAACCCGCTGTAGCGTACTTTCTATCGTATTTTCTTTGGTTACCCAAGGCAGCATAAGGCTCACTTTAAATTCGCTACCTTCACCCACAACGCTGTGTGCTTGTAAATCACCGCCCATGATTTCGGTGAGCAATTTGACTATGGTGAGTCCTAGGCCTGTGCCGGGTAAATTGGCCGTTTCGGTATTACGGACACGTTCAAATGGATCAAAAATACGTGCCATTTGATTTTCTGGAATACCGGGGCCAGAGTCTTTTATCACAAATTCAGCCACTTGGTTACGATAACGAATAGAGAAATCCACATTGCCCGCTTTGGTGTATTTAATCGCATTAGATAATAAATTGATAAGTATTTGTCGTAGTCGTTTCTCATCGGTTATTACTGACTGGGGCAAAGGATCGAGCGTGTGATTTTGGAACTGAATCCCTTTACTGGTCGCTTGTATGGAAAACATATTACAAAGTTGTTCTATTAGTGCAGGTAAGTCTACAGTGTTGCGGTAAAGGTCTAATCGACCCGCTTCTATTTTCGAAATATCCAATAAGCCTTCGATCAAATCGGCTAAATATTCACCACTGCGTTGAATGATCTCCAAACCGTGCTGATGCTGTGGCGGCATTTCATTTTTATCAGAGAGCAGTTGAGCATAGCCAATGATCGATTGTAGAGGCGTTCTTAACTCGTGGCTGATCCCCGTTAAATAGCGACTTTTTGCGGCATTGGAGCGTTCTGCAAGCTCCTTGGCTGACTGTAGGGCTTTATCTGTTTCTTGGTGTGCGTCTATTTCTTGAGTTAGCTTTCGTGTTTGACGGTTGGATTCTTTTTGAGCCACTAAGCGGCTTTCATTTGCCAGCAAAAATAGCCAAGACAAGACCCCCGATACGATGAGAAGCGTAAAAAACAATGTCCACATAGTTTGGCTTAGTAGTGCTATTTCTGACGTGGATTGTGGGGCCATTTGACGATAAATTAGTGCCATTAATGCTGCGTTAATGACATTAATAACAACGAGTAAAGTAAGAAAGCGACCAAGTCGTGAATTGATTAAACGTACGATTTTCTTAGGTAAAAACATGCGTTGAAAGGCGATACTTTGTTGGTTAATGCGCGCATGAGGTTTGCAGTGATCCATGCAGCGTACATCTAGTGAGCAACACAATGAACAAATAGGCTGTTGGTAGGCAGAGCAATAACTCATATCTGCAACTTCGAAGGTGTTTTCACAAATGCCGCAAGTTAGTACTCGGTAGGTGATTTGTGGGTGCTGGTCGGCTTCTAGATCAATGAGTGGCAATAGTTCGGGAGATTGTCGTGCTAAATAGTATTTTCCTTTAGTGAGCCACGCGATTGCCGGTACACAAACAAAACAACTTGCTAGGCTAACAAAATGACAGAGGGCTTTCATAGTGTCGCCAAATACGCCTAAATAACTGATTAACCCTAATGCGGTCGCAATCAGCATAGAACCAGTGCCAACAGGATTAATATCATACAAGTGAGCACGCTTGAATTCGACATAATCAGGGCTGAGTTTTAACGGCTTATTGATTAACAAGTCAGCAGATAAACAGCCTAGCCAACTAACGGCGGCAATGGCGAATACCCCCAAAATAGCTTCTAGTGCCTGATAAATACCAAGTTCCATTAATAGCAGTGCAATGGTGACGTTAAATACTAACCAGACAACACGACCAGGATGGTTGTGGGTTAATCGTGAGAAGAAGTTTGACCAAGCAATGGAACCTGCGTAGGCATTAGTCAGATTAATTTTCATTTGGCAAATGAACACCATAATAGCGGCCATAATGAGAGCAAGAACGGGAGAGTTTGTTAAAAATTCAAACACGCCTTGGTACATATGTGTTGGGTCAGCGGCTTGCTCCCATGACATACCTGCTGAAAAAGCTAAAAAGGCGAGAAAAGACCCTAATAGCATTTTGATTCCGCCGATAAATACCCAGCCTGGTCCGGCTAAAATCAACCAAAACCACCAGCGTTTTTTATTGTTTTCTGTTTTTTCAGGCATAAAACGAAGGTAATCAACTTGCTCGCCAATTTGTGCCATAAGGGCGAAAAGCATAGATGTCGCCGCGCCAAACAAGATCACATCAAAACTGCCGCTGCTTGGTAAACTGGAGACGGTATATTGTGTCCAAGCATGAAAATTATCGTATTCATTGAGTACAACAACCAGTAAGGCGGTTAATTGTAATGCGAGCCAAATGTATTGGGTAATCCACTGGAAACGGCTGATCGCTCGAATGCCATGAGTCACAATAGGAATTACAAAGACCGCAGAAAGCGCATAGCCAATGGCTAAAGGGATATTAAAAAGGACTTGGAGTGCTGAGGCGAGGATGGCAGCTTCAATCGCAAAAAAAATAAAGGTAAAAGTCGCATAAATTAGCGAGGTAATGGTCGAGCCTAAATACCCAAAGCCCGCCCCACGAGTGAGTAGATCAATGTCTAAACCATGTTTGGCAGAATAATAAGCGATCGGAAAACCCGTAATAAAAAACACCAAGAGTACTGCAAAGATAGCCGCGATAGCATTGGTGAAGCCGTAATTTAAGGTAATAACAGCCGCTAACCCTTCTAGTGCTAAAAAGGCAGTCGCTCCTAAGGCGGTGTTGGCAACACGCTCAATGCTCATAGTGTGAGTTTGTTTTGAGGTGTAGCGTAATGCAAAGTCTTCGAGTGTTTGGTCGGCAACCCATTTATTGTAATGACGACGAACTTTAAAAATCTTTTGTGAAACAGGCATGCGCATCTCGACATAATATTGAATGGCATGAAAAACCATACATTAAAATGGTACGAATGTTTACTTGGTGTATCAAGGCAAATTGTTTAAACGTGCAGAATAGACGTAGAAGGTTATTGCATTAAATCGGCAAACAGTGAGAACGGATAAATAGCGGGGAGGGCTTACAGGTAGAATGCTCCCTAGGGGAGCATTCTGTTAATCCGTTAGTCTTGCACTGGGCTAGGCTTACGATTGCGGCGTGCTGGTGCTAGCGGCTTACTGCGTACACCTTGGCCAGGTGTTACGTCAGCTTTTGGTGCCGCTTTTGACGCACTACTATTGCCTGAGCGACGAGCGCCAGAAAACTTAGCAGAGCCACCAGTATGTTGCTTTGGTTTTGCCGCTTGTCCTGAGCGCTGATCACCACGAGGAGGGCCAGAGCGTTTTGGTTTGTTTGACTTGATTGGTCGAGTGTCTAATGTGGTATCAGGCAACATATGCGTTGGCATAAAGTCATCTACATAGCGGCGCTCAATCAATTTTTGCGTAAGACGCTCAATGGCTCTTAATTGATCTAATTCATCCGCAGCAACAAGAGAAATCGCTTGTCCGGTTGCACCAGCACGACCAGTACGACCGATACGGTGAACATAGTCTTCTGCAACATCAGGTAGATCAAAGTTAACAACATGAGGCAGTTGTTCGATATCAAGACCACGAGCGGCAATATCAGTTGCTACTAGGGCTCTTACACGACCGTCTTTAAAATCGGCTAGGGCACGAGTTCGCGCGCCTTGGCTCTTGTTACCGTGGATTGCGCTGGCGCGAATACCACTGGCTTCAAGCAATTTTGTGATTTTATTTGCGCCATGTTTTGTACGCGAGAAAACCAAAACCTGTTGCCATTTGTCTTTATTGATTAATTCAATCAACAATTCTGTTTTACGCTTTTTATCAACTGGATGTAGCCATTGCTCAACTGAAACGGCAGTTGCGTTTCTTGGAGTAACAGACACTTCGACAGGGTTGTTTACTAAGCCTTTTGCTAGCTGACGTATCTCAGGAGAAAAGGTTGCTGAGAAAAGTAGGTTTTGACGGTTTTTTGGCAATACCGACAAAATCTTTTTAATGTCATGAATAAAGCCCATGTCTAGCATGCGGTCAGCTTCATCTAGGACTAAAATTTCTAACTTGTCGAACTTAACGGCTCTTTGATTGTATAAATCCATCAAACGACCCGGGGTCGCGATAAGGATATCTGCGCCACGGCGTAATGCCATCATTTGTGGATTGATTTTTACACCACCAAATACCACGGTGGATTTAAGAGCAAGGTGCTTACCATAGTCTTGTACGCTGGCAGCAACTTGCGCGGCAAGTTCTCGAGTTGGCGTCAAAATAAGCGCGCGAACTTGATTACCTGTAGCTGGTTCACCTTGGCTCAAACGCTCTAGTAGAGGCAAGGTGAATCCTGCGGTTTTACCTGTACCAGTTTGGGCTGCGGCCATCACATCTTTGCCTTCCAATACGGCTGGAATGGCTTGGGCTTGAATGGCAGAAGGCGTGGTATAACCTTGCTCTTCAATGGCTTTTAGGATGGGGGCAGATAGCCCAAGGGTATTGAAACTCATAGGTGTTCTCATTCTTTAGAAAAGGAGCTACAAAGCGAGTGAATCAGGCCTTGCATATATAGTGTGCAGCTTACCTTATATCCCCGTTACATGCTATGTTGCAGGCATTGAGAACACGCTATGCAGAGTAAAAATAGCTAAACTCGCCTTACATCCACAGACACTGATAATTGTTGCGATCCGCCGCCTTCAAAAATAACCCCTTGTAGCGGTGTAACATCAGCATAGTCTCGCCCCCAAGCCGTCACAATATGCTGATCATTGGGCATGATATTATTGGTCGGGTCAAATTCAACCCAGCCAAGCTGTGGAATGAAGAGCGCAAACCAAGCGTGAGAGGCATCCACCCCGACAAGCTTTTTCTGGCCTGGCGGTGGTAAGGTTTCTAAGTACCCACTCATATAGCGGGCGGGTAATCCAACTGAGCGTAAGCAACCAATGGCCAGGTGTGCAAAATCTTGGCAAACCCCACTTTTTTGCGCCAATACTTCTGCTAGTGGTGTAGCGACCGTGGTGGCATTTGGGTCAAAGGTGAATTCAGTGAAAATTTTATGGGTAAACTCTAATGCGGCGGTTAAAATGTTTTTTTGGTCACTAAACACACTTTTCGCATAAGCGGCTAACTCTTCAGAACGACGTACTTGAGCGGAATCTAGCAGGTATTCTTTTGCCATTCGTAGCTCTGGCGTACTGGGATTTTTCATTAGCGTACGGAGTTCACCACAGGTCAGCGTGTTATTTTTCTGCCACGCTTCAATATCAATAGGTTGTATATCAAAGTCGCTAACAACATCAATTTCTAGCGCTT
The DNA here is from genome assembly GCA_052107635.1 of Marinomonas sp. GTDB lineage: Bacteria > Pseudomonadota > Gammaproteobacteria > Pseudomonadales > Marinomonadaceae > Marinomonas. The sequence goes on along the minus strand of JBQEFB010000014.1, from coordinate 54,956 downwards.
TGTGAGTTTCCTGAATGGAAAAGTAAAAGGTTCGGTTGCCGAAATAATCTTCGCCCTCATTTTGGTAAATAGGTATGGGGGTAATTTGTACTTTTTGATTCAAGCAGAGCTGGTTGTGAGTATCTCTGGGTAGCAGGTGTGCCATGTTGTAGCACAAACTAACAGGAGCGCCATAAGTGTATTTGGTTATGTGACGAACTCGATATTTCATAAATCATTTTCCCAGTTGGCTTCCACTAATGAGTGAGGCCCCGCAGTATGATCAAAATATTTATCGCTGATTAAGCCAGTAAATTGCTCAAGCTGTTCTAATAATTGAGTCATTAATTTTTCTAGGTTCAGGCGGCTGTTAGTGTGCTCATCTATGTGTGCTAAGGCTTCTAAATCTGCCAACTGAATATCGTTTAATGATTTGATTACTAAACGGTTTTCTGGGCTTAAACCCACGCTAGCTACTTCATTTCGGGGTAGCTCGCGGATGTATTTACGCAGTTGATCCACTTGATAAAATAACGATCTAGGATTGGTTGCATCAATCATTAATAGATCCAATCCGTAGGCCACTCTAGAGCGATTTCGATAGCGTCGGTGGAAAGATATTAGCGCTTCGACACTGAGTAATACCGACTCTAAAATCTGCGATTGTTGCATCTCTGGGAGTGGTTTTGTGAGGGCTGAACGCAATAACTTTGCGGTTTGTAATGCGCGCTCGGTGCGGCGGCCAATCTCTTGGAAAGTCCAATCGAGCCCACGCAGCATGCTTTCATGGTTTAAGCCTGATAAAGCGAGTAAAGAGGTAACTAAACTATCCAAAGATTCTTCCGGCGCGGGCGGTAACCCATTGGTGTAGGCGCGGTCTAATTCATGGATATGATCTCTAAGCTCATTAATGATGATGCGAGTGTCTGCTGACAGCATTTCTTTGACTTGTTCACCACAGCTTAGCATTGCTTGTAAATTGGCCTTGATCGATCCTGGGCGATTACCATCGGTAATCATAGACACCAGTTCACTGTCTGGATTGTTAATTAACGCATCATCAGCTTCTGTAAAACCGGGTAAGCAGTTGGTTTGTATGGAAGCCATTTCCAATAATAAACGGCGACTTTCTGCTGGTGGCGGATCAATACCATTGAGTTGTTTGAACAAGGTGCGAAGTAAACGCATGCTGATCTCTGCTCGTTCAGCGTAGCGTCCCATCCAGAATAGGTTTTCGATCACGCGGCTAGGGAAATTGGTTTGTAAGGCTTCAGTCGGCGGTGTAATAGCCTCAACCTGTACCTTAGTTTGTTGCTCAGATTCCGTCGCTAGGATCCAAGTGTCTTTACTTTTTGATGCAGATAAGTAGGACACAATGTCATCTTTTGATGAATTTCCTACCCGTGATAATCCACCTGGCATCACCGCAAAACTGTCGTGGTCGGAAACGCTGAACGTTCTTAATATGCTAGGTCTTGGTTGAAATTCACCATCTTGCCACACCGGTGCCGATGAGCCAGGAATATAGCTTTGTGCGGTATAAAGCTGCGGTTGCTTCTTGATCATTTCAATGGTACTGAGCTTTTGGCTTTCGGTTAGTGTATGACCATAGATACTGCGATTATTCGCGCGTCTAATGACGGGCTTAATAATCAAAGTACTGAGATTATTAAGCGTATAATTAAGGTCATCTGGATCGCCACACCACCAAGTTGAAACAGAAGGCAAACTGAGTTCAGAACCGGTAAGAAATTTGCTTATTTCAGGAAGATATTTTAATAGGGCAGGGGTTTCTAATATGCCAGAACCTAAAGGGTTGGCTAATACCACATTACCAGCACGAACCACTTCTAATAGTCCTGGCACACCCAACATAGAATCCGTGCGTAATTCCGCTTGGTCACAATAAGCGTCTTCTACTCGGCGAAGAATAACATCGACTCTGCTTAATCCATTAAGTGACTTCATCCACACTGCACCGTTACGCACGGTCAAATCACTGCCTTGTACTAAAGCAAAACCGAGGTGATTTGAGAGATAAGCTTGTTCAAAATACGTACCGCTTAATGCGCCGGGGGTTAGCATCACAATGCTAGGTGAATCGGTCCATGCACAAGCTAATCGAGACAGCATACTTTTGAGTGACTGGAAAAAACGCGGCAATCTGAGAACATGACTATCACGAAAAAGGCTGGGTAGTACTCGAGAAACAACCGTGCGGTTTTCTAGGGCATAACCTGCCCCATTAGGGACTTGAGTACGATCTCCAATGATTTGAAATTGACCGTTTTTATCACGGACCATGTCGACCGCATGCAGTAATAATTGATGAGGACCAGGGGTCTTAATATCATGGCATTGACGTAAAAATCCCGGATGACTAAAAATAATTTCAGATGGGATTACACCGCTTTTTAACAGTTCTTTTGGACCATATAAGTCTTTAAGAATCAGATCCAAGAGGGTTGAGCGTTGTGCTAGCCCTGCTTCTATGTGTTGCCATTCACTGCTTTGAATGATGTTAGGGATAAGATCCAACGACCATACACTCGGTGTGAGCGGGTCGTTGGTGAGGTTATAAGTAGCCCCATCTTCTCTTAGTATGCGTTGGGCACGCTTGTGTCGATCAAGCATCCCCGTCTCACCCAACCCTTTGATACTATTGAGAAGGTGCTCCCAATGCGGTCGTGGTTGGCGATCTTCCATGAAAGCCTCGTCGTAAGCATCCATCGTCTTTTGATAGGTGGAGCATGACGCTTCAGCGGATGAATCATCATCCGCTGGCGTAACAAGAAGATCTGTTTGAGATTGCATAAAGTGCCTAAGAAAAATAAATATCAGAGCACAGTATACTGCTTACGCAAGTCTAATGTGTGAGGATATTCATTCATTGGTTCTTCTTCAGGCGGTGCCATCGGTTTTGATACGGTTTTATTCGGATAGAATAAACGCAATGCGTTAAACGCAGAGGGCGCAGACAATGCTCCTTGAGTAAAGCCATTGTCCCAAAAACGATTTACCCGTCGAGCTTCCGCTTCATTACTATTGACTGGTAACGAATCATAGGTTCGGCCGCCGGGATGTGACACATGATAAGTACAACCTCCCACGGATAAGCCATTCCAAGTATCGATCAGGTCAAATACTAATGGTGAATCTATGCCGAGCGTTGGGTGTAATGCCGATGGTGGCGCCCATGCTTTATAACGTACCGCACCAACGTATTCTTCTTTGCGTCCAGTAGAACGAATTGGCACACGACGACCATTACAGCTTAATACATAGCGACCTTCAGTTAATCCTGTCACTTTGACCTGCAATCGCTCAACAGAAGAATCTACATAACGAGCCGTACCGGTCGCAGAGATTTCTTCACCCAATACATGCCAAGGTTCAATCGCCCAGCGCAGTTCGAGTTCAACATCATCAATTTGCTGACGACCATAATGTGGGAAGCGAAACTCTTCAAAAGGGGTTAGCCATTCCAGTTTGAACGGGAAGCCATGGCGTTGTAAATCTGCGACGACTTCTTTAACGTCCTGCCAAACAAAATGCGGCAACATGAATTTATCATGCAAACTGGTGCCCCAGCGAACCAAAGGTTTTTTATAAGGTTCTTTCCAGAAGCGGGCGACCAAACAACGTAGCAGTAGCATCTGCACTAGTGACATATGTGGATGCGGTGGCATTTCAAAGCCACGGAACTCTAAGAGTCCTTGGCGGCCACTAGCACTTCCGGCGGCATACAGTTTATCGATACAAAATTCTGAACGGTGCGTGTTGCCAGTGATATCGACCAATAAGTTACGCATTAGACGATCGACTAACCAAGGCTCTTGAACAAACCCATCTGGCATATTTTGAAAGGCGATTTCCATTTCATACAGCGCCTCATCTCTTCCTTCATCTGGGCGTGGTGCTTGGCTGGTTGGGCCAATAAACATGCCAGAGAAAAGATAAGATAACCCAGGATGATGTTGCCAAAAGGTGACTAAGCTTTGCAGTAATTCTGGACGTCTTAACAGTGGACTGTCCGCTGGCGTACGGCCGCCTAACGTTACGTGATTACCACCACCCGTGCCCGTATGTCGTCCGTCGAGCATGAACTTTTCAGCACCAAGACGAGCGAGGTGAGCTTCGTGATATAAGGTTTCCGTATTGTGTACGAGATCCTTCCAAGAGCCAGCAGGATGGATATTAACCTCGATAACCCCAGGATCTGGCGTGATCAAGAATTTCTCTAAACGTGGATCTTTTGGTGGCTCATAGCCTTCTATTACGACCGGTAAATCTAGTGATTTTGCCACCGTTTCAATATGTGATAATAACGTCACAAAGTGTTCTAGGTGTGTCGTTGGTGGCATAAAAATATGCAACCGACCATCACGAGGCTCAATACAAAGCGTGGTACGAATCACATCTTTTAGTACTTTTTCTTGCACCTTATGAGGACTTTTAGAATACGGTGAGCTGCCATTTTTTATTTCATGGGTACTAGCAATATTCAGGTTTGCCAATGGTTTACGTGGATCAAAAGGATCGCGCTCAGGAATCTGATCCTCTTCAGCGACCGGCGGTAAAGAATTTAATGGCAAACGATAGCCCATAGGGCTGTCTCCTGGGATCAGGGTGATGACATCGCTGCGCATTGCCCAAAGAGAGCTTTTCCATTGTTCGGCGTGGTTATCAAATTCGACCGGTAAAATGTATCCCGTGGTGGTGCTTAAGCCTCGATTCAGCAGTTTTGCTAATCGACGACGCTCTAAATCGTCTTTCAGGCTGGCTTTTCTAGGGTTTGCATCAATCGGTAGCGATTGTTCCATCCATAAATAATACAGAGTGTCTTCGTAGGTATCCTGCAAGTATTTCTTGTCTATATTCAGGGCATTACAAAGCTGTTTACCAAAAGCTTTAGCGTTTTTAATGGTGTGTTTATAGTCGGTATCGACACGGGCTAAATAGTCTGGGTCATGCCATAACGGCTCACCATCTGTACGCCAAAAACAACCTAATGCCCAGCGAGGAACTTCTTCTCCTGGGTACCATTTTCCTTGACCATAATGAAGTAGGCCATTAGCACCAAATTTACTTTTCATACGAAGCAATAAGTCTTTGGCTAATTTGAGTTTTTCAGCACCTAGCGCTTCAGTATTCCACTGTTCGGAGTCCATATCGTCAATAGAAACAAAAGTGGGTTCACCACCCATGGTTAAGCGAACATCGCCTTCTTCTAATGCTTTATCCACTGCAAAACCTAGGGCTTTGATATTTTCCCATTCACCGTCTGCGTAGGGTTTGGTTACGCGAGGATCTTCGTGGATACGAGTAACGACATTGCTGTAACTAAATTCACACTCACATTCGTCAATCAGGCCAGAAATAGGAGCGGCAGACGCTGGGTCTGGCGTACATGCCAGTGGAATATGCCCTTCGCCCGCAAAAAGACCAGACGTAGGATCTAGACCTACCCAACCAGCACCTGGCAAGTACACTTCGCACCAAGCGTGTAGATCTGTGAAATCTTCTTCTGGACCTGATGGCCCATCTAAGGCTTTAACATCAGCGGTAAGCTGTACTAAATAACCTGAGGCAAAGCGCGCTGCTAAGCCCAAGCTGCGTAGTATTTGAACCAATAACCACGAGGTATCGCGACAAGAGCCTTTCATTAATGTGAGCGTTTCTTCAGGTGACTGAACGCCCGGTTCTAAGCGAATACCATAGCCAATATCACCGGCAAGGCGACTGTTTATTGCGACTAGAAAATCATTGATCGGTGTTTTTTCACGATCAACACCAGACAGCCATTTGTCGAGTAACGAACAAGGTTCAGAAACCTGTAAATAAGGTTCTAACTCTTTTTTAAGAGCTTTGTCATAAGCAAATGGGTAGTCTTCTGCGTAGCTTTCCACAAAGAAATCAAATGGATTGATTACCGTCATATCAGCAATCACTTCTACCATAAACTCTAATTTATTGGTTTTTTCTGGAAACACGAGACGCGTTTGAAAATTACCAAAAGGGTCTTGTTGTACATTTACATAATGGTTTTCTGGCAGTACTTTTAAAGAGTATCCATGAATTTTCGTACGAGAGTGTGTAGCCGGCTTTAACCTCAATATATGAGGTGAGACATTAATAAAGCGATCAAACTCATAAGTCGTTTTGTGTTGTATCGCTACTCTAATGGTCATGCGGCATCTCCTTGCTGAAAATAGAACCAGTTTTCAGTAATTAATTGGTTTACTTCAATAATTTTAAGTTGCACATCATTGAGGTACTCATGGAAGTCAGCATTAAGATCTGCTGAACGTGAGATAGGAAAGTTGTACTCACTCAGCGCATTAATAGTAGCGCTAATTTTTTTCGATCTAGGGAGTTTTGAGGCAGATGTTCGAATCTTCTCAAAACAGAAAGTTAACGTTCTAGGAAAAGCAGGGTCATGCAATAAGAAATTCACCGCTTTGGCGCCGTTGATAGAAGTTTGAACAGTACGGCGATAGTTGAGGTGGGCACTTTGTGATTTTAAGACTTTTGACCAGACCACTTGTCCAAGACGAACGCTTTCTTCTTGCTCTGATTGCTGCATTAAAGACACGGCAGCATCAATAATTCGAGTATTCATATCAGCACGTTCTAAGTAGCGTCCCAATGTTAAAAAATGCCAGCCACAATCACGGCTCATGGTCGACGCCAGTAGTCCGATTATCTTTTGGCAACCTTCAATGATGGTGTTTAAGAAAACATGACGCTCAGAACGGTTAATGCCCTGTTTAATGTTGTTTCGAGCATATAAATCCAGCTCGTTAATCAGCTCCCACATTTCCTCAGGAACCACATCACGGGTGGTACGAATATTTTCCCGAACCAGTTTTAATGAGGTCAGCATAGAGCTAGGGTTGGTATCGTCAGCCAGTAAAAATTTAACGACATTTCGTTCATCTTTTACTTTATAACGTTGTTCAAACTGCTCTACACCACTGTTTATCTCGATCAAATTATACCAAGAGATTTGAATATCTCTTGGTAGATCAAGCAAAAGGTCATCATAAACACTGACTAAACGGGCGGTGTTTTCTACTCGCTCTAAATAGCGTGCGCTCCAAAATAAGCGTTCTGCAACTCTCGATAGCATGATTATTGCCCCTTTGTCTCAACGATCCAAGTGTCCTTACTACCACCGCCTTGTGACGAATTAACGACCAAGGAGCCTTTTTTCATTGCCACACGAGTTAATCCCCCTGTGGTAACGTATGTGTCTTTGCCTTGTAAAATGAAAGGTCGTAAATCCAGATGACGAGGCTCTAATGTGCCTTTAGAAATAAGCGTAGGTGACGTAGATAGCTTCAGTGTCGGCTGGGCAATATAGTTTCGTGGATTTTCTTTGATTAGCTCTGCGAAAGTAGCCTGTTCTTTTTTGGTTGAATGGGGGCCTACTAACATACCGTAGCCACCGGATTCATTGGCAGGTTTTACGACCAGTTTGTCCAGATTATCTAATACATAAGCTCTTTGCTCTGGGTCTTCACAAAGAAAGGTTTCAACATTGTTTAAAATAGGCTCTTCGTTTAAAAAATAACGAATAATGTCAGGTACATAAGCGTATATCACCTTGTCGTCCGCTACGCCTGCTCCGGGCGCATTGGCTAACGCGACGTTACCGTTACGCCAAGCTCTCATTAATCCTGGCACACCCAATACAGATTCTGGGTCAAAGACTTCAGGGTCTAAAAATAAATCATCAATACGTCGATAAATCACATCGACTCGTTCCGCCCCTTTTATGGTTTTCATGTACACACAATCGTCTTCTGGGTCGACAAATAAGTCGCTACCCTCAACCAGTTCTGCTCCCATTTGTTGTGCTAAAAAAGCATGTTCAAAATACGCTGAGTTATAGATTCCTGGTGTTAAAAGAACGATTTCAGGGTTTTCTATGTTTCTTGGCGATAATGCCGCCAAGGTGTCAAATAAGTGTGAGGTGTAGGAACCAACAGGGAGGATATCGTCGTTTTCAAACAGTTCGGGTAATACCCGTTTGGTGATGGCTCGGTTTTCTAGCATGTAGGATACGCCAGAGGGAACTCGTAAATTATCTTCTAAAACAAAAAACTGCCCGCTTTCATCTCGCACCAAATCAGTGCCGCATATATGTGCCCACACACCAAAAGCAGGAGAAACACCAACGCATTCGGGACGAAAGCTTTTAGAATCTTTAATAATGTGTTCTGGAATGATGCCATCTTTGATGACATTTTGGTCGTGGTAGAGATCATTAATAAAAAGGTTAAGTGCTTTGAGACGTTGCTTTAAACCTGCCTCGGCGACGCGCCATTCAGACGCTTCAATAGTGCGTGGGACTATGTCAAAAGGCCAAGCTCTATCGATGTTTCCCTCTTCGGTATAAACCGTAAAGCTAATCCCCATCTCTTGAATAGTGGCTTCAGCGGTGAGTCGACGCTTTTCTAATTCTTCCTCAGATAAGCTGTTTAAATAGCTAAGAAGCTGTTTTGCAGGTGGTCTGGGATTTCCTTCCAAATCAATCAATTCATCAAAAAAATCACTTGATGGGTATTGGCTACTCAAATTTTCCATTAATACCTCGTTCTCATCTTCGAACTGGGACTATGCTGCTTCATAGTGGCGCGTACCTTGCGCCTTATTTGCACTGAAACCCATTAATAGGGTGATCTCATTGTTATTTTTATAAGACAAAAGGCGTAAAATAGCTATCTTATAAATCGACATTAGTACGAAAACAACTTATAAAAAACACAGCAAATATCACGCCATAGCAGGTCTATTGATTGAAAATAAAATAGCTTTTAAGAAAAGACTATTATTATTTTTGTTTGCAGAACTTTGCCATGACCAAGCGCAATGAATTCTCACAAAAACGCGCTAACATCTTGATTTGTATTCGTAGCATGATTGACATAAGCATAGGATAAAACGTGGTGAATAGAATAAATACAGTGGCTATTGTCGGTGCAGGAATGGGTGGCTTAAGCGCTGCATTGGCGTTAGCGATGGACGGCGTTAAGGTGACTATTTTTGAGCAAGCGGCTCAGCTTGGTGAGGTAGGTGCTGGTTTGCAAATGAGTCCAAACGCGATGAAGGTCTTGCGCCATTTTGGATTAGAGGATGCGCTACTAGAGTACGCCTTTGTTCCTCAGCATGCTTGTATGCGAGACTTTAAAAGTGGTGAATACTATCTAAAAATCCCTCTTGGGAAGATCACAGAAGACGTTTATGGTGCTCCTTACTGGCATTTACATCGAGCTGATCTACACAAGGTTTTGGTGTCTGCCTGTGAGAAAGCTGGCGTAAAACTGGTGTTGGGTGCCAGTGTTAGTGCTTATATTGAGCAAGATGAACAAGTGTGTGTGGCATTGACGGATAAATCTCAACATTGGGCCGATCTTGTCATCGGCGCTGATGGCATAGGTTCTGTTGTGCGTGAGCAGATGCTTGGTAAAGAAGCCCTGACCTTTATGAAGCAAGTGGCATGGCGAGGGATTATTCCGGTAAGCGCCCTAAACGGCCTCAATATTCAGCCAGATGCGTGCGTTTGGGTGGGGCCGAATCGTCATTTTGTGAGCTATTATTTACGCGGTGGAGAGTTTGTTAATTTTGTTGCCGTTGAAGAGCGAGATGATTGGCAGCAGGAATCTTGGCGCGCCGAAGGAGATGTCGAAACGTTGAAAAAGGCGTTTTCTGGCTGGCATCCAGAAGTAAGTGAATTACTGAAGCATGCAAAAAGTACCTTTATTTGGGCGTTAAATGGTCGTGACGAATTGCCGTCTTGGTATCAAGGTCGCGCTGTTTTGTTGGGGGATGCGTGTCACCCTATGTTGCCTTTTATGGCGCAAGGCGCGGCAATGGCGATCGAGGATGCTTATGCTCTAAGCCGTTTCCTCGTTCAATATGAGCTGCCTGAAGCACTCGAGCGTTATGAATCGCTACGTAAACCTAGAGCCACAAGAATTCAAAACATGTCGAAAGAAAATGCCGCCTTGTATCATATGCATGGTGGTGTGCTTGGCCGCATGAAATTAAACGCAATTAAACTAGCGTCCCGGCTTGCTCCTGGTGTTATTCAAGCTAAATTGAATCCGGTTTATGGTTACGATGTCATTACGGAGTCACGTTAAAAAGAAGAGTTTTAGAGCGCTAAACCTTATTCATAATAAGGTTTTTATAGCTATTTAATCTAAAAAGTCTAAAACTATCCCCAGTTAGTTATAACTAATATTCACAAATACAGCGCTAAATAATATTAGCCTCTTGCGCCTGTATTCATTATCATTCCCGCCTTTCTTAGCCTCAGAACCATAAGTTGTGAGGTTATTACTTATCCCTGTTAATAACAGCAGGCAATCTGGAAACAACAGACATGATGACTTCTAAGACGCCGCTGGCGCTTCTACCTTTACTGCTTTTTCTTGTGCTTTTCGTTGGCAGTGGTCTTTGGTATCAGATCCATGATGTAGAGTATGCCTTTTATCAAATATCCGCCCCAGTGGCTATTTTACCCGCGATTGCTTTGGCTATTGTATTAGGCAAAGGGGCGCTAAATAAACGGATTGAAACCTTTATTAGTGGCGTAGGTGACAACACTATTACCACCATGGTACTGATTTATTTGCTTGCGGGCGCCTTTGCGAGTGTCGCGAAAGCAGTCGGTGGTGTCGATGCCACGGTCAACTTTGGCCTAAGTATTATCCCTCCTTCCATGGTGTTGCCTGGGTTATTTGTTATTGCTGGGTTTGTGGCTACCTCGATGGGCACATCTATGGGGACGATTGCAGCAATAGCCCCTATTGCTATTGGTGTCGCAGAAGCGGCGGACTTACCTTTATTACTAACAGTGGGTACCGTTGTCGGTGGCGCAATGTTTGGTGATAACTTATCTATTATTTCTGACACAACGATCGCTGCAACCCGTACACAGGGTTGTGATATGCGTGATAAGTTTAGAATGAATTTTAAAATTGCCTTACCAGCGGCGTTATTAGCCTTGGTTTGGTTGTTTTTTCAAAGTAGTGGCGCTCAAATAAACGCTCCACAAGATTATGATCTGATTCGAATCTTGCCCTATCTTGCCGTGTTGTTATTGGCGGTCGCTGGCGTCAATGTGATGCTGGTGTTGTTCAGTGGCATTGTATTAGCGGGTGGTATTGGCTTAACGATACAAGATGGTTACACAGTGGCCAGCTGGTCAAAAGACATCTACGCTGGCTACACGAGTATGCAAGAAATCTTGATTTTATCTTTGCTGATTGGTGGGCTAGGAGCCTTAATGAAAGCTCAAGGTGGGTTAGATTGGCTGGTATCCACCATTGAAAAAATAAGTCGTATTTGCGGTGCTAAACCTGGGTCAACAAGAGCCGGTGAATTTAGTATTAGTGCCTCTGTGGCATTAACGAATTGTTGTACCGCTAATAATACGGTATCTATCTTGATCAATGGTGCCGTCGCCAAAGATATAGCGACCCGTTACAACGTAGACCCTCGCCGTAGTGCCAGTTTGCTGGATATTTTCTCTTGTGTTGTACAAGGGATTTTACCCTACGGGGCACAAATTCTATTGGCGTCATCATTGGCGAAAGTGTCGCCATTATCGTTAATAGGGTATGTGCAATACAGCTGGCTATTGGGCGTTATTGCCTTACTGTCTGTTATTTTTGCTTGGCCAAAAGCCAAAGGTGTTGTCGCCAAATAACCCAAAGACAGCGTCTTGCTACCTTTAAAAGCCCACACTGTATTTTACGTGTGGGCTTTTTTTATGACTGCGGTTATTGAGGAAACTATCTCTGTTTTGCGGGTTCATGCTAGCGAAAAGCTAAAAAGCGCTTTAGTATCAATGATTAAGAATTCATCATACTGACATAACAGGCGGTGGATAAAAATTATAACGCGTATGCGTGTTTATCAATTTTTGAATTTTGTGAATAGCTTTATAAAATACTGAAAATTCAGTTAGTTATAGGGATATTTAGAGAGTTTTGAAAATCTGTAAATACGCCTGCGTACTATATAAGCAGTTAAAACTATTAAGTGAGCATTGAACAATTATGCTAATTGAAAAATTGAAAGCTTCCAGAACACGGCTTAATGTCTTGGCTAAATGTGACGTTATGGCTAGCTATGATTTTTTTACGACAATAGTTAGTTTCGATTCATTGAGTAGTGAAGATTTTGAAAAAATAATAAAAAATAGAGAATCTGTTCAAGAATGCTATTTAAAAAAGGAGCCTCTAAAGTTTGAAGCGTATGAGGCACTTTCAAAAACACAGTCTTTAATAGCTCACGAATATACGCACTTTTATGACTGTACTTCTACAGTTTGGGGGGCTAGGTATTTGGATATGATGTCAAATGCAACCAGATCCAGAATATGGTAATGAGCCTGTTATATGGATGTCACTAAAGTGTGATTGGGAAGTCGAACATGGGATGGAATGGGTTATTAGAAAGGATGAGGTATTGTATGTAGGCGGCTTTAATGGGACTGATCCTTGGTCAGAAATTTCCAAAGAAGATTCGTGGAATTTTGCATGAAAAGGAAGTTAAACCTAACGAAAATAGATAGGTTTTGTTTTTCTCCACATTGAAACCAATATTTTTAGCCCGTTTATACGTATTTATATGAATGAAATTACACTGTCAGATTTAACAGAATTTACCGTTTCTGAGCTTTGGCCTTTAACATGCCAAATAACAGAGAGCACCAGCTTAAATTATGATTTTAAGATCTCAGGCTTAGATGGTTTAGAGTTTATGGAGACATTCGCAGATAAATTCAATGTAGATCTTAGAGGGTTTGATTGGGTTGAATTTTTTGGTAAAGAGGGCGTTTCTGTACCCCTTAGTTGTATGTTTAATGTTATAAAACGATTTGTCTTTAAGTCTCCTGAAAAAAGCGTGGTTCATTTTCCTAAATTAACATTAGGGCATTTGGTTGTGTGTGCTAACCATGGGAAATGGGTGTCGCCAGAATAAACGTACAACAAGGGCGTTATGTCTAAGGGTGTTATGAGAGATTTTGTCATTGAGAAATATGGAGTAGCGATATCTGATGATGATGCAATGCCATTATTTGAGCGCTATGGTATTGAACATAATGTAAAACTCCCTAAAGATTTTTTAGACTTTTACAGTAAATACAACGGGTTCAAAGTAAGTGACAACGATTTAACGTTCGTATTTGAATTAAAAGATAAATTTTGGAATCGCAGCAGGCTTGAAATGGAGGGTTTGCTTTCTGTAAAAGATATTTTATTTGTAGCCTCCTCTAATGAAGGAGTGACATATCCTAAAGGTATCTTACCCTTTGTTGATATTGAACTCGCTGAAATAGCCATTTCACTCAGGTGTGATAGTTTTGGTGCGGTGTTTTTGTGTGAAAAAGATCCTCTACCGGGACAGGTAGATAACCCTTCAGAATCCTCTGAAGAAGAGCTACAAAATTTTGATCCATCAAAAGGCAATTATCCAAGCTTGTTGTTAAGTTAGCAGACAGCTTTGAGGATTTTATGTCTACATAAAACGCTGAAGAATGGGATTAAAACTACCTCGCATCAAGGGCTCAAGGTGTTCGCATGATTCCTAGGCAGTAGATCCTACTTACTCTTAACTACGCTACTGAAACGTCTATTTTTAAGGACTGACATTGAAAAAATCAACGCATTTAAAAGCCGAGTTAATATTGGTTTTTGTTACTGTTTTAGCCGGACTTGGGTGGATTTTTTCTAAAGAATCATTGGTCGGTCTCCCGCCTTTATTTTTTATGGGAGCGAGGTTCTTAATCGCAGGTTTTGTCTTGGTTCTGGCGGGGCGCCGTTTTTTTAATGGCTTGGTCTGGAATGATGTGAAGCAGGCAATACAGGTTGGTCTGGTAATGGGCGTTGCCATGATGTTTTGGGTTAGTGGTTTGGATAGAGCCTCTAATCTTGGTGTCGGTGCTTTTATTACAAGTTTAGGGGTTGTATTGGTGCCTGTGTTTGGGCGTTTTATTTTTAAGGATCATCCTCCTAAAAGCATTTGGGTGGCATTGCCTGTTGCTGTTTCAGGGCTTGCTTTTTTAGCGCTAGGCAGTGAGGTGAGTTATGAGGTGGCTCAGCTGTTGTTTTTAGGTTCTGCGTTAACGTTTGCCTTTCAGTTTAATTTATTGTCGAGGTTATCGACGCGTATTCATGTCTTAGTGTTAACGTCTATTCAGTTGATGGTGGCGGGTACCTTTTTACTGTTTCTTTCTTTGTGCACAGAACATTTACCGGTGACCATTTCGATTAGTGTTGCAGGTTGGTTTTTAGCAAGCACATTAATCGCAACGAGTTTGCGCTTTTTATTGCAAACTTATGGTCAGAGTTTAACACCAACCAGTCATGCAGCTGTCATCATGAATTTAGAACCTGTGTGGACGGCTTTCTTTGCCGCCATTTGGTTTTCTGAATCTATGAGTCTTAATCAATTGATGGGTTGTGGATTGATTTTTCTCGCGATGTTGATTAGTCGATGGACTCAGATTAGGGCGATTTTTACCCCATCATAAAGGGTGTTATATCTTCTATATTAAAAGCTTTCTACCTCAGGAAGAAGGTTGTTTAGTATAGTGCGATACAGTTCGATGGAGGCTGTTGAAAAGGGACGATTCTGGTAATCCCACCTGATCAAAAGTCCTTCAGTGATCGTAACAAGCATATCAATTCGCGCAATAATGTCTTCTTTTTTCATGTATGGGTATCGCTCTTGCATGATATCAATGGCTCTTTTTTGTAGCAATTGATGGGACTTATTGCATATTTTAGCAATCGTACTATTACGAGCTGCTTCTGCTCGAACTTCCATATTGATAATGCACATATCATGTTTTTGTTGATCCGTTTCTGAAAAGTGGTGAGCGAGCCAGTTTTCTTTGTTTAAAAAATCGGTCATGAATTCAAGATGGTGCAGAGTTACTTGCTCTACTAATGCGCAAATAATGTCATCCTTGTGGGCAAAGTAGCGATAAATCTGTCCAACACTGAGTTCGGCAGATTTGGCTATTTCGCTCATGCTGGCTTTATGAAAGCCTTTATCAAGGGCTTGTGTTTTCATGGCGTCAATAATGCGTTGACGGTATTCCATGTTTTTGTTGATGCACTTAGTTCTCATTATTTGCACTTTTTTTATGTTTTATGGTTTGTGATGTTCGATTATAGTGAGAATGAATGTTCATTCTCAATGTATTTTAAGGATATATCCTCGATGTTGTCTAAATTCAAATATGCCACAAGTATATTTTTGGTTTTGTTACTTGCTGGTTGTGAGGAGCAGGCATCGTCTGGCTCTGCTCAAGCGGCAATGCCTAAAGTACAAGTTGGTGTCGTAGTTGTAAAAACTCAAAGAGCGGTGCTGACGTCTGAATTACCTGGTCGGACGACATCTAATCTAGTGGCTGAAATTCGTCCTCAGGTAAGTGGAATTGTTGAGAAACGCCTGTTTGAAGAAGGTCAAGATGTTAAAGAAGGAGACCCTCTTTATCAACTAGACGATTCCTCTTATGTCTCAGCTTATGAGCAAGCTAAAGCGGAGCTGAATTCGACCATTGCTAGCTTACGCTCGTCAGAGTTGGCGTATAACCGCTATAAAGTATTGCGCAAACGTAATACGGTTTCTCAGTCTGATCTAGATAATGTCTATGCTACTTACTTAGAAGATAAAGCAAGTAAGACGAAGGCGGCAGCGGTGCTTGATAATGCAAAAATCAATTTAACCCGTACCAAAATACTGTCACCTATTACCGGTCGTGTTGGTATCTCTAGAGTGACCGTGGGGGCTTTGGCAACGGCGAGTCAAGCAACGGTGATGACCACAGTGCGTTCGCAAGATCCTATTTATGTTGATTTATCCCAAACCAGTTTAGAACAGTTGAATCAGGCTAGCTTGTTAAAAAGACCCAATGTTACTAAGGGTGAAAATAAAGTCTCTCTCATTCTAGAAGACGGCTCTATGTATGAGTTTAAAGGGGTGTTAAAAACGAGAGAGATTAGCGTTGATGAGGCGACAGGCAGTGTGATATTACGAGCAATATTTCCTAACCCAAATAGCAAATTACTGCCTGGGATGTTTGTGCGCGGTCGGATCAACGAAGGGGTAGATAATGCCGCTATTATTATTCCTCAGCAGGGTGTTTTTCGTAACATAAAAGGTGACGCTGTTGCTTATGTTGTGAACCAAGAGAATAAAATTGAACAAAGAATACTGACCACCACGAGAACCCTAGGTAATCAATGGTTAGTCGCGTCAGGATTGAAGGTAGGAGATCAGGTCGTGGTTGAGGGGACTTCTAAAGTTCGTCCAGGCAGCGATGTGACAATAGTGCCTCTTCAATTTGATAAAAAGACAGGCGCAATGAAAGAAATTAGTACTTCCGACGCCACTTCTTCAACTAAAGGGTAACTATTTATGTTGGCTCGTTTTTTTGTCAATCGTCCGGTTTTTGCTTGGGTGATTGCGATCGTCATCATGCTAGCGGGTTTGGCGTCTATTTTGGAGCTGCCCGTTGCGCAGTACCCGAATGTGGCACCACCTTCTATTAGTGTTTCCACCAGTTATACTGGGGCATCTGCTAAGACAGTAGAAGAAAGTGTTATTCAGGTGATTGAAGAACAGTTGAACGGTATCGATGGCTTATTGTACTTTTCTTCTTCGAGTTCTTCTGATGGTACCGCTGAGATCACAGTCACTTTTAAGCAAGGTACTGACCCAGATATAGCTCAAGTCCAAGTTCAGAATAAAGTTCAGCAAGTTACCTCGCGTTTACCTCAAAACGTACAGGACAATGGTGTTACGGTTAAAAAAGCCAACACTGACTATTTGTTAATCGCGGCACTATACGATTCATCGGATACCGATAAAGCCGGTGATATTTCTGACTATATTTCTTCTAGCGTACAAGACTCTGTGTCTCGCGTAAGTGGCGTAGGTGACTATAAAGTTTTTGGTACGGAATATTCTATGAGGGTCTGGTTAGACCCACTAAAACTGTCTTCTTATAATTTGATGCCAGGTGATGTCGCAACGGCAATTCAAGCTCAAAACGTACAGATTGCAGCGGGTAATATCGGTTCTCATCCATCGCCTACTGGACAAGAATTGAACGCGACCGTGACGGCACAATCGAAAATGCAAACGGCGGAAGAATTTCAAAATATTATTTTAGCCCGTCAAGATAGCGGCGCAACGGTGAGGCTGAGAGACGTTGCTAGAGTAGAGCTTGGTAACGAGTCCTATGATGTTATTGCTCGATTAAACGGACACCCAGCATCAGGTATTGCGATCATGCTTTCTCCTGGCGCCAATGCTTTGTCCACATCTGAAGCCGTTAAAGAAAAACTGAACCAACTTAAAAGCTCTTTTCCACAGGGTTATAAGTTAGCCTATCCAGTGGATAACACCGCTTTTATTAAGGATTCCATTAACGAAGTGGTTAAAACATTATTCGAGGCGATCGTACTGGTTGTTATCGTGATGTTTATTTTCTTACAGAACTGGCGTGCAACCTTAATACCTGCGATTGCTGTTCCTGTTGTTCTGTTAGGAACGTTTGGCGTATTAAACCTATTTGGCTACTCCATTAACGTACTCACTATGTTTGGTATCGTGTTATCGATAGGTTTGCTAGTGGATGATGCCATTGTCGTGGTGGAAAACGTGGAACGAGTGATGAAAGAAGAAAACCTTTCACCTCGGGAAGCGACCATTAAATCGATGCAAGAAATTACCAGTGCCTTAATAGGTATTGCCATTGTACTGGCGGCGGTATTTTTGCCGATGGCATTTTTTAGTGGTTCAACGGGGGTTATCTACCGCCAGTTCTCTATTACGATCGTCTCTTCTATGGCTTTGTCTGTTCTTGTAGCCTTAACATTGACACCCGCTTTGTGTGCAACCTTACTTAAACCTAATCATGCTGCGGGAGAACGAGGGTTAGCCGGTTTCTTTAATCGTAACTTTGATCGAGCAACCAATGCTTATAGCAGAACGGTAGGGCGTTTGGTTAAACGTCCAGTACGTTGGATGTTAGGTTATGGGCTTATTGTTGCGATCTTGAGTGGATTAATGGCCAATCTACCATCGGGCTTTTTACCCGTGGAAGATCAAGGTTATGTAATCGTGATGGTCGCACTGCCTGAAGGGGCTTCTTTAAACCGTACTAATAAAGTGATGCGCGATGTAGAACACCACTTTATGGTTAACGAAAAGAAAGATGTAAAACACATCTTTACGGTTTCTGGTTTTAACTTTATGGGCACAGGGCAAAATGCCGGTCTGGCGTTTGTTGTTTTGAAGGATTGGTCGGAACGAACGAATCCTGAAGACAGTGCTGGGGCAATTGTAGCTCGCTCTTATGGTGCGCTTGGTCAAATACGTGATGCACAGATTTTCTCTTTGTTACCACCTTCGATTCGTGGTCTGGGACAAAGTAATGGTTTCACTTTTGAGCTGCAAGCATCTGGTAACACGGATCGTGCAACCTTGTTAAAAATGCGAGATCAACTATTACAAAATGCACGTGCTAACCAACTGTTAGCCGGTGTGCGTTTAGGAAGTCTTACTGAAGTACCACAACTGCATATTGATATAGATAAAGAGAAAGCCTCTGCTCTTGGTTTATCATTGGCCGACATCACTGAGACATTAAGTACCGCTTGGGCTGGTAACTACGTTAATGACTTTATTGATCGTGGCCGTGTTAAAAAGGTGTATGTTGAGGGTGAAGGCCAATACCGATCTTCACCAGAAGATCTAAAATATTGGTATATCAGAGGGGAAGACAATACGATGACGCCGTTTTCTGCGTTCTCTTCTTCTCAGTGGACTTACGGTGCTAAAAGTTTGACCCGCTTCAATGGATTGCCTTCTTATGAGCTGCAAGGCTCTGGGGCGGCCGGTGTTAGTTCTGGGCAAGCAATGGATACGATAAAAACACTAGGAGACGCCTTGCCAGGTACCACAAGTTCATGGAGTGGTATCTCATATCAGCAGAATCAGTCGAGTGGTCAAGCGATTGCTCTGTACGGTATCTCCATATTGGTTGTGTTCTTGTGTCTTGCTGCATTATATGAAAGCTGGACCGTGCCTTTCTCAGTTATTTTGGTTATCCCTCTGGGGGTTATTGGGGCGGTAATTGCGGCGCACTTGAGAGGCCTAGAAAATGATGTCTATTTCCAAGTGGCATTGTTGACGACCATTGGGCTGTCCTCAAAGAATGCGATCTTGATTGTCGAGTTTGCTGAGGCTGCTTATATGCGCGGCTCCACAGTGTGGGAGGCAGCGAAAGAAGGCGCTCGCTTGCGCTTACGACCTATCATTATGACGTCTATGGCCTTTATTGTGGGTACTTTGCCATTGGCTTTGTCTACTGGTGCTGGTGCAAATAGCCGAATTTCGATTGGTTCTGGGATCGTTGGTGGTACTTTAACCGCGACCATACTAGCGATTTTCTTTGTACCGTTATTCTTTGTCTTGGTGCGTCGACTTTTCCCTAAGCGAAAAGTGAATCCGGATGACATTGTAGAAACGCCACAAGAGCATTAATCTACTCGCTAGAAACAGTGTTGCTAAAATCCTCGCAGACAGCGGGGATTTTTTTTATCGCTTAATAGTTAGGTGATGGGAAGGCGTGGATCATTAGATGGCAATAGTCAGTAAATGAGCCGCTCAAAAATACCCCCTAGTCTTTAGAATAGGAGGTATTGAGGTGGCTAGATCTGTTTAGAAAATATCTTTGAGTTGCGTTGGTAGTTATATAAAGCTTGTTTTTTAGCGGGCAAAGTCGTTAATGATGTTTCGCTAAAGCCTCGCTCAATAAACCAATGAGCAGTACGAGTGGTTAATAAAAAGACGGTATTTAACTTAAGTTGTTTAGCGGTGCGCTCGATGCCTTTTAATAAACGATCGCCGCGATTGTTTCCTCGATAATCTGGCGATACGGCTAAGCATGCTAATTCACCTGCATTCTCTTGCTCAAAAGGATAAATAGCAGCACAGGCGACAATGGCACCATCGCGCTCGATAACAATGAAGCGGTCGACTTCATTTTCCAGTAATTCTCTTGAGCGGCGGACTAATACACCTTTTTCTTCTAGGGGCGCTAACAGAGCCATCATGCCACCAACGTCATCGATATGCGCGGGACGCAATTGTTCATAACTGTCTTCGTCTATCATGGTGCCAGCCCCTTCACGGGTAAACAGCTCCTGTAGCAAGCCGCCATTATCATTAAAAGAAATAATATGGGCACGAGGTACGTGTTGACGAACGGCGGTGACACAGGCGTTTAAGGCGGCATGAGTGATGTTATTTAGCGTGTTACTGCGTAATATGGTATCGGCATCTTGGGTTAGAAGTTCTGAATACAATTCACCAGACTGGTCGAAAATGCCTTCTTCTTCGGTGAAAATTATGAGTTTATCTGCTTTAAGTTGAATGGCTGCTTGGATCGCAACGTCTTCCCCTTTTAAATTGAATACTTCCCCAGTAGGGGAAAATCCCAAATGTGGCAGCAACACCATATTGTCATCTTCGAGTAACCTAAAAATGGCATCCGCGTCGATACGACGAACCTCACCAGAGTGACAATAATCAATACCATCAACAACTCCCAGCGGGCGTGCAATAACGTAGTTACCACTGCAGACTTTTAAGCGAGCCCCCGCCATAGGCGTATTCGAAAGCCCCATAGACAGTTGCGCTTCCAGTTGGACTCGTACCGCCGCAGAGGCTTGGATAATATCCATTAACTGATTTTGAGGGGTAATACGATAACCCTCTTCAAAAATACTGGGATGGCCCTGTGCGGTTAGCATCTTATCAATTTGAGGGCGCGCACCCTGAACCAAAACGAGTCGAATACCGAGCGAATCGAGCAGCGTTAAATCATGAATGATGCCAGAGAAGTGGCTGCTTTCCAGCGCTTCACCAGGAATCAAAATAACAAAGGTTTTTCCCCTGTGGGCATTAATATAAGGGGATGAATGGCGAAACCAGTCCACATAATTTAATTCGTCAGACACGCTATTCCTCATTTCTTGATAATAGGGTTAATCGCTTTTTAAGTGATGTCATTGACTTAAATGGCGCTTTATTTGAGTTGTTTTTTTATCGATGATTTTCATACAGGGTAATTATGTCTGATTCTGTAGTGTAGAAGAAAGTAGCAATGTACGAAAAGAGTATATTTAGACAGATTTTGACTTTTGTTCTATTTTTAAAGGTATTCAGTGACATCTTTATTTGACTGAACCTAGTTTGATTGACTAGAACTGATAGAGGGGAAGTAATAAGTTACGGCATCCTACTAATAAGTAGTTGTCGCGTCACAATCATGTTTTCTGATGGAAAAGTAATTATCTAGCATTACTATAGTCGGTTAGGCATCTGCTACAATTATCATCAATATTATCTGGTCTCTGGTGTTCAGAAAACAACAGAAATAAAAGAGGTTCGTACATTTATGGCTACCGAGCTAGAACTTAAGCTAATGGTTCAGTCTGAGTATCTTACGTCAGCAAGTGATTTTCTCGATGAAATGTGTGCACTGGCAGCGTCTGAGAAGATGGCACGTCAAGCAACTTTGTCGTTGATGAATGGGTATTTTGATACTGAAGACGCGACTTTGATGAAGGCTGGCATAGCGTTACGTATACGAGCGGTGAATCAGCAATTTATACAAACGGTGAAAACTCGCGGCACCAACAGAGTGGGTATGCATGCTCGTGGTGAGTGGGAATGGACGATCCTAAGAGACCAATTGGATCTTTCCTTGCTAACCGACGTACCGTTACCTGAGTCATTACAGGATATGTCGTGGGGGCGAGATTTGATCGAAGTATTTCGTACCGATTTTGAGCGACAAGTGTGGCTAGTTCAGGAATATGGCGCACAAATGGAAGTTGTTTGTGACCAAGGTAAGGTTACATCGCCTTATGGTGAAGATTCTATACGCGAGTTAGAGCTTGAGCTAAAAGGCGGCGACGAAACAGGACTGTATTGTTTTGCGCTTAAGTTAGCGCAACACATTCCTTTACAAGTCAGTACGGTATCGAAAGCACAAAAAGGCGTTAGGCTAAAAAATGGCACCATTGAGTTTCCTGATAAACCGGATGCTAGTGCAAGTTCATTAGAGTTTGCGGCTTATTGGTATGAGGTGTGGTTGGTTTATTGGGAAGCCATGTTTTTTATGGAAGATGATGTCTTAATACAGCCTATTCGCTATTCCATGATGCAATTAAGTCATTATTTACCTGATGAACTTAGCAACAAGTTGTCGACGTTAGATACCGCTTATCAGGCCGTCTTACAAACCTCTGAGGGTTCTTTTTTAGTGACAATAGCTGGCTTAAAAGAAACTGGAATCAGTATGTTAGAAGTGGGGCAATGGCTAAACAGAGCATCCTATGGTGAAACACACTAGCGGAAAACATACTGATATTCCTCAATATACTCAGCAGTAATCTGTTAACTACCTTTAAAAATCAACTTTACATTAAGGATGTCGCCTTGATCTCTCCTGTTTCTAATCCGGCCTATGCTATTTTTTGTGAGCAGCAAGATAATCGAGGGTTGTTGCACAGTGCAATCCAAGAGGCGCGACAGAGACACGGACTGTCTGTATTAACCGTACAACAAGTGGCTATTTTAGAGCCGCTCTGGTTGTTGAGTGATTACCTGTATCAGCAGTGTGAGCGCTTTCCCCATTGGCTTGATGACTTACTTGTATTAGAGGATCTGCCTAATTTACCGTCCAGTGACGATTTAGTCTCAGGCGACTTCCCCTTTCCTAAAGCGACTTATAATGTGCCCATGATAGAGCTGGATGAAGCCGCTTTAATGAAGCGTCTTAGGTTTTATCGCCAGTGGTGGATGGTGCGTTTGATTGCGTTAGATTTGCAGCAAAAGCTGACATTAAAAGCGTTAACCTTGAGGTTAAGTACACTTGCAGATGCGTGTGTAAACGCCAGCTTGCATTGGACTACTCATCATTATCAAGGGTTATACGGACAAGCATTAGATTCTCATGGGCAATTGCAATCACTTATTGTTATTGGCATGGGAAAATTAGGTGGTAATGAGCTTAATTTATCATCGGATATTGATTTGATTTTTGCGTTTCGTGAGCATGGTGAAACCCAAGGCGGTAAAAAAAGACTGAGCCATCAAGAGTACTTTACTAAGCTTGGACAAAAGTTAATTCAGCATTTAGACCAAGTCACTGCAGATGGGTTTGTTTTTCGGGTCGACATGCGGTTACGTCCTTTTGGTCAATCCGGTACCTTAGTACTAAATTTGGATTCACTAGAAAACTACTACCAAGATCAAGGCCGAGATTGGGAACGTTACGCCATGATTAAGGCCCGAGTTATGGCTGGTAGTGCGCAAGATATTCGTGAATTTGAGCTGTTGAGAAAACCGTTTGTCTATCGAAAATACTTAGACTTTAGCGCGATTAGCGCCTTGCGTGATTTGAAAAAAATGATTGCGAAAGAAGTACGACGTAAAGACATAGAGCACAATATTAAACTTGGTCAGGGTGGCATTCGCGAAGTTGAATTTATTGCTCAAGCGTTGCAAATACTTCACGGAGGGCGCGATAGTGGTTTGCAATGTCCTGCTTTACTCACGGTCTTGCCCTACCTTGCAGAACAGGATTATTTAACCATCACAGAAGTTGATCAGCTAGAAAAGGCGTATCAACTGTTAAGGCGCACAGAGCACGCGCTACAAGCCATAAAAGACGAACAAACGCAGTTATTACCGAGTGATACTAAAGAGCGAACACGCTTGGCATTAATGGTAGGGTTTGAATCTTGGCAACAATTAGCCGAGGCGCTACAAGCGGTGCGCGGTAATGTCCACCAGCTGTTTTTAGAACTTATTGACGATGGTGAAGAAACCAGCGAAGAGATCAAAATACAAGACACTTGGCGTTTATTACTGAAGCATGCTGATGACAAAGAAGCCATTGCAGATGCCATCGAAAGTGTTGAGTGGAAAGATGATAGTGCCGCAGTGCAGCGTCTTTCTACGTTTTTATCTTCTAAAAATATCGTGTTTATGCAGCCTATTGGACAAGAGAGATTGTCGGTGTTTTTGGCGATGTTTGTCACTCAATTGGAGCATGAAAGCTTTCCTGATTTAGTGTTAGAAAGAGTATTACCTATTTTAGAAGCGGTACTTCGACGTACTGCGTATTTGGTTTTGCTTTGTGAAAACCCTACCGCCATGACACACCTTATTCGCTTATGTCGCGAAAGTGCTTGGTTTAGTGAGGCGATTTCCGCCACGCCATCTTTACTTGATGAGTTGTTGGATGCAACGACCTTATTTTCACCACCTAGCAAAAGCATGCTCGAAGAAGAGTTGCAGCAAATTTTATTGCGTTTACCTGAAGATGATGAAGAAGCGCAAATGGATGCGATGCGACGGTTTAGGCTGTCGATTATTCTGCGTATAGCAGCCTGTGATATTACTGGCATCTTACCTATTATGAAGGTAAGTGATCATCTCACTTGGCTGGCAGAGGTGTTACTAGAGCAGGTGTTACATCAAGCTTGGCGTTATCTCACACTGAAACATGGCTTTCCTGTTAGTCATGGAGAGGAGGAGCGACAACCGCAATTAGCTATTATTGGCTACGGCAAATCTGGTGGTTGGGAGCTAGGTTATGATTCGGATCTGGATTTAGTATTTATCCATGATACACAAGCGAAGGGTAATACCAATGGAACGCGTAGCGTGGATAATCTAACGTTTTATACGCGGCTTTGTCAGCGCTTTATCCACGTCATTACCAGCTTCACTGCCGCAGGCCGTTTGTATGAAGTTGATATGCGCTTACGCCCATCAGGAAGTTCTGGTTTGTTAGTCGCGAGTTTAAGTGCATTTCGCGATTATCAACAAAAGGAAGCATGGACATGGGAGCATCAAGCACTAAGTCGTGCGCGAGCATTGGCAGGTGAGCCTGGGCTGATTGCTAAGTTTGAGGATTGTCGTCGAGTCATCATTGGTGCAGAGCGTGATCGCAAAGCATTGAAAGCAGAAGTGATCAAAATGCGCGAAAAAATGCGTCAGCATCTAGATACGGGAAGCAAAGAAAAAGGCTTCGATCTTAAGCAAGGTGCTGGTGGTATTATCGATATTGAGTTTATGGTGCAGTATCTCGTTTTGGCTTGGTCACATCGTTACCCTGAATTAATGCGCTACTCTGATAACATAAGACAATTAGAGGCGGCGGCTAACGTGGGCTTGATCCCGCTGGATAAAGCGGAAAAGATGATTGATACCTATGCACTTTATCGCTCCCACGGTCATCGGTTAACGTTGCAAAAGCAAAAGCGCGTGGTGCAAGGGGATACCTTGATGGAAAATCAAAGATTAGTCAGTCAGTATTGGGACGAGTTTTTGCATTCTGAAGACCTTTAATAGTTTTATATTAATGGTTTTATTTTAATAGAAAACGCATACGAAAAAATCACAATTCGTCGATAAAACTTGGTCGTAAAATGATCAGTTCAGCGTTATAGTTCATGACTAGGTTTATTTATGAACAGTAATTGCTGCCTGACCGCAGCTGAAGTATTACGCTGGGGGAGATCATTATGACAACTGTTAGTGACTCAGGCGCGGCAATGTCTTACGCAAAGGAAGCATACAGCGCGAGTATATCGAAGGAAGCTCAAGTACAAAAAGGGCAGGTAGCGTTAGATTTATTGGAAAGTACCAATAAGGTAAATTCTACACCTGCAGCCAGCAGTGGTACTCATATGACGACGGATAATCTTGGTCAAAATGTGAATGTCACAGTGTAGAATTATTATCTCTAAAACAGCCCTCTCTTGATAATCAGGAAGAGGGCTGTTTTGCATTATTACGTGTGAATAAGTGTTTAAACGGCTTATTTTTCTGCTTGTTCTGCGGCCAATGAGCGTTCGTTAATCGCGCCTTCAAACGCTTTTAAACGCTTATGAATAGACAGCAATTCTACTATGGTCGTCCAAGAGTTAACCAGAAATTGAAAAGAGCTTTCTACTTGTCCGAAGGCATTGGAGATACGCTGCATAACACCAAGTGTAAAAGCCCCAGCGACGATAGAAGGTCCTAAAGCGATTAATGGTACTAGCACCCCAGCTTGCAAATAGCCGTAACGAACCACATTGAAATACAGATAATGGAAATACAAACGGAAGTAGTTTTTACGCACGTTGGAGAATAACTCGGTTAGCTTGGCTGGCTCGGCTCTGTCTTCAAAATCCTCCCCATACACTAGCTCTTTTCGATAAGCGGCTTCTACGCGTTGATTTTTAAACTCTAGCCCTGGTAAGCGAATACCAGCAACCGCTAACAGCGTGGTACCAACAATAGCCCAAAGAATCGCAACAAACACCAAGGCTTGTGGTACTTCACCAATCAAAGGAAGAGACGTGACGTAAGACGATAAGCCCCATAACACGGGTAAGAAAGCCAGTAGCGTCATAATAGAATCTAAGAAACGTACTCCTAGGCTCTCAACGATGTTTGCGAAACGCATTGTATCTTCTTGGATCCGTTGTGAAGCGCCTTCAATATGACGTACGTGCTGCCATTTTGATGTGTAGTAATCGTTCATTGCGGTACGCCAGCGGAAAACATAATGGCTGACAAAAAAGTTATTCAATACGGATACTGTGATGGCGACTAAAGCAATGACCGCAAAAGTGGATAACTGTGAGTAGAATTCGGTCAGTGTGATGCTATTAGGTGCACTGAGTGCTTTTTGAATAAGATCATAAAAACTGCCATACCACTGGTTGATCATGACGCTGATTTGTACCTGAAACCAAGTGATAAACACGATTAAACCGGATCCAATGACCGACCATTTTGCCCATTTTTGACCGCCATAGGCTACCCAAGCACCAATGAAAAGGCCGTAGCAGACAATCATGTATTGGTATAACCAAACATCAGTCGCAAATTCTTGAGCGTTAGCAAATGCGGCCTTGGCGGCAGCGTCGGCATCTGCAGCTAATAAGTCAGGAAAATGCACGCCAAATAATGAGCCTAAGCTTAGGCTACTGCCTAAATTTTGTATTTCGAGATACCAGCCTAAAACGCCTACAAGAGCCCATAGGGCAAAGCTCAAAAAGAATAACTTAGGTTTCGGAAAAAAGGATAAAAACACGGATTGTTCTCTCTTTGGCTAATATAGGATTGAAATTCGAGCTTGTAAGCTAAGCGATTAAGTGACTAAAGACCTTGTCTAACAAAGCATTTTTAGAGCTTAAACTAGTCCTGAGGTAAGAACAATCAAACTCCTATTAAGGAAGCTGTAAACAAAGGCGAAAAACAGGTCAGAGACTAGCTTGTAGTCTACTAGGAAAGGTCATAATAAAAAATCGGGTACATCATGAAAATGAAGCCCCGATTTTTGAGAGTAATAGAATTTAACCGTGCCGCTGTTACTCTATATAGCGTAGCAGCGGCGCTTACTTGTATCCTATTATGCGATCTGGTGTTCTGCTGCGACTTTTGCCACAGCGCGTTCTAGGCGAACAAAACCTTCCGCGATGTCTGTTTCTGGAATAATCAGCGAAGGTGCAAAACGCACCACATCCGCACCAGCAACTAAGATAAATAGACCTTCTTCAGTCGCTGCAGCAAGGATGTCTTTAGCTTGACCTTTTAAACTATCGACGACTTCTGCCCCAATCAATAAGCCCATTCCACGAATGTCTTTAAAAACATGGAATTTGTCATTAATGGCGGTTAAGCCTGCGACAAAAAGGTCATGGCGTTGGTTTACCCCCGCCAGTACTTCAGGTGTATCGATAATATCAACAACGGCTTCAGCAATGGCACAGGCCATAGGGTTGCCGCCATAAGTACTACCATGAGTTCCTACCGCTAGACTGGCTGCTGCTTCTTTTGTGGCCAACATTGCCGCCACAGGGAAACCATTGCCCAGTGCTTTTGCGCTTGTTAGTACATCTGGTTTAATGCCCAGTTGTTCGTAAGCGAAGAAAGTACCAGTACGGCCAACGCCTGATTGAACTTCATCAAACACAAGCAGTGCGTTATGTTGGTCACATAGCTCGCGAACTTGCTTAGCAAATTCTATGTCGGCAGGAATAACCCCACCTTCACCTTGGATTGGCTCCATAACTACAGCGCAGGTTTTATCAGAGATCAGTGCTTTTAACTGATCAATGTCGTTGTAGTCACAGTGGCTAATGCCAGCAGGTGTTGGTTCAAAACCTTCTTTATACTTAGGTTGTCCGCCAACAGACACGGTAAACAAAGTACGCCCGTGGAAGGATTTAGTGAAGGCAATAATTTCGTGTTTTTCTGGACCATAGTGATCGAATGCATAACGGCGAGCGAGTTTAAACGCGGCTTCATTCGCTTCAGCGCCGCTATTACAAAAGAATACGCGATCAGCAAATGTTTTATCCGTCAGTTTTTTCGCCAAACGTAAAGCCGGCTCATTGGTCATGACATTAGATAAATGCCAAAGTTGGCCAGCTTGCTCTCGCATTACATTAACGAGTGTTGGGTGGGAATGACCTAATCCTGTTACGGCAATGCCGCCAGCAAAATCAATGTATTCCTTACCTTCTTTGTCCCATACGCGAGAGCCTTCGCCGCGTACTGGAATAACCGAAGAAGGTGCATAGTTAGGAACCATCACCTCGTCAAATGTTGCTCTCGTTACTTGTTCAGTCACTTTTAGACACCTCTTTAAAATAGGCGACTGTGGTGCCAGTCGCCTTACGTTTTATATCAGATTTCTTAACTCACGAATAGCAACAGTTACCATTGCAAGTGTGATATCACCTCCAGATCGAATCTCTTTAAAGGTGGTCCGGTAATGCTTAATGTTATCGATATTTTGCGCTCCCCAGTAAGCTAATCGTTCATCCAGTCCATTTGCCTCTAAATTAGATTGAATCACTTCTTGGGTTAGCGTTCTTAAGCTGTTATCAACTTCGTCCCCCAGACCTGCTTTTGCACGGCGCTGCCACATATCGTCCGCTGGTAGTGTTTGCACACTTTGGCGTAGCCAATGTAGCTCAAGGTCCATTTCTAGAGCGAAGTAAGTCTGTGCTACGTCTAATACTTCTTTCTCAGTATTGGTCGCAACACGAATAATGTCTAAGCCATAGAATAGGTAAGGCAATGCTGACAGTTTTTCTATGACGTCAGTAGGGATACCTTGTTTTGTAAGATCCACGTTAATACGAGCCAAATAGGCTTGGCTAGATTCCGTTAGGATCGCCTGCATATTGGCACGGATGATCTCCACACCAGGTTTGTAGGTGTCTTTTAAGCGTTGAATGGACAAGCTTTCACGCGTGTTACGCAGCAACCAAAGCGTAGTACGTTCTAATAACGTTTGAATACGAATAAGTAGGCTGTTTAATACCTCGTTAGAAACGTTGAAATCTAATTCATTAATGGCATCCCACAGAGAGGGAATATCGAAGATGTCTTCTGCGGCCATATAAGCACGAACTAGGTTCAGTGCTGAGGCACTGGTTTCTTCTTGTACATAGGTACTGAAAGTAGGTCCCATACGGTTACCAAGGTTATTGGTAACGTGACCCGCAATAATTTCTTGCGACAATGGGTGTGATGCCATTTGATCACCAAAGCGTTTGGTTAACTCTTTTGGAAAGTATTGGTGAATCTGAGTGATTAAATCAGCATCTTCGCCGATACCATCCTCAACCAGTTGCTCTGACAGTTTTATTTTAGAGTAGGCTAATAATACTGAAATTTCAGGGCGGGTGAGGCCTTGGTTTTGATTCAAGCGTTTTTTAATCGCCGCATCGCTTGGTAAAAATTCGATAGTGCGATTTAAACGACCTTCACGAACTAAGGATAATAGCAAACGCCAATGATCGGTTAAGCGCTCAGCCGCTTGCGCATTTTCTAACGACAAAACATGGCTTTGTCCTAGGTTATGACGCAAGACTAAATGCCCTACTTCATCGGTCATTTGTGCCAATAAGGTGTTGCGTTGTTTCTCAGTCATGTCGCCGTTTTCGACCACGCGATTAAGTAATATTTTAATATTTACTTCGTGGTCAGAGCTGTCGACACCGGCAGAGTTATCGATTGCATCGGTACTAATTAAGCCCCCATGTTGAGCAAACTCAATACGCCCTAGTTGTGTTAAGCCAAGGTTACCGCCTTCACCAACAATTTTACAACGTAACTCGTTGCCATCAACACGCAGCGCATTGTTGCCGCTGTCGCCTACGTCGGCATGTGTTTCGTTTGAGGCTTTTACGTAAGTACCTATGCCGCCGTTCCACAATAAATCCACTTGCGCTTTTAAGATAGCATTGATCAGATCCGTTGGTGCCATGGATTTTGTGTTGCCTTCAATGCTTAGGGCCTTACGGATATCCGCATTGATGGGAATGGATTTCGCGGATCGGTTGAAAATACCACCGCCTTTTGAAATCAGTTCTTTGTTGTAGTCTTCCCAAGATGAACGAGGTAAATCAAACATTCTCTGACGTTCTGCGAAGGAGCTTGTTGCGTCAGGAGTTGGGTCAATAAAAATGTGCATATGGTTAAAAGCAGCAATAAGACGAATGTGTTTAGACAGCAACATGCCATTACCAAATACGTCCCCCGCCATATCACCAACACCTACCGTGGTAAAATCAGTGGTTTGGCAATCGATACCAATCTCTTTAAATTGACGTTTAACGGATTCCCAAGCACCCCGTGCAGTAATGCCCATTTTCTTATGGTCATAGCCATTAGAGCCACCAGAGGCAAAGGCGTCACCTAGCCAGAAGCCATATTTCTCAGAAATGCTGTTGGCAAGATCGGAGAAGGTGGCGGTACCTTTATCTGCGGCTACCACTAAGTAAGGATCGTCTTCATCGTAGCGCTCAACGCAAAGCGGCGCGACGATTTCGTTTTGTACCAAGTTATCGGTAATGTCTAATAAACCGCTAATAAACGTGGTGTAACAGCGAACTACTTCGGCTTGCACTTCTTCGCGCGACGCGTTTTTCTTAAGCTGTTTGGCAACAAACCCACCTTTTGCACCGGATGGCACAATAACGGCGTTTTTCACCATTTGAGCTTTCACCAAGCCCAGTACTTCGGTACGGAAGTCTTCCATACGATCTGACCAACGAAGGCCACCACGAGCGACTTTTCCACCACGCATGTGCACGCCTTCTATCCAAGGAGCATAGACAAAAATCTCGAATTTAGGGCGTGGTAACGGCACGGCAGGAATCAGAGACGGGTCTAGTTTAAAAGACACATAGTCTTTGATTGCGCCATTCGCATCCGCTTGATAGAAATTGGTACGTATCATGGCTTGGATGACGGATAAGTAGTGTTTTAGAATTCGATCTTCGTCCAAATTCGCGACTTGATCTAGTTCTGTCTCAATTTTTTCAAGCAGCTTTTGGACTTTTTCATCACGTTTTGCGGTTAAACTTGGGTCAAAACGTTGCTCAAATAGTTGTACTAATAAGCGCGCAATATTGGCATTTTTCTCTAGAGTTTGTTGCATATACTGTACAGAGAAAGGTACTTGTAACTGCATTAAGTACTTAGTTAGAGCGCGTAACATAGTGACTTGTCGCCAAGTTAAGCAAGCATCTAATACCAAGGCATTAAAGCGGTCATTTTCGATACGACGGCTGAATACTTGGTTGAATGCATCTTGGAATGCCAAACGCTGGGCGTTTTTCTCAAGATTTACATCGGCATCGACACAAATAGCAAACTCAACAATCCAGGTGTTTTTGATATTTTCTTCATGGTTATCCAACTCATAAGGGCGAGCTTCTAGTACTCGCAACCCCATACATTCTAGGATGGGCAACACATCAGACAGAACTAATGATGTACCAGAACCATAGACTTTAAAGAAATAGTTGTTTTTGTTTTGACCTACTTGGCGATATAGGTGAGTGCAAATATCCCCTTCGCCAGCCAAAGAGTTCAGACGTTCAATGTCTAATACTGCCGTATTTGGAGAAAAGTCTTCACGGTAAGCCGCAGGCAAATAATGAGCGTATTTAGCAAAAAAAGCATTGCCGTTTTCTTCTCCATTACTGGTTTGCAATGCTGTTAATAGCTTGTCTTCCCATGAACTCATCGCTTCTTGCATCTTACGCTGTATGTCTTCTACATCGATAGATGGGCTGTTTTGTGGGTCTGCGATTTGGATAGTGAAATTCACGCGAGCAAGGACAAGCTGAGAGAACTGCACATTGAATTCAGAACTGGTGCCATTGCAGGCATCCATGAGGATTTTTTCCATATGGAAGCGCAGTTCGGTGTTGTAGCGATCACGTGGCACATAGACCAAAGCGTTTAAGAAGCGACCATAAATGTCTCTACGTAAGAAAACACGTAATTGACGACGTTCTTGAATGGCTAGAATGCTTTCAATGGTGTCGAATAACTCTGTCACAGGGGCTTGTAGCATTTCATCACGAGGGTAACTATTGAGGATATGCTTAAGGTTTTTACCCTTGTGGCTGTTAGTGTCGACGTTTGCGCGCTCGACAATATGAGTAAGCTTTTTGCGTAATAACGGAATGTCTTGTAGACGAGCAACATACATGGTTGAAGAGTACAGTCCGAAGAAGCGCCATTCACCAATGATTTTACCATTTTTATCGAAACGTTTGATGCCTACATAATCAAGATGCACTGGTCGGTGAATCGTTGAAATTGCCGTTGATTTAGTAAGAACAAGCGCATTGTTACTATCAACCGCAAGTTCTGCTAGACGATGATTGAGTACAATATCACGTTTTACTTTCTTGCTTTGAACATCTCGAAACGACCCTAACCCAGAATCTTCGACAAGTTTCAGATGAGTTTCTGCTTTTTCCACGATGAGATCGTAGGCACGAAAACCAATAAAGGTGAAATGGTTGTTGGCAACCCAGCGTAGAAATTCAATGTTCTCTTGATGTTCTACGTTATTTTTTAAATGAGCGACTTGTTCTGATTCTTTTATAATATCGCTTAATGTGCTTTTCATCGTTGGCCAATCACCAACGGCTTTTTTGACATCACTTAAGCTAATCAGTAGTTCTTCTTTGATATTATCCAATAAATTGATATCAGAGAGACGATCAATTTCAAAGCGCATTAGTGCTTCGTGGCTTTCGACTGGACCATCAGGGGATATGGATTGTAAGTCCCCTTTTTTATTGCGCGTGAGAGGCACTACAGGGTGAGCGGTTAAATGAATAGTATGTCCTAGGCGGACCAGTGCCATGTTAAAAGAAGACACTAAGAAGGGCATGTCTTGCGTTAAAATTTCGATAACGGTATGGGTAGAGTGCCAACTATGTTCTTCATAGTTGGGATTATAAACACGAACTTTAGGTTGAGCCCCTGAGCGTTGCTGTAGAAAATCCCATAAACACACAATAGTGCCGTAGAGGTTTTCAATGGACTCATTAGCCATATCTTCCGTTAAGGCATCTTGGAAATATAAGTGCGTCAAATGGACAAGGTTTTTCGCCTCGCTGGCACTGAAATTATCGCGTATTTCTGCTTCAATGCGTTCAATCAATTCATGTTTTTTATTATCAGTCATTAGAACTCATCCTCATGAGTGGTGTTCTTTATCAAACTAGTGAGTGTGGTGGATACACGAAAGTACTACTTCAAGACTGTTAGATGATTATTATGAAAAATTTACTCCTTGGATAGATTTATAATTGTTCAATTGCGACATTTATTTTTCTTATTTGATTGTTTTAATTAAAATGCACTTGCTTCAAACAAGAAAACCCTTTGTTATCCATTTTAAACGAAATAAACTTCTTTTTTCCTTACTGATCGCAGGATAATAATTTGTACAAGAGTGAATTTGCATCACGAGAAATCATGCAGGCGAGTAAAAAACCGTTAAAATACGGATTTTTACTCTTACCTCACTATTCAATGTTGGGTTTTTCGTCAGCAATAGAAACTCTCCATATGGCAAACTGGGTGACGGGAAAAGAGCTATATCGGTTCTGTACAATCGGTCATGAAACTAAGGAAATCCTTTCAAACACAGGTGTTACAACCCATACCGACTACTTAACAATAGACGCTCCTAAAGATCTTGATGCGATTTTTGTCTGTGGTGCTTCACCAGTGACACAAAACGAAAGTCCAACTTTAGAAATTTGGCTAAATAAACAAGCTAAAAAACAAGTTCATCTAGGTGGTCTTTGCACTGGTAGCTATTTATTAGCCAAATCAGGGTTATTAAACGGTTATCGCGCGACTATCCATTGGTGGAATATCGCCAACTTAAGAGATGAGTTCCCTAGCATTATTGTGTCTAATCATCTGTTTGAGGTGGATCGGAGTCGTTATACCTGCAGTGGCGGTACCGCAGCGATGGATATGATGCTTTTTCTGATCGGTAAGCAGCATGGGATGACACTAGCAAGCACCATCTCGGAGCAGTTTGTTTGTGAGCGGATTCGTACACATGACGACCCACAGAGAATTCCATTACAGGTTCGTATTGGTACCGGGCAGCCAAAATTAGTTGAGGCAGTGCAATTGATGGAGGCTAATATTCGTGAGCCTTTATCTTCTGATGATATCGCATATCACGTAGGGGTTTCACGGCGTCATTTGGAGCGTTTATTTAAGCAAAATTTGAATGTGGTGCCATCGCGTTACTATTTAGAGTTACGACTACAACATGCTAAACAGCTGCTGGTGAAAACAGATAAGCCTATTGCAGAGGTTGGTGTGGCGTGTGGCTTCACGACAGCCCCTCATTTTAGTACGACCTACAAAGGCTTCTTTGGTCTTTCTCCTCGAACAGAAAGAACGAATTTACACCGTCAAATTGGTAAAGCTGACCAAACCGATAGGAAAAAAAGACAATTATGGAAAAAATAACTTAAAATACCCCTAACGAGTTAGTTTGATCGTCTATAAGTGGTTTTTTATTCGTAGCAAGCGGAAAACTGGAACAATATTTGAATGAACTATTTTCACACTCGAAGATAAAAACGATATATAAAAAGGTAGTGAACATGTCGAAAGTCCCAGCTTTAGAGCTCATAGACATTCATAAAACATTTGGCAATGTAGAAGTCTTAAAGGGTATCTCCTTAAAAGCCTACGACGGTGATGTTATTTCTATCCTAGGGTCCAGTGGCTCAGGAAAAAGTACATTTTTGCGTTGTATCAATATGCTGGAAAACCCGACAAAAGGAGAAATCATCTTCAATGGTGAGCCATTAAAATTGGTGTCAAGTAGCGATGATTTAATCCCTAGTAATATGAAGCAATTGACGAAAATGCGTCAGCAAATTGGCTTTGTGTTTCAAAGTTTTAATTTATGGCCGCACATGACGATTTTACAAAATGTCATGGAAGGACCGGCTCACGTACTGAAGCGTCCAAAACATGAAGTAATGGCTTACGCAGAGCATCTACTTGAAAAAGTGGGAATTGCCGATAAAAAGCACATGTATCCGAATCAGCTTTCTGGTGGTCAGCAGCAACGTGTGGCGATTGCTAGAACACTTGCGATGGACCCTCAAGTTATCTTATTTGATGAGCCAACGTCGGCACTTGATCCTGAGTTAGTGGGTGAGGTATTGGGTGTTATGCGTAATTTGGCAGAAGAAGGCCGAACCATGTTGATTGTTACTCACGAGATGAATTTTGCGCGTGAAGTATCAAGCGACGTCGTGTTTCTTCACCAAGGTGTGGTGGAAGAAAAAGGCACGCCAAGTAAAGTGTTCGGTTCTCCGGATTCAGAGCGCTGCAAAGCGTTTATATCTAGTGTTTTCTAGAAAATAAAAAAATCGAGACAGCAGTTAGGTCTCAATAAAAGTAACATCATCTATCACTAAGGAATCTTTCATGAAATTAAAAACTATTATAATGGGTTCAGCTCTTTTAGTCGGTGCCACTGTGACGAGTATGTCTGTTCAAGCTGCAGATAAAATTCGTTTTGCAACAGAAGGCGCGTGGGCACCGTTTAACTTTATTGATGCTTCTGGCAAACCACAGGGTTTTGACGTTGATATTGCTAATGCGCTGTGTGAGCAGATGAAAGCAGATTGTGAAGTGGTTACGCAAGATTGGGATGGACTGATTCCGGGCCTAAAAGTGCGTAAGTTTGATGCCATTATTGCTTCTATGTCTGTTACACCAGAACGTGAAAGAGTAGTGGATTTTACTAATAAGTATTATTCAGGCGGCTTGCGTTTCTTAAGCCGTACTGGAGAGGCGTTTGATCTTAAGCATCTTGATGGTAAAACCATCGGTGCACAACGCGCGACACTAGGTGCACAGTACCTAGAAGACAATTACACCGGCAAAGCGAAACTTAAGTTTTATGACAACCAAGATAATGTCTATCTAGATTTGGTTGCGGGTCGTCTTGATATTGTATTGTCAGATGAATTGCCAACGTATAACTGGCTGAAAACCTCTGGCAATGGCGATAAGTTTGAATTTAAAGGCACTGCCTTTATGAAAACAGACGAAATTGCTATTGCTGTGCGTAAAGGGGATAAGTTGAAAGATAAGCTTAACGAAGCGCTAAAAGAAATCTTAGCGAACGGTACTTATCAGAAAATTAATACTAAATACTTCCCATTTTCTATCTACTAGTCGATAGAAATCAACATACCTTTTGGTTCTAAAAAGAGCCAAAAGGGTTGTTTCCTGTTTAATTCTGAGAAAAAAATATGATTGATCTTCATGGATTCGGTCATCAGCTGTTACAAGGCGCGTTGGTTACCATAGAGCTTGCTCTTGCTTCTTTAGTTGTTGGCCTGGTGCTCGGTTTATTGGGTGCTGCTGCAAAGTTGTCATCTATCAAGCCATTACAGTGGATAGCGAATATATATACGACCTTGATTCGGGGTATTCCTGAGCTATTGACCGTATTGATTATTTATTTTGGTGCGACAACCGTACTCATGTCGATAGCGAGCTTGTTTGGTTACGATGAATATATTGAAATCGGAGCGTTTGCTGCGGGTGTAACTGCATTAGGGTTAACCTTTGGTGCCTATGCAACCGAGGTATTTCGTGGCGCGTTACAATCTATTCCTAAGGGACAGCATGAAGCGGCTGTGGCGTTAGGAATGGGAACGTATCGTAAGTTTTATCGAATTATTTTGCCTCAGGTTTGGCGAATTGCTTTACCGGGATTGGGGAATTTGTTTTTAGTGCTGCTTAAAGATACCGCTTTAGTGTCTGTCGTAGGCTTAGAAGATATTATGCGCAAAGCGAATATTGCGGTGAGTAGTACCAAACAAGCATTCTTGTTTTATTTAGTGGCGGCGTTTATGTATTTGGCATTGACCGTGGTGTCTATGGTAGTGGTTTCTTACATGGAAAAGCGCGCTCGTCGTGGCTTATCAAGAGGGTAGACGATGGATTTTTCAGTAGTCGTAGAGTACTTCCCTCGTTTAATGCAAGGGGCTTGGGTTAGTCTGCAATTGGTGGTTTTATCGATTGTTTTAGGTGGTGCTGTTGCGTTGCCTATTGCGTTAGCACGAATCTCACCAGTGTTATGGATTCGTTCTTTGCCATTTGCTTATATCTTCTTTTTTCGTGGTACGCCACTGCTAGTGCAGATATTTCTTGTTTACTATGGCGCATCACAATTTGAAGTCGTACGTGACAGCTTTTTATGGCCTATTCTACGTGAGCCGTTTTGGTGTGCCATTATTGCATTTACCTTAAATACGTCTGCATATACGGCAGAAATTTTCCGAGGTGCTATACAAGCTATTCCAGCCGGGG
This sequence comes from Marinomonas sp., assembly GCA_052107635.1. Taxonomy (GTDB): domain Bacteria; phylum Pseudomonadota; class Gammaproteobacteria; order Pseudomonadales; family Marinomonadaceae; genus Marinomonas. The sequence goes on along the minus strand of JBQEFB010000014.1, from coordinate 17,165 downwards.
AAGTAGAAGCGTGTAAAGTCGTTGGTATGTCCAAAGCACAAATGTATCGTCGTGTGCTTTTGCCTCGTGCCTTTGGGATTGTTTTGCCAGCATACGGTAATGAAATTATTTTAATGTTAAAGGGCAGCGCTCTGGCCAGTACCATTACGATTCTTGATTTAACCGGAATGGCAAGAACCATTATTGCGAGAACCTACACGCCAATGGAGATATTTCTAGCGGCAGGAGGGATTTATCTGATCATCAGCATGGTTGTGATCGCCATTTTCCGACAGGTAGAGAAACGTCAAAATCGTTATTTAGGGTCGGTCTCTATTACGGTACCTGATAAGGGCTAGCGGAGAGACATCTGTTTGTTATCAAGCAGACAAGGATATAAAAAAGAGACCACGGCCTCTTTTTTATATCGAATGGTTAACGCTGATAAATAAAGCGTTTCGATTAGATCGCGTCTGCGCCGGTTTCACCAGTACGGATACGAATGATTTGCTCTAATTCAATCACGAAAATTTTACCATCGCCAATTTTCCCAGAGTTCGCACTTTGCTGAATGGCTTCAATGGCGCGCTCCATTTGATCTACTTCAACTGCTAATTCAAGTTTTACTTTTGGCAAAAAATCGACAACGTACTCGGCGCCACGGTATAGCTCAGTATGGCCTCGTTGACGGCCAAACCCTTTTACTTCTGTGACGGTAATGCCACTAATACCTATTTCAGATAATGCTTCGCGTACTTCATCTAATTTAAAAGGCTTAATAATGGCGGTGATTAACTTCATTCTTTCTCTCCATAAATACGCATTGTTTCATTAAAAGTAACACTCTCATGTAAAACTCGCCACTGACGAATCGAATATGGTCTATATTTGTTGTTCTATGGATAGAAATTTTGAGGTGTTATATGCAAGGGAACGAGTCTCTACTTATCTTTGAAGTCAAAATAGACCGCTTTATAGAGGATTTAATCGATTTTTTACGTCAGAGTGCGGGGGTGCGTTGTCGAAAAATATCCACACCACAAACCTTGATGAGTTTTACTATTGGTGATCAGGGTAGCATCTTACAGCTTAGATTTGTTGTTGTCGGACAAGGAGATGGAATGCCAATAGGGCGACTATCTTGGCTGGATCAAAAAGGTATGGATCATGTTTGTTGTTTTGTAAACGAGAATTTTGACTGTGTGCGACCTGGTATAAAAGGTGGTTGGCGGGTGCAAAAGAAAAGGCCAGATGAGGTCTGTTCTATTAGGTTATTTAATCTCAAAGCCGCTTGATTTTCATCCTGTACTGCTCATTACAAAGCAAAAAGCACAACGTCAAATAACCTAGGGCGTTGTGCTTTTAACCATATATGATGATATTTTTTGATTAGCGGTTTAGCGATCAAGCTCTGTGACAGGCGCCAGTTCATCAAAGCGTTCTTCATGATATTTACGACCCAGTTCGTGAACCGCATCGATCAAATATTTAGGTTGATCAGGGTTTACAAACTGGTGAATACCGTGACCTAGATTGAATACATGGCCAGTACCGTGACCAAAGCCAGCCAGCACGTTTTCTACTTCTCTTTCAATAACGGCTTTATCAGCGTAAAGGACACAAGGGTCAATGTTGCCCTGTAGAGCGACTTTATCACCAACACGAGCACGTGCTTCGGCCATGTCTGTTGTCCAATCTAAACCTAATGCGTCAGGCCCAGTCGCTGCCATATTTTCTAACCATTGGCCGCCATTTTTAGTGAACATGATAACCGGGATTTTTTGCCCATTGTGATTGCGGATAAGGCCATCCATGATTTGTTTCATGTACATTAATGAAAACTGCTGATACATAGGGCCACTTAGTGCGCCACCCCAAGTGTCAAAAATCTGCACAGCTTGAGCGCCGGCTTTAATTTGGCCGTTGAGGTAATCGATAACCGATTTAGCCAACTTATCTAATAGCGCATGCAGTACATCAGGAGACTGGTACATCATGCCTTTTATGTGGCGGAAATCTTTACTAGAACCGCCTTCGACCATATAGGTTGCCAAAGTCCATGGACTGCCAGAAAAACCAATTAATGGAACTCGGCCATTTAGCGCGTGACGAATCGTTGTGACCGCTTTCATCACGTAATCAAGGTCATTTTCGGTGGTAACAGGCAAGGCATCAACATCTGCTTTCGAGCGAATCGTATGCTTAAATTTCGGACCTTCTCCCGCCTCAAAGTAGAGACCTAATCCCATTGCATCAGGAATGGTTAAAATATCAGAAAATAAAATAGCCGCATCGAGGTCATAGCGTTCAAGTGGCTGGAGTGTCACTTCACAAGCGAAAGCATCATTTTTACAGAGACTCAAAAAGTCGCCAGCGTGTGCGCGACTTGCTCGATACTCAGGTAGGTAACGTCCTGCTTGACGCATCATCCATACCGGTGTGGTATCAACCGGCTGCTTAAGTAGGGCGCGCAAGAAACGATCATTTTTGAGCTCAGGAAACATTCATACTCTCCGATTTGTTCTTTGATGAAGGATATTTTACCTAAGTTGTATCGGAAAAGTAGATCTAATAAATACAATTTATGGCAAGTTATAAGAAAAAGCGAGGCTCATTGATTTACCTCACTTTTTCGCGTGCTATTTTATGTCGCTATTAGTCACCGACATAGCTTCTTAAACTATCAATTTGAACGCGTTTTACCGCATTTTCAATATCGCCAGAAGCGTGTAAGTCTTTAAGAACCAAAGGAAAAGCGGCTTTTGTCTGTGCTACTGTCATCCCCGTTCTTAAATGAGGAGAGTAGAGCGCTTTTAGCAAAATATAATCCAATGGGCTTAAATAGGTATCGACACTCACATCATTAAAAACCGATGGGAAAACGTCATTTGAGTCATTTGGTAGCCCTAGTGTTTGCGTTATTTCTTCCACCACACAGTCCAGTAAGCGTGCTTTTTCACGAGCATAATCTACCGGTATAATAATGACGGCACGGGTAATTTCAGAGCGCTTATTAAGACGGAAGTTACCTAAGCACAAGGCTTCATCAAGTGCTTTGCGGATTTTTTCAGGGTCGCCAATGTAACTTCTTACTTTATCCTCTAGGGTGTCATAAGTGGTAAAGATTACTAAAATCCCAGCGTTTTTAGAATAGGGGGTAAAGCCGATGGGTCTACCTGAAATTTCAGCTAGGTGCTGCATTTGTATCGTGAGCAAATCACGTTGCAGCTTGGCGTCCCCTGTGTCGCTTTCAAAATACACTGTAATCGGTTTTTCCCAGCGAATTAGCTTGGGATGTTTTGACTCTTTATATTCTCGTTCTAGTGCTATTTTAATAAAGCTTTGCTGTATATAAGCATCGGTTTGCCAGCGTTCTTGCGCTATGGTCTTGCTTGATAGCAGCAAAGCGACAAGCATTAGGCTAAATAGGGTCGTTTGGCAACGGCTGAGTAAGTTTATTCGCATAATGTCTTAAGGCATCCAAAGAGTCTGGCGTAAAAAGCAAGTTGTCAGGATTTTCTAGTACGTTATTTATACTCATTTCATGGATGGATGCTACTTCTTTAGCTTGCAGTATTAATTCCCCATCTTGTTTCTCATCATAACAGCAGGTGTAAATTTTACCCCAAATTTTAAATCCGCTGCCTTCTGTTAGAAAAACACCTTGAGAGGTGAGTGGCAAATCGACGCCCAACTCTTCTTGGAGCTCACGGTGAGCTGCGTCAAAGTAAGATTCTCCGCTATCGACCACACCGCCAGTAGTGACACCATAATAACCGGGGCAAAAAGCTTTATTGTCGGTACGCTTTTGAATGATTAAATTACCCTCTTTGTTAAACACCAATATGTAGGTGACACGGTGATAATCTTCTTGGAAATTCATCAAGCGGCGAGGGGTTTCACCGATAACAATATTGTCTTTATCGACTAAAGTGATGATTTCATCAGTGCTGAGCATAAGCGTCTCGGAGTCTAAAAAATGTGTTAGAACAAAGGGTATCGGCATTTTTAAGGAAATAAAAGCGTTACGATTCCTACGTACTGTCTAAAAGGCGACTGGGATTTTTGTTTTACATCTTTTTTGTGCCTGAAAAATACCTTGTAGGCGTAAAAAAGGTATCATCGAAAAAAGCCTATTTTTACGCAATAAACAATTCGCAATAAACCATGCATAATGGAAACGATAATGATCCCACATAATGATTTTCTCGCTCTTACCCTAGCCAACCCAAATAGCATAGTGCCTTTTGAAGTGAGTTTTAACGGTGGTGTTGGAACAATTGAAGAAACAGGGGTGTTAAAGCTAGAGCCGAATCAGCAAACAGACATTAGTTTGGTATTATCGGTTGGTATTCACGGTAATGAAACCGGTCCTATAGAGCTGGTGAATTTGTTAGTGAAAGCCATTTTAGAGAACCGTCTGACATTGCAGGTGCGTCTCTTAGTTATCATTGGTAATCCTGTTGCGGCAAATGTTGCAGAGCGTTTTTGTGATGTAAATTTAAATCGATTGTTTAGTGGTGCGTGGCGTGAATATCAAGGTATAGAAGTCCCCAGAGCAAAGCGTTTAGAGCAAGCCGTGACCAGCTTTTTCAATAATGGTCCAGCAGACAATCAACGCCTTCATTATGATCTTCATACCGCGATTCGTCGTTCAGAGTACGAAAAGTTTGCGGTATATCCTTTTATTGGTGATGTCGCTTATGATCAGCAACAATTGGCTTTTCTGGCGGCGTCTGGTTTAGATGCCGTGTTGTTATCTCATCAACCGACCACGACGTTTTCTTATTATTCGTCAGCCGAACATGGCGCCCATAGCTTCACGGTAGAGTTGGGTAAAGTGTACCCTTTTGGTGAGAATGACCTATCTCGCTTTGATGACATTAAACAGACTTTGTCATCATTGATTAGTCGAGGAGCGTTGCCATCAGCGGACGGTGTTTTTGATACACTTAAACCAGATGGTAAGCCAATGAGGTTATTTAGTGTGCAAGATGCGCTGATAAAAGATCATCCAGATTATCAATTAACGATTAATGACGATGTGAAAAACTTCACTGAGTTCGAGCAAGGTTATGAGCTAGCGCATTCCTCAAGGGGTCATTATTTGGTGAAAGCGACCGGTGATGCAATCATTTTTCCAAATGCGAATGTGCCCGTAGGCCAACGTGCCGGCTTGGTTGTGAGACCGATAGCGCTAAGTGCATTGCCGGTGAAATAACAGAGGGTTATAAAGTGGCGTTTCATCGCACGGGTTAAGAAGAAGATAATCTGATGTATTATTTGACCTGTTTGGATAAATCCGCTTGAAAGATGGAGGTGAATTTAATATCGTTACGTTATAACATAAATTAAGAGTGATAAACGATAATGAATAAGCTACTAGTTGCCCTGGGTGCCTCAGTGTTGTCACCTGTATTATTTGCTAAGCCAATGATAGTTACTAGCATCAACCCAGTTACCATGGTTGTTGCCGCGATTGGTGGAGACCGTATTAACATAGAGCAAATCGTCTCTAGTACCGCGTCGCCACATGACTTTGCTTTACGCCCTTCCGATTTGAATAAGATCAGCAATGCCGACACGGTTGTTTGGGTTGGGGAATCATTAGAGCGATTTTTAGAAAAGCCATTAGAAAATGCGGGTAAAGAAGAATCCTCAATAGAATGGCTAGCACTAAAAGGCATGAAGCTTCAGGAATTTGCTGGCGGTCATCATGATGAGCATGACGAAGATAATCATGGCGAGCACGACAAAGATCACCACGATGATCATGATGAAGACCATCATGACGAACATGCAGATCACCATGACGAGCATGACGCAGATCATCACGAAGAAGGTCATGAAGGGCACCATCACGATGGTGTAGACCCACATGTTTGGTTATCACCAGATAATGCCAAAACACTAGCAGAAGCAGTGACTAAGCGATTGGTGAGTTTAGATTCAGCCAATGCGAGCTACTATCAAGATAATTTAGCTGGTTTCGAAAAAGGCCTAGAGCTTAAAGATGCCGAAATTAAAGCGTCTTTGTCTACTGTGCAACATGTACCTTATATTGTTTTCCATGATGGCTATGGCTACTTTGAGAAACATTACGGTCTAGATCACGTTGGTTCAGTAACGGTTAGCCCTGAACGTAAACCAGGTGCGAAAAAGATCGCAGAAATTCGTAACATGATTAACCGTAATAAAGTCCAATGTGTGTTCAGTGAGCCACAATTTAGCCCTGCGATCGTCAAAACATTATTAGACGGTACGCAAGTTAAAACCTCACCTTTGGACCCATTAGGCTCGAATGTTACGATTAACCGTAATGCGTATTTAGATTTCTTAACGCAAATTAGCGGCCAGTTCATGAGCTGCCTTCGTTAATCTCGCGTTACTCTAGTATGTTGCCACCACGAAGTGAGTCGAAAGTTCGCTCCGTGGTAGGCGACCTGCTGCTACCTCTGTATAATCACGTCACTTAATTATCCAGAGATGTCCTATGAGCGATCCATCTTCTACTAGTCAATCTTCTATTCATGCCTCATCAGAGACACAGAGTATCCAATCTGACGTGCTTATCGAGAGCGCTCGTCGGACGTTATCGATTCAAGCTAAAGCCTTAGCTAGCCTAACGAACCAAGTCACAGAACACTTTGCTAACGCAGTACGGATGATCCTAGCTAGCAAGGGTCGTACTATTATTTGTGGTATGGGTAAGTCTGGGCTAATCGGTAAAAAAATCGCCGCGACTTTGGCATCTACCGGAACACCAAGCTTCTTCCTACATCCTGGCGAAGCGTTTCATGGTGACCTTGGTATGATTCAACCCCAAGATACCTTAGTGCTAATCAGCTATTCTGGAGAGACAGAAGAGTTGATGCGCTTATTACCATCACTAAAAAGTTTTGGTAATCCTAGTATCGCCATTGTTGGCAATATGAACTCTACGTTAGCCAAACATTGTGATTGTGTGTTGGACATTTCCATCGACCGTGAAGTGTGTCCGAACAACTTAGCACCGACGACGTCTACGACCATGACCACAGCTATGGGCGACGCCCTTGCTGTTGCGCTAATGGAATGTCGTGACTTTCAGCCACAAGATTTTGCGCGCTTTCATCCTGGTGGTAGCTTAGGTCGTAAATTACTCACTCGTGTCAAAGATCTGATGCACAGTAATAACTTGCCAGTATGCACGCCAGATGCCACCCTAAAAGACGCCATTACTGTGATGACACATGGTCGAATGGGGGTGGTCTTGATCCAAGAAAAAGAGCAGTTACTAGGCATCTTTACCGATGGGGATTTACGTCGTGCGATGATGCAAGACAGCGCCGGTATTTTCGATAAGAAAATCTCTGAATTAATGACGCCAAATCCAAAAACCATCAACGAAAACATCATGATAGTACAAGCTGAAGAGCAAATGATTCGCGATAAAATCACCTTGTTGGTCGCGACGAATGATGACAATACATTGACCGGTATTTTAGAAATTTACGATCGCTAATCAATACTCTTTATGTGCCGCTCTTCTGGTGAGAAGAGCGTATCAATCGAATTATAAACTGGAGCGACACATGTCTCACGGTAACAAAATTATTAAAATTGGTGCGAATATTGAAGTCGCAAACCACCTGCCTTTTGTCCTTTTTAGTGGCGTAAATGTCTTAGAATCTCGTGATTTAGCCATGAAAGTGGCTGAAGAGCATGTGAAAGTAACGGAAGCGCTAGGTATTCCTTATGTGTTTAAAGGCTCTTTTGATAAAGCTAACCGTTCTTCTATCAACTCTTTTCGTGGCCCTGGCTTAGAAGAAGGACTAAAAATTCTCCAAGAGGTCAAAGACACTTTTGGCGTTCCTGTGATTACCGACGTGCATGAAGAATACCAGTGCGCACCTGTGGCAGAAGTGGCGGATGTTATCCAGTTGCCGGCTTTCCTTTCTCGCCAGACAGATCTTGTTGTTGCAATGGCACAAACCGGCGCGGTTATTAACATCAAAAAAGCACAGTTTCTAGCACCACACGAAATGAAACACATTTTGACCAAATGCGAAGAAGCAGGAAACAGCAACCTAATGTTGTGTGAGCGTGGCACCATGATGGGTTACAACAACCTAGTGGTAGACATGCTGGGCTTTGGCGAAATGAAGAAGTTTGAATACCCAGTGATGTTTGATGTGACGCATTCTTTGCAACGCCCTGGTGGTCGTTCAGATTCTGCCGATGGTCGTCGTGCGCAAGTGACTGAATTGGCACGCGCTGGCATGTCGCTGGGATTGTCTAGTTTGTTTTTAGAAACACATCCGGACCCAGATAATGCCAAATGCGATGGACCTTGTGCCTTACCATTAGGGAAATTAGCGCCTTTCTTGCAGCAAATGAAGCAGCTTGATGACTTGGTGAAAACCTTTGAAACCCTAGACACGAGCGCCTAGCGGATGGATGTGGATTTTCTAGCGTCTTATCCGTCTTTATTTGAAGCAATTGATCTTAAAGAGACGCTATCAGCGCTTAAGTTGGTGGTGTTTGATGTAGATGGTGTATTGACCGACGGCGGTTTACTTTACTCAGAGCAGGGTGAAGCGCTAAAGCGCTTTAACGTCAAAGACGGTGTTGCGATGAAGTTGTTGCCTAAATGGGGAGTTACTGTCGCGGTTATTACTGCCAAGGATTCTGCCCCATTACGTCGTCGTATGGATGACTTAGGTGTGACGCACTTTTACCCAAGCTGTCATGATAAAGCCGCCGCATTCGATGAGCTGATTAGCACCTTAAATATCGCCCCACAGCACAGTGCTTATGTGGGAGATGATGTTATCGATTTGCAAGTGATGCCCAAAGTCGGAGTGTCGTTTTGTCCTGTTGATGCCCATTTTTTAGTCAAACGTCATTGTCATTTTATATTGAATAAAGCCGCAGGGCAGGGTGTAGCAAGAGAAGTTGCTGATGTTATATTAGCCACTCGCATGCCTTTAGAAGAGGCTTACGCGGTGGCACAAAAACCGGAGTTTGAGAAAAAATGAGTGTATCGTTACCGGATTTTCACATTGTTATTCCTGCTCGTTATGCCTCTCAGCGTTTTCCACAAAAGCTGATGGCGGATTTAGGCGGTAAGCCTGTATTGCAATGGGTGTATGAATTAGCCCTTAATGCCGGTGCCAAATCGGTGACGGTAGCGACGGATCACCAGATTATCGAACAAGCCGCGTGTGCTTTTGGTGCCCCTGTTGTGATGACGCGTGATGATCATGAAAATGGTACAGAGCGTCTAGCAGAAGTCGCCTCTGTGATGGGCTGGCAGCAAGATGAGATCATTGTTAACGTGCAAGGTGATGAGCCCTTTCTGCCCGTTGCACTTATTCATGCCACGGTTAAAGCGTTAGCCGATGATGCTGAATCTGAAATGGCCACGATTGCCTGTGCGATTGATAACGTAGCAGAGCTGTTTAACCCAAATGTGGTTAAAGTCGTTTGTGATGAAAAACAGCGCGCCTTGTATTTCAGTCGTGCGCCTATGCCATGGGACCGTAATGGTTTTATGGAAAAAACAGACGATCAAGCGTTACCAGCGGATTTTCCTGCGTTGCGTCATATTGGTCTGTATGTTTACCGCGCGAGCTTATTGGCAAAATACGCCAGCTTACCCATGTCGCCATTGGAAAAATGGGAAAAGTTAGAGCAGCTGCGTTTTCTTCATCAAGGTATTAAAGTACAGGTTGCCAAAGCGGACGGATTGCCGCCACACGGAGTGGATACTGAAGAAGATCTAGAGGCATTGCGCCGCTTAATTTGATTTAAAAATCAGTACTTTAGTTCGTATAGAATATAGTAGATAGGTAACTTACAAAAAAGACTCATCGGGCTTTGTCCAATGAGTCTTTTTTTAGAAACACAGTAGGTGACACTGCTTATCAGCTAGTGGCCTAATTGAATCAGAGAAGAGGGCGTGAGTATTATATCGAGTGGCACGTCCCAGCTTTCAATCGGGAGCTTAGCCACTTCTTGGCAATCATGAGCCAATCCGATTAATACCGGTGTGTTATGAGCTTGTTTGTGTTCAAAGGTGCGATCATAGAAACCGCCGCCCATACCTAATCGACCACCTTCTGCATCAAACCCCACTAACGGTAAAAAAACCGCATCCAGTTCTAGCCCGTCGATGGGCGTATTATCAATCGGTTCTTTAATGCCAAAGCGATTTTCAGCCCATGTTGATTCTGCTGTATAGCGGGCAAACTTCAGCGTTTTATCATGAATGACAGGCAAATACACCTGAATATTATGTTGCCAGCAGTAGTGGCAGAGAGCATCGGGTGAAATCTCCCCATCGTTACTCAAATAGAGTGCTACTCGTGAAACTTGGGAAAGTGTGGCAGATAATGGACTAGTAACAAACTGAGTAAGTAATTGCTCAGCCGCGAGAGATTGAGCCTCGCAGGACAAGTGTCTTCTAGTTTGACGCAATTGGCGTCTGAGTATTTCTCTGGAATTGGATGGAGAAGGCATAAAAGAGTTTCCCAAGTTGCCGTTTCGACTATTGGCCTTGAACCCAGTGGTTCAAGTTGGATGGATCTGAAGTTTTTTAGGCTTTCCGACGCACGGACATGCACACCAAACTCACAGTCTCCTTCCGGGGTATTACTCATAGGCTCAAGGGCGTTAAGCCGCCTCGTACAACCCAGGAAACACCTTCAGTATAAAGTAACTTCTCAGAGAAATCACCCATACTAGCTCGATGTTTTCTGGCTTGTATGAAGAAAATTCGTGTTGCCTATGCGCAACTAACAAAAGTTGATTAAAGAATAAACTGCTAAGGTTATTGCTTAACCAGCTTTTGTTTTATGCATTAGTGCATCATCTAACTGCGAGGTCAGTTCTCGCAATTGTTGCTCGTTGGCGCGAGCGTGTTTTTGCCCCGAAATCAGATCGTGAGTAATATTCAACGCAGCTAATACGGCAATTTTTTCTAAGCCGATAATTTTGCCACCCGCTTTGATTCCCCGCATTTGATTGTTGAGGTGTTCAGCAGCTTCTTTCAAATCTGCTTCGTGCCCTTTAGGGCAATTTATCTTAAATGTTTGTCCCAATATATTCACTGAAACGCTTGGCTTGTCCATATAGACTCCAGTTGATAGCAAGGCCCACAAAAAAATGGTCTGTTTTTCCATCATTAGGTAGCGAATGGCATTTTATGCTGCGGGTAAATTCGTTACAATTCTACATTAACTTTATCCACACTGTTTATAGCAAATTGACGCCAATATGGAAATCAACCCGATACTTTCTAAGATAAAAGATCTGTCTGCGCGCGCTTTAACCCTTCGGGGGTATCTTTGACTACGAGTCAAAGAAAGAGCGACTCGAAGAAGTAAACCGAGAACTGGAAGATCCCGATGTCTGGAATGATCCAGATTATGCCCAAAAACTAGGTAAAGAGCGCGCTTCTTTAGAAGCTGTGGTCGATACACTAGAGAGCATGGACACCGGTTTAGTCGACGCCAAAGAATTACTAGATCTTGCCGTTGAAGAAGACGATGAAGAATCACTTGAAGCGGTGCAGCTTGAATTGTCCGATCTTGAAGACTTACTAGCGAAACTTGAGTTTCGTCGTATGTTTTCGAAAGACATGGACGCAAGCAGTGCCTTTCTTGATATCCAATCTGGCTCTGGTGGTACCGAAGCTCAAGATTGGGCCAATATCCTATTGCGTATGTACTTACGCTGGGGTGAAGACAAAGGCTTTAAAGTCGAACTGATGGAAGTGTCCGCAGGCGATGTCGCGGGGATAAAATCCGCCACGATTCGCTTTGAAGGAGAATACGCTTTTGGTTGGTTACGTACCGAAACGGGCGTACATCGCTTGGTTCGTAAATCACCGTTTGACTCAGGTAATCGTCGTCATACCTCTTTTGCGTCGGTATTTGTATCGCCAGAAGTGGACGACAACGTAGACATCGAGATTAACCCTGCTGATATTCGTACCGATACCTACCGTTCATCCGGTGCTGGTGGTCAGCATGTAAACACCACCGACTCTGCGGTACGTATTACTCATATACCAACGAACATCGTTGTGCAGTGTCAGAACCAGCGTTCACAACACGCTAACCGTGACTTCGCCATGAAACAACTTCGTGCCAAATTGTACGAGTTTGAAATGATGAAACGTAACGAAGCGGCGCAAGCAGTAGAAGACAGTAAGTCAGACATAGGTTGGGGTAGCCAGATTCGCTCTTATGTCCTAGATGCTTCGCGTATTAAAGATTTGCGTACCGGTGTGGAGTCATCAAACACAGGCGCGGTGTTGGATGGCAACCTAGATCAATTTATCGTCGCCAGCTTAAAACAAGGCCTGTAAAGCGCCAGAACCCATTTTGAAGAGTAGATAGCAAATCATGGCTAACGAAAACAGTACAGAAGCAACAACACAATCCGAAGACAATCGCTTAGTAGCAGAACGTCGCGGTAAATTAGCTGCCATCCGCGAGCAGCGTAATGCCTTTCCTAATGCGTTTCGTCGTGACGCCTACGCAGCAGATTTGCAAGCAGAGCTTGGTGATCTTGAAAAGCCAGCACTAGAAGAAAAGAACCACGTAGTTAGCATCGCCGGTCGTATTGTACGTAATCGTGGTGCTTTTATGTTGCTACAAGACATGACAGGTCAGATCCAAGCCTACATCAACCGTAAAGTATTGAGCCCTGAGCTACTTGCTGAACAAAAAACATGGGATTTGGGCGATATCATTGGTATCTCAGGTCCTGTTCACAAGTCTGGCAAAGGCGACTTGTATGTAGACATGCAAGAAGCACAACTACTGACCAAAGCATTGCGTCCACTACCAGACAAACACCATGGCTTGTCTGACATGGAAATGCGCTACCGTCAGCGTTATGTTGATTTGATCGTAAACGAAGAGTCTCGTTCTACTTTCCAAATGCGTTCAAAAATCATTTCTACGATTCGTCGCTTCCTAGAAGACCGTCGTTTCATGGAAGTAGAAACACCAATGCTACAAACTATCCCAGGTGGTGCGACAGCGCGTCCTTTCATTACGCATCACAACGCAATGGACATGAGCATGTACTTGCGCATCGCTCCTGAGCTTTACTTGAAGCGTTTGGTAGTGGGTGGCTTTGAGCGTGTCTTCGAGATCAACCGTAACTTCCGTAACGAAGGTACTTCGACTCGCCATAACCCAGAATTCACCATGATCGAATTCTACCAAGCGTACGCAGACTACAAAGATCTTATGGATCTAACCGAAGACATGTTGCGCACTGTGGCCGAAAAAGTGTTGAACACCACAAAAGTGACCTACCAAGGGTCTGAATACGACTTCGGCGCGCCGTTTGTTCGTATGACCATGCTTGAGTCTATCTTGCACTACAACCCAAGTTTGACTGCAGACGACCTAAGTACTTTGGAAAAAGCGACTGAAGTGGCTAAATCTCTGAAAATCGATGTGAAACCGATTTGGGGGCTTGGCAAACTGTGGACAGAAATCTTTGAAGAAACCGCTGAACACAAATTGGATCAGCCGACTTTCATCACAGAATACCCAGCTGAAGTGTCACCGCTTGCACGTCGTAACGACGACAACGACTTCATTACTGACCGTTTTGAATTCTTCGTTGGTGGTCGTGAGATCGCCAATGGCTTCTCGGAGCTTAACGACCCTGAAGATCAAGCAGAACGCTTCAAACGTCAAGTGGCAGAAAAAGACGCCGGTGATGATGAAGCCATGCATTACGATGCAGATTACATCAATGCCCTAGAATACGGCCTACCACCAACCGCTGGTGAAGGTATCGGCATCGACCGCTTGGTGATGTTGTTCACCGATGCGCCATCTATCCGTGACGTATTGTTGTTCCCTCATATGAAGCCTCAGGACTGATCCTAGGCCGGACAGTCACTGACGAATCGTAATGTATTTATAAGGCCTCAATTGAGGCCTTATTTTATGGATACCCAGCAGCAAATATCACAGCGTAAAGGGCCTGATCCCTTTAACAAATGGAGAGTAGAATGAGTCGTTTTTGGACAGATAAAATAGCTTCTCTTGACCCTTATGTGCCAGGCGAACAACCGCAAGACAAAAAGTACATCAAGCTAAACACCAACGAGAGCCCTTACGCGCCATCTCCTAAAGCCCTAGCAGCCATGCAAGAGCAAGTGAGTGAGCGCTTACGACTTTATCCTGATCCAAATTGCGTTACACTAAAAAGCGCAGTAGCAAAGAGCTATCAGTTAGATGCGAATCAAGTGTTTGTAGGGAACGGCTCAGACGAAGTGTTGGCACTTGCCTTCATGGGGTATTTTGTGGGTGACAAGCCATTAGCGTTTGCCGACATCACCTACAGCTTCTATAAAGTGTACGCGGGCTTGTACAGCATCGAACCTAAGCTGATTCCACTGGATGACGACTTCAATATAGTCACAGCGGATTACCAAAACCTAGACGTTGCGGGTGTCGTCGTGACCAACCCGAATGCACCAACAGGCAAAGCATTACCGCTGGCAGACATCGAAGCCATTCTAAGCGCTAATCCAGATGTAGTGGTGTTAGTCGACGAAGCCTACGTCGACTTCGGCGCCCAAAGCGCCGCGACCCTAGTGAACCAATACCCGAACCTACTGGTCGTGCAAACCCTATCAAAATCCCGCGCTTTAGCCGGTATTCGCGTCGGCTATGCATTGGGTCACCCAGATTTGATCGAAGGGCTAGAGCGTCTGAAGAACTCCTTCAACTCCTACCCAATTGACCGTATCGCCTTAGCGGGTGCCACCGCCGCGGTAGAAGACGAAACCTACCTAAAAGAGATCTGCGACAAAACTATTGCCACACGCGAGCAATCTGTCAAAGATCTAACCGCCCTTGGCTTTACTGTCTTGCCATCAGCAACCAACTTCGTCTTCGTGACACACCCAGAGAAAAACGCCGAAACCATCTACCTTGCACTCAAAGAGCAAGGCATCCTAGTGCGCTTCTTTGGTAGCAACAAACCACGTATCGGCAACTACTTACGCATTACCATAGGCACGGATGCAGAAATGGCCGCCTTAACCAATGCATTGAAAGTCCTGCTTTCATAAGTACTTAAGCTGTGAACAAAGACAAACCGCTGACCTCAGCGGTTTTTTTGTTTAAGGGATTCCATTTCAACGCTTTACAACCGCGGAACTGACTGAATGCGATGGCTTGTCCCTTCTCCTTTTTTCTTTCAAGGGGGCTAGGATGGGGTGCACTGGAACTAGAGCTTGTGGATTGGAATACCTAAAAAAGAGCAGCCAATAACTCATGCCAATATGAATGTAAAATTGGTTAAAGTCGAAATAACTGGTGATGTAATGAAGCGAGGGTAGAACCCCTTTTTACCCCATAGGTCTGATGTAGCCAGAAACACGGCTTCAAAAAGGGCTTTGACCTGACTTTCACCTCACCACTAACTACCGCCTACCTTATCGAAATACCGATTGACCTTGTTTTGGGTACTTTCCTCGCTTATCTGATCACTACCTCAACGAAAAACCGGACTCTAATGGCCTAAACTTACGTCGTTAATTCATGATAGTAAAAACCAATAAATAGAAAAGTTATTTTTAAACGAGTCTATGGTTTGCTCATTTAGCCATTTTGAATGAGTATATTTTGCGCGTTTATACTGGCATCAAATGTAAAACCACCTTAAGATCAATGACTAATGATTCACAGTGCTGAGATAAGAGGCTGGGGATAAAAGGGATAACACGCACACTCGTTTAGCCATTTTTTAATTTTGTTGATATGTTTATAAACTGATTATAATACAGTGGCTTATAGGGATATTTGAATGAGTTTGAAAATGTGTAAACGCGCATGCGTACTATTAAGCTGTTATGCCTATAGTCGAGGTCGGATATGAATGAAGTATGGACATCAATAATAAGTGGAGGTTTTGCTGGTGCTGGTGTTGTAGCCGTTTTAGCAAAGTTCCTTATTGAAAGTAGAATTAAACGTTCAATTCAAAAGTATCAACATGAATTAGATACTAGAAAAGATACTTTGCAAACAGAATTGAGCGTATACGCTCATCAGAAAAATTTAAAGTTTTCAAAGTACGATGAAGCAAAAAGAGATTCTATTAAAAACATATACGTTGCCGTTATTGCAACTTCATTTACGCGGAATGGATTTCAAAAAATTATTGGTGTAGAAACAGATATAACTATAGAAGAATTTCGCTCTCATTATTTTCAAGCTTTTTCAAAAACATTTGACTCATTCGATGTTGTTTATAAAAAAATAACGATTGCTTATGCAGTCTTAGAAGATAACTCAATTTACATAGAGCAAGAGCTAGAAAATGAGGTTATCGCTGTTTTACAAGCAGTAAAACAGCACTATGATGAAGGCCATAATATATTAAAGTCAGCTCATGCCAAGACTCGAACACTTTACAAAAATGGGAACTTGAACAGAGAATCTGCACCATTTGATTTTGGAGAATTTCACGATTTATCCTTGAGTAATTGGAATCTGACAACGATAAATGTTCGCCATAATTTGAAAAATACATAAGAGAGTTTTTATCTCCAAGTATCATAAAATAGGCATAACAAGTTAATCAACTGGACGTATTACGGTTGTCATTATTTTTGCAAAAGAAAGATCGAAAAAATAACACCAACCTACACGCCAGTTATTAAGGCGTTAAGCCCCCTAAATTAGAAAAGGAGTTTTTAATGAGTAAAGTGTCATTATTTTTCGGTGCAGGTGCCGAAATTGGCTATGGTTTACCGTCAGGAGGGAAATTTGCTCTTGATATATTTAGAATGGATGTAACTGAAGACAAAAAGTTATTACGAGAAACCAGAGAAAAAGTTAATAAACGTTCAAATTATGCCAAAAATTGGTTGCCACAAGATTATGAGAAGAAGCCAATCTCTTCTTTTGGTAGAACGCAATATGAAAGTTTAGTTAAAAGTAGTTTAGAGTATAAACGGTTTGATATTATTAGATATCTATCAGAGTTTGATTCTAGAGTTTCAGTATTAGCTTGCAAGTTTGATAAAACATTTAGCCGTAATATTCGAGAGGCTTTTGAAAAGGTCTTAGGCATATCATTTGGCGCAGAGACATTTAGCCATGAAATTAGGGAACCTCTGAAAAAAGACGAACTTATGGCATGATTCTCTTTATTTCTTT